>CAVRDN010000069.1:0-15793 GCA_963719675.1 uncultured Alphaproteobacteria bacterium | reverse complement strand
GGTCGCCGGCCAGCCAGCGCGCCAGCTCGGTGTGCGCGTCGGCGCGGCGCATGGCGGCGATCCGCTCGGCATCGGGGGCATCGACGGTGAACTCCAGCCGCAGGCCGTCCGGCGTTTTCAGGTACATCGACAGGCAATAGCCGTGATCGATGGTTCGAACCGGGACGCCGGCGGTCTCGCACCGCGTCTGGAGTTCGTCGAAGCTGGCGCGGCTGACCTTGAGCGCCATGTGCCAGGACCCGCCAACTTCCTGAAGGATCGCGCGGTTTTTCTGGTACGCGTCCTCGTCGGCGAACTGGAAGAAGGCGAGGGCGCCGCCATCGGCGATCTCGAAGAAGGTGTGGCAGTAGTCAACTTCGCGTCCGACCTCGGGCCGGAAGGTGCGCTCGCACCAGGTCGCGACAAGGGGGATCCCCAGAATGTCCTCGATGAAGTGGCGGTTCGCTTCCTGGTCTTTGACCGCGTAAGCGTGGTGGTGCATCCGAAGCGGTAGTTCTTTGAGCATGCCTGGCCTCCCGCGTTGCCGGCATGGCAGCCCCGCCCGAGGGAGGAGTCAATCCGGCACCGGTCAGCCGCACCGAAACCGGGCAATGATCGGACAGCCGTTCCTTCCATGCGGGGTCGGTCTCGCGATACGCCAGCACCCGCAGGCTGTTCGGCATAACCCAGGCGCGCGCCGCGCCGCCGATCAGGATGTGGTCGATGAACGCCTCGTGGCCCCAGCAGGGGCTGCTGTATCCCTCGGTGGCGCGGGTCAGCGGCGTCGGCCCGGCGATCGTCCGAACGAACGGATCGTTCTTGTCCAGCCCGCGATTGAAGTCGCCGAGCACGACAAAGGGCATCTTCTCGTCCCGGCGGGCGGCGATCCATTGCGCCACCAGCGTGAACTGCGACATCAGCGTCACGCAGGTGGTGCGCGGTGTGCGGCCGAACGTCAGATACTGGCACCCCTGTTTCAGGTGCACCGCGAGCAGGCGCAACGGTCCCGCCGGCGCATCGAGCGTGATATCCACGCCACTGCGCAGATGAGCGATCGGGTCGAGCGCGATCGCGGTGACGTCGGGATTGACGGTGTAGGCGATCCCGCGGCGCACGGCGATACCGACTCGCTGCCGGACGTGGTCATGACTCATGTGGATCGAATAAGTTTCAGCCGGAAACAGTCGCCGCGCCGTCTCCGCGTTGTCCACTTCCTCGATCGCCACCACGTCGGCATTGAGTTCGCGCGCGTATCCCCGCAGCCGGTCGAAGTCCTCCGGCTGACGAATCTTGACGTCAGCCGGAAGCCCGGCTGACCCGGCTGGTCAGCCAGTTCAAATTCCAGGTGGCGATTTTCAGTTCGGCAGCGCGCGGAGCCGTGAAGACCAGCAGGCTCAGAACGAACGCGAGGCACGCATGCCCTCATTTCTTCAGGGAGCGTATATACAGCATGATCAACTCCGCATCCTCATGGGAAAACCGATACGGCGGCATTGGCGGCCGCGGCCATCGATCCATCGGGCCGTTTGCCGGTTTCGCAGGAATGTCACCATTTGATCGCCGGTGAAGTGGGCCGGCAGGCCGGCGATCGGCGGGGCGGTGTCAGCCCAGGGCATCGGATGGATGGGGGTCGAGCCGATCGGAGCGCCTTGCAGCGCCTGGCTCATGATCAACTGCCCCTTGTCGTCGCGCGGCGTGTGGCAGTCGTTACACATACTGGCCCGCTCGACGATGTACTTGCCGTGCGCGATCGATTGCGCGCGGACGGGTTGCACCCAACCGGTCGCCGGGATGGCAAGGCAGAGCACGGCGGTAAACATGAGTTCGCGCATGATGGACCCCCTGTGGTCGTAGATTTTGATTGAGAAATCGTTACCGTGCCGCGCGCGGCCGGATCAACCGAAAATTAATGCCGGTGTGCGGGGTCAGACCGGCCGATTGGCCGATCCATTGGCCGATCCACTGGCCGATCCGCTGGCCTGGAGGATCGCCTGCCGCAAAATCTCCCGCCCGGCGCGGCCCGCGCTCAGGGTCGTCGCATTGACGATCGCCACCCGGAAGCCGCCCGGCGGCATGGCGTGATGCGACGGATCCTTGTCTTCGTGGAACGTGATCTGCACGCTGGAAACGCCGTCCATCGCTCGTACCGCCGCGACGACGTCGGCTGGAGGGTGGCGATACCGAGGTCCGTGCGGCAGGAACAACACGACGCTGAAGCCGTCGGTTCGATCGCTGTCCGGATAGCTCCAGGTCCCGTCGGAATACAACGCGATCACCGCACCGCACCCAGCCGGCCCCGTACAGATCCGGCCACTGATCGGCGAACCGCAGGTGCCCCTCGATGATACGCCCGCCGATCGTTTCGAAATTCGCCATTCCGGTGTAGCCGCGCAAATGCGTTGCGCGCCCAATCGCCACACCAGGTTTCGATGTCCGGCATCGCTTCGGCGTGAATGTGCCAATGATCGAACGTTCCGCCTTCGGTGATCGCACCGGTGGTGTGGCGCCACCACCGCGGTTCGCCATTCACCAGCGCCACATCCGAGGACACGTGCGCTCCGGTCAGCAAGGTGCACCAGAAGTGTCCGGCGGTCAGCGCGGCCTTGTAGTCCGCCTCGGACGCGATCACCTGACTGCCGGTGCCCATGCCGCGCAGGTTGGTGATCGGCTTCGAAAACACCGGAAACGACGGCGGCATCACGCCATGCGGCGCCGCGTCGAGCCCCTGCGACAACGCGACGGCGAGCTTGTCGTAAATCCAGCGATACGCCGGATACCACGTCCAGGAGTCCGGATCCTCAGTCGAGATCAACACGGTCTCGGGACACGGGACGTCCTCGAAATACTGGAAGCGCCAGGGATCGGCCTCACAGATCGGCATGGTCTATCGCAATCTCCTACCGCACGCCTTACCGGATACCCTACCGGACACCCTCTGGCCGCATGCGCGGGGGCAGCGTCGCCAGACTCTCCGTCGTGTCGAAATCGCGCAGCACCGCGTCGTCCGCCATCTCCACCTCGGCGACCTGCTCGGCATGCTTGCCGACCAGGAAGCGCGCGCCGGAATCCCCGGCGATCCCGAGAATCTCGGGGAAGATATCTACGATCCCAGATCATCGGATTGCCCTGCTTGCCGCGGAACGTCGGCAGCACGATCGAGCGTCCCTCCTCCGGATCGTACATCGACAGCAGCCGGTCGATCATGCGTCCGGTCACCAGCGGCATGTCGCCCAGACAGACGATCGCGCCGGCGCATTCCGGAGGCACCGCGGCGATGCCGGATTTCAGGCTTTCGGCGAGGCCTTGCGCGTAGTCCGGCGCGTGCACGTAACGAACCGGACGACCACCCAGAGCGTGCTCGATCGCCTCGGCCTGATGTCCGGTGACCACCAGGATCGGCCGGGCGTTCGACGACAACACATTGTCCACCACACGCGCGATCATGGGTTTGCCGGCCGGGTCGGTCACCAGCAGCTTGTTGTGCGGCGCCATGCGGCGCGACCGGCCGGCCGCCATGACGATCGCCGCGATCGTCGGCGCGCTCCGCGGCGCCGCGCCGGACCGCGGCGTCGCCGGCGCCTTTTCCCGGGGCAGCGGCCGGTTATCGAACTCCTTCAACAATCCGCCGACGCCCATGTGCATGATGTCCCGGCCGGTCACTTTCAGCCCGGCGAACAGACGCGTCAGAATGAAGTCGATGCCGTTCAGCTTCGGGCTGCGCGCGCAGCCGGGCAACACCAACGCCGGTTTGTCCCTGATCCGGCCAACGCAAATCAGATTGCCGGGATCGACCGGCATGCCGAAATGCACGATCTCGCCACCCGCTCGTACGATGCCGGCGGGTCCAACGTCGCGCCGGTCCAGCACCGCCGAGGCGCCGACCACCAGCAGCATATCCGCACCCGCCGCGAGCAAACCCTCCAACGACCGGGCCACCGCCGCCTCGTCATGCGGACAGCGTACCGGCGGCAACAGAGAGCCGGTCAATTGCGTGATCCGCTGCTCGGTCACCTCGATCGTCTTGTCGGTGGTGGTGGATTTCAATCCCGGCAATTCGGTCGCCACCAGTCCGACCCGCAAATGCTGAAACGGATACAGCGTCAGCGGAGAGCCGCCCTGCCGTGCCACGGTTTCCGCCACCGTCAGGACCGTTCCGGGTACCGAGAACGGAATGATCTTGATCGTCGCGATCAGGTCCTTTGGCGCGACGACCGCGTAATCGGGCAATGTGCCGATCGTCAGCGCCTCATCGATCGAATTCAACTGGTCGATCATGCCGGTGCGGATTCGCAACAGTCCCGGCACCTCGGCCAGCAGGTTCACCCGTCCGGTCGCGGCGCGCGATCGCGCGATCAGCGGCGACACCAGCGGCGTGGCGAGGCGATCGGCGGCGATATCCTCCGGCACGTCGCCCGGCTCCAGCATGGCGCAGATCACGTCGGTGCGGCCCGCGTCGCGCAGCGCGGCGATCGCCGCGTCGTCCAGCAGCGCGCCCTTACGGATCATCGTTTCGCCGACACGCTGGCTGTGCGCCATGATGCCGCCGCGGGCGTGGTCCAGCGGCACCGAGCCAAACTTCATGACGCTGGAGTCGAGGGAACCGGCTTCTCCGGCAGCGGCGCTCCGCGGCGGACGCCGATGATCTCCGCGATGATCGACGCGGCGATTTCCGGCGCCGTCACCGCCTCGATATTCAATCCGACCGGGCCTCTGATCCGCTTCATTTCCGCGTCGGTGTGACCCAGTTCGCGCAGCCGTTTCAAGCGCGCCGCGTGGGTGCGCCGCGAACCGAGCGCGCCGATATAAAACGCCTCGGACTTCAACGCCCGGTCCAGCGCCGGATCGTCCAGCTTGGGATCGTGCGTCAGCGTCACCACCGCGGTGCGGCTGTCCGGTTTGAATTCGTCCATGGCTTCGTCGGGCCACGCGTTGGATATCGCGACATTCGGAAACCGCTCATCGGAGGCGAACGAACGCCGCGGGTCCACCACCGTCGTCGCGTAGCCGCACGCCGAGGAGAACTGCACCAGCGCCTGCGCGATATGCACCGCGCCGACGATGACGAACGCGTAACGGCGGATTGTAGGCATGCATGAACCAGTCCACGCCGTCGATCTTATGGGTGCCGCTGACGTCGGATAGCAGCACCTGACGCGCGATCTCGTTCACCGCGTCGGGCGCGGACGGATCCGGCAGCAGCCGCTGCGCGCCGCCCGGCAGTTGCGTCGCCACCACGACCGGGCGCTTCTGCTCGCGCGCCGCTGCCAGCGCGGCGAGGATTTCTGGTGTCACGACAGCTTCTCCACGAACACTTTCACTTTGCCGCCACAGGCGAGGCCGACTTCCCACGCCCGCTCATGCGTGACGCCGAAGTCGAGCAGTTGCGGCGTGCCGGTTTCCAGCGTCTTCATCGCGGCCTCGGCGACCGCGCCTTCGATGCAGCCGCCCGATACCGAGCCCGCCATGCGGCCCGATTTCGTCACCGCCATCTGGCTTCCCGCCGGACGCGGCGAGCTGCCCCAGGTTTCGGTGACGGTCGCCAGCGCGACCTGCTCTCCGGCGGCGCGCCAGCCGGCGGCGGTGCTCAGAACGTCTTCGACATGGTCACTCATGAGTGTGATCCTTTCAGGGTGTCCACCTTAACGGTCGCGGCGCCGGACGGGAAAGCAGGGCGACGAGCGCGCGCAGGCTGGCGAGATTGTGAACCGGCCGAAACTCGTCGACATGTGGCAGCATCGCGCGAATGCCCTGTGATTTTGGCTCGAACCCCGCCCAACGCAACAGCGGGTTCAGCCATATGAGCCGGCGGGACGATCGGTGCAAGCGGTCCATGTTCTCCGCGAGACCGATGGCGCCGTCGCGGTCGAGCCCGTCGGTGATCAGCAGCACGATCGCCCCCTGGCCCAGCACGCGCCGCGCCCACAGTTTGTTGAACCGCTCCAGCGCCTCGCCGATGCGCGTGCCGCCGGACCAGTCGGGCACCGCGTGGGAGACCATCTGGAACGCGACCTCGGGGTCGCGGGCGCGCAACTGGCGGGTGACGTTGGTCAGCCGGGTGCCGAACAGGAACACGTAGCACGCGGTCGCGATGATTGGTCACCGCGTGCAGGAAATGCAGCAGTATCTGCGCATACCGGCCCATCGAGCCGGAGATGTCGCACAGCACGACCAGCGGCGGCGGCCGCGTCTGGCGGCGATTGCGGGCGATCGTCAGGATCTCCCCGCCCTGCCGCAGGCTGGAGCGGATGGTGCGCCGCAGATCCATCACCGGTCCGGTCGGATCCGGCCGCGTCGCGCGGGTGCGGCGCAAATCCAGCGGCAAGGTCAGGCGGCGGATTTCCTTTTTGGCGTCCTCGATCTCGGCGGCGCTCATCGCCTCGAAGTCCATCGTCTGCAGCCGTTCCTGATCGGAGACGGTCAGCGCGGCATCCTGGATCGGCGGCTCTTCCTCGGGCTTCGGTTTGGGAGTGTTCGGGTTGGTGAAGGCCTCGGCGACGCGGCGCGAGGCAGGCGGCGGTTTTTCCGGCTGCTTCTTCTGCGCGTCGAGCAGCGCCATCGCGGCGGCCTGCTCGGCGGCTGAGGGATCGCGCCAGAAAAGGGCGAAGGCCTGGTCGAAGACGTCCTGGTGCTCGTGACGGTGGATCATCACCGCGCGCAACGCCGTGCGCGCTTCGGTCTTCGACGCGAGGTCGATCTGGGTCAGCGCGTTTTGCGCGGCGATCGCTTCGGAGGGACCGACGGGGAGGCCGGCGCGACGCAGCAGCCGGGCGAAATGCATGACATTGGCGGAGAGGGTGGACGCGGACATCAAAGGACGGGAAGCGGGATTGCGAGCCGCATTGGCAAGGCGGTCAACACCGCCGTTCCTCGCGCGTTGATCCGCCCGGATCTTGCCACGAAAGCACGAAGCACACGAAGCCGAGAAATCGTTCTGCCTGTGGCTGCGCTTTCTTGCCTGGAGACAACGCTACCTTCTCGCGGAGGCCGATGCAGACCCTTGTCGGTTATTTTGATTGCGAACCAGGACAGCAGCGTCGCCCACGCGGGCATTCTCAACAAAACCGCACGGGCAATACCGTAAAAGCCGATATTTCTTCGTGTGTTCCGTGCCTTCGTGGTCCAATCAGGCCGAAGATCATCCACACCAGGCCCGTTCAGTTGACCCACAAAACCGCACACCACGCTCACCCACCCGCCCGTACTTCGTTCAGCAGCCGCGCCACCTCCGCCCCCCGGACCTTGGCGATGTCGTCCTGATATTTCAGCAACACGCCCAAGGTCTCATCGACATCCCCGGCCGTCAGCTCGGACTTATTGAGATACGTCAGCGCCTGCGCCCAATCGATCGTTTCCGCCACCCCCGGCAGCTTGAACAGATCCTCGCCGCGCAGCTTTTGCAGGAACGCCACCACCTGGCCCGCGAGCTTCTCCGGCACCTCGGGCGCCTTCGCCGCCAGGATCGCCCGCTCCCGCGCCGCGTCCGGGTAAGCGACCCAGTGGTACAGGCAACGCCGCCGAATCGCGTCATGCACCTCCCGCGTGCGGTTCGAGGTCAACACCACCACCGGCCGTCGTCTTCGCCCGCATCGTGCCAAGCTCCGGCACCGTGATCTGAAAGTCGGCGAGAAGCTCCAGCAGAAATGCCTCGAACGGCTCGTCCGCGCGATCCAGCTCGTCGATCAGCAGCACGGCGGGCGGCAAATCCGGGTCGATCGCCGACAGCAACGGCCGCGCCCGCAGATACTTGCGGGTGTAGATGTCGGAGGACAACTCGTCGCGGTCGGTCTGTCCCGCCGCCTCCGCCAGCCGGATCGCCATCAACTGACGCGCGTGATCCCACTCGTACGCCGCCGCCGACTGATCCATGCCGTCATAACATTGCAGCCGCACCAGCCGCCGGTTCAGCCCCTCGGCCAGCACTTTCGCGATCTCGGTCTTGCCGGTGCCAGGCTCGCCTTCCAGAAACAGCGGCCGCCGCATCGCCAGCGCCAGATGCACCGTCGTCGCCAGCTCATGATCGGCGATATATCCCTGTCCCGCCAACAACTGCGCGGTCTCCGAGACGGATACGGGAAGGGTCGCCACTAAAAGATGCTCGCCAGCCAGAGCACCACCATCACCACGAACACCGCGATGCCGAGCCAGGCGATGACCGGCATCCCGAACGGCTCGCGCGGGACCAAATCGAACGGACCGACGGCGGACGGAGGTGCCACCGGCTGGGGTCTCGCCACGGCGGGAGGCACCGGCGCCGCTTCGGGCGCGGCTTCCGCGCGGAACCAGCTTCCCCACCTCATCGGAAAATTTGGTGAAGAATTGCTCGGCCATCTGTTTCGCTGTCGCATCGATCAGCCGCGCCCCCAATTGCGCCAGCTTTCCCCCCACCTGGGCGTTAACCTCATACTTCAGCAAAGTGGCGCCCGGGCTGTCGTCGGTGAGAAACACCTTCGCGCCGCCCTTGGCGAAACCGGCGACCCCGCCCTGGCCCTCGCCGGTGATGGTGTAGCTGTTGGGAGCATCGATGTCGGACAGAGTCACGGCGCCGTTGAACCGGGCCGAAATGGGCCCCAGTTTGACCGCGGCGATGGCCTTCATATGCGTGTCGTCGGTCTTCTCCAGGCTCTCGCAGCCTGGAATGCTGGCCTTCAGAACCGTCGTATCGTTCAGCGCATCCCAGACCGCCTGGCGCGGCGCGGGAATGCGCCTCTCACCCGTCATATCCATGGAAATCGGCCCCCATTCTGGACGCCCCAGGGTAAAGGCCGGGGGACACTGATGCAATCGAGCCCATTGGCGACCCCATTGCCGACCCCATTGCCGACCCTGCTGGCGTGCCCGCTGGCATGGCCATTGGCGACCCCATTGGCGACCCCATCGGCCGCGAGTTCCCCATGACGAGCCCACCCCTGACAACGCCCATGGCCAGCGCCCAATCGCTCTGGGTCGTGCTCCCCTTCGCCGGCCTGCTGCTGTCGATCGCGCTGATCCCCGGCCTCGCGCCGCGCTTCTGGCTGCGTCGCATGGGCTGGGTGGCGGCCGCCTGGAGTCTCCTCCTGATCCCCTTGCTCGGCTTCTCCACCTGGGCTCACGACACCACGAGCGCGGTGCTCCATTCATATCTGCCATTCGTGGCGGTACTGGGCGGCCTCTATGTCGCGTCCGGCGGCATCTTGCTGCGCGGCGGGCCGGGAGGGCGACCCTGGGGCAATACCGTCATGCTCGCTCTGGGCGTGGTCCTGGCCCTGGTCATGGGCACGGCGGGCGCGGCGCTGGTCATCATCCAGCCGCTGTTACGCGGCAACGCCCATCGGCGGCGGCGATTTCATCTGGTGCTGTTCCTGATCCTGCTGGTGGGCAACACCGCCGGCGTGCTGACGCCGATCGGCAATCCGCCATTGCTGGTCGGATTGCTGCGCGGCGTGCCGTTCCTCTGGCCGGCGCGCAACCTGATCTGGGTCTGGCTGCTGGCAGCCGGGCTGCTGCTGGCCGTGTTCTGCGCCATCGACTGGTTCCTGGCCCGCACCGAGCCCCCGCCACCGCCGCCTCAGGCCTTCTCCGTCCGCGGTTGGCCGAACATTCTTCTGGTCCTGATCATGGCCGCGAGCGTCACGATCCCCGCGTCGCCGGTGCTGCTCGCCATCGCGGCGGGCGGCCTCTCGCTCTGGATCACCCCGACCGCGATCCGCCGGGCGAACGATTTCTCCTGGCACCCGATGATCGAAGTGGCGGTGTTGTTCGTGGGCATCTTCATCACGTTGGAGCCGGTGTCCGCGTTGCTGCGGCTCGGACTCGACGGTCCGTTCGCGCCCGGGTTGCGATTGACCCAGAACGCGGCGGGCGAGGTGCGCCCGGTTCTGTGCGTTCTGGCTCGCCGGCCTGTTGTCGGCGTTTCTCGATAACGCGCCGTCCTACCTGGTGTTTTTCGACCTGGCGGGGATCCGGCCCGACGCGATGACCGCCGCACAGGGGGCCGCGTTGCGCGCGATCTCCGCCGGCGCGGTCATGTTCGGCGGGCTGACCTATATCGGCAACGCATCGAACCTGGTGCTGCGGACCGTTGCCTCCCATCGCGGCGTGCGCATGCCCGGTTTCCTGCCATTCATGCTGTGGGCCGGCGGCATTATGCTGCCGGTGCTCGGCGTGATGTCCGTCGTGTTCTTCCGCCACTGACGCCGTGACGCGCCGGCCACGTTGCCTCCCGGCCACGCAGGTCTTATCCCGGTTCGACCGGAGGTTTGGAACGATCCCCATGGAACCCACATCGCTTCAGTCAGGCAGCCATATCCGCGTCGTGCTGCGCGATGTCGAAACCGAGGCGCATGTCGGCCTGCATCCCTGGGAGCGGCACCCCGAGCGTCCCACGAGACTGATCGTCAACGTCGAAATGTTCGCGCCGTTGCTGCGTCCGCTGTCGACGGAATCGCCGGATACCGATCCTCGATTACGATCCCATCCGCGCGGCGCTGAAAACCTGGCCGGCGCGCCCGCATACGCCGTTGCTGGAGACCTTGTTGCACGAACTCGTCGCGTTATGTTTCCGCAATCCGCGTGTCGCCGCCTGCCGCGTGTCGATCATGAAGCCCGATATTTTCAATGAGGCCGCCGGCGCGGGCGTTGAAGTGTATCAGGTCCGCGAACCGGCCGCCTGAGGAGATCGAGGCGCATGCCGGATCGGTACGGTCTTGATCACGGGTGCGGCGAGGCGCGTGGGCGCCGCCATCGCGCGCCATTTGGCGGCCGATGGCTGGAAGGTCATCGTGCATTACAACCGCTCGCGGCCGGAGGCGGAGCAACTCGCGCGCGAAATTCGCGCGGCGGGCGGCGTCTGCGATCTCGTCCAGGCCGATATGGGACGCCGGGAGGACGTTGAGAGCTCTGCTGCCGCGCTGTGTCGCGCTGCATGGCTCCGTCGAATGTCTGATCAACAACGCCTCGGTCTTTTATTACGATGACATCGCCTCGGTCTCGTGGGAGTTGTTGCACGACCATCTCGCGTCCAACCTGATCGCGCCGGTGTTCCTCAGTCGCGACTTCGCGCGGCTGCTCCGCGGGTCTGGCGATGGTTGCATCATCAACATCCTCGATCAGAAAGTGGCGAACCTCAATCCGGATTTTTTGTCCTATACGATCGGCAAGATCGGCCTGGCGGGGCTGACCGAAATGCTCGCGATGGCGCTGGCCGGCCGCGTTCGCGTGTGCGGGATCGCCCCGGGACTCGCGCTGATCAGCGGCAAGCAGACCGAGGCCTCGTTCGAGAAGGCATGGCACGCCCCGCCGCTGCGCCGAAGCACCACGCCCGATGAAATCGCCACCTGCGCGCGCTACATCCTGGCGTCGCCGTCGATGACCGGACACACGATATTCCTCGATGGCGGCGAAAGCCTCGCCGGACGCGCGCGGGACGTCGCCTTCGATCCGACCGTGGCGTCGTAGCCCGGTCGATCCGCGATCGGACGCCGGTAGGGTGGTGTCGCGCGGATCGCGTCGGTAAGTTGGCCGATATGCTGTCGGGCAAAGCCGGCTCGATCGGACCCGCCCCATGGGTCAGGGTCGCGAGGCTGAGCCGGCACCGGCACTCATGGGGGAATCACAAGATGCGGATCACGAGTTTCGCGATGACGGGCCGCCTCGCGACCGACAGCCGGTTCACCGAAAATCATTCCGCCACGTAATCGGAATGCTGCTCTGCCTGGTGGCGCTGCAAACCACCGCGGCCGTGACCGCCAAAGCCGACGATCAAGTCACGTTCGGCATCGATTGGCGCGCGGAGGCCGAGTATGGCGGCTATTATCAGGCGCTGGCCAACGGCATTTACGCGAAACACGGCCTCGCGGTCACCATTCGCGAGGGCGGGCCGCAGGTCAATCAAATGCAACTGATGATGGCCGGCCGGCTGGACTTCAATCTCGGCGGCGGCCGCGCGATCGAGTTCGTGCAAAACCATCTGCCCTACGTCGCGATCGCGGCGATCTTTCAGAAGGACCCGGCCGTGCTGATCGCGCATCCCGGCCAGGGCAACGACAGCTTCGCGGCGCTCAAAGGCAAACCGATCGAGGTCGCCGTCCGACGCGCGGCAAAGCTGGTGTCGCTTCCTGGCCGCCGAAATACGGCTACAGCGAGTCGCAGATCAGAACTCTACACCTTCAACATGGCGCCGTTCCTGTCCGACAAAACCCTGATCCAGCAAGGCTACCTTGGCTCCGAGCCGTTCGTGATCGAGCAAACGACCGGCATCAAACCCGTCGTGCTGCTGGTCGCCGATGGCGGCTATAACGGCTACTCCAACATCATCACCACCAGCCGCAAGCTCATCGACGAAAAGCCCGACCTCGTGCAACGCTTCGTCGATGCCTCGATCGAGGGTTGGTATTCGTTTCTCTACCATGACCCGACGCCGGCGAACCAGGCTGATCAAAAAGGCCAATCCGGAAATGACCGACGCGCTGCTCGCCTATGGACGAAGATGATGAAGGATCACGGCATCGTCGATTCCGGCGACGCGCTCAAGCTCGGGATCGGCGCGATGACAGCGGCACGGTGGAACGCATTCTACCACACCATGGTCGCCGTCGGCGTCTATCCGGCGGGCATCGACGTCGACCAGGCCTACGTGACCCAGTTCGTCGATCATCGTGACGGCATCGAACTGAAACCATGAGCCCGCACGGACCACAGGCGAACGCCGCCGCGCCGCGCCCCTGGAAAGGCCTCGACACCAGCCAGATGCCGGTGTTCATCGGCTACGACCAGGTCGAGCGCATGGTCGCGGCACTGCTGGACACCGCGGCGCCTGGCATCCGGACGCGGTGGTCGGCATCGCCCGCGGCGGCGTGGTGCCGGCGGCGATGGCGGCCGGCATCCTCGCGTTGCCTCTGTCCTTTGTCAGCCACGACGCCACCACCGGAGCGGTGACCTGGATCGGTCCGCCGGCGTCCGGGTCGCCGAATTCTGCTGGTCGATGATTGTTGTTCCAGCGGAACGACCTTGCACCAGACCCGCACCGCGCTGTGCGATGCAGGCCACGACTGTCTGACGCTGGTCGTCGTGCACGACCCCGACACGGTCCGCCACATGCCCGATCTGTCGCATCCGATGCGCGCGCTGTTCCGGCTGCCATGGGAACGCGGCGAGGCAACGCCGACCGGCCGTGCCGCGAAAGCCGCGGGCATCCGCGACGACCAGGCGGCGGAGGCCCCGTTTGTCGGCATCGGACTGGATGACGCACTGCTCGCGGCGCTCGCGGCCGGCGCCGTCAACGCATCTGCCGCGGCGACCGGGCCGTGCTGATCGCCGCTCTATCGGAACCGGAACGAGCCCGCGTCGCCGCCGTGCTCGCCACGACGCCCTATCGGCACTTGCCGTTGGAATGCCGCCCGGACCCGATCGCGGCGGACACATCCTCGATCGCGCGGTTCAAGGCGGAGACCGCGACCACGATTTGGCTGCACGCATTTTGTCGAATGCGACGCCGGGCAGGCGATCGAAATCTCCGGCCATGCACAGCATCTGATCGTGACGTGGTGGTCGGCGGAGGCCGCCCGCGGCTGGACCGTCGGGGCCGCCGCGCATCAAGGCGCCGAGGGTCAGGGCGGTATCCGATCGGAGTGAGTCGTTCTTTCGCCGTCATGGCTGAGCGTTGGGTACAGACCGCGGCCCCGCCAGCCGGGTGCCGCCTTGCCAGCAGCGCCCTGGCGGGACTACCCAAAGTCTCACGCCTGGTCGAGGCCGCACGCCGTGGAACCACCGGACCCTTCCGTCCCCGTCAGCTCAACACAAGCGGCGCCGGCCATTGAACTCGCCGTGCTTGACGCGCCGGTGCTGACGCGCGGCATGCTGACCATGTTCCTCCTGCACCTCGCCGAGGCCGGCGCCTTCGATCCGGTCTGGTCCGACCAAATCCACGTCGATTGGGCACGCGAACTGCAACGCCGGCGTCCCGAATTGCCGGTGGAGCGATTGCGTCATCGCCGACTGGAGATGGACCGCGCGTTCCCGGTCGCCAACGTCATCGCCAGCCGCGACACCCAGGATGAGGTGCTGGCCCATTGCACGACGCCGGCCGAGCGGAAGAGCGCGCATGTCCTGGCCACCGCGTTGTCGGCGCGTGCCGCGGTCATCGTGACCGATGCGACCTTCTGCCTGACCGAGGTGATGTCGAAAGTCTGGCACGATACCGCGGTGCTTTCGCCGGATGCCTGGTGCCTGGAGCTGCTCGATCGCCACGAGGCGGCGGTCCTGGAAGGCGGCCGCGCCCATCGCGCGAGCCTGCCGCGCGGCGACGGTGCGACGTCGGGATGGTCGACGGATGCCTGGCTCGCGCTGCTCAGAGGGCCCCATGTCGGGCTGGGCGCGACGGCGGAACGTCTCTCGGTCCACAGGAACGCGCTCTGAAAGGTGCAATTCATCGCCTGGGCCGGGTTGATTTTCGGCTCGCCTCGTGGGACGCGTTTCTCACTGTGATCGCGTGCGCCGCCCGGAAGGCCGCGCGCTTGCGTCTGGGGGTAACGGAGGGGCCAACATGACCAAAACGGTCGCCTTGGCCGGGCTTGGCGCCATTGGGTTGCCCCTGGCTCGCGCTTTGGACGAGCCGATCGACGGGCTGAGACTGATCGCGGTCGCGACCCGTGACGCCGTCAAAGCGCGCGCCCGCCTCGCCGGGTTCCGCGATCCGCCGGCTTTGGTGAACTTTGTTGATCTCGCGGACGCCGATATCGTCGTGGAGGCCGCGCCGGCCGCTTTGTTCGAACGCATTGCGCTGCCGGCGATCGGGGCGGGACGGATTTTCATCCCTGCCTCGGTCGGCGCGCTGCTGCCGCGGATGCATCTGGTGAAGCTGGCGAAGAAAACCGGCGCGCGCATCATCGTGCCGACCGGCGCTCTGCTCGGGTTGGACGCCGTGCGCGCCGCCGCCGAGGGGCGCATCGAAAGCATCACGATCGAGACCCGCAAGCCCCCCGCCGGGCTTTTCGGCGCGCCTTATCTGGTAAAGCATGGCATCGACATGCTGGATGTTACCATGCCGCTGCGGGTGTTCGCGGGAAACGCGCGCGACGCGGCGCTGGGTTTTCCGGCCAACGTCAACGTGGCCGCCGCGCTGGCGCTGGCCGGCATCGGACCGGTACGCACCAAAGTCGAAATCTGGGCTGATCCGAAGCTGACCCGTAACGTCCACATTATTCGCGTCGAGGCCGAGGCCGCGCGATTTGACATGCGGATCGAGAATGTACCCAGCGAAGAGAACCCAAGAACGGGACGATTACGCCGCTGTCGATGCTGGCGTGTCTGCGCGGCCTCGTTTCGCCCTTGCGGGTGGGGAGCTGACCGCTGCCGCTGTTTCTTGAAGGGCCGGTCTATTTCATCACGGTGACGCTGTTCTGGCTGGTCGTGCTGGCGTCAGGACGGATGCGGCACGACGTGATGTTGGTGTTCTGCATTCCGGCGGTCTTCGTCGCCATCGTGATGGGATTCGCGATGGGGATTTATGCGTGGGAACTTGTACGGGACAGTGCAGGCACTGGCCGCTCCGGTCATCGCCTTGTTCGGCGCGGGGAACTGGCCGGGCGTGTACACCGCGCGCGACCTGCTGATCGCGATCCATCTCGTGTGGGCCGTCGGTCTCGTCTTCGCGTTGATCGCGATCGGATTCCCCGACACTGTCTGAGACTTCGATGTGATGCCGTGGAAGCCGCCACGAGCGATGGAACGATCATTTGGTCCGGAGGCGATCGCGCCGGTCCTGCTGGGCCTGCTGCCGATCCTGGTGAAGTTCCCGTTTATCGTCGGCGCGTTGCGCCAACCCGATGCTGTGGTTTCG
>CAVRDN010000068.1:0-45275 GCA_963719675.1 uncultured Alphaproteobacteria bacterium | reverse complement strand
TATCCTCCACCTCGACCAACGGGTCGGTGCCCAACTGTCCCGTTCGCGGCGCGACGCGCGGCTGGGCGCCGGCGGCCAGCGCCTTGGCAAAGGAGGCTTCCACATCGGCCACGCGCAGGCAGAAATGCAGCACCGCCCCCTCGGTCGCGCTCCTCGTTCGGATAGCCGCCGGCGGCCCTCCGACTGAACCGAGGAGCCGTCGACCGAACACCTCGACGAACCGTCCGTCGCCGGCGTCGAGGAACGCGGCGCGATCGATCCGCTCAGGCACCGAAAACCGGAAATGCACGCGGAACCCCAGTCCTTCGGTATAAAAGCGGATCGTTTCGTCGAAATCCACGGCCCGGATCGCGACGTGGTGGAATCCGGGCGCCGTGCCGAGACTTTGCATGACCGGCCTCCTCACGGACTGACGTGACCGATGAACTTCTCCGGCGGGCGGGTGCCCCATTGCGAGCGCAGACCTTCCTCGGCCGAAACCAGGTTGCTGCCGTTATGGACGTTCAACCGGTCGGTGTCGGCCCAATGCTCGTGCACGCGGCCCCACGGATCAGCCCAGTAGTCGTAAACCTGACTGCCGAGCAGGTGCCGGCCGATGCCCCACATATGTTCATATTTGCCGAGTCTGGTTGAGATATTCGTGGCCCATGAACACGTCGTCGATATCCTGCACCTCGAACGAGAAATGGTTCAGGCCGGCGCGGGCATTCCGCATGCAGAAGAACGCGTGATGATCGACATACTCGTCGCCGGCGTCGACCCGGCTGAACTGGCCGATGATGTTTTCCTTCTCACCGGCGTAAACGTCATCCGAGCCGACCAGGCCCAATGTTTCGCGGAACCAACGAACGGTCTCCGTGATTTTTCGGCGAGCCGAGCACGGCATGACCGATGCGCTTGACGGTTGACGGACCTTCGGGGAAGCGGATGACCTCGCCGGCACGGTTCAGCGGCGCCTGCGCGGAGTTGATCGCCTGACGCGTCGACCTGGATCGGCTGCACCGGCTCGATCCCATGCACGACCTCGATCGTATAGCCGTTCGGCTCGGTCAGCCGGACGCGCCTGCCGCCGCCGGGTTCATCGATGTTCTCGATACCCGAGGCGCCGGGGAATTTGGCGATCGCCTTCAGATCGTCCTCGCTGGCGGCGGCCCAGGCAAAACCGATGAAGCCGGGATCGCCTTTTTCGGTGATGTGGATGTGGTGCACGGGATCGGTGCCGCGCATGTAAAGCGCCGTCGGCGTGCGTGCCGCGCGCACCATCCCGAACGCGGTCAGAAACGCTTCCTGGGCATCCAGATCGGGCGACCGGAGCCGGCCATAAGCGAGGTCCCGCACCTTGATAACCGCCATGATCTTTTCTCCCTGGATCGCATTACGCCGAAGCTATCGCCGGTCCGGCCGCGGAACAAGCCCGCGGAAACCGCGCCCTGAAGCCCGCCCGTGGAATTGCCGCACGGGAGTCCGCCGGATCAGATGGCGATGCGAACGCCCAACTCGACGACGCGATCGCTGGGGATGCGGAAGAACTCGGTCGCCGGGACGGCATTGCGCGCCAGCCAAAGGAACAGCCAGCGCCGCCACCACGACAGGTTCGGCGCCATCCCCGGCACCAGCACCTCGCGGCCCAGAAAATAGCTTGCCTGCATGGGGTCGAACCCGGCTTCGGGGCCGAGATCCTCGAGCGCGCGGGGAATGTTGGGGCTTTCCATGAAGCCGTAGCGCAGCATGACGCGATGAATGCCGGGCGCGAGTTCCTCGACCGTGGCGCGTTCGTTCGCCGGCACCTCCGGGCTGTCGCGTGGTCTGCACCGTGACGAACATCACTTTCTCGTGCAGCACCTTGTTGTGCTTCAGGTTGTGCAGCAGCGAGGTGGGCACGTAATCCTGGTTGCCGGTCAGGAACACCGCCAGCCCCGGCACGCGGATGATGCTGCGCGACTGCGGCAGACGGGCCAGGAACGGGGCGATCGGCATGCTGTCCTGGCGCCAGCGCGCCAGCAGCAGATCGCGGCCGCGCTTCCAGGAGGTCATCAGCGCGATCAACATGATGCCGCAGGATCAGCGGAACCCAGCCGCCCTCGACGACCTTCAAGGTGTTCGCCGCGAAGAACACGCCATCGATCAGAAACAGCGTGCCAAACACCGCGACCGATACCGCGCGCGACCAATGGAACTGGCGGCGGAACACCACCATCGCCAACACCGCCGTGCAAAGAAACGTGCCCGTCACCGCGATGCCGTACGCCGAGGCCAGATTGTCCGAGGTCTTGAACAGCACGACGAGCGCCAGCACGCCGATCAGCAGCGCCGAATTGACCTGCGGGACGTAAATCTGGCCCTCCTCCGTATTCGACGTGTGCCGCACCGTCAGGCGCGGCAGAAAGCCGAGCTGCATGCACTGCCGCGTCGCAGAATAGGCGCCCGAGATCACCGCCTGGCTCGCGATTACTGTCGCCGCGGTCGCCAGAATGACCAGCGCGAGGCGGCACCAGTCCGGCGCCATCAGAAAGAACGGGTTTGCCACCGCCGCCGGGTCCCGCAACAACAGCGCGCCCTGACCAAAATAGCACAGCACCAAACTGGGCAGCACGATGAACATCCAGCTTTGCCGGATTGGTATTGGGCCGAAATGGCCCATGTCGGTGTACAGCGCTTCGGCCCCGGTCACGCACAGCACGACGGCGCCGAGCACGACAAACGCCAAATACCTGTAAACGAGGCACAACCTGATCGCGTACCAGGGCGAGATCGCCAGCAACACATCCGGACGGTGGACGATCTGACCAATCCCGAGCAGCGCCAGGACGACGAACCACACCGCCATGACCGGCCCAAACACGCGCCCGACGCTGTGCGTGCCGCGATACTGCATGGCGAACAGCGCGATGATCACGCCGACGCTGATCGGCAGGACATACTCTTGCAGGGTGGGGGCCGCGACCTCCAACCCCTCGACGGCGGACAGCACCGAGATCGCCGGCGTGATGATCCCATCGCCAAAAAACAGGCAGGCTCCAACGATGCCGACCATGGCGAGCGTGTTGCGCATGGAGGTATTGACCGCGACCCGTTGTGCCAGAGCCATCAGCGCCAGGATGCCGCCTTCGCCATGATTGTCGGCCCGCATCACCAGCATCACGTATTTCACCGTGACGACGAGAATAAGCGCCCAGAAGAACAGCGACAGGATGCCGAGGATTTCGACCTCGCCGGTCGGGACGCCCTCGAACACCTGCATGCTGGCTTTCAGGGCGTAGAGCGGGCTGGTGCCGATGTCGCCGTATACGACGCCCAGAACTGCGAGCCAGCGGCCCGGCGAGGATACGGAATGTTTTGTTACCGTTTCGACACCGCTGGCGATCAAGCGAGGCCTCGCGGCGTGGGCCGACTTGTTACGTTCATCATGTCACGCACCAACCTCGCCGGCGAGCGCCCGGGATCGGGCGGCGTCGCTTACGCTCGCGGCTGGCGGCTGTCAAAGGTTTCGATCGTTTCGAGTTGGGCAACCCGGGTGTTCCGCGGCCGCGTGGCGCCGCCCCCGGCGGATTTCAGCGCGGCACCCCGGGTCCCGCCGACCCGGATACGCGGCTCCCTCAGGCCGCGTCCTCGCGCCGGTCGCGGACCTTCACATATGCGACCTTCACGTGTTCCTCGCAGTAAGGCCGGCCCGGCTCGGACGGCACATCGCAAAAGCGAAACTCCCGCGTGCCCGGCTCGCCGATCGGCCAGCAGCAGGTGACAATCCGCCCGTACGGTCTGGGCGCCACGGCCACGGGCCGAGGCGGCGGCGGGGCGGCGGGACGCGGCGCCTGCACCACCGGGCGCGGTATTGGAGGCGGGGCGACGATTGGCCGGGCCATGACCGGCGGCCGAGGTGGAAGCGGCGCCGCGACGCCGCCCGCGTGCCCCTGGATCACCGTGCCCGGCATCGCGAGCGCCGAAACCGCGTGACCCGGCGTCCCATGACCCGCGGTGCCATGACCCGCGGCCCGCTGCCATGACCCGGCGTCCCCTGACCGGGCATCATATGACCCGGCATCATATGACCGGGCGTTCCATTTACCGGCGTCACGAGACCGTGGGTCATGGCGCCCTGACCAAACCCCGGCATTCCGCAATCGCCCTCGGCGACCGCGCTGGGCAGCGGCGGCAAGGTCGGTCCCTCGACCCGGCGCACGGTCGCGCGGCGCACTGGCGCGGCGTCCGGGTCGCGGCGAATGGGCGACGGACGGGCCGGCAGGTCGAGCCTATGGGCCTTGCCGACGATGGCGTTTTTCGTCACACCCAGACGGCGCCCTATTTCGGCGGTGGAATGACCCTCCGCCCAGAGCGCCCGTAACTGGTTGATGATGTCGTCGCTCCACTCCATCTTGTGACCCCCCTCCGGTTTGGACACAAAATACAGTATCGCGACCACGGCCTGGCCTCAACCAGAGAATGGCACCCACGCACAAAAAGTTGTGGACAACCGAGTCCCGAACCACAAAATCTAGAACAGCAGCCCCTTCCTCAGCATCCCGTGCACCCCCTTCTCCCCGTTCACCGTCTGGGTGACGTGGAAATCCACCGCGAGCGAGCAAAACTGATAGGCCTGCTCCTTCGACAGGTTGGTCCGCCCGGTGATGAACGAAATCATCTGCCGCAACGCCTGCTTCATCGCCAGGTCCAGATCCTCGTTCATGCCCATGGTGATGAAGTGGGTCGGCGTCTCGGCGCGCGGGTAGGTCAGCAACGGCGCGCGTTCCCCGCCGCCCTTATGCAACACGAAGGTGAAGGTCCCGGTCAGGCAGATTTCCAGCGCGTTGATGCAGACCTCGCCGTCACCCTGGACGCCGTGACCGTCCCCGGCCGAGAAATTCGCGCCCGGAGCCCAGACCGGAAGATACAAGGTGGAACCCGCGGTCAGTTCCTTGTTGTCGAGGTTACCGCCGTGCTCGCGCGGCTGGATCGTCGAGATCGTGCCGTAGCGCGGCGGCGGGGCCACGCCCATGACGCCGAAGAAGGGCGCCAAAGTCAGCTCGGTGCCCCATGGCAGGCGGCAGGTGCCGCGCTCCCGATCGACCGGGATGTGGCTCAGGAACCGGTCGGGGAAATCCTCCGGCAGAGTGCCGGCCAAGGGGCGAAATCCGCAGTAGCCCCAATCATTGCCGAGTTCGATCCGGTCGATGCGGACTTCCAGCATATCGCCGGGTTCCGCGCCCGCGACACCCACCGGCCCGGTGATGATATGACCGCCCGCTCTGGGCAGGCTCGAGGCGTGGATCGCCGCCAGCGCCGGCGGGATGGCCATGCCCGAGCCACCGGGCGGCATAACCTCGGGCGCGCCGGACACGCACTCCAGGACCACGGTGTCGCCCGAATTGACCGTGAGCAGAGCCGGATAGGTGGCGTCGAAGGTGCCCCAGCGGACGGTTCTCGGGGAGGCGGCGATGCGGTGGCTTGCCATGAAAAGTCCTCTGTCACGACGCGATTTGTTGTGCGGATGCGAAGTGTCATACCGACGCGCGAAACTGGCAACCGGCCAGGAGACCGGCCACGAGACCGGCCACGAGACCGGCCGTGCGACGGGTCCACCGGACCCGCGCGGGCTCCGTAGAAGGGTCGGGGGATCCCGCGCCGGACGTCAGGCCCGCCGGCCGCTCCGGACGCCGGGCTCGGCGGGCGTGAACGGCTTCAGGAGCTGACCAAAAAACGACAGCCGCGGCGCGCCGTCCACCCCAAATCGCGGCGGCTGCTCGCCTTTGGGCAAATACCACGTGCCGAACAGCCGGTCATACAACGGCAATGTCGCGGCATAGTTGTGGTCGCGGTGACGATCGGCGGTGTGATGCCAGCGATGAAACGCCGGAGTGACGATCACGTTCTCCAGCCAGCCAAAGCGAAACTTCACGTTGGAATGGATGAAGTAGCCCCACACGTTGGTCACGATCAGCATGATCGAGATCGCGACGCTCTGAACCCCGGCATCGGGACGCGCCAGGCCCACGAGATAAACCAGCGTGAAGCCGCACAGCCGGGTGAAGACAATGTCTACCGGGTGGCCGCGGGTGTTGGTCAGCCAGTCCACGTCCTCCGCGGTGTGGTGGATCGAATGGAAGCGCCACAGCAACGGGATCTCGTGCGACCACCGGTGGCCCCAGTAGAATCCGAACTCGCCCACGATGAATGTGGCCAGCATCCGCTGCCATAGCGGCAATCCGATCAGGTACGGCGGCACGATCCGGTGCGCCAGCGCGGCCAGCAGGCCGATCAAACTCGCCAGGATCGCGGTGGTGACGAGCCCGTTTCCGAAATACCAGGCGAGGTCGATGGCGAACTCGCGCCGCGCGACAGGTTTCCGTTCGACCGGGAACAGCCGCTCCAACGGGAGGAAAATGACGGTCAGCAGCACGAACCAGGTCGAAATGCGCGCGACGTCGATGCCGAAACGCAGCAGCTCGTGACGGCTCAACGATCGCGCTCCGCGGCCGGATCCCGCGTGGCCGCGCGTTTCGGCTGGCCCGGTCCGGCGTCGGGCGGCGCGGGAACATCCCAACCGGCGAGCGTGTCGGTTGGCGCGTAACCGCCGTACGTGCCAAACCGGAACGATGCCGTGCCGCCGGTCACGGCGAAGCCGCCGTTCGTCACCAGGTTGGATCGCGCGCGGGTGACGCGCCCGGACAAAGCAGCGGTGCATGCCGGCAAAAGCGAAAAGCCCAGCCTCTTGGCCGTATCCAGGTTCATTAATGCCTCATTGAAATCGGCGATCTCGACAAACTTCCGGAGCGGCCGCGGGACCGCGATACCGGATCGTGAAGCAGATGCGCGTCCGCTACCCTGAAGCTGGCTTCAAATGCATTTCGTGAATTTAATGCGGTATGCGAGCGGCGCCACGACCAGGATCGTGGCGGCGCGGCTCCAGCAACGGCCGCACCGGCTGTTCACTCAATGAGTCGGGTATCGCCCGTTTAACGCCATGGCGTGCGAGCCGTTGTCCTTCAGGCGCGTGACAGGTCCCGACGAGGCGATCGAGCCAGGGCAGAGTCCATTACCGGAAACATTCGGTCTTCGGTCCGCGATACCGCCCGGACCCGATTTGCGGACGCCGGCCGCCACTGTGGCAGCGGCTTCAGGCGAGTGGCCCGGTTTCAGGGTGTGAGAGGCTCCGCGGCGGTCACCTCACGCCCCGCCGCGATTTCGGCCAGCGCCGCCCAGGCGCCCGTCCTCGGGCCGCGCACCGCCCCGCGGCGACGCGCCAGCGATGGCCCGTGGCCGTCATGCCCGCACGCGGCTCAATGCGCGGACGTCGTCTCCCGCGTCGTACGCGGCGCGGCTTCACCCGCCGGGCCGGAAATCGATCCGCCGGGCCGGGCCGCCGTGTCCTCCATGGAGGCGTCGTCAGGCTCCGCCATGTTCTTCTTGAACGACTTGATGCCCTTGGCGAAATCGCCCATCAGGCCACTGACCTTGTTGCCGCCGAATAGCAGCAACACGACCAACAGCACGACCATCCAGTGCCAGATGCTGAAGCTGCCCATTCAATCCTCCGTCCAACCGCGCATACACCCGGTGTTGGGTCTCACCAGCCGGTTCGCGCACACATGGCCCGCCGCGCGACGGGATGCAAGCGATCTTCTGTCGAAGCCCTCACGATTCCCCGCGGCAATTCGTTGCCGTCCGCCCGGCGACAGGATATCGTCGTCGCGGAGGCACATCCCGGCCGCCTGAACAACGCCGGGAATGCTCCCAAGGGAGGGCGTCGCGGTTCGCCGTCGCGCCCCTGTGCAACAGGGTGGTCTGGCTGGAGGTCCGGAACGGACCACCCGCGACCGGAAAGGCGAGAAGACGATGCCCACAGGCACCGTGAAGTGGTTCAACGCAACCAAAGGCTATGGCTTCATCGGCCCCGAAGCCGGGGGCAAGGACATCTTCGTCCATATCAGCGCGGTCCAAAAAGCGGGAATGCGCACGCTGAACGAGGGGCAGAAACTCGCGTTTGAAATCGAACAGCAGGCCAATGGCCGGGCCGCGGCGGTGAACCTGGCCGAAAGCGGCTGATCGCGGCGCGCGGCAACCGGGCGACATCGAACTGGAAATCGACCCGGGCGCCTGTCGATTGGGAGCTCCCGTGGGCAGGCGCCCGGGAGCGCTCCTTTGAACCCTCCCTGGAACTCTGGGGCGGCTTCACGCGTGTTAATAAGTCGGGGCCTGACGACAACGACCTGACCATCATGTCCCACTCCTGGGGCATGGGGCAGGTATGCGTCCGTCTCGAGGTGAGCGGGGCTTGCATGATGGTGATTCGTCAATTAGGCAGGCTGCGCAATGGGGGCGGGTCGTGATGAGTCAAACCCTGGAAGAACGCGTCCGCTCGCGGCGCCTGCCAGGTCCAACACCTGAGGTCGCACTGGATGCCGCCGCGATCCGGGACGCATACCGGCGGTGGTCCTCGTTTTACGACGTGGTTTTCGGCGGCGTTTCGTCGATCGCGCGCAAACGGGCCGCCGCGCTGGTCAACCGATTGCCGGGGCGGACGGTGCTCGAGGTCGGCGTCGGCACGGGCCTCGCACTCCCGCGCTACACACCGGACAAGCGAATCGTGGGAATCGACCTGTCGGCCGACATGCTTGCGTTGGCGCGCCGCCGCGTGGTCGATCTCGGTTTGCGCAACGTCGAGGGCCTGCTGGAAATGGACGCCGAGGCGACGGACTTCGCCAATGGGCAGTTCGATACGGCCGTGGCGATGTTCGTGGCCTCGGTCGTGCCGAAATCCACGCCAGTTGCTGGCCGAGTTGCGCCGCGTTGTGCGGCCGGGCGGCAACATCCTGTTCGTGAACCACTTCGCCGCCGAGGGTGGGCCCCGCTGGTGGGTCGAGCGCGCCATGGCGCCCGCCTCCCGCCGATTGGGCTGGCATCCTGACTTCGCGGTCGAGGCCCTGTTCGAACCCGACGAAATCGCCGGGATCGCGGCCAGCCCCATGCCGCCGTTCGGAATTTTCACCCTCGTCCGGTTGCGCAACTGACGCGATCCGATCGGGCCGCACGGTGATCGGCCTGGTGGAACATCATGGTTGTTCGCTCGAGGCCGCCGCGCCGTAGCGCGGTTCCGAACAGGGATGGTCCGGGCAACGATCGCGCAACCGGGTGCATCGGCGTGATCACGAAACTCACCGTTTGGTACAACACCAAATGTCCGGTCTGTAACGCTGGCATCGACTGGCAGCGAAGCCGCCTCATACGCGCGGCACGGTCGGGCGCGATTGAATTTCGCGATATCAATCTCGAACCCGACGCGCTCTCGCGGTTCGGTGCCGGCGTCAACGATGTGCGCCGCCGATTGCACGCGGTCGATGAGAAAGGAAGACTCTCGGTCGGCATCGATTGCGCGATCGAGATCTGGCGCCGCACCCCGGGCGATCGCTGGCTCGCGCGGGTCGTGGGGCTCCCCGCGATCCGTCAGATCGCCGGCTTCGGATATAATCGTTTCGCTGATCTGCTCTTCGCGTGGAACCGCCGGAAACGGCGCTGGTAAACGAGCCGTCGTGACCCGGAAGCCCCCCGCGGCCGACCCGACCGGCGGGGTTACGATCGCGACAGCGATCGGAGCCAGGCCATGACGGTTGGAAATGACGACAGCGGAGCCGATCGCTCCGCCGAACCCGCCGCGCGCGCCGGCCCCGCTCCTCCGGCCATGCCTCAGCTCAACATGCCTCAGCTCTGCACGCCTCAGCTCTGCACGCCTCAGTTCAGTTCGACGACCACCGGCACATGATCCGACGGCTGCGCCTGATTGCGTTCCTCACGGTCCGGATCGGCGGCGATCAGCCGCTCCGCCACCGTCGGCGACAGCAGCGCGTGATCGATGCGCAGTCCGCTATCACGCTCCCATGCCCCGCCCTGATAGTCCCAGAACGTAAACACCCGGCCATGCGGATGCAGCGCGCGGATCGCGTCGGTCAGTCCCATCCACAACAGCCGGCGATATCGGGCGCGCGTTTCCGGGCCGCAGCAGCGCATCGCCCCGCGATAATGCGCCCGGCGCGAAATCCTCGTCGGTCGGGCAAACGTTGAAGTCGCCGGTGATCAGCAGAGGAACGTCCGCCTCAAGTAACGTTTGGGCCCGCTCCGCCAGCCGGTCCATCCACGCCATTTTGTAAGCGAAACCTTCCTCGCCGCGGGAATTGCCGTTCGGCAGATAAATCCCGATCAGCGTCAGACCTCGCCGCCTCCACTTCGATATACCTCGACTGCGCGTCATCCTCCGGCAGGCCGGGCAGCGTGCGGTGCACCACCTGAAACGGCACGCGGGACAGCACCGCGACGCCGTTATAAGCCTTCTGCCCCACCGCATCCGACTGGTAGCCAACCGACTGGAATGTCATCGCCGGAAACGCCGCTGTTTCGCACTTGATCTCCTGCAGGAACAGCAGATCGGGTCGCACCCGTTCCAGCCACCGCTTCACGTGGCTTTCCCGCTGACGGATCGAGTTGACGTTCCAGGTGGCGATCTTCATGCGCCCAATCACTGCCACCTCGGCGCGCTCCGGTCAAAGTGCGGCGGAGGTGATCACAGCAGCGCGCGCAATTCCTTCATCTCCGACGGCTCCATGTCGGACACCGCCCACCAGACCATGCCGTCCTTCGTCCAGGACATCACGTTCAGCCCCTCCACCTGCGTCAACGATACGCGCGGCGGCCGATCCTGGGGCTTCCGGCCAGACGAATACGCTGATCGTGTGCAGCGCCGTGATGGTAGACCAGGGTGGCGACCCGATGGCCGTCCACGTAGTCCAGGCGGCCGCCATACAACGGAAACCCCTCGGCGGTGAGGTCTTTGACCGGCGGCGCGAACTCCACCTTGCCGTTGAACCAGGGACGCACGGTGTGCGATCGCTCGACGACCACCTGGATCGTGCTGTTCTGCAGCAACGACCGCACATGCGCCGCGACCACGTCATGTTCGGTTTCCGCGACGGCATCGGGCTGATGGATGACCGCCCAGGTGCCGAAGACGGAGAGAAGGCAGACGGCGGCCATGGCGGCGAATTGTCGCACGAAGCCGCGCCAGCGGTTCGGCACCGCGAATGGGATCACGGAGCCAGTGTTCCGGTCAGCCCCCTGTTCCTCGGCGAGCGAGACACGGATTCGTTCCGCACAGTCCCGGCGGTGCCGGTTCACGTCCCAATTCGTCCATCTGGTCCGCCAAGACCCTCAAATCTGACACGTAGGCGTGGCAGGCCTCGCAGTGCGCCTCGTGTTCGGCGACCGCCTCGGCGCTGAGCCTCGGACAGTTCGTTGTCCAGCCAGGCGCTCGCCAGATCCTGGACCTCGTCACACCGCATGTTTGCCAGTCTCCCGATCCAGATCTTTGTAAGCGCATCCGCAATTCCGCCCGCGCGCGGGACAGCCGCGACATCACCGTACCCTGTGGCACGCCAAGCACGGTGGCGATTTCGGCGTAGGACATCTCCTCGATCTCCCGCAGCACCAGCACCTCCCGGAACAACGGCGTGACCGCGTCCAGGGCCCGGGTCAGCTAGCGTACGGTCGCCGGCCTCGATCATCCGCGTCTCGGCCGAGGGCTCGTCCGACGGGATGTTCATCGGCCCACGCTCATCCTCGTCGTCGCGCGCGTAGGCGGCCTCGATCGGGATCACGTTGTTGGTGGTCCGCCGCCGCACGCGATAGCGCCCGCCACGCCACGTTGCGCACGATCGCCAGCAGCCAGGGGCGCATGGCGTCACCGCGGAAGCCGTCGAACCCGCGCAATGCCCGGATATAGGCATCCTGCACGACATCCTCGGCATCGGCGCGGTCGCGCATCAGCCAGAACGCGAGCGAATACGCCGCGTCGAGATGCGGCAACGCCTGCTGTTCGAAACGCTTTGGTGCGCGCAACGGAACCTCGGTGGTCGAGCGGATCATTATGGACCGAGATACCGCGCGGCACGATTTATTCCCGGGGTTGGGTCGCCCCGGGACGGATTTATCGAGCGGCGGACTTATCCAACGCGATGGGAGGCCGCGTTTCGCCTACCGCGCGGCCTCGACCGGCTGTACGCGGCTGCCATCGACAATCTCATCCGGCACGTTCAGCGCGACGCGTTCGCCAACTTTGACGCCATCACGCAGCGACACCGACGTCCCATCGGAGCGCGCCAGTCGCACCGGACGCATATGCACCACCGTGTCGTCGCCGACGTCGGCGACAAACGTTTTGACGCCGCGGGTGATCAGGGCGGCCGCCGGAATTTCCGGATAGCTCTGGATCGGCACATGCAGCGTCACATAGGCGAAGCTGCCGGGCACCAGGAAACCGTCGGCGTTATCGACATCCAACTCCACGAACAGTGTCCGCGTGCGTGGATCGAGCTGGCCCGACGTCCGCGCGATCTTCGCTTTGACGACCCGGTCGGAATGCGCGCCATCGGACACCTCGGCCACGTCGCCCACATGCACGAACGGTACGTCGCGCTGCTCGACATAGATGTCGATGCGTAACTTCGACGCGTTGGCGATCGTCAGCACCGGCTGGGAACTCGTCATGTTCGAGCCGGCGTTGGAAATCAGCGCGCCGGGATCGACGAACCGGGCCGTGATCGTGCCGTCGAACGGCGCCTGCAGGATCTCATACGACTTCATCGTCGCAAGTTCCGCGACCCGCGAGGTCGCCACGTTGAGGTCGGTCTGCGCCTGATCGTAGGCCTGCTGCGACGCGTCGCCATGGCCGTACAACTGCGCCGCGCGCGCCGCGAGCCGCTTCTTGTTCTCCAGGTCCGCGAGCGCGCTGGCGTATTGATTATCGGTCTCCCGCGATTCGATGACCGCGAGCACGTCGCCGGCCTTCACCACGTCGCCGCGGTCAACCGGGATCTTCGCCAGGTAGCCGCCGAGCTTGCCGTAGAGCGTGGCGGTGTCGTACGCGCGGGCATCGCCGAGCAGAGTGATCAGGCGCTCCTTGGGTCCCTGCTCGACTTTGGTAACGCGCACCACCGGTCCGCGCGCCTCCGAAGCGGCCAGCGCCTGGCTCGTGGCATGCAACGCGGCGCCGCGTTCCGCCCACAGCGACCAGACTTCCCAGCCCGCGCCGCACAGGATCAGCGCTCCAACGATGTAAAGCAGCAGCGAACGACCGGCGCTGGACCTAGGCATGCGGCGTACCTCCCTCGGGCGAGGCGCCGGCGGCCTCCGCCTCGAACCGTGCATCCAGCATGTGCAGGCTCGGCGGGCTCCGGCGCAGCAGTGTGTAGAAAATCGGGACCAGAAACAATGTCGCGAAGGTCGCCATCAGCAACCCGCCGATCACCGCGCGGCCAAGCGGGGCGTTCTGCTCGCCGCCGTCACCCAGACCAAGCGCCATCGGGATCATGCCGATGATCATGGCCAACGCGGTCATCAGGATCGGCCGCAGCCGCGTCGAGGCGGCCTCGATCACCGCCTCCAGCGCCGTGCCGCCGTGCCGCGCGCGCAGATCGTTGGCGAAACTGACCACCAGGATCGAGTTGGATACCGAAATACCGACGGTCATGATCGCGCCCATCAGCGATTCCACGTTGATCGTCGTGCCCGACAGCGCCAGCATCCAGATGATCCCGGCGAGCGCGCCCGGCAGAGCCATCATGATGATGAACGGATCGACCCAGGACTGAAACAACACCACCAGCAGCGCGTAGACCAGCACGATGGCGATGATCATGCCGAGCGCCAGGCTGGTGAATGACGATTCCATCACCTGATCCTGACCCTGAATGAGGATTTTGGTGGAGATCGGCAATCCCTTGCTGACTTCGGCGATGGCTTTCTTGATGTCGCCGGCGACCGCGCCGAGATCTCGGCCATCGATGTTGGTATCGATGTCGAGCACGCGCTGCACGGTGTAATGATTGACCGATTCCAGGCTGGATCTGGGATAAACGTCGGCGATGTCGCCCAGTCGCATGGCGGAGGCGGCGGGCAGCGAGGTCGTCAGGTTCGCGACATTCGCGTCGGGGCGCGAGACCGGCGTGTCCAGCAGATCGTTCAGATCGTTGATCTGGTCGATCGGCGTCTGCACCGCGACCGTGTAGTTCACATTGTTGACGGGGTTCAGGTAGAAGCTCGGCGCGACCAGAGACGATGACGACAGCGTCGTCAGCATGTTGTTGGCGACGTCTCGCTGCGAGATGCCAAGCCGCACCGCGCGCAACCGGTCGACATCGACCTGCAGCGCCGGATAGTTCAGGACCTGGACCAGATGTGGATCGGCCACGCCGGGGATCAGGCGGATCTTCTGCAACAACGTCTGACTGAGCGCGTAGGCCCGGTCGAAATTGACGTCCTGGATTTGCACGTCGATCGGCGCCGACAGCCCAAAGTTCAGCACCTGACTGACCATGTCCGCCGTCTGAAAGTAAAACGAACTCCCGGGAAATTGATCGGGCACCTTCGCTCTGATGGCGCGAATATAGTCGATCGACGGGTGATGGCCGGGCTTGAGGGATATCAGGATCTCGGCATCCATCGCCGCGACATTGTCGGTTTGCACGAAAGCGAGATTGAACGAATTCGGCACGCCGACGTTGTCGTTGATCGTATCGATCTCGTTCGCCGGGATCAGTTCACGGATGCGATCCTCCACCCGCAGGACGAGTTTTTCGGTTTCCTCCAATTTGGTCCCGACCGGCGCGCGGTAGTGCAGCTTGATGATGCCGACGTCGGCGGCGGGGAAGAAGTCGCTGCCGATCAAGGTCGCCAGGCCGCCGCTGATGCAGAGAAACACGCCGGCGCATACCAGCAGGAACGGACGCCGCCCGAGCGCCGCGGTCAGCAAATTTGTGTAGCCGCCGCGAAATCGTTCGAAGGCGCGGTCGAAGGCACCGAAGATGCCGCGCGGCGCCCCGTGGTTTTTCTCGCCGGCCAACAGGAAGCGGGCGAAGGCCGGAACCACGGTGAACGACAGCACGTAGGACGCCAGCATGCACAGCACGACGGTGATCGCCAGCGGAATGAACAGAAACCGCGCCACGCCGAACAGCATCACCACGGGGAAGAACACGATGCAGATCGCCAGCGTGGCGACGGTCAGCGGCTGGATCACCTCCGACGTGCCGTCGAGGATCGCCACCGTCAGCGGTTTGCCGCTGGTCATGTTGCGATGGATGTTCTCGATCGTGACGGTGGCGTTATCGACCAGCAGGCCGACCGCCAGCGCCAGCCCGCCCAAGGTCATGAGGTTGATGGACTGGCCGCAGAGAAACAGGCCCATCAACCCACCGAAGATCGACAAGGGGATCGACAGCGAGACGATCAGCGTGTTCCGCCAGCTGCCGAGGAAGATCAGGATCATCAGCGAGACCAGCACCGATGAGATGATCGCCTCGCGCACCACGTTCTCCACCGCGCCGCGCACGAACACCGACTGGTCGAAGTCGATCTTCAGTTCGAGCCCGTTCGGCGCGGCGGCCTGGATCTCCGGCAACGCGGCGCGCGCCGCCTCGACCACGGCGAGCGTGGAGGCGTCGGCGTGTTTCAGGATCGCGAGGTAGGAGGCGCGTTTGCCGTTGACATGCACGACATTGGCCTGCACCGCGTAGGAATCGCTGACATGGCCCACGTCGCCGATCTTCACCGGCGCGCCATTGAACACGCCGATCGGGAGGTCGTTGAATCGCTCGACCGAGGTCGGGCTGGAATTGAGTTGGACGTTGTACTCCCGACCGCCAAGCCGTGCCGTACCGGCGGGCACGATGACGTTGGAGGCCTGCAGCGCGTTCACCACGTCGGTCGGCGTCAGTCCCTTCGCCACCATCCGGGCCGGGTCGAGATCGACATCGATCTGTCGCTGCTTGCCGCCGAACGGGGCCGGAGTCGACAGACCCGGAATGGTGAACAGCCGGACCCGGATGAAATTCAGGCTGTAGTCGAAAATTTGCTGCTCGGTCAGCGTTTTCGACGACATCGTCAATTGCGCGACAGTCACGTTGGAGGCGTTGAACTGAATGACCCCCGGCGGCTGCATCCCCGGCGGCGCGCTGCGCAGGATGGAATTATTGACCGAGGTGATCTGCGCGATCGAAGAGCCGATATCGGTGCCCGGCTGGAAATAGACCTTCAGCATGCCGACGCCCGGAATCGATTGCGATTCGATGCGTTGGATGCCGTTCACGGTCGTGGAATAGGCGCGCTCGCTGATGAAGACGACGCGGCGTTCCATGTCCTCGGTGGTCAGGCCGGGGTAATTCCAGACCACCAGCACCACCGGGATATCGATGACGGGGAAAATATCGACAATCATGCGGCTGACCGCCAGCGCGCCCATCATCATGATGAGCATGGCCGCGACCGCCGCCGTATAGGGCCGTCGCAACGCGCCGCGAACAAGACCGATCATGTACCCGCCCCGAGGCTTCTTCTATCTCATATCGTTGCCACCAATGGTGCGGGCTGCCAAGCAGGCTGTCGGGATTTTCCCGACACCGCCGGCCGGGTGCTGGACGCATGACGAACGTCCGGGTTATCTGCCGGCCGATCGAGGCCGCGCGACGCGGTCCCCGCACAACGACGGAAGGCCTTTTCGCATGCCCATCGAACTGTACACCTGGAATACTCCGAATGGCCGAAAGATCAGCGTGGCGCTGGAGGAAATGGGACTGCCCTACTCCGTGCATCCGGTGAACATCGGCAAGGACGAGCAATTCCATCCGGACTTCCTGAAGATCAGCCCGAACAATCGCATCCCGGCGATCGTCGATCCCGATGGGCCCGGCGGTCAGCCGATCAGCGTGTTCGAGTCAGGCGCTATCCTGATCTACCTCGCGGAGAAGACCGGCCAGTTCATGCCCTCTGACCGGCGCGCGAAAGTGCCGGTGCTGGAGTGGCTGATGTGGCAGATGGGCGGGTTCGGTCCGATGCCCGGCCAGGTGCACCACTTCCTGCAGGTGGAAAATCCCCAGAATCAGAAATACGGGCTGGAACGCTACATGAAGGAGACCCGCCGGCTGTACGGCGTGCTGGATAAGCGGCTGGCCGGCCGGGAGTATGTCGCCGACGCCTGCTCGATCGCGGATTTCGCCATTCTCGGATGGGCGTGGCGGCATGAGCGGCACAAGGTGGACCTCGCGGATTTCCCTAACGTGAAGGCGTGGTATGAGCGCTGCATGGCCCGTCCCGGCACGAAGCGGGGGTTCGAGGTGGCGCTGTCCTAGTCGCCCGCCCGGGTGGACCGCCGGTGCGGCGGCCAGGTTCTTGTTTGACCCCGGAGCGGCGTTTGCCTAAACAGGACGGGCAAACGCTGTGTCCGGGGTTCCCCGGGTAGGTTCTTCTCCCGGCGGAGGGGTGGCCGAGTGGCTGAAGGCAGCGGTTTGCTAAACCGCCGTACGGGTCAACCCGTACCGTGAGTTCGAATCTCATCCCCTCCGCCAGAGACCGTCCCCAGCCATAGGAAATTGCTTATTTCTCAGGGTGAGAGGCTGGACCAGCCTACAACCGATCCGCCAATTATGAATGTGTCGCCTGGGCTCAAACGGGGACCCACGAAGACGATGCTCCGCCCGTCCCCATTTTCAGCACTCAGGGCCGCTGCCAGGTTGTCCACCGGTTCCCGGCCGCGCACCAGCCTCTTCTCCTAAGTCTTCGTCAGACCCAGAAACACTTTCGTAGCCGCCCACACGCCCTTCAGATCGAACTGGCCCTGGTAGACATCCGGAGGGGCGGGACCGCGCCCGAGCAGACGATAAATCGCTTCCCAGGCCGTGCGTGTGGAATATTCAAACGTGAACGCGATGTCCCGTTCAAGCTCGACGTACTGACCCAGAAGGCCCAGATTGGTCACGCCCTCCGGAATCACGGGCGGCCTGTCGCCACGCCTGCGTCGCAGCCAGATGTTGTTGACGTAGGGCATGTCGCAGGGAATGCAGATCGACGTGCGTACGATCTCCTCCGTTTTCGACCCGCCTTTCTTCAAACCCAGATGTTGCAGCACTTCCCGCAATATCTCCTCGCCTGTGCATTGATACATGGGCTTTGGATAAAGATTGCCTGGTTTCTCCGGAAACAGCCCATAGCCCCACCAGACAGAAGTGCCGGGTGGCTGACTGAGAACTTCGGGCTGCGCGAAGATCGACAGCGAGATCACCCAGTTCGAATCTTTCAAAGTCAGCAGCCCGCCGCTTCCCGGCCCGCTGTGGGTCAGGTTGGTCACCTCATCGAGGAGTTCCGAGCCGGTCGTGGTCACGGTAAACGTCACCCAGCGCGAATCGGCGATCCGGTCCTCGCCAAAGAATGCATCCGGATTGCCGAAGCCTTTGTACTTTCCGGCCAACTTCTTCCACAACGCCCATGACTGCCCGGGATTGGGCGGCGGCCCCGGTGGCGTGTCCATCGTTCCGGCCGAGAGATCGGCGGCTTGCGAGCCGGTGGTCACGAACACGACGTCGTTCGCGGCGATGTCGACCGACGTCGAGGCACCGCCGCGTACGTGGTCAAGTCGATTGACGGTCAGGCCGCCAGGCGATTCGGTGAACGCGATGTCGCTGACAAGGGCGCCCTTCAGGAAGGCCACCTGCTCCCTTTCGAGCCATGCGACCAGCGGTTCGACGAAGGCTTCGTGCTGGTTGAATTGCGAGCGCAGAACATTCGCCATGGTCGACAGATCGGGAAACAAATAGACGAAGCGGTTCAGGTACCGCCGGAACTCGATGATGGTGTGTTGTGGCAGCGAACCCATCATTGTCGACCAGAGTAACCAGAATTCCGTCGCGAAGAACCTTGGGGAAAACCAGTCTTTAATGAGCTGACCGTCCAACGACGCCTCTCGGGTGAGCGAAAGTTTCGCGAGACGGAGGCCGTCGCCAAGGTTCAGCCCGTACCGCTGGTCATGCATGCGGCGCAGGTTCCGATCGACGATATGAGTTTGGTCGACAAACGGGTGTTCTTTATTGAAAGTGAGGAATTGCTCCGCGACATTGATATTGGAGTAGGCCTGAGTGGGGATCTTTCCGAGCAGATCCAAAGCGCACCGGTACTCCTTATCGAAGATCGAGCCAGGCAGGTTGTAGCCGCTCTTCGCATCGCCAGCCAAAAAGAACCCGCCGCCAAGGCTTTCATCTGCCTCGTAAATCGTAATGTCCGGACCGGACATGTCAGCGTTCCGGATGAGTAACGCCGCCGCTGCCAGGCCCGCGAACCCGCCGCCGACAATATGCGCCTTCATTTGTTCCCTCCCAGAAATTCCGGGTTGGGAGCTCCTCCCGACCCGCGGCCACCCCGGCAAGCGGCGCGGGCCGGAGCAAACCTCAGCGTCGGCGGAAACCGACGTAGCTCGCTGTTATCGCGCCGCCGCGGACATTATGCCAACGGTCGCGCGCGATCGCACAACGAGTGAGCGCCTGGTGCCGTGGACGGACTTAACGGAGCAGACCGCCCCGCGCCACGTTGAAACGAAAGCCGGGGGACCTCAATTCACGCCCGGCAAGAGTGCGACAGTGACGCATGCCGCCGATGCCCCGCGAGCCCGGCCGTTTTGACAGGCTCGCGCAGATAGGTTAACCGGATGGTCGCAATTCCTACCAATCGGTAGGATTGGGGTTTGGGGAAGAAACGTGGATGGCCGGGCGGGCAGCCGCCCGGTCCCGTCATCTCAGGCGTACCGTTCCTCCTGCCTCTCCTCTCGCGCCGTGGCGCGGCCACATTCCCGAGCCACGGAATGCGAGGCACAAGGTCATTTAAGGCGCATAACGGACTGAGCATATTCCGATGCCATGACCGAACATTCGTATTCGATACCCTGCGGCAATGACGTGGCTCCAACATAGAGATCTCGCTTGCGACCACGTCGTCAGACGCGCCGGCACGGCGGGCGGCTTCCCTTGCAAGCCATTGCGGTAGCGCCCGTATTGGTTCCCTCAATGGATCGTAAATCACAGTATAATGCGGACGCCGGACTGTTTTCGCAAAGCAGTCACGGCGATACGATTGGCCTGTGCGTGAATCAATATTGACGCCGGTCGCCGGCTGAACTGCGCGACTCCTGCAAATCTGCTTCGGAACTCATTGCGATGCCGGGGTCCCGATCGGCACCCGAGCCCGAACGAAAAACTGTCAGCGGGAGGCTCAACGCGTTAACGCGCGTTGGCTACGACGCCCCGCTCCACCGGGCGCAGAGGGAACACTGTCCCCTGGGTCCGACCCGAGCTACCCGGGCAAAGCGAGGCTGGATCCGGGTAGAGCGATCGTAAAAGCGACCTCGAGACATTATTTCGAGAATTTACGTCATTTTTATGGACAATCCCCAGCCAGTGAGCTCATCATCAGGGCCGGGTGCGGGTTCAGACCCACCTTTGATCGAGCAACCGGCTACACCCGTGGAGGGACAGAACCGGGCCCGGCAACAAGGAGGACCAAAGCATGCTTCCACAGTTAGTTGCACATGCGAACATACTCGATGCGATGTCCGTGCAGGTCAAAGACCGGATTTTCCATCCTTCGGGATGGTCCGCTCCAAACGACACTGACTCCGGCATTTCATTCGGCGAAACGGTCGAACTTGGCGTTGGCTATATGCGGATGGATATCCAGGACGATCGGAAAAGAGTCGAATACACATTGCGCGGTGGGTATATCGAAGTTGGGGCGGGTGCCGGGGAGACAATCAAATCCAAGGCTCTGACGACGCCCGCGGGCAAGGCGATAGCGGCATGGGCGGAAAAGATAACCGCCAGGGAATTCGTCCAGAAATCGTCCAAAATCATCGAGTTGATCAACAAATATTTGAAGAAGCCGCAAACTGACCTGGTCGTCCTACCCGGTGGCAGTCTGACGGAATTCATGATGGGCGCGTTCATGACCAGAGGGTCGCTTGAGCTCGACGATTTCCGCCTCGCGACCTGGTGCTTTATCTACATCGAAGGCGATATCGGGATCGGTGCGAATATTGGCTTCATGGTCATGATGGACCCAAGGGTCGCGGCAATCGGCGGGTTGCTGGGTGGCGCGACAGGAGGCACCTCCCTCATCGCGATGCTGGCGGCCTGCAAGGCCTGGGCACCCTACTGGGGCCTCGGGGTCAGCCTCAGTCTTGACGTGAAAGTCAGCTACCGCGTGATCCAGGATTTCCAACTGGTGCCGCTGAGTACGGCGCTGCTCTGACGATGGCCGGCCGGCATCGGCCAGCTCGGGAGGAGCCTCGATCGCCATCGGGAAAAGTTGGAACCCGACTCCAAACGATTGAATTGATGCGGCAGGAGGGTCCCATGTCGAATACCAAAGTTGAAGTCAGCCTCTGGCACTACCATTGCCCCGAGTGCGGCTTCGGTGACGCGGAAACCGGCCACCACCTCTCCGTGGAGCTGATCTGGTGCGAGGTTTGCCTGGAGGAAAACCGTCATGTCCGGTTGAAGCGTTGGCCGGTGGAAGACGAATCAGGCCCGCTTCCGCGCGGCTGACCGCCGGGTTTCTGGTTTGGCGGCGCCTTTTTTCGGTCCCGCCTTCTTTGCCGCCGGCGGTTTCGTGTCCGACTCTTTTCCCTGGCCGAGGCTCTGCCGCAATGCCGCCATGAGATCGATGACATTGCCCCGGTCGGGCTCCTCGTCGTCGAACGGCTGAATGCCCTCACCTTTCAGCTTCGCGTCGATCACATCGCGCAGCCGCGCTTCGTAACGGTCTTCGACGTCCGCCGGATCATACTCTCCGGTCTGCCGTTCGATCAGCTGAGTCGCCAACTTGACCATTTCGGCATCGCTCTTTCCGGTCGGAATGTCATCGAAAACGTCGGCGGCTTTGTTGAGGTCTCGTTCTTCATGCAGCGTATGGGCCACGAGGCCCTTTCCCATGGGCACGATACCGACGGCCCGCTCGCGGCGGGCGATGACCACCCGCGCGAGCCCCATCTTGCCGGTGCTCGCCACCGCGTCGCGCAGCACGGCATACACGTCCTTCCCGGCCTTGCCGTCCGGAGCCAGATAATAGCTGGCGTCGTAGTAAATCGGATCGATGGAGGCGACATCGACAAACTTGTCGATCTTCATCGTGGTGGAACTTTCGACACGGGCGCTCTCGAAATCCTCGTCCGTCAGGATCACGTAAGTGTCTTTCTTGAATTCGTAGCCCTTGACCAGATCTTTCCGCGAAAGCTCCGCCTCGGTTTCCGCATCCTGGGTAATCATGCGGACGCGGTTGCCGGTCTTCGGATTGATGAGGTTGAAATGCAACGATCCGCGGTCATGATTGGCGGCATACATGGCGACCGGGCAGGTCACCAGCGACAACTGCAGATAGCCTCTCCAAATCGGACGCTGTGCCATCGGTGCCCTCCGCGCGACTCAACGGCAGCTTATCGTCATGGTTCCTCAAACCCGCCGTTTTGGCCTGGGCGCGTAAACGATCGATGACCTTGTCGGGGCTTCCGGTCTGGCGACCGGGACCGGGCGGCGGCGAGATGGTTCGGCTTCCGGCAAACGTTGAGCGAGGTCGGCGAAGCCGGGCCAAGGATCCTGTTTCATCCGCTTCAGCCGTGCCGGGATCGTCGTCACGGTGAAACGCGCGGGATTTCAGGCCCGCCTTCACTTCGTCCCACGTCAGCGGCGTCGCCACCGTGGCGCCTGGCCGCGCGCGCGGGCAGTACCGACGACACCGCCGTCGCACCCAATCCGTTTCGTAGCCAATCGATCAGGATCCGCCCATGCCGATCGGCGATCTTCAAATGGGCCAGAAATCGCCTGGGCTCTTCCTGACTGATCAATTCGGCGAAGGCGCGGCAGAATCGCTTCGCGGTGTCCCAATCGGTCGCTGGAGCCAGCGGAACGACAACGTGCAGCCCCTTGCCGCCCGTGGTCCGGCAGAATGAGGTCAGGCCCAGTGTGGCGAGCCTATCGCGAACGTCATGAGCGGCCTTGCCGACCGCGTCGAACGCGACGGTGTCCCCGGGATCGAGATCGAAGACCAGCCAGTCGGGATGAAGAGGATCGGCCTCGCTCGCACCCCAGGGGTGCAACTCGATGGCCGACATCTGGGTGAGCGCGATCAGGCCGTCGATGTCGTCGATCGCCAAATAGGGCGAGCCCGACACCGAACCTTCGCGGATTTGCAACGGAAGGTGCCCATGGCCGTTCTTCTGGAAAAAATGTTCGCCGCCGATCCCATCCGGACATCGCACGATGGAGAGCGGCCGGCCAGCCAGTCCCGGCAGGGCATACGTGCCGACAGCTTGCCAGTATTCCGCGAGGTCGCGCTTCGTGATTCCTGGCCAAAGCTCCTTGTCCGGATGGCTGAGTTCGACGTTGCCGACCAGGGCCCCTGGTTTCCGCGGTGCTTTCGCAACCACGATCCGCGCGGAGACCGGATGGCTGACACGTGCTTCCAGAGGCTGGCGACTGATCGGCGGGACCGCGCCCTTCCAACCTCGCGATTTCCGGATCACACCGCCCTTGAAGGGGGTGCGTTCCACTTCTGGATCCGCCGCATCACGAATGACCTCATCGGGAGATTTATCCTCCCGCGACCCGAGATAGACAGCGTGCCGCACCCGTCCACTGCCAGACCAGGCGGTATACTCGACCTCCGCCACCATTTCCGGCTTGACCCATTGGATGGAACTGTCGAGCGGGTCGCCGGCGACGAGCAAATGATGTGGCGGCGCCGATTTCAGCGGCTCGAGTTGCTGGCGAAGCGCCGTGAGGACCTTCTCTGAAAAGCCGGTACCAACAGCGCCGGCATAATGCAGACCACCTTTAGGGTCGAAATATCCAAGGTGCAGTGCGCCGATGCCGGTCCGGCTTCCGCCTGGCGGCGTCCAGCCGAGCACGATAAATTCCTCGCGGCCGAGGCATTTCAGTTTGACCCAGCCGTGCCCCCGTCCGGCCTGATACGTGGCATCGGCTTTCTTGCAGACGATCCCTTCGAGTTTCATTTTACAGGCGTTCCGGTGCAGTGCCGCCGGAGCGCCTTCGGTATGCCCGCTGAACCGCAGCATCCCTGTCCACTCGATCCGGTTTTCCAGCACTGCCTTGCGATCCGTGAGTGCGCAGCCTCGCAAATCCCATCCATCCAGCTCAAGCAGATCGAACAGGTACAAGAATAGCTTTTGGTCCTGTCCCGCTGAGAGGGCTGCCTGTAACTCAGGGAAACCGGAAACCCCATCCGCGCGTAGCGCGACAAGCTCGCCATCGAGCACCGCGGACCGAACCTGTGTTCGCGCGACCGCCGCCGCCACCGCGGGCAGCCGATCGGTCCAGTCGTGACCGTTGCGTGTGATCAGTCGCGCGTTGCCATCTCTGACATGTGCCAGCAGGCGATAGCCATCGAATTTGATCTCGCTGACCCATTCCCGCCCCGTCGGCGGCACGTCCGCCAGCTTGCACAATTGCGGGGCCTGATCCTCTGGCACAGACCCGCGAACGGCCCCAGGCGCCGGAGGCCGATCCGGTTTCTTCGATGCGGTCCGGCGGAACGGCGTTTGTTCCAGGACCGCCGCGCCGGCCCCAACCTTGGCCTCGTCGTCGTGGCCTTTGATAAGAAACCACGCCTCCTGTTTGCCACGCCGGTGCAATCGCGCCAACGTGAAACGGCCATTTAACCGTTGCCCTTTGAGGATGAATTTGAGATCGCCTTTACGCATGCCCTCGTCGGGATCATCGAGCGGTTCCCACGTTCCGCGATCCCAGGTCTCGACCATGCCACCGCCGTACTCACCGGCGGGGATCTCACCCTCGAAGTCGGCATAGTCGATAGGGTGATCCTCGACGTGAATGGCCATGCGCCGGTCGGCGGGGTCCAGCGATGGGCCTTTGGGAACCGCCCAACTCCATAGAACGCCAGCATGTTCGAGGCGAAAATCCCAATGCAGGCCGGCGCGGTGCGCGGCGTGCTTCTGCACCACGAACATCGCGGACGCCGGACGCGGTTCGGTGGTGACGGCGAAATCGCGTTTCGCCCGATACGCGCCGATATCCAGGCCGATGAACTCGTGGTTTCGCCATTGCGGCGCAACGCTGCCCGGGCCTGGCGAGTTCCGCTGGGCTTGGGGCCTGGCAGGCGCCCACTCACTGTGAATTGGCCCAGTACGCCGATCGTTTGCGTAACGAGTGCCGGTACATCCTGCGGCGTCATCGCACCAATCATCAAGCGGCCAGGCGCTGCCGGCCGCGTGGAACCATTCCTGTTGCAACACATTCTAAAGCAGCACGAAACGGGCCGCCCGGTTTTTGTCCGCCGCTGCCGCGAGTCCGTTTTGGCTTTAAGGATCGAGAGTATGTCTGCAAGGCCCGTCAGTCCCGAGGAACAGGTTCGAGAGTTGCACGACGAGATCAGGACCCTCGAACGCGAGGAAGCCGCCGCGCGAGCAGCGGTGTCCGAGGCGATTGGAGATAAGATTGATCGGGCGGCGGCGACCGCCGAGGCGGCTGCCCAAAGTGTGAACAATACCTATGAGACGGCGGCGGCAACCATCCGCGCGCACCCCTTCGCCGCCGTTCTCGGTGCCGCGGCCGCTGGATTCATTCTCGGCCGGGTGCTGCGTTAATCGGCGCGGCTGCGTCGGCGATCGGCGCGCCCCTCCGTAATGCCGCAACCCTTGTCCTGCCTCACGCCCTGCGCGGATCGCGCTCTCGACGCCCGTGCCTGACACGATGCGTTTGGGCCGCCGCCATGGCACCCAGCGCGGCGATCAACGATCCCGGCCAGAGCAACCGGCACTGGTGGTGGTTCAGCGCGTGCCGCCGCGGTGTGCGCATTTCCGCGCGCGTTGGCCACAATCCGGCGACGTCGATGCTGTCGGGCCCGTAATTCTCGGGCCTCTCGAGGGTCAGCGCCGCGAGCAAATCCGGCGCCACCGCCACGCGCGGACTGAGCGGCGGACCGAGATCGAACAAAGCCCCGAGCGTCGCGATCAGCGACGTATGGTCGAACGGCGGACTTCCCCGCGGCGGACGGATGACGCTGCCGGCTGGCACGTACGGCGAGACGATCACCGCCGGCACGCGGGGACCAAGGCGATCGAACGAAAACCCGTTCCGTGCCTTCCGGCCGGCCGGCGTCGCCGCGGGCGGCGCGACATGATCGTAGCAGCCACCATGTTCGTCGAAGGTGATCACCAGCAAAGTGCGCTCCCACGCGGGACCGGCACGCACCGCGTTGTACAGGCTGGCCAGCAGTTGCTCGGCGTGCGCGACGTTGTGCGGCGGGTGCGCGTCGCTTGGCGCGACGTCGCGCCACAGACCGTGGAAGTAGCGTGGCTCGATGAAACTGTAGCTCGGTAGCGTGCCGCGCGCGGCGTCGGCGAAAAACTCCGGGTCGAAGTAATGAAAATTGGTCGCGACACGTGGCCATAACTCAGCCAGAGCCGCGGTCTGCGGCATGTCGTGAAAGTAAACTTTCCAGCTTCGCCGATGTTGTTCCAGTTGACGGAACACCGTCTTCAGGAAAAACGGACGCGGGATCGCCGCGTTGTTCACGTGCCCGCCGCTCTGCCCGGTATGGGCGAACTGCCGGTTCGGCCAGGTCTCGCACGGCGCCGAGGCGAACCAACGATCCGACACGCCGAAGCCGCGCGCCAAGGTACTGAGCACGGGAAGTTGTTCGGGAACGAAACAGTGCATCACCGCGCGAGGGTCCGGCGCCGGTCGCGTGACTTTCTGGCGCATGTAATTGTCAACGAACCCATTCATCCGCGGCGTGCCGTCCGGATGAAGCCCATGGATCTGCATGGCGATGTCCTTGAACGACTTGCCGGGATCCGGATCGGGAATGCTCGCCGCTTGTGGCGACAGCGATCCGTCGTTCCACACCGGGATTTGCTCGACCGAGCCATCGTCGCGATGCCAGGGGTTTCTCTCATCGCCACGCAGACCGTCGAAATCCGGGCGATCGCGATAGAGCCAGCCGAGCATGCAGTCGAACGACCAATTCTCCAACATGAGAACCACGAGGTGCTCGATCCGTGCCATGACGCGAACCAACGAATGACGCGCCGGAGGGTTCCCGGCCAAGGCGAGCAAATCATCGAGACAAACACCACAGCGGCATGACGCATGGCCCAATCCGGGGCGTGAGCCGCGCGCCAGGGGGATTCGGCCATCCTTCATCCGGCCGGCGGCGCGGCTTTCTTATTGGCGGAAAGACGCGGCTTGAATTGCTGAAACGAACCGGCTAATCGCACGCCGTGCACCGCACAATCTGAATTCGCTCCACGGCCTCGGCGTTCATCCCGCCGAGGTCGCGGATCAAATCGCGCGATGTTTCGTCGGCGCCCATTTTCGCCGAATGCCCGTTTTTTCGCCGCGTTGGCGGTGGTCAACGCCGGTGGCACTTCCGAGGACCCATGATTCGCCTGGACAACATCAGCAAGCAAAACGGCCAGCGCCTGGTCTTCATCGAAGCCTCGGCTGCTTTGCAGAAGGGTGAGAAGATCGGCCTGGTCGGCCCCAATGGCGCGGGCAAGACCACGCTGTTCCGTATGATCACCGGCCAGGACCAACCGGACGAAGGCCAGATCCTGATCGATCGCGGCGCCACCATCGGCTTCTTCAGCCAGGACGTAGGGGAGATGGCGGGCCACAGCGCGGTCGCCGAGGTCATGGAGGGCGCCGGCGCGGTCAGCGAACTGGCCGCCGAACTGGCGACTTTGGAAGCCGCGATGGCCGACCCTGACCAGGCCGATGAACTCGATGCCATCATCGAACGTTTCGGTGAAGTGCAGGCCCGCTTCCAGGAACTGGACGGCTACACGCTGGACGGCAAAGCGCGTGAGGTGCTGGACGGTCTGGGTTTCAGTCAGCAGATGATGGATGGCGATGTCGGCACTCTGTCGGGCGGTTGGAAAATGCGCGTGGCGCTTGGCCGCATTTTGTTGATGCGCCCCGATGTCATGCTGCTGGACGAACCGAGCAACCATCTCGATCTCGAAAGCCTGATCTGGCTCGAGCAATTCCTGGCCGGCTATGACGGCGCCTTGCTCATGACCTCGCACGACCGCGAATTCATGAACCGCGTCATCAACAAAGTCATCGAGATCGATGGCGGCACCCTGACGGAGTTCTCTGGCGACTACGAATTTTACGAGCAGCAGCGCGCGTTGAACGAAAAGCAGCAGCAGGCGCAATTCGAGCGGCAGCGGGCGATGCTGGCCAAGGAGATCAACTTCATCGAACGCTTCAAGGCGCGGGCCTCGCACGCCGCGCAGGTGCAAAGCCGGGTGAAGAAGCTGGAGAAGATCGACCGGGTCGAGCCGCCGAAACGGCGCCAGTCACTGTCCTTCGACTTTCCTCCGGCACCGCGCTCCGGTGAGGATGTGGCCAATTTGCGAGGCGTGCACAAACGTTATGGCGACCGCGTGATTTATCAGGGGTTGGATCTGCTGGTGCGGCGGCGCGAACGCTGCTGCGTCCTTGGCGTGAACGGCGCGGGGAAATCCACGCTGTTGAAACTGGTCACCGGCACGACCGAGCCGGACACGGGCTCCGTCACCCTGGGCGGCAGCGTGAAGCTGGGATATTTCGCGCAACACGCCATGGAATTGCTGGATGGCGAACGCACCGTGTTCGAAACGTTGGCGGGCGCCTTTCCGCGCGCCGGCCAGGGCTCCTTGCGCGCGCTGGCGGGCGGCTTTGGCTTCTCCGGCGATGACGTCGAGAAGCGCTGCCGCGTGCTTTCGGGTGGCGAGAAAGCCCGGCTGGTGATGGCGCTGATGCTGTTCGATCCACCCAATTTTCTGGTGCTGGACGAGCCGACCAACCATCTCGACATGGCAACCAAGGAAATGCTGATAGCCGCGCTGGCGCAATACGAGGGGACGATGCTGTTCGTCTCCCACGACCGGCATTTCCTGGCCGCGCTGTCCAACCGCGTGCTGGAACTGACCCCGGAGGGCATCCACCAATACGGCGGCGGCTATACGGAATACGTCGCGCGCACCGGCCGCGAGGCTCCCGGGTTGCACGTCTGACCTGAGGTCATTCTCCGACCAACGGGGGCGCCGCGCGCGCCCCCTTTCGCCTCACCGCCGCTTCACCGCATCCGCCATGCGCGAAACGATCTCCCGCAGAACCGGCGCGGGTGTCGCGAAATTCAATCGCGCGTAACCGCCGTATTCGGCCCCGAACGTCTCGCCGAAATTCAATCCAACCTTGGCATGATCCAGGAAAAACTGCCCGGCGGAACACGGAAGATCAAGGGCACGACAGTCGAGCCAGGCCAGATAAGTGGCCTCGGGCGCCCGCATCGCGACGCCCGGCAGCTCGGCGGCCAGGGTCTGCGCCAGCCAATCGCGGTTGGCCTTCAGTTGCGCCAAAATCTCGTCCAGCCATGGCTGTCCATCATCCCAGGCCGCGACGGTGGCATCGACGCCGGTCACGCCCGGAGATCCGAGCAATCGTGACGGAATGCGACCGAAAAACCGCTCCTTCAAGGCCGGCGCGCCAAAATGCATGACGGCGCAGCGCAGCGCGGGAATGTTGAAGCTCTTGGTCGCCGACGTGATGGTGATGGTGCGCGCGGCGATCTCGGGATGCAGTGACGCCAGCGGAATATGCGTGTTGCCGGGATAGACGATGTCCGCGTGGATTTCGTCGGATACCACGATCAGATCGTGACGGATGACGAAGTCCGCCACCGCCTCCAGTTCCTCGCGGCTGTAGGCGCGCCCGGTGGGGTTTTGCGGATGGCAGAAGATCAGCATGCGCAGGCCCGAATTGGGGGCCGCTTCATAGGCGGCGAGGTCGAGCACCCATCGCGTGCCGTTGTCGCGCATCGGATTGCCGATCAGCCGGCGTCCCGTATCCTCGATGGCGCGCATGAAGGGAGGATAGGATGGGAGTTGCAACAAAACGGCGTCGCCCGGTTCGCTGAACGCCATGACCGAGGAGAAGCTGGCCTGCACCAGATCGCCGATCGGGACGGTATCCGCGGCATCCGTGCGCCAGCCGAAGCGCCGCTCCATGCGGCGGACAAAGGCCGCGGCGAGCACGCCCTCGCGCGCGGCGTAGCCATATTCCTGGTTCTCTGTCAGGCGCGTCATCGCGGCGGTAATCGACGGCGCGACGCCAAAATCCATGTCGGCGACCCAGGCCGGCAGCACGTCGGCCGGAAACTTATGCCATTTGTTGGTGCGCCGCGCCCGCAACGTGGCGATGTCGAAATCGGTGGCTCCGGTAGCTGTCATGCGTTGGCTCTCCGCTGTCGCGCGCGCCATCCCAAAGGCGCACCCCTCAGCGGACTTAGCACCGGACGAACTGAGTTGTCCCCCCACCTCGCCCCGGAGCCACCGGCGACCGTCAGCATGGACACCGGACGAAGGGCCTGCCCATAATTCGCCCCGCGGCACCCCATGGCAGCCATGTCGCGCGGAGCGGATCAGGATGAACGATTTCGATCAGGCCTACCTTGAGTTTCAAACCGCCGCCCAGGCCCGGCGGTCCGCCGAAGACTGGCTCGCGGCCTTTGAGGCAGCGCTGGTCTCCAAGGATGCGGAGCGGATCGGCGCCCTGTTCCATCAGGACTGCCATTGGCACGACATCCTGGCCTTTACCTGGCACTTCACGCCCGTCGCGGGCCGGGACAACGTGGCGACTCGCCTTGCCGCGGAACAGCCGCGTACCGGCGCGCATGGATTTCATCTGCCCGCGGGCCGGAAGCCGCCGCGCAACGTGAAGCGTCTCGGCATCGACAGTGTCGAGGCGATCTTTGAATTCGCGACGACCGATGGTCGCGGCGCCGGCATCATCCGTCTGTCGCCGGCGGAAGACACCGGTCGCACGATGAAAGCCTGGCTGCTCTCGACAACGCTTGAGGCGCTGACCGGCCACGAGGAGAAAATCGGCGCCAATCGCCCCACCGGCGCCGCCTATTCGCGCAATTTCGGCGGCGACAACTGGGCCGACATGCGCCGCAAGGCCAGTGCTTATGAAGATCGGGAGCCCGCGGTTCTCGTGATCGGCGCTGCCCAGGCGGGACTGTCGATCGCGGCGCAACTCAATCAGGTGGGCGTGGACACGCTTGTTGTGGAGCAGTGGCCTCGCGTCGGCGACAGTTGGCGCAAACGCTACCACTCGCTGGCGTTGCATAACTCGATCCATCTGAACCACCTGCCCTACATGGAATTTCCGCCGACCTGGCCGAAGTACATTCCAAAGGACATGCTCGGGAACTGGTTCGAGTTCTATGCCGACGTCATGGAAATCAATTGCTGGACCAACACGGAATTCGTCGGCGGCACATGGGACGAGACGGCGAAATGCTGGACGGCCCGACTGAAACGCGCTGACGGCACCGAACGAGTTGTAAAACCCAGACACCTTGTGTTCGCCAATGGCGTCAGCAGCTATCCGATGGTCCCGGATCTGCCCGGCCTGGAGGATTTCAAGGGCGAGGTCATTCACTCCGAAGGCTTCGACAGCGGCGCGTCCTGGACGGGAAAGAACGCGCTCATTCTGGGCACCGGCAGCAGCGCCAACGACATCGCGCTCGATCTGCACAGCCATGGCGTGAACACGACGCTCATTCAGCGCGGTTCCACGACCGTCGTCTCGATCGACCCGAGCGCCAGGCTGAATGAAGCGATCTGGGATGAGGGCGGGCCGCTGGAGGACTGCGATCTGGTCGTTTCGGCATCGACACCACCATTGACCGTCAAAGCCTATAAGGCCGTTGTGCAGCGCATGATCGAACTCGATAAGGAGATGATCGCGGGCCTCAAACGCATTGGCTTCAAGCACGACATCGGTGAGGACGAGACCGGCCACCAGATGAAGTATTTCCGCCGCGGCGGAGGCTACAATCTTGACGCGGGCAGTTCCGCTCTCATGATCAAGGGAGAACTCGGGCTTTTGCCCTACGACCGGATCGAGCGTTTCACCGCCGCGGGCGCGCTGCTGAAGGATGGATCGACGGTGCCGGCCGATCTTATCGTTCTGGCAACGGGTTATTATCCGCAAATGGAACTGGTGCGCCGCGCGCTGGGTGAGGCGATGGTGGAACGGATCGGCCCGGTCTGGGGCATCGGCGCGGACGGTGAACTCAACAACATGTTTAAGCGCACACCGCAACAAGGCCTGTGGTTTATCGCCGGCGGCCTGGCCCAATGCCGGATCAACTCGAAGTATTTGGCGGTGCAGATCAAGGCGATGGAACTTGGGAAACTCGCGCCGCTTTGATCGGCGCCGAAGGTGACGAACGGGCCTTGACTCTTCCGCGCCTCTCCCCCCAGGCTTCAGACAATAATGAAGCGACCATGGTGGCCGTGGGAGGAATAACAAATGCAGCGCAAAAAGCTGTCGAAGAGACGCCTGATGACAGGTGCGGCCGGCCTTGGCGCCGCGACCATCCTGCACTGGCCCGCGAACGCCGCTGAATTCAGTTATAAACTGGGTTCGTCCTCGCCAATGGAACACCCGGCGATGGCGCGCTCGCAGGATGCCGCCAACAAGATCAAACAGGACACCAACGGGCGACTGGAAATCACCATTTACCCGAACAGTGTGCTCGGCGGCGATACCGGGATGATCGCGCAGACAATCTCGGGCGCGCTGGAGATGTACATCCTGCCGATCGATCTGCTGGCGCCGCGCAATCCGGCCTGCGCCATTCCCGGCGTCGGTTTCGCGTTTCCGGACTATGACCACGTCTGGGCCGCGATGGACGGCGATCTGGGTAACATGCTGCGCAACGCGGCGGAGCAAATTGGCCTCTATTGCCTGGACAAGGGCTACGACCACGGATACCGCCAGATCACCACGCGAACCAAACCGATCGCGACGCCCGCCGACCTGCACGGCTTCAAAATCCGCCTGCCGGTCGCGCCCGCGCTGATCGCGCTGTTTCGCCACCTCGGCGCGTCGCCGACGGCGATCAATTTCAATGAGGTCTACAGCGCCTTGCAGACCGGCATCGTCGATGGGCAGGAGAACCCGCTCGTTCTGATCGACACCGCCAAACTCTACGAGGTGCAGAAATATTGCAGCCTCACCAACCACGTCTGGGCTGGATTCCACGTTTCCTTCAATGTCGCCGCCTGGAAAAAGCTGCCGCCCGATTTGCAGGAAATCGTGCATCGCGACTTCAGCGCCGCGGCGATACAGGAGCGCCAGGATTTCGTTACGATGACCAAGACCGAGCAGGATGGCCTGACCAAGAAGGGCCTGACCTTCAACACGCCCGAACTCCAAACCATTCCGTGACGCGCTGGTGAAGTCTGGTTTCTACACCGACATGAGAAAGACCGTCGGCGATCCGGCGTGGACGCTGCTCGAAAAATACGTCGGCGTACTGTCCTGATGCCTTCCGGCCGGCTGGACCTCACATCGGAGATCTCGCCGGGGTGGTCCTCGTTGCGACGCGGCGCGCATCGCCTCGATCAGGCGATTGGCGCCCTTTGCGAAGCGGCCGGCGCCGTACTGGTCCTGGCCGAGGTGGTCATTCTGTTCAGCGGCGTGGTCTCGCGCTATTTGCTCGATAGTCCGCTGTTCTGGACCGATGAACTCGCCAACTTCCTGTTTCTCTGGCTCTCGATGCTGGGCGTCGTCGTCGCGTTGCGCGGCGACAAACACATGCGGTTGACCACGCTGGCGAACTGGGTCTCCGAACAATGGGCGAACTGGTTCGCTTCCGTCGCGTCCCTTGTCGTCATCGTGTTCGTGTTGGAGGTCCTCCTCCCCGCGGCGGATTACCTGGGCCAACAAAGCGGCGTGCAGTTGATCTCGCTGCAAATCTCCGATGGCTACAGGGTTCTGGCACTCCTGATCGGCATGATCCTCGCCGCGGTCATCGCGTTGCTGCGGCTGCTCGAAACGACCACGATACGAAGTTTCGGTCTGGCGCTGGCCACGGTGGGCGGTACCGCGGCGGTGCTGTGGTTGGCGCAGCCGATACTCCACGCGATGGGGTTCGGCGCCCTGATCGTATTCTTCGTGGTTATCATAGCCGTTTGCGTTGGCATCGGGGTGCCGATCGCGTTCTCCTTTGGCATCGCGACCATGTCCTATCTCGGTCTCACCAGCAGCATGCCGCTGTCCATCGTCGTCAACCGCATGGACGAGGGCATGTCCAACCTGTTGCTGTTGTCCGTGCCGATGTTCGTCTTTCTGGGCCTGCTGATGGAGATGACCGGCATCGCGCGCGTGATGGTGGCGTTCCTGGCGGCGCTGGTCGGCCATGTACGCGGCGGACTGTCCTACGTGCTGCTGGGCGCGATGTATCTGGTGTCCGGAATATCCGGCTCCAAAGCGGCCGACATGGCGGCGGTCGCGCCTGTGCTGTTCCCGGAAATGCGGCGCCGCGGCTCGCATCCCGGCGAACTCGCCGCATCGCTGGCAAGCTCCAGCGCGATGTCCGAAACCATCCCGCCAAGCCTCGTGCTGATCACCATCGGATCGGTGACGAACGTTTCGATCACGGCGTTGTTCACCGGCGGGCTGCTGCCGGCGGCCGTGGCGGCGATCGCGCTGGTGGTGACAAGTTGGTACCGCTCCCGCAAAATTGACACCGGCGGCGGCGAGCGCGCGCCGCTGCGCGTGATCGTACGCACGTTCCTGATCGCCGTGCCCGGTTTGACCCTGCCGTTCGTGATTCGCGCCGCGGTCATCGACGGTGTCGCCACCGCCACCGAGGTTTCCACCGTGGGCGTTGTGTACACCGCGGTGCTTGGACTGCTGGTCTATCGCCAGTTCGACTGGCGCCGGATTTATCCTATCTTGATCGAAACGGTCTCACTCACCGGCGCGGTCATGCTCATCATCGGAACCGCGACGGCGATGGCATGGGCCCTGACCCAGTCGGGCTTTTCGCAGTGGCTGGTCAGCGTCATGGCATCTGTTCCAGGCGGTAAGCTCGGCTTCCTCTCGATCACCGCGGTTGCCTTCATCATTCTGGGCAGCGTGCTGGAGGGGATCCGGCCATTGTCCTGTTCGGCCCGCTGCTGTTCCCGGTGGCCAAGGCAATGGGCGTTCATGAAGTTCATTACGCGCTGGTGATCATTTTGGCGATGGGAATTGGCCTGTTCTCGCCGCCTTTCGGTGTCGGGTTTTACGGCGCCTGCGCGATCGGCCGGGTGTCGCCGGACGAGGCGCTCTGGCGGATCTGGCCCTATTTGGGCGCCTTGGCGGTGGCGCTGGCGATTGTTGTCGCCGTGCCGTGGATCTCGATCGGGTTCCTGTGACGGAGGGGCCGCGTCGTTTACACGAGCCCAGGCGGCCGCTGAACACCTTTTGTCCGGACACGAAGCGCTTTCGGTGCGATCACGCGCCGGCGTGCCCGCGTCAAAGCCTCGCCCGTCATCACCAACGGCGCGGCTCCGTGCGCGGCCCAGGACCTGCGCGGTATGGCGCGCGGTGCGCGACGCGAAGTCGGGGAACAGCCGGATTGGGTGCGGTCCACCCTGGAAGTTCACCCGATCGCCGACATCGAGATAGCTTTCCACCGTCAGCCCCTCGGCCAGGATCACCTCGTGCCGCGATAGTTCCACGTGAAAGTAAGTGATCGACGGCCGTCTCACGCGCGCGATGCTGGTGCCATTGATCAACAGCTTCACCGGTACCAGCACATCGTTCACGAACACCGCGTGGTCGGGAGACAGGTACAGATCTCGCATCGGCACATTGTCCCCGAACGCGCCGGTCTGAACGCGGACCGGCCACACCTTCTCCGGTTTCGGATGCCTCGCGCAGTTTACGGTTCGTTGTCCAATCCATACGATCGGCTCGCGCGAGCCAGCCGCGGTCATCACCTGATCCCCGACGCGGAGGTCTTCGACCCGCACCAATCCATCGATCGTCTCGATGCGTGTCCCCGCGGCGAAGCATGGCATCTGGGCCGCCGCGGCGACGGCCCCGGCGTTCGAAGCCTTTGACCCGGATTTCGTGTAGAACGCCAGCGAGCCCAGCGACACGTTGCCGGGTCCGAACAAGTCCACCGTGTTGCTGTTGACGACCGTGGCCGATGATACGGTCATATTATCGAATTCGATCTTGTCGCCCGCGACGTAACCCCAGATCGCCGCCGCGAAGCCGCCTGCCTGCAGCAGGTTCTCCGCGCCCGGATCGACCACCGGCGCCGTACCGCTCACGCCCGCCGAACCGTTGTTCACGATCTGGCCGATGACCAGAGTATCCGTCGCGTCCTCGAACACGATTGCCTGGCCGGAGTTCGACCGTATTGGCGTTGACAATGAGTGTCCCGTCCGAGCTCAATTGCCACTCGCCCTGATCGCCGCTGACATTGATGTTGTTCTGAGCGTCGGCGACCGACGTTCCCGTCAGCATCATTGGCGTATCCCAGGTGCCCGTCCCCGAAACGATCTGCACGGCGCCAATGTTCTCGACATACAGGTCATACAAGTTCGACCCGAGCCCGGAATTGCTTTGCGTGGTGATGTCGACGAATGGCGGATCCACGAAGCCGCCGTTGTTGTTGAACGAGGCATGACCGGCCTCGATGACACCGGCGTTGGAATGGAGCGTGGTCCCCGCGCCAATCGTCAGCACGCCACTGCCACCTCCGGCGACACCCACGTTGAGTACGCCGCCAGTGCCCACGAACAGTTCGCTGCCGGTGCCTTCGACATCGACGTTGCCGGAGGACAGCGTGCTGGCGTTGCCGATGGTGACGCTCAACGCCGAGACGGTGGCGCCATTGAGGACGGAGACCTCGCCCGCTCCCTGGCTGCCCACCGTCAAACTGCCGGTCAGCGTCAGCGCCGAACCAGTACCGGTGACCGAAATGACGCCACCGCCCCCGGCGCCCGACGCCTCCACGAGGCTGGCGGCGGTGACGACCGCGCCCTGCGAAACCGACAGCGAACCATACCCGGCGGAGCCGGCGACCAGCGCGCCCGTGACGTTGAGTTGTGAGCCGGCACCGGAGACATCCGTCGCGCCGGAACTCTTGCTTTGAGAACCGAGGAGCAGGCTGCTGGCGGAAAACGACGCGTCATTCAGCACCGACATGGCTCCGGCGCCGCCGTCCCCGACGATGGCCACGCCGTTGATCGCGATATCGCTGCCGCTGCCGGTCAGACCGACCTGCCCGACATCCGCCGCCCCGAAACCCGCGTCGAGCCCTTTGGCGCCAAGGACCGCGCCGGCACTGAGTTCCAGCACCCCAACGCCGGATTGGCCGATGTCCAATTGCGTGACCGTGTTCGTTCCGGAGATCGCGCCGTTCGCGGTGTTGAACAGGACCGTATCGACCGTGCCAGGCGCCGTCAGCGCCGGGTTCAGCGTGTCCGAGATGTCGTTCCAGTTGGATGGCGCGCTGAAGGCCGATGTTCCGTCCGCTCCTGTCCATCCAAGAGTGCGCGCCGCGACGCTGGTCACGGCGACGGAGATGTCGTTTCCGGTCGCCCCGTCGCCCACGAACGCGAACGTGGACTGCGTGTAATCCCCCAGCATCGACAATGCCGCCACGGTGGTGCCGTTGTTCAACACCGTCAGCACGCCGCTCGCGGTGGTTCCGGCGTAACTGAGTTTCGTCACCGGCGTCGCCAGCAGGTCGATCATGTCGCCCTTCTGCAAGCCGGCGATGTCGCCGGTGAAAGTCCCGGGCGATTTCAAGCCGCAGCGTGCCCTTGCCATCCAGGAACGTTACGGTGTTGGAGGTGTTGTACAAATCCACCACCGCCAGGTTCGCCAGTGTGATCACGCCATTGCCGGCCAGACCGCTGGATACGGTCAGACTGCCCAGCGAGGTGACTGAGATCGTGCCGGTGTTCGACAGCATGTTTGGAGTGGTGTCGCTGATCGTCAGCTTCCCGCTGGCGCTCACCCCCACCGATCCGGTGTTGCTGAAGCCTTGGTCAATTGTCACGTGGTCGGTGTTCGCGGCCAACAATGTGCCGGCATTGTCGAAGACCGAGGAGATGAAGTACAGAGTCGCGCTGGAGCCGGTCGCGGTGATCAGGCCATTATTGATCACTTTGATACCGCCGATCTGGCCGGACGCTCCCGACAGCGATTTATTGAGCGTCATTGTCGGGGCGAAGACCATCGACAGGGACGCGGAACCCGTCAGGTATTCATTGTTGTACGCGTCGATGTTGATCGTCATATCGGACAGCGGTGTCGAGTTGAGGACGTTCACCATGTAAAGGTTGGCGATATCCAGCGTGCCCGGCCCGGTTCCGGCCTGGTTCAGCAGCGTGATGCCGTCCTTGATATTGAGCGTATAAAAGGTGGTGGTCGGGATATTCAGAGGCCCTTGCCACGTCACCGCGTCCAGCGTGCCGCCGGCGGGCGCGAAGACGCCGCCATTATCGACAATGGTCGAGCCCTCGATCACGCCCGCGAGCGCCAGCGTCCCGGCGTTGAGCGTCATCGGACTGGTCACCAACAGGCCGTTCGTGGCGATCGACAGCGTTGCCCCGGCGTCGCTCAGCGTCACGCTGTTCGGACTTTCGACCGATCCCATTACCACCGTGTAGATGCCGGCGGTACTGATCAGCGCATCGTCGGAGCTGCCCGGAACCCCCGTCAGGGTCCAGTTCGTGTCGAGTTCCCAACTACCCCCGGACGTGTTGCTGAACGTCTTGGTCGTCATGGCTTCACCTCGTTATGCCGGCGTGGCCCGAGGCCCGCCGGAAGACGTTAACGCAATTCCGAAGTCGGAAGGAACCGGGCCTCGATGCCGCGCGGGGCCGCCGCCACCGGGCTTCAGGGTGCGCGCCGAGCATGTCCAGCATCAGGTGGCGACAAGCGGACGCGCGAGTGCGTGCACGCCCGCCACCGCGAGAACGTCAGCCGTTCCCCAGCGGAATGACCATCGGATTCCCATACCGGCGATCATAGCCGATGCGTGGGATCATGACTGTCGCGTTCGTCGCGGTTTGTGTCGCTTGTGTCACGCCGGCGGACCGCGAGGCTTCACCCCGGCGAACATCGCGCGCCGTCAACCCGCACAGCGCGTCGCCCGCGATGACAAAATCGTGGGACACGAGGCCTCCAGGCCGGAACTTCACTGATGGCCGACGGTTCGGGTTCGGCAACCGGCCCCACGTTTCAGGATACGTCGATCCCCGCTTCGCGAAGCAAGGCGATGAGTTGCCGCGCCCACTCTTTCGCCATCGCGGGTTTGCCGGACTGATGATAGGCGATGACCTTCGCGAGTGCCTGTGACGCGGCTTTGCGGTCGATGGACGATGACATGATCTGGTCTCTCCGTTGGGAGTGGTTTCGTGGTGACCGCGTGTATCAGCCACGATCCGCCGAGGGCGAGTCCAGGTCGCGGCCGCGGCTTATCATCGCATAACGATGTGCATCGGCAACCATTCCGCCAACGCGATTTGTCGCCGGCCGAAGGAAGCCGGTAACATGCCGCCGAACCTGGAGGAAACACCATGCCAAACGCCCAATCGTACATTTATGCCGGGACCGCATGGATCCATGAGAACACCGAAGGCGGCGTGTTCCGCCGCGCCACCAGCGGTGGAGATTGGATCAAACTCATCAACGGATTGCCGCCCGATACCGACGTGCATGCCATCACCGTGCATCCGACCCGGCCGGAGGTGGTTTATCTCGGCACCAAACAGGGTCCGTTCGTCAGTACCGACCACGGCGAGCATTGGGCACGGATGAATTTTCCATTTCCCGGCGTGCAGGCATGGGCCATCCTGGTGCATCCGCTCAATCCGCGGCGCATGTATATCGGCGGCGCGCCGGTCTCCATCTTCCGCAGCGACGACGCCGGCGATACCTGGCGCGCGATGCCCGACCCAAAAATGCCTGGGCGGATCACCATGCCGTTCCCGTGCCGCGTGATGCGCCTTGCCGCGCATCCAACCGACGAAAACGTGATCTATGCCACGCTCGAAGTGGACGGCACGATGCGGTCATTGGATGGTGGCGAGACCTGGGAAGACACCAGCGCCGATCTGCTGACAATGGCCGAGCGGCCGCATTTGACCAATCATCTGCGCACGACCGTCAAGGCCGAGGGCATGTTGGACGGACACGCCGTCGCGGTCAGCCCGGCGGCGCCCGACACCGTGTTCATGGCCTGCCGCATGGGACTGTTCCGTGCCGACGATCGCGGCAAGCATTGGGAGGATATGGAAATCGGCCGCTTCTCCCCGTTGCGCTACGGGCGGGACGTGCGGGTTTCGCCACATGATCCCTCGGTCTTGTTCGCCTGCCTCAGTCCGGCGTCACGCAGCCGCGACGGATCGCTCTACCGCAGTAACGACGCGGGCCGGACCTGGGCTCGCTTCGATCACACGATTCAGGCGAAAGCGACGATGATGGCGGTCGCGCCGCACCCGCGGGATCCGGATCAGGTTTATTGCGTTTCCCGCGTCGGCCAGGTATTCGGAACCGGCGATGGCGGCAAGACATGGGCGGAGTTCATGCTGCCCGAGACCTGCCAGGACGTGTTCTGCCTGGCCGTGGGTTAGCCAGCATCGGTCGGCGGGTCAGGGCCGGCCCGCCGCCGGAAGATCGAGCCACACGTCCTCCATCCGCCAACCGCTGTACATGCCGTTCGCCATGATCGTCATGTTCTTCAACCATGGCTGCATGCACGTGCCGGAACGCGGGTGATAAATGATCGGCCGCGCGACATCCTCCTGCAAACGGCGGTCGATCTCCCACACCATTTGACGGCGTTTCTGGAAATCGGTCTCCACCGACTGACGATCGATCAGCTTGTCGATCTCGGGATTGCAGTAGCCGGAGAAGTTGCGGCTCGCGCCACAGACATAATTCTCATAAAATTGAATATCCGGATCGTCCCCGCCGGAACCAGTCAGGTTCAACGCCAGCGTATAGTCCCGCTTCGTCAGGCGCACCGGCCAGATCGCGGTCTCGATCAGATCCAGATCGGCATCGATATAAATCTGCCGCAACTGGTCGATCAGGATCACCGCGGGATCGCGGTGCTGCGGTACATTCCGCGCCGCGAGCTTAACCGACAGGTGTTTGTCGGGACCATAGCCAAGCCGGCCCATGATCTGACGTGCTTCGTCACGGTTATGCGCCGTGTCGCCGCCGTAGCCGGGCAGCGTGCGCAGCATCTCCGGCGGCATGCCCCACACCCCCTCGGGCGGTGGCAACATCGCGCCGCCCTGGTCGCTGTAGCCGGCGGAGATGATGTCGATGAACGATTTGCGATCGAGCGCCAGCGCCATCGCGTGACTTACCTCGGGATTGTCGAACGGCGGGTTGGCGCGATTGACCAACAGATTGACCGAGAGATTGTTCGGCGTGATCTCACACCGGACCGCGGGGGCCTGTGCCTCGATATCCTTCACCACCGGGATCGGCATCTGGTACGGAAACGTCATGTCGAACTTGCCCGCCACGAACGCCAGAGCCGCCGTCGCGCGGTTTGGCACGATGGAGTATTCGATCCCATCGAGATACGGCAGGCCGGGTTTCCAGTAGTCGGGATTGCGCTCCAACCGGATGCTTTCATTGCGCCGGTATTCGACGAAACGATACGGCCCGGTTCCGATCGGATGCACGCGCATCTGCGCCGCTGTCACGTGGCAGGGATATACCGGCGAATAGCCCGACGCGAGAAACGCCAGGAACGACGGCTGCGGGCGATTGAGGCGAAACAATACCTCACGATCGGAGATTACGTCGATGCCGGCGAGATTTTTGAACCAGCCCTCACGCGGATTGATGCGCAGCTTGTCCTCCGACACGCCCATGACCCGGTCCCAGGTGCATTTGACATCGGCCGCGGTGAATGGCTTGCCATCGTGCCAGCGCACGCCATCGCGGAGTTTGAACGTCAGTTGCGTCCGATCAGGGCTCCAGCTCCATTCGGTCGCCAGTTCGGGGCGGATCGTTTCGAGACTGCTTTGCGCGATATGCTGATCATACAGCACGAGATTGTTGAATACGCCCATCATGGGAGTTAGCACCGAATTGCTCGTCTCCTCATGAATTGACATCACCCCCGGGCTGTCGCGATGCAGAATGCGCAGCACGCCACCCTTGTGCTGCGCGTGCGCCTGGACGCAGAGCAACAGCCCCGCCAGGGCGGCCAACAGGAAGCGCATGGGGATCAGCCGCACGCGGCGGCGACGGCCGCGCCGGCGCCCTCGGGCAACGGGATTTCGCGCCAGCTTTGACCGCCATCCGTTGTGCTGAAGGTTTGACCTTTGCGCGTCACGCAGTGCAGCCGGCCGCGGTCGGAACGGTCCACGGCGACGGCCATCATGGTGCTTTTGACGTCAATGCCGCGATCGATTTGCGCCCAGTTGGCGCCGGTGTCGTGGCTTGCGTAGAGGCGACCGGCGACGCCGCGTGAGGCATCGGCGACGCAGGCGAACAATGTGTTGGGATCCCACGGCGCGACCACGACATCCCGGCCATAACGCAAATGCGCGGCGTGCTTGCCGATGTTCAGGTCGGTCCATTCCGCGCCGCGATGCTCGCCGCGGAACAGACCCATGCGCAACGCCAGGAACGGCTGCTCGGGCGCAGCCGGAGACACGCAGATGGCGTGCACGTCAAGCATCCCCTCGGCGGTGTCCTTGGTCAAAATCGCGCTTTGCAAATTCGGTTGGTGCGACAAATTCACCAGTTCATCGCTGAGATCGATCCAGCTCTCGCCGCCGTCATCGCTGCGCATGGCGCCGTTGACTTCCATGCCAGCCCAGATCGTTTCGGGTTTCGATGGAGCGATCGCCATGCGCATGATACGCGACGGAAACGCGCCAACCATACGCTCAGCGATGGCCGGACGCGGCATGCGGCGCCAGGTCTCGCCGCCGTCGTCGCTGCGGTGCAGGCCGAGCGGCGCGGTGCCGGCGAGGATCGTGCGCGGGTTGGCGGGATGAATGAGCACCGACCAGAACTGCTCGCGTCCCTCCGGCTCGATCAGCCGCCGCCAGGTCTGGCCGCGATCCCGGCTGCGATACAGGCCATTGCTGGCGGCGGCGTAGATGATGGAGGCATCAGCGGGATCCACCGTGATCGCGTGGACATGGGTGTGAGGCGGCAGGTCGGCGAGCGTCCACTGATCGCTGTCCGCGGCACGACGATACAGGCCGCTGACGTCGCCCCCGGTACGGTTCGAGACGCCGACATAAAGATTGGTTTGCATGGCTGGACGCCCTCGGGTTCGTTGGTGGATTGGCGACAGGTCACCACTCGGTCCGTTTCAGGTCAAGCACGTGACGTGTCTAAACCCTGCGCGCGCCCCAGAACACCGGAAACGAGGCCGAAACGACGTCCTGGATGTCCGAGCGAAAGGCCATCGGTTGCAGCATCCGGCACAACACCAGAAACGGCGCGGTGTCGAAATAACGCGTCTGGATTTGCTCGGCGATGGACTTTTCGGTGGCGAGATCAGGTGCATCGAACCACGCCTCCCGCAGTTCTTCAATTCGATCATCCGTCGGCCAGCCGAACCAGCCTTTACGGCCATTGCCACGCAAAGGCAGCATGCTGCCGGGATTGGCGGCGGTCAGCGGACTGATGACTGTGATGAACGCACCCCAGCCGCCCTGATCCACCGGGTTCTGGTTGGCGCGGCGAGTTACCACGCTGCCCCAGTCCATCGATTGCAGATCGACCTTCAAACCGATGCTCTGGAACAGGTCCCGCGCGACCTCCGACATCTGCTTCAACGCCGGTTGATCGCTGGGCGACATGATCATCACCGGCTCTCCCTTATAGCCGGACTCGGCGATCATCTGTTTCGCTCGAGGAATGTCACGCGGCGCGGTCAGATGCTCCAATCCCGCCTTGTTCGCCATTGGCATGGTCGGTGCGAACAGGCCGGTCGGGACAATGGCGAATTCCTGCTGATCGCCGACCGCGGAATCCGCGAAGGTCTGCTGATCGAGCGCGACCATGATGGCCTGACGGACCTTCATATTGTCGAACGGCGGATTGAGGTTGTTCATCACCATGAACATCAGCCAGCCGCCGGGATCGGTCACCTTGGTATAAACTCCAGGCGACTTTTTCAGCATGGGGACCAGATCGATCAGCGGCTGCTCCCACCAGTCTGCCTCATTCTTTTGCAAAGCCGCGGCGGCCGTCGCGGGATCCGGCTGCACGGTCCACTCGACACGATCGAAATGCGCGACTTTACCGCCGGCGAAGAAAGCGGGCGGCTCCTGACGCGGGACATACTCCTCGAAGCGGGCATAGGCGCAGCTTGCCCCGGACACCCACTCATCCTTCAGAAAGCGAAACGGACCGGAGCCGATCGGATCGGTCACCTGCTCGGTTCCCGGTTTACTGGCGAGACGCTCCGGCATGATGAAGCTCTGCCGCGCGCCGAGACCGAACAGCAACTCCGGACAGCGTTTCTTCAGCCGGATGGCAAACCGCTTATCGTCCAACGGCACGATTTCGTTGACGTAATGCATCAAAACCTGACCGAAGGAATTGCGCGACCCCCACCGGCGCAACGACATGGCGCAGTCGCGTGCGAGCACGGGTGCCTTATCGTGGAACATCAGCCCGTCGCGCAGCGTGAAGGTCCAGGTGAGCTCGTCCTGCGAAATCTCATGCCCCGAGGCCATCTGCGGCCGGATCTGCCCAGTACCGTCCCAGCCATAGAGCTGGTCGTAGACCATGTACGCATGGTTGTAGGTGATCACCGCCGTCGTCCAGATCGGATCGAGGACGGTCAGGTTCGCTTGCGGAATGAATTGCAGCGGCTTCGGTGCCTGTCCCAGAGCGGGCGCGGCCAAGGGAGCGGCGGCAAGAAGCGGAGCGGCTTTCAGCAGGTCGCGGCGGCGCATGACGGAACATTCCTGTAAGATCGTTGGCGGTGATGCGAACGTTCCCGCCGCTCAATGCAACGAGGCAGCCCGTGCCGCTACCGGAAGGCGAATTCCTGGTAGCCGCCGGCCGCCACCGCCTCGCATTTGCGCCGGTAGTGCACACCGTTGCCGTTGTAGCCGAGCACGCGCCGCACGCTCCGTCCCTCGACGTTGCGGTTCACCCCGGTTTGCCAGGAGTTGATCTTGCTGGAAAGCAATGGCTCGGACGCCTTGATGACGGTCTGAGTCCATTCCGCCACGTACTCGGGGCGGGTTTCCACCCGCGTGTAGTTGTGCGCTTGCATGAAGCGCAGCAGCCCGGCGAGGCACTCCACGCCGTGCTCGATCGCGCGCGGGATGTTGCCGCGCGCGGTGTGCGGCCCGAGGACCATCAGCATGTTCGGGAAGCCGTCCGCGAGTTGGCCCAGATACGTGCGCGGCCCATCGGCCCAGACGTCCTTCAGGCGCACGCCGCCGGGACCGCGAATGTCGATGCGATCGAACGCGCCGGTCACGCCATCGAAGCCGGTGGCATAAATCAGAATGTCGAAGTCGTATTCCGTGTCGGTGGTTTTGACGCCATTCGGCGTGATGCATTCGATCGGTGTTTCGT
>CAVRDN010000067.1:0-85705 GCA_963719675.1 uncultured Alphaproteobacteria bacterium | reverse complement strand
CGCCGGACGAACCGCCCGGCACCAGCACCGCCGATGGATCCTGCCGCCGCTTCCACGGGTTCTCCACCGGCCCGTAATGCGAGCTCATGTTCGACGAACCCATGGCGAACTCGTCCATGTTCGTCTTGCCCAGAAACACCGCGCCGTCGCGCAACAGATTGGCGGTGACGGTCGACTTGTAGGGCGGCACGAACGGCATCAGGATCTTGCTGCCCGCCGTGGTGCGCACGCCGGTCGTGCAAAACAGGTCCTTGATCGCCAGGGGAATACCCAGCAGAGGCCGCGTATCTCCCTCCGCCAGCGCCTTATCCGCCGCCTGCGCCTGCTCCATCGACTGGGCGTGACCAACGGACAAATACGCGTTCAGTCGGGGGTTCAGCGCCTCGATCGCATGCAGATGGGCCAAAGTGAGGTCAACGGCGGAGAACTCTCGCGCGCGCAGACCATCGCGGCCCTGAGCGATCGTCAGGTCCGTCAGTTCGGTGGCGGGCGGCATTATTCGACGACCTTCGGCACGGCGAAGAACTCGCCGATCCTGTCTGGCGCGTTGTACAACACGGCGTCGGGGTAGCCGCCGTCGGTCACCATGTCGTCCCGCAGCTTCAGCGCCATATGCGCGGCGCCGGTCAGCGGATTGACGTTGGCGATGTCGACCTCATTCAACTGCTCGATCCAGCCAAGGATGGTATTCAATTCGCCCGCCAGCGTTGTCACTTCGGCGTCATCCATGCGGATGCGGGCGAGCGTGGCGATGCGGCGAACGGTGGCGGGGTCGAGCGCCATGGGGTCTGGGTGTCCTCGGTTGTGGGTAAGGCCGGGAACATAGCCATCGCCGCGGCGCGGTTCAACAACCGGCGGGCATCGCCGGGCTCATACCGGCCGCCAACTCCCTGACCGGCGGCACGCCAGACGCGATACAGGCGGCACATCACGAACCGGCATCACCAAAAATCGCCCGCCAGAAAATCGCCCGTCAGAAAATCGCCTGCCAGAAAATCGCCCGCCAGCAAATCGCCTGATGCTCCGTTGTGGCGCGTCGACGACCAGTTCAGGCGGTCAACCAGCGCAGGGCGCCGTTTTCACGGATCAGCTTCTGGTTGGCCACCCAACCATCCAGCCCGAACACGTGACCGGCGTGGCGGACAATGAGATAACCCAACACCAGCGCGAAAATCAGGTGTTCATCGATGATCAGATTGTTGACGTTATCGATGTAGGGATAATCCATGTGCGCGGTCCAGTAGAACACCATCAGCAGGATCGCGAACGGCGCGCTGGCTCTCACCATCAGGCCGGAAACCAGCGACAGCCCGATCAGCAGGTGCCCATACTCCACGAGGAACGCGATGACCGGCAGCCAGGAAGATTGCGCGAGGGGCCCATAAATCGGGTGAAACGTCTTGGTGTGCGACAGGAAGCCGCCAACATAGGAATCGTCACCGAAATGATGGATGGCGGCCCACAGGAACACCCAGCCAACTGCCACACGCAGCAAGAAGATCAGCGTCTGCTCAATGGTTTTGCTTTCCGGCATGGCATTCTCGCTCCCGCGGGGTGCCGCCAGGACGGCGGCGATGAGGCCCACTTCAATAAGTGTCCACACCTTCCCGGCCGCACACCGCATTGATCTCAGTCAACCGCCGCGAACGGAGCCTCCGGATCGTTGACGCAACCACGGCCCCGGGCGAATACGGGTCGCCACGAACGCACGCGCTCTGGCCAGGCCGTCGGAAGCCACGGCACGAATCCACATCGGGATGCCCGCAAAACTGGGTCGTTCGCCGTCGAGGCCTTCAAACCGGGGACCCCGGGGGGAGAAGTCCTGAGTCTCCGTCCCTCCGTCACGCAGCCGACGTATCCACCCCCAAACCCGTCAGTTCCTTCAGAACCACGTCCCGGCGGCCCTTCAGTTCAGCAACGGCAAGCTGCTTCAGGCTCCCGAGGAAGCTCGCCGACGCGGCGGTTCCGCGAGAATGCGACGTGCTCGACCCCTCCGCCGACATCTTGAAGCTGGCGTCGCCGGGCGCCTCGATGAGCACCTGATAAGCGGCGGCCTCCGCCGACTCGGCCGTCGCGATCAGCGCGTTGATGTCGGCCAGGTCGGCGATGAGATGATTGACCTTCTCGATATCCGCCAATTTCATGTGATGATCCTCTCGATGTCGTCGTTCCGCGACCATTGGCGGGACAGCGCGTCGCGCACATTGATCGGTGTCAATGCCATCCCCCGGGACCATCCCCCGGGCCATCCCCCGGGGCCATCCCCCGGGGCCATTCTCCAGGGCCATTCCCCAGGGGCCCATTCCCCGGGGCCGACCATTCCCAGGCAACGGCACTGGTCAGGGTCGCCGCCCGCGCCGATGATCGCGCGGTCATGCCCCTGCTCGCTCTGCCCGCCCTGCGCGCCTCGTTGACCAAAGACCAGCGCCTGATCGGGATCGATCCCGGCAGCAAGACGATCGGCATCGCGCTGTCCGACGTCCGGCTGATGCTGGCCTCTCCGTTCGGCAGCGTCAAACGCGGCAAGCTCAAGGCCAACGCGGCAGACATCCTCGCCATCGCGCGCAAGGAGAACGCAGGTGGTCTGGTCGTCGGACTGCCGCTGTCGATGGACGGCAGCGCCGGGCCCGCCGCGCAGGCGGCGCGCGATTGGGCGTTGGCGTTGTCGGAGGCGACGGGTCTGCCCGCCGCATTGTTCGATGAGCGCCTGTCGAGCGCGGCGGCGAACCGGTTCCTGATTTCGGAAGCCGATGTCAGCCACCGCAAACGCGCGGAGTCTGGTCGATCGGTTGGCGGCGAGCTGGATGCTGCAGGCGGCGTTGGATGCCAGCCGGACGGCCGGCCAATAGACCAGGTCACGCCTCGATCGGCGCGGTGGATCGCGCATCCGGCGCCGCGGTCTCCCGACGCTGTTTCAGCCGCTCGAGCAACCATCGTCCGGCCGGCCCAGGGGGGCTTTCCGTGCGATAAACGGCGGACATGGGGATGACGAAGCCCTCGGGCGGGACGTCTTCGGGCGTGATCCGGACCAACGCGCCGCTCGCCAGATCGGCTGCGACGACAGCCAGCGGCATGGCTCCCCAACCCAGTCCCGCCCGCAGAAACTCATGCTTCGCGCTTAAATCCGCCAGCCGCCACGTCCTGGGCGACAACACCCCGAAATCGAGCCCGCGCGACAACTCGGAGCGGTCGGTCAATACCAGTTGGACGTGCTGAGCCAGGACGGACGCCGGGATGGGACGATCGAACGCCGCCAGTTCATGGCGCGGTGAAACCACCATGCCCATGCGCACACCGGGCAAGCCCTCGCGCGTCAACTGCGGCGGCACCAACCCAGGTGAGCCTGTCACCCCGAGCGCGCACGTACCATTCAGCACCGGTGACACCGTCGCGCCGAGCGCCTCCACATACATTCGAAGCGGCGTGGCGGAGAATTCGGTCTGAAACGCGACGATCGCGCAGGTCAGCGCCTCGATCGGAAACATCACGTCCACGACCACGCTCAGTTCCGGCTCCAGGCCTCCGGCGAGGCTTTTCGCCCGTGCCTTGAACAGGTCCATGCCACCGACCACCGATCGTGCCTCCGCGAGCAACACCCGACCCGCGCCCGTGGGCACCGGATAGCGGCCCCCGCGATCGAACAGTTGGAGCCCGAGTTGCGCTTCCAGGTTGGCCACGGTCTGGCTGACCACCGATTGGGCGCGATTCAACCGGCGCCCGGCGGCGGAAAAGCTGCCGGCGTCGGCCGCGGCGATAAACGTGCGCAACTGATCGAGCGAGCAATTATCGATCATCCATCGTCTCCGCCGATATGTCTTATCGAGAAATATAGTCTGGCACGTTGGATTGCCAGAGCTCACATCGCGGTCCGGACATCAACTCCAACCCGAAGGACCACGATCATGAAACTTCTGCACGTCAACTCCAGCATCCTTGGCGAGGCCTCGGCCAGCCGAACCCTGTCAGCCGCGATCGTCGCGGCCGAGCGTCAGCGTAACCCGGACATCGACGTCACTTATCGCGATCTGGCGGCATATCCGATCGCCCATCTGTCCGGCGCTCACCTCGCCGCGGCGCGGGGAGCATCGCCCGAGGCACCGGTGTTGCTGGCCGACCTCGCCGCGGGTCAGGCGGCCCTGGAGGAGTTTCTGGCCGCCGATGTCGTGGTGATTGGCGCGCCGATGTACAATTTCGCGATCCCGACCCAGCTCAAGGCCTGGATCGACCGGATCGCCATCGCTGGCACGACGTTTCGTTACACCGCCAATGGTTCCGTGGGACTGGCGGGCGGCAAGACGGTGATCGTCGCGTCGTCACGGGGTGGATTCTACGGCCCGGAGACCGCGACCGCGTTCCTGGACCATCAGGAAAGCTACCTGCGCGGATTGTTTGGTTTCCTCGGCGTCTCCGATGTGCGTTTCATCCGCGCCGAGGGGTTGGCGTTGGGCGCGGAACAGCAGGCGAAAGCCATGGCGGAGGCCAAGGCTGAGGTCGCGAAGTTCGATGCGCGGAGCCGGCAGCCGGAAATGGCGTGAGCGGAAATGGCGCGACCGGGAGGCAATCGCCGAACGGCCAGGCGGCGGTGTGGTGACGAAGCCAGACCGATCACACGTCGTTCGTTGTCACGGATGAGGCCTTGGTCGCGCCGGAAACTGTTGGTGTAAGGCAACGACCCCGCGCGGACCATGGCAGGCCGCGCGGGGTCATCTGGTACTGGTAACGGAGCCGCGTCGGCGTCAGGCGCGTTCGACGAGCTCGATCGAATATCCATCCGGATCCTTCACGAACGCGATGATGGTGGTGCCGAACTTCACCGGGCCCGCCGGCCGGGTGACCGTGCCGCCGGCCGCCTTCGCCACCTCGCATGCCGCCGCGACGTCGGGCACGCCGACCGCGAGATGGCCGAACGCGCCGCCCATCTCGTATTTCTCGACGCCATAATTGTAGGTCAGTTCGATGACGGTGTTATGCTCCTCATCGCCAAAGCCCACGAACGACAGCGTGTATTTCCCATCCGGCACGTCGCGCCGCTTGATCTCGTTCATACCGAACGCCTTGCAATAGAAATCGACGCTGCGTTGCAGATCGCCGACACGCAGCATCGTGTGCAGAAAACGGCCCATGGTCTTAACTCCCCTTCGCGGTGGTCTCTGGATCGAACCCCAGCAAGAATAGCCCAAGTTCATCGGCGCGCGCGATACAGGCGTCCCGCTCGGCCAGGATGGTGCCGCCCGCGTCATACGCGATCCCGGCGAGGCCCGCTTCGGCGGCGTGACGCACCGTCTCCGGCCCGATCGTCGGCAGGTCGGCGCGGCGATCCTGGCCCGGTTTGACCGCCTTCACCAGCACACCCCCTGGTTTCGCCATCCCCATCGCGTCGAGCAACGCGCCGCAACGGGACAACATCGCATCGGTGCCCTCCACCGCCTCGACCGCGATCACCACCCCGGCGCGGACCACGCAGCCCTGCCCGACATCGACTTCTCCCAGAGCGCGCGTGACGGCGATGCCGCGGGTAATGTCGGCCATGGCGTTTGCGTCGGGACCGGTGCGCGACAACAGGCCGCGCGGGCCCAATGCCTCATTGAGAATTTCGTGCATGCCGAGGACCCGGAACCCCTCCTCGCCGAGCACGCGGATCACCGCGGACAACAGCCCATCGTCGCCCGCGAAGGCGGAGCGTCCGATCCGGGCGAGTATTTTCGCCGCGTCGGCGTCAGGCCGCAAATCAAGGAACGACGGCCGGCGCACCGGTCCGATCAGCACCAGGTCCTGACACCGATGTTGCCGAAGCGCGCTGAAAATGCTCCGCACCGCGCCCATGCGCAGGAAAACATGCGGCCAGGATGCGATCACGTTACGATCGGCGAACCCCTCGAGACCGACAATGAAGACGCCGCGCCCGGCCGCCGACGCGGCGGCGGCGACCTGGCCTGGTAGGGGTCCACCGCCGGCGAGGATGCCAAGACCGCGCGGCTGGTTTGCTGGTTCGCTCATGCTGGTGCGCGCATAGACGGGAAACCGTCGGTGGGACAGACCCGGCCACCTGGCGGGTCCGAGGCATCGGGCCGCGAAGAGCGGACCGATGCCCTCGTGCTTGTCCAGGGTCGCGCGCCCGCCCCACGGCGTCCGGTTTCTGCCGCGGATGCGAAGGTTGCGTGAAAACCCGCGCCGCCATAACCTGCGAACCAGCATCAATCCGCCCAAGGCCCACCGTGTCCCTGTTTCCGGTTCTCAGTATGGGACGTGAGAAGGGAAAACTCAGACCGGGACGCCACCACGGCGGAGACCAACGCCTGCAACAAGGAAGCCCGCATGAGCGACAAACGGACCGTGACCATCACCCTCGACGGGACCAACAAAAAGTCCGTCATTCCTCTGATGTCGGGCACCGTTGGGCCCGATGTGTTCGACATCCGCAAGTTGTATGGTGAGCTTGGCCTGTTCACCTTTGACCCGGGCTACGGCGCCACCGCGTCCTGCGACAGCAAGATCACCTACATCGACGGCGACGTCGGCATCCTGCAGTACCGCGGCTATCCGATCGAGCAACTGGCGGAAAAGTCGACGTTCCTGGAAGTTTGCTACCTGCTGTTGAACGGCGAACTGCCGAACGCGGCGGAAAGCAAGGAGTTCGACATGGGTGTCATGCGGCACACCATGCTGCATGAACAATTGCGGACATTCTACAACGGCTTCCGCCGCGACGCGCATCCGATGGCCGTGATGTGCGGCGTCGTCGGCGCGCTGTCGGCGTTCTATCACGACAGCCTGGACATCCACGATCCCGAAAGCCGCCGCATCTCCGCCTTCCGCCTCATCGCCAAGGTGCCAACCATCGCCGCCTGGGCTTACAAATACGCGGTCGGTCAGCCTTTCGTTTACCCGCGTAACGACCTGAACTACGCGGAAAACTTCCTGCATATGTTCCACGCCGTTCCGGCCGAGGAATATAAGGTCAATCCGGTGCTGTCGAAGGCGATGGACCTGATCATGATCCTGCACGCCGATCATGAGCAGAACGCCTCCACCTCCACGGTGCGGCTGGCGGGTTCCACCGGCGCCAATCCGTTCGCCTGCATCGCCGCCGGCATCGCCAGCCTCTGGGGCCCCGCCCATGGCGGCGCCAATGAGGCGGTGCTGAAAATGCTGACCCAGATCGGCAGCGCGAAAAACATCCCGGCGTTCCTGGAAGACGTCAAGAGCCGCGAAAGCCACGAGATGCTCTGGGGCTTCGGCCACCGCGTCTACAAGAACTACGATCCGCGCGCGAAGATCATCCAGAAGGCCTGCCACGACGTACTGCAGGAGCTTGGGATCAAGGGCGATCCGCTGCTCGATCTGGCGATGGAACTGGAGAAAATCGCGCTCAACGATAAATACTTCATCGACCGCAAGCTGTATCCGAACGTCGATTTCTATTCCGGCATCATTCTGAAAGCGATGGGCTTCCCGACCAGCATGTTCACCGCGCTGTTCGCGGTATCCCGCACGGTCGGTTGGGTCGCGCAGTGGAAGGAAATGATGGAGGATCCGGGTCAGCGCATCGGCCGCCCGCGGCAGGTCTACACAGGGGCGGCACAGCGCGATTACGTGCCGATGACGAAACGGGGCTGACGCCGCGCCCTGATTGGTTGGTTCGGCGCGCTGGCTTCATGGGCCACGACGGGACGGGGCGTCGCGGGCGCCCGCTCCAGCCCGAGCGCTGAAACCCGAAGGCCGCACCGGCGGTGATCGGCGTTTGTCCCGCGATGCGTTGGCGCCGTCTTTGCGTGGCGGTCCTGTTGGCCTCGTTTCCCCACATCGGGATCGCGGCACCACCCGGCGTGTCGAACGAACCGCCGGCCCTGGTCAGCGCGAACGGCGTGCTCGACGCAACGCTGGAGGCCGCGCCGCGCGCGATCGCCATTGGCGGCGTCGCGCTCCACGCGATGGTGTATAATGGATCGTACCCGGGTCCGACGCTTCGCGTGCGTCCGGGCGACCTGTTGCGCGTGACCCTCGTCAATCGGTTGGATGCGCCAACCAATCTGCACTTCCATGGCATCCAGACATCGCCGCTCGGTCATGGCGATAACGTGCACGTGCTGGTCCGTCCCGGAGAATCATTTCGCTACGAGATACGGATCCCGATGGATCAGCCGCCCGGGCTTTACTGGTACCACGCGCATGCGCACGGGCTTGCCACCGCGCAGGTCACCGGCGGTCTGAGCGGCGCCCTCGTCGTCGAGGGGATCGAGGCCGCACTGCCGGTTCAGCGCGACATCGCCGCGCCGGTGTTCGTGCTCAAGGATGTCGAATTCGACGACGGCGACGATCAGACCGTGCCCGCCGCTCTGCACGATCTGCTGCAAACGATCAACGGCCAGACTTACGTCGATGTCACCATGCGCCTGGGCGAAACCCAGCTTTGGCGCTTCAGCAATCAAAGCGCCAACCTGTATTTTCATCTTGGCGTGCGCGGTCTCCGGTTCCGTGTCGTCGCCGAAGACGGCGTGGTCCTGCGCACCCCGGTCACGGCGGCCACGCTCGATATCGGACCGGCGTCGCGCGTCGAGGCGCTGATCCAGGCGGATTCGCCGGGTGATTACCCCATCGTATCCGATAAGGTCCTGACCGGTTCAGCGCTTTTCCGCGTACTGGGTACGTTGCATGTCGCCGGGAGCGGCGCGGGAAATGTCCAGGGAGACGGCACGGGAAATGTCCCCGCGGCCGATACCGCCTCACGCTGGACACTGGAAGATCTGCGCGCCCGAACGGTCGACCGCCGGCGCACTGTCATCTTTTCACAGGACGACGACACACAGACTTATCGCATCAACGGGCACATGTACGAACATGACCGCACCGACACCCGCGTTCCGTTCGGTTCGACAGAAGAATGGACCATCCGGAACGACACCGACGACATGCATGTGTTCCATATTCATCAGTTGTCGTTTCAGGTGGTGGCGATCAATGGCGTGGCGCGGCCGTTCAACGGCTACCTGGATGTCGTGCGTGTCCCCGAGCGAGGCTCGGTAACGCTACTGCTGCCCTTCACCCGGCCGGAAACCATCGGACGCTTCGTTTATCACTGCCACGTGCTGAAGCACGAGGACAAAGGCATGATGGCCGAGATCGAAGTGTACGATACGCGTGGCGTGAGCGGCGTGCTGAACGCGATTTTCGACCCGATGACGCGTTGGCTGCGGCAGCATCTGCACGCCCTGCGAACCGGCCTTCCCCTGGAGTTTTGCGAGGACTGACTGTCGCGGCGGAACCGCTTGACAGCCTGAGTCCGTTATGCGATTGCGAGTCATTCGCATTCTCAGGAACCGGGGACGGAACAAGGCATCATGACGTCGCGCGTCGTTCACTTGGCCCGCTCCACGCGGGCCCAGCGCAATCTCCGCATTGTCATGGGCGTGCTCGGCCTCGCCATTGTGACGCGGGGGCTCGATCATCCGGCGCGCGCGGTGCCGGCGTTCGCGCAACAAACCGGACAGCCCTGCGCCACCTGCCACGTGGGCGCGTTCGGCCCGCAACTGAAACCATACGGCCGCGATTTCAAACTGCGCGCCTTTACGGCGACCGACGGTGCGCCGTGGCGGCCACCCATCGCGGTGACCGTTCAGACGTCGCTGACGCACACCGAATCCGATCAGACCGGCGGCGCGGCACGCTGGTTCGCGCCCAACAACAACGTCGCCCTCGATCAGGTCTCCATTTACTATGCCGGCCGCATCGCCCCCAACCTGGGCGCCTTCATCCAGGGCACCTATGACGGCGTCGCGCGCGTCGTGGCGATCGACAACACCGATATCCGTTACGCCCGGGAATTCGAGGCGTTCGGCGTCGAGGGCATCGCCGGCGTCACCCTCAACAACAGCCCGACTGTTTCGGACCTGTGGAATTCAACGCCGGTCTGGGGTTTTCCCTACAACGGATCCGCGCTCGCTCCGGTGCCGGTCGCGTCGGCCCTGATCGATGGACAGCCTGGTCAGCGCGTGATCGGTTCAGGTGCGTATGGACTGTTCGCCGACTGGATATATACCGAGTTTGATCTCTACCGCGGCCTCGGGCGAGACGTCCTGAACGCGACCGGGATCGTTCCGGTCTCGGGCGCACCGAAGATCGACGGCCTGGTGCCGTACTGGCGAGTCGCTTTGCAGCATGATTTCGACCGGCATTCATTCGAGGCGGGCGGCTACGGCATGCACGCGAACATCTTTCCGGGAGGCGATACCTCCGCCGGCCGCACCGATACCTACGACGACGCCGCGCTCGACGCGAATTATCAGTTCATCGTCAATCCGAAGTCGGTGCTCTCGGACATGCTGTCGGCCCATGCCACGCTCATTCATGAGCGGCAGGCGCTGAACGCCAGCCAGATCCTCACGGGCAGCAATGGCAACAACTCGCTGAACACGTTCCGTATCGACGCGTCGTACAGCTTCGGCGCCACGATCACGCCGACCATTCAATATTTCCATACCTGGGGCTCGCCCGACGCCAATTTCTACGGCCTGCCCAATGGCAGTCCCAACAGCGCGGGCTTCATCAGCGAAATCGCCTATGTGCCGTTCGGCAAACCGAATTCGCCGATCCAGTGGGGCAATCTGCGACTGGCGCTGCAATACGTGACCTATACCGAGTTCAACGGCACCAGCCACGGCGCGTCGAAAAACAATGCGATTTACCTCAGCCTTTGGCTGGCGAGCCACTTTTGATCCGAAAGGTCCCGCTGAACATGAGCCACGCTTCGATTCGATCGCTGTGCGGTATCGCCGCGTTGCTGGCCGCCACGGCGGCGTACGCGGCCACGACGGACATCGATCAGGCCGGCCAACGTTTCAGCCAGTCCGCGATCACACTGTCCGTCGGCGATAAGATCCACTTCATCAATCAGGACGACGTGCGCCACAACATCCGCATCATCGACGCCGACGGCAACGCGACCGACAAAGGCCTGCAGGACCCGGGCCAGACGATCGAGGCGGTGTTCGATAAAGCCGGCCGCTTCACCGCCCGGTGCCAGATCCATCAAAAGATGAAAATGACGATCGATGTGAAGTGACGCGTGCCGCGGCGCTCGGATCGAATGCGTCGGAGATACACGGTACCTACGTCTCGCCGCGATTTATGCCGGATCGTCAACGACCCTGGCCGGAGATCGACCGAGCGTCCCGTCCATGATGGCACGACGATCGCGGATCGGCCGTTTCAGCGTTTGACCCACGCTTTCGCGGTCAGCGTCAGATCGCCGCCCAGCCACGAGTAATGGAACGGTCCGGCCGGCGCGCCATCCACGCGGTCGGGAAAGCGCAACCGGTAAAACGCCAGCCAGCCGAGGATGCCACCGCGCGGCACATCGACCGTCGGCTCGTGCGCCAGCGCGGCGAACGCCTTGGGATCGCGCAGGCCTGAAAGCACCCGCGCGGCGAGGCGATGGATCGCGCCGTTTTCGTGACCATACCAGTCCTCGCCGCGGAGCGCCGCGAGTTCGGCGGCCATGACCAGCGGCGCCAGGGCGTAGTTGGTATAGTCCAGCGCCTTTTGCCGGCGCGCCAGCTCCAGCGGCAGCGTGCCGTCCGGGCGGATATCGCTCATGCCGGCGTCATAAGCTCGCCGTGAATAGTCGAGCAAATGGCTATCCCCGGTGGCGGTACCCACCGCGCCGGCGGCGAAGCCAGCCCAGTACACGTGATTGTTGCGCCGCGCCGGCCAGCCCTGATCGGTGATCACCGCATCGCCCAACGCGTTCATCCAGGCATCGATCGTCGCGCGATCCGCCGGCTCCAGGGACGCGCGGATCTTGAGGTAGCCCACGGCCATGCCCGCCGTCCGCCACTTGCGCTCGACCACCGCCTGCTGGCTGCTCATGTGACCCAACATGGCGCCGCCCCTGGCCCAGACGAGGAGCCAGCGCCCGGCGCAGGCCGCGCTGGCGGGGTCGCCGCCGAGGCCGCGGTCTTCCATGGCGAGGATGGTGGTCAGGGTGTGGTCCAATGTCGCCAGCGCGGTCTTGTTGCGCGCGATAATCGCCTTGTCCGCCACCGAACTGGCGCTGTCGACGTAGAAGCGGTCGGCGATGATATCTTTCACCGCGGGCGGCGGTTCGTCGCAGGCCGCCCGTGCCGCCGGTGCGCAGGGTGCGATCAGGCACAGCCCCGCGAGCGCGACAGCCGCCGGGAAACCCGCCGCGGTCCGGCTCGCGACGGATCGGCCGCGGGTCATCGCGCGCCGCCGCGCATCGCCGGCGAGACGCGCATCGCCGGCGAGATGTCCGTTCCCGGCTCGCCATCGACCGCGCGCGTGCCCGGACGCCCGGTCGGATGCTCGACCATACGCTCGGGTGGATGGCCGAGCATCCGGCCGGCGCGGTCGCGGCGCCGTCGCGGCGGCCGCGGTGGAGGAACTGGCATGGCGCGTGTTTATCAGGCTGTCCGCACCACCGAAAGCGCGAAGGCCGCCGCGACCCGGCGCGTGCACCCGCATCGGCACGGCCCAGGAACGCGTGTGGATAATGTTGCGCGGGTGGATAATTTGGACGTCTGTGGAAATGTTGACGCGCGAGGGTAAATTTGACGCGTGTGGATAATGTTGTGGACAAGGCCCCGACGGCGCGGACGACGTCCGAACGCAACCTCTCAAATCCGTTGAAACCGTGCCATACGGCATCGCCGCGCCACAGCTTATGTCATTTCTCGACATACAACCATACTCGATTGATAGTGAACGAAAGCGGGCCAGACAACCCGTCGCCGGCCATACCGCGGGACGCGCGTGGCATGGTTCTTCGCGCTGGTCTCACAACGGCGCCGAGAGCGTTGAATTACCGATGAATTACCGAGAAAACCGCGTGGAACGTTCTTCCACAGGGTGTGGATAACCTGATACATACACCAATAGGTTGCATATTATTCATTAAACATTCCAGCGGAGGGAGCATGAAAGACCGTCTGTTACTCGACACGATGGTCAAGGAGAGTCTGAAGCGCTGGCCGCAGCGGCCTCCGGGCCTCAAGCCCCGGCGCGGCAAGGAAAGCTGGCTGCGCGGCCGGCCCTCGGAGGATACGGGCGTGAGCAATCCTTTTCTCAAACTTCCCGGCAGCACGAAACTGCGCACCTTGCCGGACGGTCTCTGGCTCAACTTCGGTGGCACGTTCGAGGAGCCGTACGTCGATATTTTCGCCGTCGAGGCCTGCAGCACATTGCAGAACCTGCTCGATAAACGCTCGAGGTTCGCGCCAAGCACGCATTCGTTGCTCGCGGTCTGTCCGGTACCTTGGCTGTTGGCGCCGGTCGCGGCGAACGACCCGACGCCACGCTGGCGAGCGACCGCCGTGTTCCGTCACGAACCCACGGTTCCCGCCGCCATCCCGGTGCGCGAGATGCGCGTGCTCTATGGCCTCAAGGATCAGCATTATGCCGGTTTCGCGCGGCATCAACTGCCGCACGCGCACGAGTTCTTCATTCCGATGAAACGATTGACCGAGGAGAACAGCAAAGACAACCCGAGATTGCGGGCTCTGCTCGAGCGGGCGTCGGTGTCCTCGAACTTCTACGATCAGGCCGATTGACCGGCGCTACCGGCGTGTTCCGATCGCTTCGGCGACGATCTCCATCGCGATATCCGGCCGATCGGTAATCAACCCGTCCACGCCCCAACCGATCAACCGCCGCATCGCGGCACGCCGGTTGACCGTCCACGGGATCACCCGCAAGCCAAACGCATGCGCCTCGGCGACCGACGCGCGCGTCACGCTGTCGAACGCGGGAGCCCAGATCGCCGCTCCGCCCGTCTCGCCCGGCCCGTCCCCGCCTGGCCCGTCCCCGCCTGGCCTGCCCCCGCCTGGCCCGTCCCCGCCCCGCCGGTCCCGCTGTCTTGCGCCGCGATGGCGGCCGGGATCGAGTTGCCGAACGCCTCCAGCGTGACGCCGTCCCACCAGAGTGCCGCGTTTCGCACGGTTTCGTCGCGGGTCAGCCACGCCAGCGGCAACTCGGGCCGGATCCGCCGGATATGGCGCGGGCCGCGCCAGTCGAAGGATTCCAGGATCACGCGTCCGGCGGCACCGGCGGCGTCCACCACCGCCAGCACCGCCTCCGCCAGCGTCTCCGGCGCGACGCTCCGCCCAGGATGCGTGGGGTCGGTTTTCAACTCGATGATGAACGTGGCTTCGCTCGAAAGGCGCAACACCTCCGCCAGCGTCGGGATCCGGGCGCCGTCACATCCCTTTTGCGACCGGAACATGGTCCGGTACGGCGTCGCGAGCCGGATCCGGCCCACGTCGTACGAACGTAACGCGGCCAATGTCAGATTCCGGATCAACGGTGGGGTACCGCTCAGCCAATCGCCGTTGGCGTCCCGGGTGATCGCCGGATTGAGCGCGGAATCGTGGCTCACGACGACAACGCCGTCGGCGGTCATGCCCACGTCCAGTTCGAACGATCGCAAGCCCAGCGCGAGGCATTGGCGGAACCCCTCGATGGTGTTCTCGGGAAACAGGCCTCGCGCGCCGCGATGACCTATCACTTCAATGGATCGCGTCATGATTTGTCCCCGGGGATGTGTCCGTCCCGATGTGTCCCTGGTAAAGTCGGCGCCAATCAGCAGGGGAGCGCGTGATGGACTATACCACTCTGGGCCGCACAGGGTTGCGTGTCAGCGTCGCCGGGCTCGGCACCGGCGGATTCAGCCGCATCGGCATCGGCCAGTCAGAGGATCACGCCGTCGGGATCATTCGCCAGGCGCTCGATCTCGGGGTCAATCTGATCGACACGGCGGCGGTCTACGGCACCGAAGCGGTGATCGGCCGGGCCCTCAAGGACGTGCCGCGAGACAGCGTCGTCGTCTGCACCAAGGCGTCGAAACCCCAGGGCGACGCGGCGTTCACGGTGCCGAAGATCCTGGAAAGCCTGGATGGCTCGCTGAAACGTCTGGGACTCGATTACGTCGATGTCTTCCAACTGCATGCCGTGCCGCCCGCCGCTTACGATTATGTGCGGGCCGAAATCGTGCCGGCGCTGCTGCGCGAGAAGCAACGCGGCAAATTTCGCTTCCTCGGCATCACCGAGACGTCGCCGAACGATCATGAACAGGTGATGCTTCAGAAGGCGGCGGCGGACACGCCCTGGGATACCGCGATGTTCGCCTTCAACCTGATGGACCAGGTGGCGCGGGAGCGGGTGTTTCCCCTGACATTGAAGAACCGCGTCGGCACGCTGATGATGTTCGCCGTGCGCAGCATTTTCGCCCGCCCCGCGCAACTGGCGGACACGATGCGCGATCTCGCCGCGAAAGGTCTGGTGCCGGCGGATCTGGCGGCGCGCGACGAGCCGCTGGATTTCCTGGTGCATCCGGATGGCGCGACGTCGGTGACCGACGCGGCGTACCGCTACGTGCGCCATGAGCCCGGCGTGGACGTCGTGCTGTTCGGCACCGGCGATCCTGAACATCTGAAGGCGAATATTTCCTCGATTCTGAAGCCGCCGCTGCCGGACGCCGACCGGGCGAAACTGAAGACGCTGTTCAGTCACCTGCGCGGCGTCGGGTTGGAAGTGCCGCCATTCGCCGCGGCACGGCGGGCGGCGGCGGGCGGCGCCGGGGATTAGAAACGGAAACAGCGAGCGCCGGTCAACCGTCGCCGATCGAGAAATCCGTCGGCTCCTTTCTCGCCGTGTGGTTCAGTTCATGCCGCACGCGCGAGATCGTCTGGTACACCGATCGACGCAGCCGGTTCAGCCCGCCCAACGGCCGGTGCGCGTCGATGCAATGCCATGGCGCGAATGACAGGTTCTCGCAGAATGCCATCTGCTCCGGGCTGTCGAAGTTTTGCTTCGGGATCGTGATGCGCGCCACCGGCACGAACGGCGCGTCGGTCTCGCTCCAGGCGATCGTCGGATCCTCGACCGGCATGGCGTCGGGCCGCGTGCGCCGTTGCACCATGAAATCGAATTCCGCGTCGCGCTCGGCCAGATGCCGCGCGAGGTTGGCGCGCAGAAAGTCCGGGCCGTCGGTCGTGATATACGGTGATCCCGGCCCGGCCGGACGCGCCGAGTATTTGCAGGCGCTGTCGCCGAAACGATACGCCGACATGCTCCAATACCGGATGTTGAGCAGGTTGTTCACCTTCTTCCGCAGGATGGCGAACGCGATCAGCGCCTCATGCACGCGAAACTTAAACGGATTGAACCCGGGAACGAAGAAGCGCCAGAACGGATTGGCTTGCTCGAGCGCGAGGTAATCGACCACGGTGCGTGCCGCGAACACCGGATGATTGATCAGGATGAAATCCTGCGTCGTCGATGGACTGTCCGCCACGTCCATCAATTTGATCGCCATGCCGCGGCCGTCGCCTTTGCTGTCCGCCTGAGGCGTCGGATTGCCGTTCGAGTAACGGATCCACGCGTCGTAGCGCCGCGGCGTGGCGAACAGGCCGACGCGCAGCTCCGGCGGCAAATCGTCGAATATGCGGAATTCCGCGCGCACGACGCCGTGGCCTTTCGGATGCGCGTCCCGGCGCGCCGGCGGGTCGGTCCGCGCCGCCGCGCGCACATGGGCTTCGACAACCCGTAGAACGGCGCGCGTGGCTTCGGCCTCACCGGGAGGGATCACCTCGCCGTTGATCGGCGGCAGCGGATCGATTGGGGCGTTCTGGCCTGACATGACGGGGCACCTCACCTGATCCGGGGCGGGGATCGCCCATTGCTTTCGACTTCGCGACGTTGACGCGAACGTCCAGCATGGCGCCGGACCGTCCGGAACACCATCGAATACCACGCCAGTGACACGAAGCCGGATCATGGAGCGCCGGTCGCCGAAAGATACGCTGTCCGCGATCGTGGACCGGCCGGCGGATCGAAGCGATCGGCCTCCTTGCTCCGCACCCGGGTCCCGCGCCGGCGTTTCCTGGGGACAGTCGCGTGATCCGTGCGTCGCGCCCGAAATACCGCTTGCATTCGCCGCGCCGCACAACGATATACCGCCCTGTCATTCCAGGATCGCGTGATTGACGTTCCTTGCCCGAGCTTGCTCCGGTCCGGCCGTCTTCCAGGAATTTCTCATCGACCGACCGTCCGTCCCCATTGGATCACGCTGGGACATGGACAACAGGCACCGGCATGGCCGGTGCTGGAGCATTCATCCCTCGTGACAAGTTCGACCTTCGCGGGCCTCGGCCTGCCCGATACCCTGTTGCATGCGCTGACCGCGCATAAATTCACCACTCCCACCCCCATTCAGGTCGATGCCATCCCGCCGCTGCTTGCAGGGCCGGGATCTGCTGGGCATCGCGCAAACCGGCAGCGGCAAGACCTCCGCTTTCTCGCTGCCAATCCTGACCCATCTGCTGGCGGAGCCTCGCCGTCCCGCGCCATTCCAGACCCGGGCGCTGATCCTGGCGCCGACCCGGGAACTGGCGCTGCAAATCGACGAAGCGATCCGCGCGTTCAGCGCCGGTTCCGCGCATGCGCACCGTCGTGATCATCGGCGGCGCCAGCCGGTTCCGCCAATGCGAGGCGATGCGGCGCGGCGCCGACATCGTTATCGGCACCCCCGGCCGGGTCCGCGACCTGATGAACACGCGCGAAGTTGTCGATCGCCACCGCCGAGCGTTTCGTCCTCGATGAGGCCGATCGCATGCTCGATCTGGGCTTCATCAAGGACATCCGCCACATCGTCAGCGCCCTGCCGCATCGCCGGCAGTCGGCCTGTTCTCGGCGACCATGCCGGCGGAGATCGCCTCGCTCGCCGCCAGCCTGCTGCGCGACCCGGTCCGGGTCGAAATCGCCCGGGAAGAGGCCACCGCGCCGAAAATCGCCCAGTCGGTGCGCTTCGTCACGGCATCGGGCAAGCAGGCTCTGCTGGCCGAACTGCTGAACGAGCCCGATTTCAAGCGCGTGCTGGTGTTCACCCGCACCAAGCACGGCGCCAACAAGGTGGCCGAGCGGTTGGAAGCGACCGGCGTTCAGGTCGATGCGATCCACGGCAACAAGAGCCAGCCGCAACGGGAACGCGCACTGCGTGACTTCCGCACGGGCCGTGCCCGCGTATTGGTCGCCACCGATATCGCCGCGCGCGGGATCGACGTGACCGGCGTGTCGCATGTCATCAATTTCGACCTGCCCGCCGAACCCGAGAGTTATGTCCACCGCATCGGCCGCACCGCGCGCGCCGGCGCCGAGGGCATCGCGATCGCGTTCTGCGATCCGGCTGAACGGTCCACCTTGCGCCAGATCGAGAAACTCATGGGCGAGAAGATCCCGGTCGTCGGCGAAATCCCGGCCGAGACCCATCAATCCCGGCCGCAGTCTCCGCAAAACCGTCGCGGCGGTCCGGGTCGCTGGCAGTCTCGCCCCTCCGGTCAACGCGGTATGCGCTCGGCCGCCTGAGTTCTGACGCGCGATGTGAGGTTCGCCGCGATTGGCGAACCTCACATCCGCCTCCTCGGCGGCGCATCTGATGCTTCGGTAACGCTGCCCAGGCGTGATGAAATGCGCTAACTGCACCCGATGCAATGGTCGCCGGGGGCTCGACAAGCATGGCACGCGCGTATCTGGGCGTCTTCGCGCTGCTGGCCATCGCATGGGTGTGCTCCGAGAACCGCCGCGCGATCCGCTGGCGTACCGTCGCCGGGGGCCTCGTTCTGCAACTGGCCGCCGCGCTGGTCCTGATCGGCATTCCCGGCGCCAACCACGCCATGTTCCTGCTGAACGACGCGGCCTCCGCGCTGCAACGCGCGACCGAGGCCGGGACGCGTTTCGTGTTTGGCTACCTCGCCGGCTCGCCCTTGCCCTTCGCCGAAACGCATCCCGGCGCCAGCTTCATTCTCGCGTTTCAGGCTCTGCCGCTGGTGCTGACCATCAGCGCGTTGGCATCGCTGCTGTTCCATTGGGGCGTGCTGCAGTTCATCACCGGACTGTTCGCCCGCGTGCTGCGCAAGGCGCTCGGAATCAGCGGTCCGTTGGCTCTGGGCGCGGCGGTGCATGTCTTCGTCGGCATGATCGAGGCGCCGTTGCTGGTGCGGCCCTATCTCGCCCGCATGCAGCGCGGCGAGTTGTTCGCGCTGATGACCTGCGGCATGGCTGGAGTCGCGGGAACGGTGATGGTCATCTACGCCTCCTTTCTCTCCCCGCTGGTGCCCAACGCGCTGGGCAATATCCTGATCGCGTCGGTGATCTCGACCCCCGCCGCGTTGGCGATCGCGGCGCTGATGGTGCCGTTCGACGAGCCGGAGCCCGCCGAAACCAGTCTCCACATCGCGGACAGGCCGACCGGACCGATCGATGCCATGGTCAAGGGCACGATGGAGGGCGTACCGATCCTCGCCGCCATTATCGCCACCCTGCTGGTGACCGTTTCCATCGTGACGCTGATCAACATGGGCCTGGCGTTGTTGCCTGATTGGTCCGCGGCGCCGGTCACGCTGCAACGCCTGTTCGCCCTCCCCTTTCGCCCAGGACTCTGGCTGATCGGCGTCCCCTGGGCTGAAACCCAGGCCGCCGCAATGCTGATGGCGACCAAGACCGTACTGAACGAGTTCGTCGCATATCTGGATTTCTCACGCATGCCGCCGGACGGATTCGCGCCGCGCACGCGGATGATCCTGACCTACGCGCTGTGCGGCTTCGCCAACTTCGGTAGTCTCGGGATCATGATCGGCGGCCTCGGCGCCATGGTGCCGGAGCGCCGCCATGAGGTGGTCGCTTTGGGCATGCGGTCCATTCTGGCCGGTACGTTGGCGACCTGCATGAGCGGCGCGTTGGCTGGCGGCCTGATGTGATGTGGGTCAGAGCCTGGCCATCGTGATGAAAAGTCCTTGCCACGAGTCAATCGTTCGGGCCGTTGGTATAAGCGCCGGCCCGGTCCTACGGGTCGGTCATTGGCCCCCGCTCCCGCGACGACAAAGTATCGGTTCGGCTGGTGATATCCAGGATATGCGCGCACTGAAAATCGGCGTCACGCGCTTCGATGTCCAGATGCGGCATGAGGAATGTCGTGAACAGACGTGCACATTTGAACGGAAATAATTCGGCTGCCCGTGGCCGCCGATAGCCTGAACAACTGTCCCATTCAGTCACAAACCACGGGCATAGCTGTCAAACCGCGCTATTGGGAGACCGCGCCAGGCCAGTAATCTGCATCGTCAATTTCGGCGTCAATCCCGCGTTCGCCGTGAGGTGTCGCATACGGTAAGGCCACGTGACCGTATCGCCCGCCTTCCACTGATGCACGACGGAATTTCCGATCAGGACGTAATGGCCCCAACTCCAATCCTCCAGGAAGATGAGGAAGCGGGAGATCGCGCGGCGATCCGGCACATTGTATTTGTTCGCGTAAAAGGCGCAACTATCATAGTGCCATGGCAGAACCTTTCCGGGCTTCTGATGTATGATGCTTCCCATTGGGTTTTCCATTCGAAAAATACTGAATATCGGGTCAAATAAATCCGGATAGAAATTTGAATATGTCTTGTAATGACATGTACTGATGTCGTCGTATCCCATGTCCTTGATCTGTGAAGCGGTCCTTATAATTTCGCGGTCGCTGTTCATCGGATAATCGAACACTGACGTGCTTTTTATTGTCTGATCCATCTCACGCGCGAACCGCACGACATCAATCCAATGGTGCCCAACCTGATCCCGGATATTTCCGATCGATATGTAGTCCTGGCCGGTCCTGGCAGGATCGAAATGCCAATATCCCTCTTCTTCTCGGACAATTCGGTCCAAAGCCCGGGAATTCGAGACACAGGCCGTGTCACTCATGGCTTCCCCCCTGTTCGAGAATACTGTTCACGCAAATCCGATTGTATATGCCACCCCGATTGTAAGCGGCCCAATCCTCGCCCCCAAGGCCGAAAATGACGCAGTCGCTGGGTTCCACATTCAACTGGCGGCACACATCGATCTGACGTTGGCGATACTTCGTAACGTTGAAGTCGACGTCGAACTTTTCAATAAAGGCCGAACCGAGGGCGCAGGAAAACTGATTTACCATCCCGGCGGTATTGAAAACGTGGACAAAGTCGTCGGTAAAATTCTTGCTCAATCGGACGCCAATTCGCATCTTGGCCAGCCCGTGAAATGTCTTGCTGAGACTGAACGCGACGACATCGATGCAAGGCTGGTTAAAGTCGAATTCGATGCCGTTGCTGATGTTCATGTAGGCACAATCGACCAGAACCGGAACCTCCAGCCTGTTACAGGCGGCGATGACTTCATCCATCAACGGATGCCTTCCCCCGAAGTCGGAAAAAGGCAGCGAAATAACGATCGCGTCTCCACGCCGGACGGGAGCATCCTCGATGAAGGCGAAGTCGTAGCCGCCGCGCCAGCATGCGACGTGATACATGAATTCCCCCTTGAAGCAACGGAAACGGCGCTTGCGATTGCTTGCATAGAACGCGTCGAATGCCTAAATCGTTACCATGCGTGAAGGAGGAGAATCGAAACATATCAATGTTTATCAGTTTGTTCACCGATGACGAACAGAGCCAGGCAGGAAAATCGCTCAAAAATTTAATCCTGCTCTCATCGCCGTCGGCATAGCAACTCAAATTACCAGGTCGGCCAACCTCGTCGAGGAAGCGCACCACCTCAGGGTCCTTGATCGCTCTCGCCGATCTGAACGGCAGCGCGAAATCCACGTGATTCGTCATGACACGGGAATCCAGCAAAGCGGCCGTCACTGCTACGAATGTCATGCGTTTCTTCCTGGGCTTCGCGATGCGGACGACTGCCGTCTTTTCCGATGGCTGACATTGTCGAGATGCGCGTCGGCTTTGGCATCGCCATCCTGGTTCAGGAGGGCGCGATTGGCAACACTCGGCGTTGTAAACCCCACGCACGGATTTGATGGGCGCCAGGCCTCGCATCGAAACGCGATGCGCCCGCGGCGTAGAGTTTATCGGGTTTCGCCGCCGATCCAGCAGCCGGATGATGGTACCGATCATCCACTGAATGCCAGATCCCGGCGACTGCGGACCCGGCGCGAAACTTACCACGCCGCTTGCGTGAACGCGTGTAACGATGCCGCGACACTCATGCGGTCACAATGAAAACGCCTGATGCGGCATCGGCATTTCCACACGCCCGCTCAGCAACGAGCTGAACATCGTCATCGCGGCCGGCTCGCCGTGCACCAGGAATGTCGTGCCGGCGCCGCCAACCGCGTGACGCCACGCCAATAACTCCTGTTGATCGGCATGCGCGGAGAACCCGTTGATGGTGTGCACCTTCGCGCGCACCGGAATGTCCTCGCCGAACAACGCGACGCTGCTCGCGCCATCGATGATCCGACGCGCCGGTGTGCCCGCGGCGGCGAAGCCAACGAACACGATCCCGGCCTGAGGCCGAAACAGATTTTGCCGCAAATGGTGCCGCACGCGCCCTCCGGTGCACATGCCCGACCCGGCGATGATGATCGCGCCGCCCACGATCCGGTTGATCGCCATCGACTCCGCCGTCTCACGGGTGAAATGCAATCCAGGCACGTGGAACGGATCGATGCCCTGCGCAAACAACGCGGCGAGGTCCGGTCCGAGACATTCCGGATGCCGCTCGAAGATCTCGGTGGCCGAGATCGCCATCGGCGAGTTCAAGGAACACCTGCGTCGACGGCTTGATCCGCCCAGTACCGATCCCACCCCGGATCACGTACAGAATTTCCTGCGCGCGCTCCAACGCGAAGGTCGGCACGATAACGTTGCCGCCGCGAGTGAACGTATCCTCGATCGCGGTGAGGAACTCTTCCACCGAGTCCTGGTACGGACCGATGCAGCCGGTCGCCGTAGGTGGTTTCCATCACCACGACATCCGCGGCCGGCGGCGCGGCCGGCGTTCCGAGCAGCGGCCGTCCCGGTCCGCCGATATCGCCCGAGAACAGGATCCGTCGCGCCGCGCCGTCCTCCGTCGCCTCCAGCAGCACACTCGCTGACCCGAGGATGTGGCCGGCATCGTGGAACGTCGCGCTCAGCCCGTCCCCGAGCGCGACCGTGTCGCCATAGCCGACGCCCGGCTGATCGAACCGATCCAGCGTGTCCAGCGCGTCGGTCAGCGTATACAACGGTGCATCGTCCCGACGATGCCGCTCATGGCGCGCGTGCCGGGTGCGCCGTCGCGCTTCCTCCTCCTGCAAATGCGCGGAATCCAGCAGCACGAGGCGCGCCAGTTCCCGTGTCGCCGCGGTGGCGATGATCTGGCCGCGAAATCCTTGCTTCACCAACAGCGGCAACCGTCCGCAATGATCGAGATGGGCATGGGTCAGCAAAACGGCGTCGATGCCCTTGGGATCGAACCCGAACGGTTCGGCATTGTCCCGTTCCAGCTCACGGCCGCCCTGCAACATGCCACAGTCGATCAGCACGTGCTTGCCGTTCGCCTCGACCAGGTGGCAGGAGCCGGTGACGGTCCGCGCCGCGCCGTGGAATGATAGTTTCATTTGTTATGTTTCCCGTTCGCGCCCTGGGCCGGGATGATACTCTTTCCCGGGTCGGCGCGGTGGTCTTCTTCGACGTGATGATCCGGATCGCCGGCGCCGTGCGCGGCTCCGGTGCCGTGCCCCGCGCCGGCTTCCGGTTCCAACAGCGGGGCACCGGCGGCGTCGTACCAGCGCAGGATGCCGGACCATGTATCGTCGGCGGTTTCCGCGAACCAGAACAGCTCGCGGTCTTCCGGATCGATCATGCCCTCCTCGACCAGAAACTCCGGATCGAACACGCGTCGCCAGTATGCCTCGCCGACCAGCACCACCGGCAGCGGCGCGATCTTGCGGGTCTGCACCAAATTCAGCACCTCGAACAATTCGTCCAGCGTGCCGTAGCCGCCCGGGAACACCACGAGGGCCCGGGCGCGCAGCAAAAAATGCAATTTCCGAATGGCGAAGTAATGAAAGCTGAAACACAGCTCGGGCGCCACGTACGGGTTCGGATATTGCTCGTGCGGCAGCGCGATGTTCAGACCGATCGAGCGGCAGCCGAGATCGTGCGCGCCGCGGTTGGCCGCCTCCATGATGCCGGGTCCACCGCCGGTCATGATCATGATGCGGCCGCCGCGCGCCCGCTGCGAGGCAGCGCTGACCAGGCCGCCAAACGCGCGAGCAATGTCGTAGTACCGGCTGTTGGCCTCGACCCGCCGGGCGATCGCCAGCCGGCGTCGCGCGGCGGGATCATCCGCCCGCTCGCTCGCGAGGCGTTCGGCCTGACGCCGCGCCGCGCGCGGTTCGGCGACCCGGGTGCCGCCGAATACAACGATCGTGTGCGCGACACCGTGCTGCTCCAGCAACAGCTCCGCCTTCAGGTAATCGAGTTGCAGCCGCACGCCGCGGGTATCGTTTTGCGCGAGAAAATCGACGTCCCGGTCGGCTTCGCGATAGCTCGGGTGACGCACGATGTCGCGCACCGCGCCGGCGGCCGAAGCATCGTCTTCGGCGGATTTTGGCTCATGCCACGGCAGGGCCGACCGGCGCGCGGTCGGATGCGCGGGCCGCGGCGGAGTCGCGCCGGACGGGCCTGGGCTGGCGATGCGGCGCCGGGTCACGATGCGACCCGCGGCTGCAGGCGGCGAATGGGTCGCATCGGTGTCTCCTCGTGACCACGGCCTTGCCGTGATCGGCTTCCGTAGGGAACGGGCGCATCCTGACCTTGGCCGATCGATCGCGAAAGGCCCGGTACATCGTCCGGTACGTCGCGACATCGGGATGCGAGGATAACGCCAGTCGCCCAGGAACGGAGCACGTGGATGGCGCGGTGAACAGAGGTAAAACAAAGCCGTGCGGGATGCCCCTGTCGCGGCCGCCATCCGAGGCAACGCCAGACGCCCCGCTTTCGCCAGGCGTGTCGAGCGCGACCGGCGCATGACGCCCCATGGGTAACACCGCCCATGTCGGCGATCGTAAGGTTGGGGCATGGAGCATCCCTCGCTGTCCTATGCGCGACTGATCCGATTGCCGAACGTGGCCGCGCTGTTGTCGGCGACCTGCCTGGCGCGGCTGGCGGCCCGCATGTTCACGGTCGTCATCGTCTTTCATACGCTGGCGGCGTTCCGGTCGCCGACGCTGGCCGGGTGGGTCTCGTTCGCGGCGGTGGCGCCGGGGCTCGCGCTCAGTCCGCTGGCCGGCGCGTTCCTCGATCGCGCCGGAGCGCTCCGCGGCATCCTGTTCGACCTGGTCTGCAGCGCCGGCCTGATCGTGGCGCTCGCCATCGCGGTAGGATCGGGATGGGCCAACCCGCCGGTCCTGCTGCTGCTGGCCGCGGGGTACGCTCTCACCAGTCCATTGAGCGCGGCCGGCATACGCGTCGTATTGCCGCGGCTGGTGCCGGCGCATGCCCTCGATCGCGTGAACGCGCTGGATACCGCGGTGCACGGCGTGGTCGATGTGATGGGACCTTCGCTCGCGGGCGGGCTCATGGCGCTCGCCGGCGCGACGCCGGCGCTGATCGCCATCGCCGCGGCGTATGGTGGAGCGGCGGTCTGTGTCGCGGTCGTCCACGACGTCCGGCCGCCGCGCTCGACCCGCGGGTTCCTGGCGCAGACGGTCGAGGGCCTGGTCACGGTGTTCCGGCGCCCGCTGTTACGTGGCCTCGCCGCCGGTTATGCCCTGAACAACTGCACCTGGGGCATTCTGGTCGTCGCGGTGCCCGTGTTCATGGCGCATCAGTTCGCCGTCGGACGCTGGGAATCGCTCACCGGCCTGGTCTGGGCCGGAGCGGGCCTGGCGGGCAGCATCGGCTCGCTGGCGGCGGGGCAGATGCGATTGCTCGGCCGGGAAGTCGCGGTCATGACGGTTTGCATGCTGGCGACCGCGCTCGCCGCCTGGCCGTTGGCGGCGGCGTTCGGCGTCGCCGGGCTTTGTCTGGGCCTCGCGGTCGTCGGGCTGCTGGCCGGTCCTATCGACGTGGCGCTGTTGACCTTGCGGCAGCGGCGCACCGAGCCCGCGCTTCTGGGCCGCGTCCTCGCCGTCTCGATGAGCGTCAACACGGCGGGCTTCCCGATCGGCACGGCGCTCGGCGGCATGCTGGCGGCGTGGTCGGTGCAGGCGGCGTTCCTCGCGGCGGCGCTGGCCTCGCTGCTCGGGGCGCTGGCCACCTGGCAGCTCATTCCGGCCGAGGATCGGTAGCCTGGTGTCCCGCCGCGTGGAGGATTCCCGGGTTCGCGGAAGCGTCGCTGGACCGCCACTGGCTCAGTCGGATCCACACTTCCGCCGCGGTCACGCCCGATGCCCGCAACGCCCGCAATGTCATCGCGCGGTCTCTCTTCGCGAACCGTCGTCCGGAATCGTCGGTCAGCAGGCGATGATGCGCGTAGACCGGTGTCGGCCAGCCCATCAGCGCCTGCAGCAACCGGTGCAGGTGGGTCGCGGGCTTCAGGTCCTCGCCGCGGGTCACCAGCGTCACACCCTGCAACGCGTCATCGTAAGTCACGCACAGATGATAGCTGGTCGGCGTGTCCTTGCGCGCCAGCACGACGTCGCCGAACCGCGCCGGGTCGGCGAGGATGGTGCCCTCGCCTTCCTCTTCGAACGTCAGGCCCTTGATCAGGGCCCGCGCCATGTCGAGGCGCAGGGCGTACGGCTGGTCGGCCCGGTCAGCCCGCTCGGCCGCGGTCAACGCGCGGCAGGTGCCGGGGTAGATCGGTCCCCCCTCCGGTTCCCCGTCCGGTCCATGCGGCGCGGCGGCGACCGCCTGGCGCTGGATGTCGGCGCGCGAGCAAAAGCACGGATAGAGCAGACCGCGCGCGCGCAAACTGTCCAGCACGGCGGCGTAGTCGGCCAGATGTTCCGATTGCACGCGGACCGGACCGTCCCGGTCGAGCCCGAGCCAGGCCAGATCCTCCAGGATCGCGGCGGCGAATTCCGGCCGGCAGCGGGTCGGATCAATATCCTCCAACCGCAACAGAAAGCGCCCGCCGGCCTCTCGCGCCCGCCGCCACGCGATCGACGCCGAGAACGCGTGGCCCAAATGCAGATACCCGGTCGGGCTGGGTGCGAAGCGGGTGACGATCGACATGGCGCGGTGTCTGAGGCTGTCCCGGTGTCGTCTCAGGCTAGCCCGGTGTCTCGCGTCCGGAAAGCGCGAGACCGAACCCGGACCGGCCGCCTGGTAAGGGCCGCCGGGCCGGACTGGTCCACGGTCGGCGGCGAGCGGATCTGGGCACAAGCCCAGTGGCGGTCGCGCATGATTACTGCTGGCGGCGCTTGTTTCGCGCGGCGCCGCGCCCTAGGTATTCGCCCCATGATCTCGCGCGTGCTCATCCTGGCCATTCTGGCTCCGTTTCTGGCCTCGCCCGCGATGGCACAGCAACCTTCCCCAGTGATGAAGAAAAAGCCAGCCGCCCCCGCCGCGAAGGCCGAGGGGCCGAAGCGGATCGGCAATTTCGATGACTGGACCGCCGCGACTCATCCGGAGGCCGGCCAACTGGTTTGTTATGCCTTCACGCGCGCGCAGAGTTCGATGCCGGCGCTGGCCGGGCGCGGGGGGGTCGTCCTGACCGTGACGCAGCGCGCCACCGGCCGGGACGCGGTCGCCATCGAGGCCGGGTTCTCATTCGCACCCAACGCCACGGTGACGGTGCAGGCGGATCAGACCGGGTTGGACTTCTACACCGCGCAGCGCGCGGCGTTCGCGCGCAACGGACACGATGCCGTCGCCGCGTTTCGGACCGCCAGTCGCGCCATCGCCCGCTCTCCCGGACCGCGCGACGTGACCGTCACCGACACCTTCAGCCTGAAAGGCTTTTCGGCGGCTTACGCGGCGATCAGCAAAGCATGTCCGCCGAAGTAGACCTCACGCTGACGGCGGCGGAGCGGGAGAAGATCCTCGCCCACTCCGCCAAATTCGATCCGCCCGGTGTGACCACGCCGGACGGTCGGCGCGATCTCGTGGGCATGTCGCGTGAGGAACTTGCCCTCGAAATGGCCTCGATCGGTGAGGCGCCGTTCCGGGTCAAGCAGTTGTGGCACTGGATTTACCATCAGGGCGTCACCGATTTCGCCCGGATGTCGACGATCGCGCGGCCGTTGCAGGCGAAGCTGGCGGAGCGTTTCATCATCGGCCGGCCGGACGCGTCGCGGGTGCAGACCAGCTCCGACGACACGCGCAAATTTCTGTTCCGATTTCGTGACGGTCAGGAGGCGGAGACCGTCTACATTCCCGACCTCGACGAAGACCGCGGTGCCGTCTGCATATCCTCCCAGGTGGGATGCACATTGTCGTGCCGGTTCTGCCATACCGGCACGCAAACCCTGGTGCGCAATCTGGGCGCGCCGGAAATCGTCGGCCAGTTCATGGCGGCGCGCAATTCGTATGGCGAGTGGCCTACGCCGAAAGGCGACACGCCGCGGTTGCTGTCGACCATCGTGCTGATGGGCATGGGAGAGCCGCTGTATAATTACGCCAACGTCGCGAAAGCGATGAAGATCGTCATGGACAACGAAGGCATCGGGCTGTCGCGGCGCCGGATCACATTGTCCACCTCCGGTGTCGTTCCCATGATGGATCGAGCCGGTGCCGAACTGGGCGTTTGCCTCGCGGTGTCGCTGCACGCGGTGCGCGACGATTTGCGCGATGAACTGGTCCCGCTGAACCGCAAGTATCCGATCGCGGAGTTGCTGGCCGCGTGTCGTCGTTATCCCGGCGCATCGAACGCGCGGCGAATTACTTTTGAATACGTGATGTTGAAGGGCGTCAATGATTCGGAGGCGGATGCGCGCGAACTGGTGCGGCTGATCGCCGGGATGCCGGCGAAGGTGAACCTGATCCCGTTCAATCCGTGGCCCGGAACGAAGTTCGAACGCAGCAGCCGCGGTGCGATCGAGCGGTTTTCGCCGGATCGTCAACGACGCGGGTTATGCGTCCCCGGTGCGGCGGCCGCGGGGCCAGGACATTCTGGCGGCGTGCGGCCAGTTGCGAACGGATGGCGTACGGGCGCGGGCTTCCAACGGCCAGTGATCGGCGTACGTCGATGTCGTGGTTGGTTGGCGTTATATCACCGGCCTGATCGGACACCCGATCCGCATCGACACTCAATCCGCATCGACACCTGATCCGCATCGACACTCAGTCCGTATCGACACCCGATCCGCATCGACACTCAATCCGCATCGACACTCAATTCGTCATCACCGGGCTCGACCCGGTGATCTGTCGCGGCACGGTGCTGGAAAGGCTGGCGGCTCGGCGAGAGCAGCCATAACGGAACGAGCATTCATGCCACCGGTCAGCCGTTTCGGCGGTTGGCATTACAACCCCAGCAACCGCAGCACCCGGCCACCGTACCGTTGCAGTTTCGACGCCCCGACGCCCTTGATCTGGCCAAGTTCGTCCAAACTCGCCGGCCGTGCCGCCGCGATCTCACGCAATGTCGCGTCGTGGAAGATCACGTAAGGCGGCACCGCCTGCGACTTCGCCTCGCTGGCGCGCCATGCCCGTAGCGAGTCGAACAGCGCCTGACTGAACTCTCCGGCCGCCGCCAGACCACCGCGCGCCGGCCGCTCCACCGTCGCCTTGCGCGGCGCGGTCTGACGCAGCAACACCTGTGTCTCACCGCGCAAGATCGGCCGCGCCTTCTCTTCGACGAGAAACAGGCCGCCGTGCCCCTGGGTGTCCACGTCCAGCGCGCCCAACGCGATGAGTTGCCGCACGATCCCGCGCCAGTACGGCACCGCGTGATCGGCGCCGATGCCGAACACGGACAGGCGGTCGTGACCATGCCGCAGCACCGCCTCGGTCTTTTCGCCGCGCAGCACGGCGATGGTGTGCACGGCGCCGAAGATCTGATCCGTTCGGTACACCGCCGAAAGCAATTTCCGCGCGTCCAACGTGGCATCCGTGGTCAGCGGCGGATCGTCGCAGTTGTCGCAATGCCCGCAGGCGGTCTCCATGGTTTCGCCGAAACAGGCGAGCAGCCCCTGGGTACGGCAACCCACCGTCTCGGTCTGCGCCACCATCTCCTCCAGGCGCATCCGCATCACGCGCTGCTGCGTCGAGGGCGCCGACGATTGCGCCAGCCAATGCCGCGCGCGCGCGACATCCTGACCATCGTACAGCAACAGCGTTTCGGCCGGATCGCCGTCGCGCCCGGCGCGCCCGATCTGCTGGTAATACGCCTCCGGGCTGTCCGGCATGTCCAGATGCACGACAAAGCGCACGTCGGGCCGGTCGATGCCCATGCCGAAGGCGATGGTCGCGACCACCACCAGAGGCTCGCCGGAACGGAAGCGTTCCGCCGACGCGCGCTTCTGCATCGGATCGAGACCGGCATGGAACGGAACGGCCGGGAACCCCTTTTCCGCCAGCTTCGCCGCCACTCGCTCGGTCCGCGCCCGACTGCCGCAATAGACGATGCCGCAGGCGCCTTTGTGCCGGCCAAGAAACGACAGCAGTTGCGCGGTCTCGCCGACCTTCGGCTCGGCGGCCAGATGCAGGTTGGGGCGGTGGAAGCTGGCGAGGAAAACCTCCGCCGTTTCCATCTTCAACGCGGCGAGAATGTCCTGTCGCGTGTTCGGATCGGCGGTCGCGGTCAGCGCCACTCGCGGGATGCCCGGAAACAGCTCACCCAAACGCGCGAGGTCGCGGTATTCCGGACGGAACTCGTGGCCCCACTGGGAAACGCAGTGAGCCTCGTCGATCGCGAACAAAGCCAGTTCCAGACGGGACAATACGTCGATCAGGCCGGTCCCCAGCAACCTCTCGGGCGAGACATACAGCAGGTCGAGTTGCTGCTCGACCAGTTCGCGGTGGACGTGGCGGGCTTCCTCCGGCGGCAATTCCGAGTGCAGCGCGGCGGCGGCGACGCCCAACTGGCGCATGGCGGCGACCTGGTCGTCCATGAGCGCGATCAGCGGCGAGACGACGACGGCGGTGCCCGGCCGGCACAACGCCGGGATCTGGTAGCAGACACTCTTGCCGCCGCCGGTCGGCATCAGCACCAGCGCGTCGCCCCCGGCGACGACATGGCGGATCACCGCCTCCTGCGAGCCGCGAAACCCCGGAAAGCCAAAGACACGGCGGAGTACCGCGAGAGCATCGTCCGTCGCGAGGGGATCGTCCCCGGCGAGGGGAACGTCCCCGGAGAACAATCCTCCGGGCGCGGCCCCATCGATCGGCGGCGAAGCGGCTGCGCGTGGATCGTCATCGATCAGAGCTCGCAGCACTACAGGGGGCTCGGCTGGCGGCGGTTGGGCACGGCGGGGCGTCCTCGGGCGGGTCACCCCATTACCAGCCGATCTGTTAAGATTCGGTCAACCGGCCGCGGCGACCGCCTTGCCCCCGGACAGCCGATAAATCCGGTCGAGCTTCTCCACCCCGATCAACCGGTGCGCGATCAGGATCACCGTGCGACCTTCGGCGACGTCGTTCAGCGTCGCCAGGAACGCGCGCTCCGTCTCGGCGTCCAGCCCGGCGCAGGGCTCGTCCAGGATCAGGATCGGCGCCGGCGACAGCAGCGCCCGCGCCAGCGCCAGCCGGCGTCCCTGCCCGCCCGAGAACCGCGCGCCGCCCTCGCCAACCCAGGTGTCAAGACCGTCGGGCAAGGCGCGCACCGCCTCGCCGATCCGCGCGTCGTCCAGAGCGCCCCATAACGTCGCGTCGGTGGCGTCCGGCCGGGCCAGCAGCAGGTTGGCGCGGATGGTGTCGTCGAACAAATGCGTGGCCTGGCTGAGCCAACCAATCCGGGCGCGCGCGTCGGCGGCGGCCAACGTCGCGATGTCCACCCGGCCCAACAACACCCGCCCCGATTGCGGCGCCACGACTTTCAACGCCAATGCCGCCAAAGTCGACTTGCCAGCCCCCGACGGACCGAGCACCGCCACGCGCGTCCCGGGCGCGATATCCATGCTCAACCCGTCGAACACCTTTGGCAATTCCGGCCGCCACTGGAAGCTGACCGCTTCGAACACCAGCCGCGCGCTCGCCGGCATGACCGCCGGAACCGACGGGTCGGGTACCGGGACCGGCGCATCCGCGGCCTCCAGCACGCGGTGCGCGGCGGCGGCGGCGTGGCCCAAATAGGCGCCGGCGCGGGGTAGCCCGCCAATCACCTCGAACGCCGCGAGGACCAGGAAGGCGGCGATGATCGCGCTGGACGGCTCCGTTCCCGCCGCGCACAACACCGCGAACAACGCACCCTGGGCGCACAGCAGCGTACCCGCGCCGGCCAGAGCCGTGCGGCCGGCCAGCGTATGTTGCGCGTTCAGCAATGCCGCCTCGCGCGCCTGCACGGCGGCGAGCATCCGACCCTCGGCGCCGAACGCGCGCACCTCACGCCAGCCGGTCATGGTATCGAGCACCGCGATGCGCAGTTGCCCCATCGCCGCCGCGAGCAGCGAGCCAGCGTCCATCGCGGAGCGCGCGGCGATCCAGGGCAATACGAACGCCGCCAGGATGAACAGCGCCCCGATCACCGCCGCCAGCGCGACCGCCCCGGACCCTCCCCCGTTCCCGGACCCGCTCCTGGCGATGGCGATCACCGCCACCGGCAACAACAGCAGCGCCCCGGCCAGCGGCACGAGGACACGCAGATAAACGCCATCCAGCGCTTCCACATCGTTGACCAGCCGCGACAGGACATCGCCGGCCTGGCGGAACCCCAGCCCTCCCGCCGAGTTGGCGGCCAACCGGCGGAACAGCCACACGCGCAGGTCCGCCAGGGCGCGAAACATCGCGGTATGGGTGACCATCCGCTCGGCATAGCGCAACACGACCCGCGCGGTCCCCAATACGCGGAGCACCAACGGCGCGAACAGCGCCAGGCTGGCCAGCGTCGCGCCGGCGACCGCCATCAGCCCAACGCCGGAGACGAGCGCCAGCAACGATACGACGACCCCGGCCACGAGCCACGCCAGGCGGCCTCGCCACAAGCCAACGATGCGCAGCAGGTCCGCCATCAGGCCGCCCCCCGCGCCGGCTCGATCCGGCCGTCCCTGATATCCAGCCGTCGTCCGCTGAAGGCCCGCGCGGCCGCCGAATGACTGGCCAGGATCACCGTCCGGCCCGCCGCAAGCCGGCGTAATCCGTCGAGCACTTCCGATTCTGTGGCCGGATCGAGATGCGCGGTCGGCTCGTCCAGCAGCAGCAGCGGCGCGTTTTTCAGGAAGGCGCGCGCGATGGCGATACGCTGCGCCTGACCGCCGGAGAGGCCGTAACCGCCCTCCCCCACCTTTGTCTCCAGCCCCTCCGGCAACTGCTCCACGAAGCTGTCGACACGGGCGGCGCGCATTGCCTCCGCCAGTTCCGCCTCGGTCGCGCCGGGGCGGGCGAACAGGATGTTGTCCCGGATACTGCCCGAAAACAGCACCGGGCGCTGGCCGATCCAGGCAATGATGGCGGATAGCGCCTGGGGCACGAGGTCGTTGATGTCGCGCCCATTGATGACCACACGCCCGCTGTCCGGCCGGACGAACCCGAGCAGGATCTCCATGACCGTGGACTTGCCCGCGCCGGATGGGCCGGCGAGCACCACGGTCTCTCCCGCCGGCACCCTGAAGCTGAGCCCGTTCAACGCGGGCTTGCGGGCTTTGTCCCAACTCAGGCGCACGTCCTCGAACTGCACGCTGACCGCCTGGGTTTGCACGGTGCGGATCTCGCGGACCGGGCCACTGTCGGGCAGCGGCGGAATGTCGGTCAGTGCCTCGGCGGCGGCGGAGGCGTGGAACATATCCTGATAGGCGGCGGAGAACGCGCGCAGCGGCGCGAAGAACTCCGGCGTCAGCAGCAGCACCATCAGCGCCGGCCGAAGATCGGTCAGCGTGCCGGCGTGCCACTCCCGGCCGTAGCGCACCGCCAACAGCACCAGCGCCAGCGCGGCGGCGAGGTCGAGCGCCGCCGAAGACAGGAACGCCACGCGCAGCACCCGCATCGTGCGCACCCGGAGTTCATCCGCGGCAATGGCCAGGGCATCGGCCTCGTCGTCGGCCCGCCCGTGCATGATGATGGTGGCGATGCCGCGGATGCGGTCGAGAAACCGGGCCTGCAATCGCGTGAGCGCGAGAAACTGGTCGCGTGCCGCCGCCGCGGCGCCCAGTCCCGAGAGAGCCATCGCGACGGGGACAAGCAGGCCGGTCAGGAACAGGATCAGGCCCGCCACCGGATCCAGCAGCGCGACAACCACGACCACCAGCAGCGGCGCGGCGACCGCCAACGTGGTGGCCGGAATGAAGCGCGCGAACAGACCGTCCAGCGCCTCGATGCGATCGACGACGACCGACGCCAGTTCGGCGGAATGGCGCGTATGCGCGAGTGTGGGACGCGCGCGCGCCAGCCGCGTCAGGATATCGGTGCGCAACCGGCGGCGGGCGGTGGCCCCGGCGGCGAAGGCGGCCTGGTCGGCGAAATATCCGATCCCCGCGCGCGCCACCGCCGCGATGGCGAACCCCGCCAATGCCCATGCGACCGACGCGCCGATCAGCACGGAGGCCGCGCAAAACGCCTGACAAATGGTAAGGGCGGTGCCCACGACACCCATGAGGATAACGGGGCGCGCCGGACGGCCGGCCCGCTCGCTGTTCACGTTTTACCCACGCGCGGGCGGCAGCCTTGGCTTCAACGACATCCGACATGCGGCGCGCGTGTAGCGCGGGACGGCGGGGTTGGACAGGGGACCCCGCGTTCGAATTCCGCCTGCGTGACGTCAGGCGGTCGCCCCGCCGTCCACCGGAAGTGCGACGCCGGTGATATAGGATGCCTCGTCCGAGATCAGGAACAGCGCGGCGTTGGCGATCTCCTCCGGCTGCGCGGGCCGGCCCATCGGCGTCTGGCCGCCGCGTTTGACGACCAGCGTTTCCGGCGTCTCGCCCGGCGGCAACTGACTGTCCGGTCGCGCCACGAACACCCGCAGCATCGGCGTATCCACCGGGCCTGGGCATACCGCGTTGACCCGGATCTTCTCGCGCGCATACCGCTTCGACAGCCCGTGCACCAGGCCGACGATGCCGAACTTGGCGATGTTGTAGATCGGGCTGAACTGCGATCCGGTCAGGCCGGAGGTTGAGGCGGTGAACAGCAGCGCGCCACCGCCGCGGGCGCGCAGTTCGGGCAACGCCGCCTCGGTCGTCACCAGCACGCTGCGGACATTGAGATCCATCGCGAGGTCGTAGTCTTTCCAGTCCAGGCCTTCGATCGCGGCCGGACCAGGATGGCCGACATGGTTCCAGACGAAGTCGAGGGCGCCGAACGCGCGGGTGGTTTCACGCACGATGCTTCGGGCGAAGTCGTCGTCGCGCAGATCGCCGGCCAGCGCGATGGCGCTGGCCTCCGGCATCGGCGATGGTCTGCACGACGGCGCTCGCGGCTGTCCGCATTCAGGTCGACGACCGCGACGGCAGCGCCCTCGTGCGCGAAGCGGAGCGCGCCGGCGCGGCCCATGCCGGACCCGGCGGCGGTGACGATGCCGATTTTGTTTTGCAGACGCATGGTCGTTTCCCTTTGTTATCGACGTGCGTTGAGCCAGTCCAGCATGATGTGGTTGAAGGTTTCCGGATGTTCGACATTGGGGAAATGCCGGGCCGAGGCGATCTGTTCATAGCGTCCGTCGGCGACGAGGCTGGCGATCCGGCGATTGGCCTCGGGCGGCGTGCCGGCGTCGTCGGCGCCACACACGACCAGCACCGGAAGTTTCACCGACGGCAACCGCGGCACGAAATCGTAGTTCCGGATCGCCGCCGTGCAGCCGAGATACCCGGCCGGCGTCGTGCCGACGATGGTGTCGCGAATTTGCCGGTAGCGGTTCGGGCTTTTGGCTTTCACGGCGTCGGTCAGCCAGCGCTCCACCGTGACGTCGGCAAGCGGCAGCAGCGAGTTGGCGTCGCGCACGATCTTTTCCCGATCCTCCCAGACCTGCGTCGAGCCGGGCGGCGTCTGCGGCATCGTGTCGCACCACATCGCGGACAGCAGCCGCGCGGCATGCTCCAGCGCGAAGGCCTGGCCGATCATGCCGCCGATGGAAAGACCGATATAGTGGACTTTTGCCACGCTCGAGCGCGTCGAGAACGGCGGCGACGTCGGAGGCAAGCTGCGTCATGGTGTATGGACCGCTCACCGGATCGCTGCCGCCGTGGCCGCGCATATCGATCCGCAACACGCGGAACCCTCCGGCGAGCAGCGCCGGCACCTGCTCGGCCCACATGCCGCCGTCGGAGGCGAGCGAATGGGTCATGCACACCACCGGTGCCGTTTCGGATCCGATCAGATCATAGGCGATGTTTCGGCCATCGAGGGGAAGCAGCATGGTCAGGGTTCCTCCGTGGTGCGGATCAGCCGGTTTCCATCGGCAGGCTTTCGTCCTTCGCCCATTCCGACAGCGACGCGTCATAAATCTTGACTTTCGTGTGACCCAGCATCGTCAGCGCCAGCGCATCGGCGGTGGCCGCGATGCCGCCGCCGCAATAGACGATGACCGCGCGATCCAGCGCGCCGACCGCGGTCGAACTTCCGCCGCAGTTCGTCGGCCGGCAGGAACGTGTTGGTCGCGGGATCGAGCAAATGCGCCGCCGGCACATTGACGCTGCCGGCGATGCGGCCCGGCCGGCCATAGCTGTTGCCGCCGGTCGCCTTTATGCTGCGTCCGGCGCAGCGCGTTGAGCGTGCAGACCGCGCCGTCACCGATCGCCGCTTTCACCTCGTCCTTGCCGCCATCAGGTTGCGCGGCGGCTTGCACGCTGAAATTGCCGGCCGCGCGCGGCTGTCGCCGGACCGGTTTCGGACGGCCGGTTTTCGCGCGACCATTTCTGCCAGCCGCCGTTCAGCACCGCGGCATTGTCGTGGCCGAATTCGCGCAGCAGCCACCACACGCGCGTCGCCCACCACGGGTTGGCCGTGCTGTAAAGTAACGACCTTGGTATCGTCGCTGACACCGAAACGACGCATCGCCGCGGCGAAATCCTCCGGCGATTGCCGCATGAAGCGGAACTTGTGCGAGGTGTCCGAGACGTCGCGCGAGACGTCGCAGAATTGCGCGCCCTTGATGTGGCCCTTCTCGAAGTCCTCACGGCCGGGCACGACATCATAGGTGATCGCCGGGTTCGGGATCAGGTGCGTGGTGCAGTCCAGCACGACGACGTTTGGATCGGTCAGGTGTTTGTTCGAGCCAGTCGGTCTCGACCAGGAACTCCGGGTGCACGAAGCCGGCCATGTCAGTGCCCCTCCGGCAGTTCCGCCAGTTCGATCACGCAATTGCCGGTCGCGGAGGGATCGAGAAACACGATCTTCGAGCCGCCGTGCCCGTTCCGCCAGGTTTCGCTCTGCAACTTCACGTTCTTGGCCTTGAGTTCGGCGATGGCGCCCTCGATGTCATCGACCTCGAAACAGATGTGGAACAGGCCGGTGCCCTTTTCGTTGATCCATTGCGTCACGCCGGACTCCGGGCCGGGGCCTTCGAGCAGTTCGATGTAGCTCTGGCCGACCGGCAGCATGGCGAGTTTGGTCTGGCCGATCTGCTCCTCATATTCCAGGTCGAGGCCGAACGTATCGCGCATCAGTTCCAACGACTGCCGGATGGAGTCGACGGCGATGGCGATGTGTTCGACACGTTTGATTTTCATGGCACGGTTCCTCGGTCAGGAAATGGTGACGCCGCTGTCCACCGGATACACCTGTCCGGTGACCATGCGCAATTCATCCGAGGCCAGAAACACCGCCATGTTGGCGATGTCCTCCGGCTCGATCAGGCCGACGCAGATGGGAATCGGCGAGTTTCGTCAAACCGGCGTTGCCCGCGACGAGATGCGCGCACGCGGTCGGTCATCGTCGCCGACGGCGCGATGGCGTTGACGCGGACTTTATGCGGCGCGAACTCCACCGCCATCGAGCGGGTCATGGCGGCGACGCCGCCTTTCGCGGCGGTGTAGCAATCGCGGCCGGGGATGCCCATCAGCGCGACGTTCGACGACATGTTGATGACCGAGCCGCCGCCGGACTGGATGATCGCCGGAATGCCGAAGCGGCAACCCAGGAACGTGCCGAACAGATCGAGTTTGATGACGCGCCAGAATTCCTCGATCGGCGCTTCGACGACGGTATTGTCGACGTTGGTCGAGCCGCCCGCGTTGTTGTGCAGGATGTGCAGCGCGCCATAGTGATGCAATGCCGTATCGATGGCCGCTTTCATGCTGGCTTCGTCGGTGACATCCGTCGGCACGAAGATGCACTCGCCGCCGGCTTGCGCGATCACCTGCGCGACCTGCTCGCCCGCCGCTTTGTTGAGTTCGGCGATCACGACTTTGGCGCCCTCGGCGGCCATCGCCTTGGCGGTGGCGCGGCCGATGCCGGTGCCCGATCCGGTGATGAGCGCGACCTTGCCGGCCAGACGTGCCATGGGCGTTTCCTCCGTTCGCAGCGTCCTTTATCGGGCGTGCACGGCGAAGCGGGCAAGAGGAGGCGGGTCCGTGAATGGGATCGAGGGATGTCGTCGCCCGAAATCTTTACTTTCAAGACACCAAGGCGCCAGCTTCATCGTATATTGACGTTGCGATGTCGGGCCGAGCGACCGGGCGCGGGCCGGCCGATTTAATGCATTTGTCCCGGACTCGAAACAATCTACCTGCTCAACTCCCGCGTCATGTCGTCGATCCCGTTCACAGTCAGCGGGAACATCCGCCCCTCCATCAGGTCGTTGATCATCGTGATCGACCGCACATGGCCCCAGCCTTGTTTCGGGGTCGGATTGAGCCACGCGGCGCGGCGGTAATGCCCGGTCAGCCGCTCGATCCACACCGTGCCGGCCTCCTCGTTCCAGTGCTCGACCGAGCCGCCCGGCATGGTGATCTCGTACGGGCTCATCGCCCCGTCGCCGACGAAGATGCACTTGTAATCAGGGCCGTAGGTCCGCAGCACCTGCCAGGTCGGGATCTGCTCCTCATGCCGGCGGCGATTGTTCTTCCACACCCGCTCATACGGGAAATTGTGGAAGTAATAGTGCTCCAGATGCTTGAACTCCGACCGGGCGGCCGAAAACAACTCCTCGGTCAGCCGCACGTAATCGTCCATGGAGCCGCCGATATCCAGGAACAGCAATACCTTCACCGTGTTGTGCCGCTCCGGCACCAGCTTCAGGTCCAGCATCCCGGCATTGTTCGCCGTCGATTTTATGGTATCCGGCAGATCCAGTTCGGTCGCCGCGCCTTGCCGCGCGAACCGCCGCAACCGGCGCAGCGCCAGCTTCATCCCACGCGTGCCGAGTTCAACGGTGTCGTCGAGATCCTTGAAGTCGCGCTTGTCCCAGACCTTCACCGCACCGCGGTTGCGCGACTTGTCCTGGCCGATCCGCACGCCTTCCGGGTTGTAGCCATACGCGCCAAACGGCGAGGTTCCCGCGGTTCCGATCCACTTCGAGCCACCCTGGTGGCGTTCCTTCTGTTCCGCCAGCAGTTCCTTCAACCGCTTCATGATGGCTTCGAAACCACCCAGCGACTTCGATCTTCTTCATCTCCTCGGGCGTCAGCAACTTCTCGGCCAGCTTCAACAGCCATTCCTCTGGCAGCTCCTGGGCTTTTACGCCCTCCGGCGGTTCCAGGCCCTTGAAGCACGCGCCGAACACCCGATCGAATTTGTCCAGATGCCGCTCATCCTTCACCAGCGTCGCGCGCGCGAGGTAGTAGAAATCCTCCACGCTGTATTCCGCGACGCCGGCCTTCATCGCCGCCATCAGCGTCAGATACTCGGTGATGGAGGCCGGCAAACCCGCGTTGCGCAACCCCAGGATGAGATGCGAGAACATCAGCCGCGGCGCGCCAGGAACGCGAGACGCTCGAACAGATGCACGTCCTGCTCGTTCTTCAACAGCGCGCCGTACAGCGGCGGGATCACCAGTTGCTTCTCGTTGGTGCGCAGCGCCTCGACCGGCAGATCCTCGACCATCAGCAGCTTCAGCCAGTCCAGCAGTTCCGAGGTCGCGGGCTTCTTCTTCAGGCCCGGTACGTCACGCACCTGGAAGAACACGTTCAGCGCCTCCCGCGTCAGGTCCTTGCGAATGTCGGGATAATGCGCGTGGACGATCCGCTCCATCGTTTCGCGGTCGGGAAACCGGATGTAGTGGAAGAAGCAACGGCGCAGGAACGCGTCCGGCAGTTCCTTTTCGTTATTGGAGGTGATGATCACCACCGGCCGATGCTTCGCCACGATCGTCTTCCGGGTCTCGTAAACGAAGAATTGCATCCGATCGAGTTCCAGCAACAGATCGTTGGGAAACTCGATATCGGCCTTGTCCACTTCGTCGATCAGCACGACGACCGGCTCATCGGCCTCGAACGCGTCCCACAGCTTGCCGCGCACGATATAGTTGGCGATGTCGTGCACCCGCTCGTCGCCCAACTGGCCGTCGCGCAAACGGGACACGGCGTCGTATTCGTAAAGCCCTTGTTGCGCTTTCGTGGTCGACTTGATGTGCCACTCGATCAACGGGTGACCCAAAGCCTCCGCCACCTCATGCGCCAGCACGGTTTTGCCGGTGCCGGGCTCGCCCTTGACCAGCAACGGGCGCTGCAGCGTCACCGAGGCGTTGACCGCCACCTCCAGATCGCGGGAGGCGATGTAACGTTCCGTACTCTTAAAACCAGCCACCGTCGGCGCTCCATGCTCGTTCAGCATGGATTGTGTTGCGATCGGGCGCTGACCGCAAGGGCGGTGCGGGGCGGGAAAGGTCAGGGGGCCGCGGTGAAACCCCGTCGCTTACTTCGCCCCAATTGGCTCCACCGTCACCGTCACGGTCTGTGGCGGCGCGTGCTGGAACCGCAACGTCAGCGGAAACGAGTCGCCCGCCTTCAGCGGCGCCTTCAATCCCATCAGCATCAGATGATAGCCCCCCGGCGCCAGCTTCACCGGCTTGCCGGGCGTCAGAGGCAGTCCCGTGATCGGCCGCATCTTCATCATGCCCATGTCGTCCATTGACTCATGCAACTCGGCCGAGGCCGCGACCGGGGTGCTCGCCCCGACCAACTGATCCGGCTGCCCCTGATCCGTGAGGGTCACATACGCCGCCCCGGTTTTCGCCGCGCCGGCCGAGGCACGGGCCCAGGGATGGTCGATTTGAATGGACGGTGCATCGCCGGCGGCGGCGAGAAACAACAGCAACACGGGAACGATCGCTTTTTGCATGGAAGCCTCCTCTGCTGGACCCGCGCAGTGTGGCCTGGCTTGCGTCCGCGATCCAGGCCAGACACGTTGCGCGCGTGTTCTCGAGGTTCGCCGCATGACTGGTATCCCCCCCGGTTGGCCCGCCGACCGTCCCCTCGCCGTGTCGGTCGCCGTGATGCTGGAAGGATGGGCCGCGCCCGACGCGCCGGGCATCGGTCCGATGGGCAACCCTCTCAAGCCCGGCACCGTCGATCTCCAGGCCCGGTCCTGGGCCGAATATGGCGCCAAGGTGGGCGCGTGGCGGCTGCTCGATCTGCTGGATCGGGAGGCGGTACGCGCGGTGTTCTACACCTCCGGCGTGGTGGCCGAGCGCTATCCGGACCTCGTCGCGGCGATCGCTCAACGCGGCCACGTCGTGGCGGCGCATGGCTGGTCGCAGGGCACCCTGCCCGCCTATCTGACCGAGGACGCCGAAGCCGCCGACATCGCCCGCTGCGTCCAGGTGCTGCGCCAGACCGCGGGCGCGCATCCGTCCGGCTGGCTGAGCCCGCGCTGCACGCCGAGCGCGCAGACGTCTCGGTTGTTGGCGGGCGCCGGGTTCCGCTGGCACGCCGACACGTTCGACAGCGACCTGCCGTATCCGATCGAGACCGCGTCCGGATCGCTTCTGGCCATGCCGTTCACCATGGAAGTCAACGACATGCCGCTTTACGTCCGCTATGGCAACGAGCCCGACGCGTTCACCCACACGCTGGAAAAGATCGTTTCGGGTTGGCCGCGGCTGGGGTCGCCGTTCGGATGCCTGGACATCACGGTTCACGCGCATGTGTTTGGCCGGCCGTATGGCGCGCTGGCGTTGTTGGACTCGCTGGCCGCGGTGCGCCGGCACGCCTGGTGCTGGCTGACGGATCACGCCCGTCTGACGGAGTTGTTCCGGCCGGAATGAGCGCCTGACCGCACCGGCGAAACACCGCCTCGATTTCGTGCCGCGCGTCACGCGCCCGTAACCATTTGGCGGCGAAAACCCGCGTCATTGTCTGGTCTCGGCGCGATTATTCGGATAATGTCCGGACTTCCCGACGGCTTGCCGGATCGCGACGCCGTGGCACGTCGAGCAACCTGAGAGGATGGTCATCCATGCGTTTCGCGCTCGCCGCCAGTCTCATGCTGTTGACCGGCTCGGTCTGGGCGCAGTCGATGACGGGCGGCCTGACGCCCGCGCAACTGAAGGCCATCCCGCCGGATGTGCTCAAGAGCCTGCCGGCCAATATCCTGACGAAGATCCCATTGAGCACGCTGAAAGACATTCCACCGGATTTGTTCAGGAATATCCCGCCGGATTTGCTCGCGAAGATCCCGCCCAACGCGGCGACGATGACGCCGGATCAGGCCAAGGCGTATTATCGCAGCCTCGACCCCGCGCAGCGGAAAACGGTCAAGGAAGAGCTGAAACAAATCAAGGCGCAGATCGACGCCGTTCCTGGTCTCATGGAAAAGTTGAAGGCGTTGTACCGGTCGCTGATGGGGTCGTGACGGTTCGGCCGTGAGATTGCGAGCGGACATCGACCCGGCGCGGTGCTTCGGTCAGCGCGCACGCGTTCGCACCGCTCGGACCAATTTGCGTTCCTTTGCGTACCTCGCGTCTTTCTTCGCGCCAGAGACCTGTTTCCCGAAGGAAGCGGCTGATGCCCACAGTACTCAGTCCGCCGCGCCAAGGTTCGAGGCGTCATCGGGACTGTCAGTGAAACCGCGACGGTCCTCCCCGAAATATTAGGTAATATCAAGGAAAAGCCAAGGCATTCGGTATGCCTGGGTGCGGAGCCGTGTGCTCCGTTACCACTGTTGCGATGGAGCACCGTCCATCTCGATCAAACCGTCCGGCGGTCGCGCGCGCGGCATCGGGCGAACCGACGGTCGCCGGCACCTGTGCCGCGGAGCACAGCGGATCCACGACCTGAAGCTTATGCGTGAACCATGAGCGAAAGGAGGATCAGGCAATGGCCAACAAAACATACGTGGTGCGGCTCGTCGATTGTGACAAGGCGAACAAGAATGGAGTCGGCGACCTGGCCGAGGGAATCCGGACGTTGCTGTCGAACTGGTACACGCAGGTCTGCCAAAAGGCGTCATCCGCGACGGACACCTGGAGCGCCGATGTTCAGTGGCTCGACAGCCCTCCGGGAGCGAAGCCGCCCGGTCAAAATGCCGGCAATCCCCTGGTGATCAATATACTGGTGTACTTCGTAACGTCCCCAAGAGACAGCGTGATCAGGTTGTTCTCGCAACAAGGACAACAAGCGGTGAAAGCAATTCCCGACAGCGACATCGGACTGACGTTCGTGTCCGGCGGGCCGGTGTCGTCAATGTCGATCAGCGAGGTTTACATCCTCCGTACCTTGTCCGTAACCAACGGCGCATCCAGGCAACTCGTGCTGGCGCGGTGCGCGTTTCATGAGAGCATGCACAATCAGCTGAATCTGGGCAATTCTCTCCATACCGGCAGAACCAAATTCGCGGCCGCCGCTCCTGACGGCAATTCACCGGACGGCGACGAACTGGCCCTCATGGCCGGGAGCATCGCCACGTTGCGGCCGCAGTGGATTGATGGCTTCCAGGCATGGAAGACTGACAGCGAAACGATCCATTAAGGCACGCCTTCGCGAGCGCGATCGCCGGCTTCCGACTGTTCGGTCTCAGACGATCGTGCTCCAGGAATCGGTGTCGAATGGTTTCATTACGTACCCATCGGTAAACGCGCGGCAGGCTGCCCCCGATCAAACTGCGCGCGCACACGGAGCGAGCGCCCAAACAACGACTTCACGCGCGTGATTCCGGTGAACCAACAGGAGGTTTCCAATGTCGCTCGAACTACGCCTGCGGATAGCCCATGGAGTCCTGCTCTCCCCGCCCGCGCTTCAGATCGACTTCTACTGCGACACGATCTTCGTCAATTTCAATAATCTCATGCGCGCGCAGCTCGCGCTGGTGTCCGGCAGGATCGATGCCGTCGTCCGGCCGTCGGCGGATGCCGAGGCGGAGTATAACAGGGATGACAACACCTATTATTTGAAGCGCCAGGATTATGGTCTGACTGATCCGTTCGAGATGGCAACATTGTACCACGAGTCGATCCACGCCATGGGCGATGTGGAGATGGCGTGGTGGCGGACCTACACCGCGAGCGAGGCAGCCGCTTACGTCGGCGCGGCGCTGTACTACAAAATGGCCACCGGCCGTTCGGTTCGCGATATTAACCGCAACGCTCCCCGACCATGGATCAAGGCCTCGTATATCGCGGACACGATTCTGGGCAAAAAGGGCGCCGTGGTCAATCAAAACGACGCCGTGGATTTACGAAGGGCCGTCGCGGCGGACTCCCGCTATCAGGCGCGCGGCGTCACACTGGATTCGCGCACCGGCGATAACGGTGTGTGAGGCCGGTGATCGTCCGGGCGCCGCGCGCTGACGCCATGGGCGGACGACGCTGACCTGGAGAGACACGTGACCCTCGCGATGGTGAAATCCCCATCGATGGACTGTCGCCATCGCGAGGTAACGCCGCGGATCACCCCTCCAGCGGCAAGCCCTCCAGATCCTCGGCCCGCTCCACCTTGATCAGTACGGCGTAGCCTTTCTTCTCTGGATCGCGATCCTTCTCCGGCTGCACCAGGCGCCGCCACACCTCGTCGTAGACCGGCCCCGAGCGCACGATCCGCGCCGTGCCGTAAAACCGCGCGATGCCGCCCTTCGGCAGCGTGCCATCCGCGCGCAATGAGGGCTTGCGGAAATATACGGTGACCTTCGTCCCGTCCGTCATGTTCTTCGCCGTCGAGCCCTTGCCGCGTTCCCACAGCGCCAGATGTTCATCGTCGTACACCATGGTGCCGCCGCGCGGCGTGATCTGCGCATAACCGTCCGGCAGAGCGGTCCCGACCAGCGTCACGTAATCCGGAAACGCCGTGTTGATATGTTCCTGCAAGACTTTCGGAATCATGGCCATCGTTGTCTCCTCGTATCATGAAAGCGGCACGGTGTCATTGAACCAGCAGCGCCTGCGCACAGGCATCCAGAATCGCGTCGGTGTCCAGCCCATAGGCATGATACAGGTCCGGAATATCGCCGCCCTGACCGAACCGATCGACACCCAGAGGCACGACGCGCTGACCGCGCACCGAACCAAGCCAGGCATGAGTGGCGGGATGGCCGTCCAAAACGGTAACGAGCCCCGCGCCCGGAGCCAGCGGCGCCAGGATCCGCTCGATATGCGCGCGGCGCTTCCCGATCGCCCGCCCGGCGCGCGCGCAGCGCCGCCAGCCAGCCGGCGTGCAGCCGGTCAGGCGACGTGATCGCCAGCAATCCGGCGCCGGGGACGTCCTCGGCGACCAGCGCGAACGCCTCCATCACTTCTGTCGCGACCGGACCTTGATACGCCAAAGCCAGCCGCGCGCCCTCGGCGGGCGCCACAACCCAGTGCGCCCCGGCGATGACGTCGGCCGCGTCGATCGTCCGGTCCGGCTGCGCCAGGGCCCGGGTGGACAGGCGCAACCAAACCGCCGAGCCGTCCGGCTTCTGCATATGCTCCAGCGCGTGCCGCAGCAGGATGGCGAGTTCATCGACATGCGCGGGCTCGAAGCTCGCGAGCCGGTCGGCCGCCATCCCGATCAACGGCGTGTTGACCGACTGATGCTGCCCGCCCTCCGGCGCCAAAGTCAGTCCGGACGGGGTCGAAACGAGCAGGAAGCGCGCGTCCTGATAACAGGCGTAGAGCAGCGCATCGAGGCCGCGATTGACGAACGGATCGTAAACCGTGCCGATCGGCAGAATGCGCGCGCCGGTCATCGCCGGCGTGAGACCCGCCGCCCCCAACAGCAGAAACAGGTTCTGCTCCGCGATGCCGAGTTCGACGTGTTGCCCCAGCGGCGACATGCCCCAACGTTGCGCCGAGGCCAGCTTCGAATTGCGAAACACGTCGTTGCGCGTGTGGCGGTCGAAGATGCCGCGACGGTTCACCCACGGCCCGAGATTGGTGGACACCGTCACGTCCGGGCTGGTGGTCATGATGTGCGCGGCGAGTTCTTTCAACTCGCCCTGACCGCGGCCGAGTTCGGCGAGGATGTCGCCGAATCCGCCTTGCGTTGACATTTTCCGGCCGGCGGTTTTCGGCGCCGGCAAAGTGGCCGGGACCGCGATGATCGGCGCGCTCAGCGCGCGTCCCTCTTCGGTCAGCCTGGTCGCGAACGGCGTGGCGGCCAGGAAGTCGCGGAATTCGGCTTCCGAGAGCTCCATCCCCTCGAACAGATCCCATTCGTGGCCCGGCCGGATGCCCATGTCGGAACGGAACTGTTCCATCTGCTCTTTGGTCATCAGGCCGGCGTGATTGTCCTTATGACCGGCGAACGGCAGCCCCATCCCCTTGATCGTATACGCGATGAAACAGGTCGGCTGATCGCCCTGCGCGTCCGCCGCGCGAAACTGCTCGATCAATGTTTCGATGTCGTGACCGCCGAGATTGGTCATCAACGCGCCGAGTTCGGCGTCGCTGAGCGGGTCGATAATGGCGCGCGCGCGGGAGCGGCCGAGATCGGCCAACAGCACCTGCCGCCATGCCGCGCCGCCCTGGAAGGTCAGCGCGGAATACAGGCTGTTGGGACAGTCATCGATCCAGCGCCGCAGGTCCTCGCCGCCCTCGCGGGCGAACGCGGCCTCCAGCGCGCGGCCGAATTTGATGGTCACGCAGTTCCAGCCCATGTCGCGGAACAGACCCTCGATGCGGCCGAACAATCGGTCGGGGACAACGGAGTCGAGGCTCTGGCGGTTGTAGTCCACCACCCACCAGACATCGCGGACATCGTGCTTCCAGCCCTCCAGCAGGGCTTCGTAAATGTTGCCTTCGTCGAGTTCGGCGTCGCCCGCGATGGCGATGTGGCGACCCGGCGGCAGATCGGGGCGGCCCAGATCGTGCAGCCGGACGTAGTCGGCCATCAGCGCCGAGAACGTCGTCATCGCCACGCCGAGACCGACCGAGCCGGTGGAGAAGTCGACCTCCGCACCGTCCTTCACGCGGCTGGGATAGGGCTGAATGCCGCCGAACTGGCGCAGGGTCGCCAGCTTATCGCGCTGCTGCCGGCCGAGCAGGTAGTTGATGGCGTGGAACACCGGGCCGGCGTGCGGCTTGACCGCGATGCGGTCCTGGGGCCGCGCGATCTCCAGATACAGCGCCGTCAGGATCGAGATGCTGGACGCGCAGGACGCCTGGTGGCCGCCCACTTTCAGCCCATCCCGGTTCGGCCGGATATGGTTGGCGTTGTGGATCATCCAGGACGACAACCAAAGCAACTTCCGCTCCAGTTGCTTCAGCACCCGGACCCGGCCTTCACCCGCGACACTCCCTGGCACGAGCGTGGTAAGCGGCGCGTTCATTCGCACTCCATGGGGACCTCTCCCCGGCTGTTCCGAGACGGTGAGTGTATTTCATTCGGCCGGGCGGACCAAACGGTTTGGCGCACGGGTGAATTCGAAGCGCGCCGCCCGCGCGCTTCTTTGGTTCCAACCAGGACGCTCCCGGTGTAGGAAAACAACGAACGCCGTGGGGTCCGCGGACTGACCGAGCGAGGGACAAATTCGTTGCAATTCCAGGATGCCAGGCAGTTGCCTTCCGAAACGAAGCTGGAGACCGACCTCTGCGTCATTGGCGCCGGTGCGGCCGGCATCACGCTGGCGTTGTCCCTGCGCGACGCGGGATTTCGCGTGCTGCTGCTGGAAAGCGGCGGTCTGGAATACGAGGAAGCAACCCAGGCGCTGTATGAAGGCGATAATACCGGCTTGCCGAATTACGATCTCGATGCCTCGCGCCTGCGCTTTTTCGGCGGCACGACCAACCATTGGGCAAGCTGGTGCCGGCCGCTGGAACCCGAAGATTTCAAACCCGCCGATTCGTCCGACATTCGCACGTGGCCGCTGAGCCGCGCCGACCTGGAGCCGTACTACCGGGGCGCCCAGAACCTATGCGAACTGGGCCCGTACAACTACAACGACCTGACACCATGGTTGCGGGCCAGCGGCATGACGGCGCTCGCGCTGGACGAAGGCAAGCTGAAGACGACCCTGTTTCAGATCGGGCCGCCGACCCGGTTCGGCACCAAATACCGCGACGCGCTGGCACAGGCGGCCAATATCACCGTTTTCCTGCACGCCAACGTGGTGGAATTGCAAACGGATGAAACGGCCTCCCGGGTACTCGGCGTGCGCGCCACCAGCCTGGAAGGGCCGGAGTTCGAGGTTACCGCCCGTATCACCGTGCTGGCGACGGGCGGTCTGGAAAATGTCAGGGTGCTGCTGCTGTCCAACCGCGTGCAGAAGGCGGGACTTGGCAACACGCATGATGTGGTTGGCCGCTACTTCATGGACCATCCCTGGATGACCGGAGCGGGGTTCGCCGCGTTTCGTGAGACCGCTGCCGGATCTGCGAACTCTATCAGGACGAAACCGCGTGTCTCGGCACCACCATCTTCGGCACGCTGTCCGCCGGGACAAAGGAGCCGGACATCGGTGGCTTCCGTGTGTTGCTGACGCCCTCGCGCCGGCTGGTCGAGGGGGTGAATTCGTTGCGCACCCTCGCGCACGCGGTTACGGCATTGCACGCGCCGCCCGAAGGGTTCTGGTATCATCTCAGTCAGATCGTCGCCGATTACGACGCCGTCATCGACGCGGCCTACAAGACCGTGTTCGGCGCGCACGCGGGTCCATTCAACTCGCCGGACCCCGGCACCGGCCCGATCGTCGGGGCGATCCTGGATGTCAACGTGGAACAGTTTCCCGATCCCGCGAGCCGCGTGACACTCTCGAACAAACGCGACGCTCTGGGCCAGAACCGCCTCGATGTGGACTGGTTGCCCGGAGGTCGAGAGAAACGCACGGTTCGTCGCGCCCTCGAACTTGTCGCCGACGAGGTCGGTCGCCTCGGGCTGGGACGCGTGCACATCAGTTCCATGCCAGACGGCGATCGCTGGCCGGCGGTGCTGCGTGGCAGCCGGCACCACATGGGGACGACCCGCATGTCCGACAATCCACGCACCGGCGTGGTGGATGCCACCTGCCGCGTGCACGGCGTGGCCAATCTTTACATCGCCGGCAGTTCGGTGTTCGCGAGTTCCGGTTATGCCAATCCCACGCTGACGATTGTCGCGCTCGCGCTACGGTTGAGCGACGAGTTGCGCCGAAAGTTCGCATAGGAGAATGAAGATGCGATCGACAAGGCGGGGGTTGCTGTTGGCCGCGGGCGCGGCGGCCCTCCCGATGGCCGCCACGCCGGCGGAAGATGAACTCGCGAAAATCGGGCGCCGGCTGCTCGCGGTGCTGCGCGGGACGGGCGCGGCGCGTCATGTCGCGGAGACTTATCTGTCTGAAATCGGGTCTGTCTTCGGATCTGTCTGAATCGGGTCTGTCTCGATCGGGCGGTTTCGATTGGCGGCGCGCGGCGCGGAGCCTCGATATGCCGGTCGTGCTGGCGCCAATCGCCGGGATTGTCGATGCGGACCGGCTGCGAACCTGGTTGGGCGCGCGCATCCGTCAGGATTTCGCCGCGGGCACGACGATCGACGTGGCCGGCTGGCGCCTGTCGCGCACCGAGGTCGGAGCCTGCGTGCTCGCGTTCGGCGTGGCGCGGGACACTGGCTGAGCGGCTTCGCGCGCATGATGTTTCACCGGCATCAACGCGGCCACGACCGATCAGCCATCGACCCGAAATAACGTGAAGCTGCCGCCGCGCGCGATCGGCACCAGATCCCCTGGCGGTGTGCCCTGCAGCGACCCCGGTCGCAGCAGCAGCAGGTAATCATGCGACACCGCGGCCGGTCGCAGCGCGCGGATCCGCCTCACCACATCGGCCAGGCTGTCTGCCGTCGGCGTCAGGAACGGATTGTCGCCCTGCAATGTCTTCTCATCCGCGGCATCGGGTCTGACGGAGATCGGCTGCTGACGCGGATCGGCCCAGGTGGCGGGGACGAAAACATCGCGGCCGATCGAGGCCAGAGAGGACAGGTGCTTCAACGGCGGTTGCCAGCGCGCGAGTTCCGCGGCGCCCACGTACGGCAGCTTCGGGAACGGCTCGACCGACGCGGTATATAGTGTGGCGCCCGCGGGAAGTTGCTCGAACGCCTTGTTATACTCGGCGATCAGCGATCCGGAGTGACGCCAGTCGCGCGCGATGACCGTGCTGCGTACCAGTAACGCGGCAACGGCCAACACGATGCAAACGGCCTGCGTCCGAGGCGTCACCCGGATCAGGTCAACGCTCGCGATGACGACGAGCAGAATGGCGATCGGCAGGCGCGCGTCGGCGTACTGGCCGCCGAACAGATTATTCGGCATCGCCAAAAACGTGACGAAAAGCAATCCGACCGGCAACAGCATGAATGGCGCCGGTCGCAATCGGCGCCGCCACGCCGCGACCGCGATCAAGGCGGCCAACGGGCCAATCGTGGCGACATTCAGCCAGGGGATCGACCACAGCAAAGTGCGGTAAGCGACCAGTGGCTTCCAGCCGTACCAGGGGGCGTAAAGGAACGGCTGCCCGGCGGCTCCGGCGGTCGGGGACAGCACGACGAACAGTCCCAGCGTGATGGCCACGGGGATCGCCGGCACCAGCAGGACACCGAACGCCACTCGCCGCGTGGCGCGCCATCGCGCGTGGACCTCGGTCAGCGCGAGGCCGCCGAGGATCACGGCGAACAGACCGAACGCGACCAGGTGGCAAAACATGGTCGCGATCGCCAGAATCGTGCCCACCGCCGATCGGAGCGCGGCGCCGGCGCGCGCCATCGCCAGCCAGAGTGCGAGGCACCAAAGCATGACGCCCACGCCGAACAGGTAATTGACGAAGCCGAACAGGAAAATCCAGTTGTAGACGAAGAACCCGGCCAGCAGTGGCCAGGGCGAGAAGCGGCCGTGGATCACGCGATGCAGCGCCACCGTACCGGTCAGCATGACCAGCAGAACGATGCCCAGAAAGACGCGTCCGGCGAGCAGCGGCGGCAGGAACGCGGTCAAACCCAAAGTCGCGACGTCCATCGCGACGTTCGGCAACAGAAAACTGCCGAGTTGGTAATGAGTTCGGATGGTTGACCTCGCCCGTGAGCGCGGCGATCGCATCCATGCGGGCGAGATGGAACGGATAGTCGTGCAGGGGCGGAATCGGCGTGGCGAACAGCGGGATCAGCACGACCGCGGCCACGACCACCAGCAGCGCCAGCGTCAGGCGGCGCGATGAAATGTCAGAGGACAATGAAGAATTCCTGAAAAACGCGACAACGATCATAACACGCTCGTTCCGGGCGGCGAAGCAGACCAGGGAGGCGCGATGCGCTCCGTCGGATCGGAGAGGCGCGGTCCTCGTGCTCTGATTTGACCCCGACCATTTCAGGTCTACACTCCTGGAGACGACCTCGCGTCGCCGGCCCCCCAGGGTCTCAGGCAACGACCCAGGCTATAGCGAACCAGGAGAGGATCAACCATGAAATACAATCGCATATCGGCGGATTGCCATCTCGACATGCCGTGGATGCCGCCCACGCTCTTTGTCGATGAATGCTCCCGCGAATTCAAGGACCGCATGCCGTTCGTCGCCGATGGGCCGGACGGTCCGCAATGGGTGACGAAGCAGGGCGCGAACTTCGGCCTCAAGAACGGCGTCGGGCCGAGCGGCGCGAAGTTGGTGCCCGGTCAGAACAAACGCGTTGACATCATGGCCGAAACCGGCCTGTTCGCCGACGGCAAGAAAGACATCCGCCGCGTCAGCGATCCGCATCTGCGCGCCAAGGACATGGACCGCGATGGCGTCGACGCCGAGGTGATCTTCGGCGTGCTCGGCACGGCGTCAAAGATGAACGATCTGCCGGCCGCCAATGAAGTGTTGCGGATTTACAACGACTGGCTGGTGGATTTCTGCAGCTATTATCCGGACCGTCACATCGGCCTTGGCTGCATTCCGTATGGCGATATCGATGCGGCGGTCGCCGAGGTGCGGCGCTGCGCGAAGATGGGCCTGAAGGGCGTCGAAGTCTCCTGCTCGTGGGACATGGAGCCGATGTGGCACCCGCTGTGGGAGCCGCTGTGGCAGGTCGTCAACGAAGTGCGGTTGCCGTTGCACTTCCACACCTTCCCGACCACACCGCCGCGGGCGCGGGAGATGACCTCGGGCCATGTGCGGCGCGCGGCGATGTTCACCGGCGTGTCGGCGTTCCAGATGGGGCTGATCCACATCCTCGCCGCCATGATGGGCGCCGGCGTGTTCGAGCGTTACCCGAACCTGCGCGTGTCGTTCGGCGAGAGCGGCATCGGCTGGATCCCCTACGCGCTCGACCGCATGGACTTCGAGTTCGAGGACCGGTTCCGCGACCTGATGAAGCTGAAGCCGTCCGAGTATTGGCAGCGCCAGTGCAAGGCGACGTTCCAGTATGACGTGATCGGTCCGAAGCTGATCGGCGCCAATAACCTGATGACGGTCGATACGCTGATGTGGGGGTCGGATTATCCGCACACCGACGGGATCTGGCCGGAGTCGACGAAGTACATCGACGAGCAGTTCACCGGGCTGTCCGCCGAGGATGTTCGCAAGATCACCTGCGAAAACGCGGCGAAATTCTACAACCTGACGAACTGATGGTGTCACGCGTGATGGCCGGGTGTCGCGCCCGGCTATCCGCGGCTTCGGTAAGGATCTGGCGATGAAGGTCGATGGCGCGTGTCACTGTGGGGCGATCGCCTATGAGGCTGAGGTCGATCCCGCGACCGCCCGGATCTGCCACTGCACGGACTGCCAGACGATGAGCGGCTCACTGTTTCGCGCCAACATTCAGGCCGCCGCCGACGGGTTCCGCCTGGTGCGCGGGACACCCAAAATTTATATCAAGACGGCGGACAGCGGGACGAAGCGGGCGCAGGCGTTTTGTGAGAACTGCGGCACGGGATTGTACGCGACATCGCCGACCAACCCGACCAGTTATGGGTTGCGCGTCGGTACGATCGCGCAACGCGCGTCGTTGCGGCCGACGCAGCAGATCTGGTGCCAATCGGAACTACCATGGACCGCGGCTGTGAGTGGACTGGAGCGGCGGCAGGGTCAGCGGTAGGGCTGCCAAGCCGCGGATGCCGGTTCGATTCTGACACGGTTATCCAATCGGTCGATGAATTAACGCTTTTCACCTGGTTGAGCGGCTTCAATATCTCGCCGACTTTGTGTTCGACAATGAACTTTGCTCACAAACCCTCGATGATCTCCGTGCCGGGATCGTTTTGCGCGATACGTTCGGCCAGACGCTCATGGGTCGAACGCAGGCGATCAACAACCGTCGCCGTATCAACCTCGTTGCGCGGATAATCGCGCGCGAGAAAACGCAACATCATTTCCGCGTTGCGCTGCTCACTACCGCCGAATGTCTCATCGTACAGCCACCGATAGACAACTTTCGCCGGTATTGGCGTGCCATCCGGCTTAAGGGTAACGGCCGCGATGCGCAGCAGCCAGGTCTCCAACTCGCGCTTCCAGTGTTGACGCATCTCCGGACCGGCCAGACATCCGAGCAGCTTAAGGAGGTGGAGATTGATCGGCTGCTCCAACACTCCGACGATTTGCTCGGCCTTTTTCTTCCTGATGGACATCTCCATCAAGGCTTCGCCAGGACCAAGGAGTTCGGTTGCTCGTACCATCTCATCCGCTCGATTGGGCCCTGTACCGTTCAGATCACCGATCCGACCTGCATACCGGTAACAGACCAATCATAGGTTAATGGCCAGAATGGTAGCGCGATGCGCCAGGATCAGTAATACCCCGTCCCGCCGTTCACATGGATCGTCTGGCCGGTGATGAACCCGCCGTCATCGCTGACGAGGAACAGACACGTGGCGGCGATCTCATCCACCTTGCCCTGCCGCCCCAACGGGATCCCCGCGGCGCTCGGCGGCCGGTTGCCGTACCACTCCGGATTCGCCCGCGCCGTATCGATACTTCCCGGCGACACCACGTTCACCCGGATGTTCCGGCCCGCGAACTCCGAGGCCAGGCCGCGCGCAAATCCCACCAATCCCATCTTCGCCGCCGAGACATGCGCGCGCCCGCTGCCACCGACGAACGCGCCCTCGCCGGTGAAGAACAGGATGCGGCCGTACTCGTGCTTCACCATCGAATTGATCACCGCTCGGGTCAGGTACACCGCGCCGTCGAGCACCACGCTCCGCACCGCTTCCCAGTCCTCGGATGTCAGTTCGGTGAACGGCTTGTGCGGCCGGATGGCGGCGTTGTTGATCAGGATGTCGACGCGGCCGAACTCCGACAGCGCCCGCGCCGCCATCGCCTCGACCTGATCCTTCTTCGCCACGTCGGCCACCACGGAAATCGCTTTGACCCCCAACGCCTGGGCGTCGCGCACCACGGCATCCGCTTCGGCCTGGTTCGACCGCGCGTTGACCACGACATGCGCGCCCTCGCCCGCCAGCTTCAGCACCGTCGCGCGACCGATGTTGCGCCCCGAGCCGGTGACCAACGCGACTTTCCCGTCCAGCTTTCCCATGTGCCTGCTCCCGGCGAATGCGCGGCGGCCTGTTCCGCCTCATTGCCCGCAGGCTACGCGTGCCCGGAGCGACCCGGCAAGGACGCCCCGCGACGACCGCGTTGGACCGCCCCCCATGCCCCACCCGGGGCGCATCCGGCTCCGCGTTGGAGCAGTCCCGATGACACCGTTCGCCGCCTCAAACGCTTTTCATTTGACGTGGCTTATGACCCAGGGCTAGACCCCCGCCCGGGCCACGCCCCCCCACCGGGGCGCTCATCTTCTGAAAGGGAGATCGTGAATGAATAACATTCCGACACCGGAATTGCGTCCGGCCAATCCGTGCTTTTCCTCCGGACCCTGCGCCAAGCGACCCGGCTTTACGATTGAGGCACTCAGCGGCGCGTTGCTCGGCCGCAATCACCGGGCCACCGAAACCAAAGCCCGCATCACCGAAGTCATCGACCGCTCCCGCGCTCTCCTCGGCATGCCCGACGACTGGCGCCTCGGCGTCGTTCCCGCGTCCGACACCGGCGCGGTGGAGATTGCCTTGTGGTCGCTGCTCGGCCCACGCCCCGTGGACATCCTGACATTCGAGAGCTTCGGCGCCGGCTGGGCTACCGACATTCTGCGCCAGTTGAAACTCCCCGACGCACGCGTGCTCGCCGCCGATTACGGCGACCTCCCCGATCTCGCCGCCGTCGATCCTGGGCATGACGTCGTGTTTACCTGGAACGGCACGACATCCGGGGTGCGCGTGCCGAACGCCGACTGGATCGCCGCCGACCGTGAGGGTCTGGCGATTTGCGATGCCACCTCGGCGGTGTTCGCCATGCCGATCGCGTGGGACAAACTCGATGTCGTGACCTGGTCGTGGCAGAAAGTGCTCGGCGGCGAGGCGGCGCACGGCATGCTCGCGTTGTCGCCGCGTGCCGTCGCCCGGCTCGAGTTCCACGAACCCACGTGGCCGATGCCGAAAGTGTTTCGCCTCACCAGCAAAGGCAAACTCACCGAGGGCATCTTCCGCGGCGACACCATGAACACGCCCTCGATGCTGTGTGTCGAGGACGCGTTGGACGGATTGCGGTGGGCCGAGCGCATTGGCGGATTGCCGGCATTGTTCGCCCGCTCGAACGCGAACTTCAATGCCATCGCCGACTTCGTCGCGCGGAGCGAAACGTTCGACTTTCTGGCGAACGATCCGGCGACCCGGTCGAACACGTCGATCTGTCTGAAGATCGTTTCGCCCTGGTTCGTTTCGCTGGACGCGGCGGGTCGGGCGAAGGCCGCGAAACGCATGGCCGCGCTGCTGGAGGAACGCCGGATCGCCTACGACATCGGCTCCTATCGCGACGCGCCGCCGGGCCTGCGTATCTGGGGCGGCGCGACGGTGGAGGCCAGCGATGTCGCCGCGCTGATGCCCTGGTGCCAATGGGCGCACGATACGGTGGCGCGATAACGGTCGGGTGACGTGAGCGACCGAACTCCCGGCACACGGCATCGATGTCATGGCACGCCGCTGCAACGCCATGCCACACGGCGTCAACGTCATGCCACGCCGCTGCAACGCCGTGCCACACGGCGTCAACGTCATGGCGCACCGCTGCAACGTCATGCCACACGGCATCAACGTCATGGCACGCCGCTGCAACGTCATGCCACACGGCGTCAACGTCATGCCACGCCGCTGCAACGCCATGCCACACGGCATCAACGCCATGGCACGCCGCTGCAACGCCATGCCACACGGCGTCAACGTCATGCCACGCCGCTGCAACGCCATGCCACACGGCGTCAACGTCATGGCATGCCGCTGCAACGCCATGCCACACGGCATCAACGTCATGGCATGCCGCTGCAACGCCATGCCACACGGCGTCAACGTCATGCCACGCCGCTGCAACGCCATGCCACACGGCATCAACGTCATGGCACGCCGCTGCAACGTCATGGCCGGGCCCTGACCCGGCCATCTGTCGCCGCACCTGCCGCGACAGATCACCGGGTCGGTGCCCGGTGATGACGATGAGAAGCCCGGTGATCACGATGAGAAGCCCGGTGGTGACGGTGAGAAGCCCGGTGATGACGGTGAGAAGCCCGGTGATGACGATGAGAAGCCCGGTGATGACGGAGAAGCCCGGTTATGACGATGAAAAGATCGTGATGACGCCGAGAAAAATCGTGGCGCGGCGACGCCGACCGATGGCGTTGACCGAACTGGCGACGTCGAACGGCCTCACGACATGCACCGGACTGGCGACCTGAGCGCGATCGACTCAAACCAAACCGAAACGCGACCGGTCCGGTGAGGTCCGGACCCAGAGCAAAGAACGGATCCTCAAGCCCATGCCCAAAGTTCTTATCAGCGACAAGCTTTCCCCCGCCGCGGTCGAGATCTTTCGCCGCCGCGGCATCGACGTCGATCTCAAAACCGGTCTCTCACCCGCCGAACTGCGTGCGATTATCCCGGCTTATGACGGTCTCGCGATCCGTTCGGCGACCAAGGTGACCAAAGAACTCCTCGACGCCGCCACAAACCTGAAGGTCGTCGGCCGCGCCGGCATCGGTGTCGATAATGTCGACATTCGCTCGGCCACCGCGCGCGGCGTCGTGGTGATGAACACGCCGCACGGCAACACGATCACCACGGCCGAGCACGCGATCGCCATGATGTTCGCCCTCGCCCGGCAGATTTCGCAGGCCGATGCCTCCACGCGCGCCGGCAAGTGGGAGAAGAACCGTTTCCTCGGCGTCGAACTGACCGGCAAGACCCTCGGCGTGATCGGCTGCGGCAACATCGGCTCGATCGTCGCCAATCGCGCGGTCGGGCTGCACATGAAGGTCATCGCCTACGATCCCTACCTGTCCGACAAGCGCGCGCTGGATCTGGGCGTGGAAAAAGTCGAGCTCGACGCGCTGCTGCGACGCGCCGACATCATCACGCTGCACGTGCCGATGACCGATGCCACGAAAAACATTCTCTCGCGCGAGGCACTGGCGAAAACCCGGCCGGGCGTGCGCGTCATCAACTGCGCGCGCGGCGGATTGCTGGATGAAGCCGCGCTGGCCGACGCCATCAAATCGGGCCACGTCGCGGGCGCCGCGCTGGATGTGTTCGAGACCGAACCAGCCACCGACTCGCCGCTGTTCGCGCTGGAGAACGTGGTCTGCACCCCGCATCTCGGCGCCGCCACCGCCGAGGCGCAGGAGAACGTCGCGTTGCAAATCGCCGAGCAAATCAGCGATTTTCTGCTGACCGGCGCGATCTCCAACGCCATCAACATGGCCTCGGTCACCGCCGAGGAAGCGCCGCGGCTGCGTCCCTACATGGAACTCTGCCGGCTGCTCGGCGGCTTCGCGGGGCAACTGACCCAGGCGCGCGAGGGCGCCATCAAACGGGTCACGATCGAGTATGAAGGTCTCGCCGCCGCGTTGAACACGCGCCCAATGACGGCGGCCGCGCTCGCCGGGCTGATGTCGCCGCTGATGGCCGGGGTGAACATGGTCAACGCCGCCGTCGCCGCGCGCGATCACGGGATCGACGTCGCCGAGACCGTGCATGACAAGCCCAGCGAGTATCAAACGCTGGTGCGGATCACGATCGGCACCGAGGGGCTGGAGCGCTCGGTCGCCGGCACGCTGTTCGCCGGCTCCCGCCCGCGCATCGTGGAGATCAAGGGCATCAAGGTGGAAGCGGATTTCGCGCCGCACATGCTGTATGTCACAAATCAGGACAAACCAGGGTTCATCGGCCGGTTCGGCGCGACACTGGCGGGCGCGGGGATCAACATCGCGACCTTCCATCTTGGCCGCGCCAGTCTGGGTGGCGACGCGATTTGCCTCGTGTCGGTGGATGAACCGGTGCCGGAGGAGGTACTGGCGATGGTGCGCACCTTGCCGCTGGTGGTGCAGGCGACCGCGTTGGCATTCTGAAGCGGATTGTGAAGGGAGAGCTGTTTGGGTTGGTCGTGGTCTCGTCTGAGCGTGTCGGGATGCGCGCTGCTGGCGCTGCTTCCGGCGGGACCGCTCCCGGCGGCGCTGGCGCAGGCTGGACCGGGTCCAGGGCGACCAGGCGCCGCCACGCCAGGCCAGACGTCTCCGCTCCAGGGAGCGCCGCTTCCGGCGGGCCCGAACCAGGCCGCGCCGGTCGAGGTTGGGCTGAAACCGGCCGCGCCGGAGGAAACGAAACGGATCTTTGCCATTCCTCCCACGCAATGGGACCATGCGTTGTCGCGCGAACGCCCCGCGCAAATTCTTGGACCCTCCGACCTCTCCGCGTTGACCGGCGGTCTCGCCTTCGGCCTCTCGCCGGCGGAGGTAAACGCGATGCTGCCGGTCCCAACGCCCGGCGTGGAGTGGGCCGACCTTCCCTTCGCCAGCGAATATCCGGACGAAGTGCGCTACTTCTGGGTTCGCCTGGACGCCACACGCGAGCCGCGCGAGGGTGTCAAAAACTGTGTGGGCGCCAACAGCTACATCGTATTCCTGTTTCGCAACCGCGCGCTGTTCCGGGTTTCCTGGCGTCTGCTGCCGGACGCCGCCTGTCCATCGACGCACGCCGCCGCCGAGGATATCTATGCCCGCTACCTCGCCATCGACGGAGTCGCGGTGCTGACGACGCATTACATCGCCGGAAAGGCGGAAGTGGTGGAGATCACCGATCCGACGGTCGATTACCTGATGCCATACCGGTGGGCGAACCGGCAGCGCCGCTGACATGACACCGCGCGCGATCATCGCCCCGCGCGGGGTGGCCATATGCCCGCTCCCGATCCGCCAGGCGACAGGCCCGCTTCCGAACCGTCTGGCCGCGCGCCCGCGCTCCGGCGGCGGCGCGGCATTCCTGCTTCTCCATGTCCGAGCGGCGTTCGCCGCCCTGCTCTGTCTCATCATGCCGCCCGGCCAGGCGTCCGCCGGGACCTCCACGAGCGACCTGATGAACGTGCTGCCGCCGGTGGTGAAAGACACGACCAAAGCGGCCGACTGCACGGTGACCTGGCTCGTCACGAATGTCATGACGAACGACACGCTCGCGGTACGGATGCAGATCGCCTCGGACGAAGACGACAAGCCGGTCAATAACCTGATGCCGTGCCCCACGGACATCCCACCCAGGGTCGCGGCCAGGGCGCTGGACGCGTGCATCAGGCGCGCCGCCGATCCGAAGCATTGCGTGTTCGCCGACATGGGCCGCGATTTCGAGAAACAGCCCAAGGCCGATAACACCGCCGAAAACTACTCTCGCTGCGCGTCCGACAAGGCGACGGACATCGGTGTCGCCTGCTGGCGCTCCGGCACGCTGGAGATTTGCGATGTCGGCTGCGGCGACAGTCCCGCCACCGCGGTCAGCGCGGCGGTATCACGCTGCGAGGCCAAGCAGCAGCGGCAATGTCCGATCGCGGGCTCGCTGCCCGTGCTGGCGCCAAGATAGCCGCCAGCGCGGCGGCGACGGCGCGCGAGTGCACGATCTGCGCCGCCTCGTTCAGGTGGTCCGGCGTATCGAAAAACGCCGAGCGCGGATAACGGTCGCCAAGATCGATGAAACGCGCGCCCGCCTCGACGAACACCGCGCGGATCGCCGCCCGTGTCGCGTCGGGCACCGGTAAGTCGGCGAACCCGGCCGGCAGGCCGCCCACGACACGAACGCCATGGGCCTCGGCCCACGCGATGAAGGTTCGCACCATGGCGGTGCCGTCTCCCGACACGATGACCTCGGGCGGATCGTGGTACGGCGTCATGGTCGCCAGTCGCGCGGCGTTGACCTGGCCGAGCGCGGCGGTGTGGCCAATATGATCGCCCCACGCGTTGGTCGAGCCGAGCGCCGCCTCGCGCGGGTCTTCGAAACCGGAGTCGACCAAAGCGGTCTCGATCAGGCTCATGAGGGCGGCGCGCGGACCGAACGAGAATGCCGCCCCCAGCCACCGCCCAGGAGAGAGCATGGCCAGGGTGGTCGGGTCGTGGCGGAACATGATCGATGCGTCGGGACCGAGCGCGATCGCCGCGTTGTCGCGGCCGTACTGCGCCTCCTCCAGCGGTAGATAAACCACGTCCCCTGGGCGTAGCAGCGCTTCCCACCGCGCGAACAGATAGTCGAGGCCGATGCCGACCGCGACGCCCGCATTGACGCATTCCATGCCGAGCAGCGGTTCCATCGTCTCGCACCGATGCGAGTAAGGTCCGTTGGAGCCGGCGATGATGATGAGCCTCGGTCCCTCGATCGCGGCGCCGCGCGCCAGCCTGGCATCGATCTCGCGACGGAACATTCCCAGCGACAGCGGCCGGTCGAGCACGAAACCGAACAGCACCCAGTAAAGTGCCAGCGAGGCCACGCAGGGCAGGACGATGCGGCGGATCACTTCAAGGCCACGCGGGTCGGGACGGCCGGCCGGCCGGGAACCGCGCACACGGCGCGGCGGCAACGAAACACGGCGATGCGCGAACGAGACCCCATGGCACGGTGGCACGTCTGCCACACGGACAGTGAACAAGCGGTTAACCGACGTCACCAAAAAACGCCGTCCCCGCGGACTGGTTCAATCGCCATCGGCGGACCGGGAGACCACATCGCGCGAGACGCATTTTTTACCCGCGGACCGGTTTTTGTTGACAGTCTCGCCTCGAATTGCTTGACTTATGATAGAAGCCGTCGCGGGGACCGGGTAGAACAGGGAGCATCCCATGGCCTACCATTTCTACGTCGCGTTCAAAGGCACCAAACAGGGCCAGATCAAGGGCGAAACGACCAACGCGGGCCGCAAGGGCAAGTGGAGCGACATTGTCTCGTTCCACTTTGGGGTCGAAACGCCCGTGGACCAGTCCACTGGTCAGCCCACTGGCAAGCGGCAGCACGGTCCTCTGAAGATCACCAAGGAAACCGGCAACGCGACGCCGGTGTTCTTCGAACCGTTGACCGCTGGCACCCTGGGTTTGACACCTCCCATTTTTCCCACCGTCGTTCCGGGTGGTCGTCAGTCAGGCCACCGGACGCACGGACCGATCACCATCACCAAAGAAGTCGATAGCGCGTCGCCGCAACTGCTACAGGCGTGCCTCGGAAACGAGGCGCTGTCGGAGGTGATCATCGAAGTGACCAGCCCGGCCGTGTCGGGCGCCGAAAAGGTCGCGCGACGGCTGACCCTGACCGATGCGGTGATCGTCAACCTCCGTCACCGCGTCGGCGAGGAAACCCCGGCGCACCGGGTGGTTACCGATTTCGTGCTCATGTGCGGCGGCCTTCGCGACGAAGTGCTGGCCGGCGGATAACACGGGCGCGCCGCTAGACGGCAACCCAGACGCGGCATCGAGGCCGGCATCGCCGACCCGGCGCGCGCGAGACGTCGTCGCGCGAGACCGTCCGAGTACCGTCTTAACGCGACACCGTCTTAACGCGACACCGTCTAACGCCACACTGGCAATTCGTCCGTCCTCGCGCTAAGCAGGGTCCCGTGGTGATTTGGCCGGCCGGCTTGCAGCCACGTTAAATAAATCGCTAAAGAGCCGCTCGCGGACCAGAGGCGATCGTACTTTCTTTCTGGTGACCGTGATGCCCATTAAGATCCCCGATGGGCTGCCCGCCTTCGACGCCCTGGCCAAAGAGGGCGTGCGCGTGATGACCGAGGCGGCGGCGATCCGGCAAGACATCCGTCCGCTGCAGATCGGGCTGCTCAATCTGATGCCCAACAAGATCAAGACCGAGCTGCAGATGGCGCGCCTGATCGGCAAGACGCCCTTGCAGGTCGAGCTGACGCTGATCCGGCTCGGCGGCCACAAGACCAAGCACACGTCGGAAGACCATATGATGACCTTCTACAAGGCTTGGGAAGAGGCGCAGGACCGCAAATTCGACGGATTTCTCGTCACCGGCACGCCGCTGGAGACGATCCCCTACGAAGAGGTGCACCTATTGGGACGAGATGAAGCGCATCTTCGACTGGACCGCGCACCAACGTCCATTCGACGATGAACGTCTGCTGGGGCGCGATGGCGGCGCTGTATCATTTCCATGGCGTCCCGAAGCATGCTGCTGCGCGACAAGGCGTTCGGCGTCTACCGGCAGACGATCCTGAAGCCGTCATCGCCGTATTCTCACCGGCTTTTCCGACGACTTCTCCGTCCCGATCTCCCGTTGGGCGGAAATCCTCGTCGCCGACTGGCGGCTCACCCGGAACTTACGCTTCTGGCTATGCTCGGAGGAAAAGGGCGTCAGCATCGCCGAGGAAGCGCCGCGCGAGCGGCTCTATGTGCTCGACCATCTGGAGTACGATTCGGAGTCGCTGGCGGAGGAGTATTTCCGCGACGTCAAAGCCAACTGTCCCGATCAGGCCGCCGTTCAACTATTTTCCGGACGACGATCCGTCCCGGACGCCGCCGCAACCGCTGGCGGCCGCACGCACATCTGCTGATTTCCAACTGGATCAATGAGATCTACCAGACGACCCCGTTCGACGTCGATCGGATCGGGGACGTCCGATCGCCATCGCGCGCGGCCGGCGAACCCGACCAGACAGGTGTTTCTCCCCGGCGCGATTGATGATAGCCCGCGTGGCATGAGCGACGACCTGCCCAACCTGGCCCTGCTGCCCGCCGGCCTGCGCGACCTGCTGCCGCCCGACGCCGAAACCGAGGCCTCGGCGGTCGAGGCGCTGATGGATGTGTTCGCCGCGCATGGCTATCAGCGCGTCAAGCCGCCGTTGCTGGAGTTCGAGGACAGTCTGCTGGCGGGCTCCGGTGCCGCCGTGGCGGAGCAGACGTTCCGCCTGATGGACCCCGACAGCCAGCGCATGATGGGCGTGCGCGCCGACACGACGCCGCAGGTCGCGCGGATCGCGACCACGCGGCTGGTGCACGCGCCTCGCCCGTTGCGGCTGTCCTACGCCGGGCAATGCCTGCGGGTGCGCGGCTCGCAGACTCGCGCCGGATCGCCAGATCGCGCAGGCGGGGATCGAGCTGATCGGCCACGACAGCCCCGAGGCCGACGCCGAGATCATCCTGGTGGCGGCCGAGGCGCTGGCCGCCATCGGCCTCAGCCGGATCAGCTTCGACCTGACCCTGCCGATGCTGGCGCCGACCTTGATGGATGAGGCCGGGATCGCCGGCGCCGCGCCGCGTCGGCGCTGGCTCGCGCGCTGGACCGCAAGGACGCCGCCGAGGTCGCCGCGCATGGCGGCGTCCTGGCCCCGGTGCTGACCGAGTTGCTGCTGGCCGCGGGCGCCGCCGACCGCGCCCTGGCCACGTTGCGGTCGGCGGAGCTGGGCGCAGGCGGGCCGCGCTCTGGCGGCACGGCTGGCCGACGCGGTGGCGGCGATCCGCGCTCGCAATCAGTCGCTTGCGGCTGACCGTCGATCCGGTCGAGTTCCGCGGCTTTCGTTATGAGAACGGCGTCTCGGTCAGCATCTTCGCGCCCGGCAAGCACGAGGTGCTCGGCCGCGGCGGGCGTTATATCTGTGGCGACGGGGAGCCCGCGACCGGGTCTGACCCTTTATCCCGACGCGATCCTGCGCGTCGCTCCGAAGCGCGAGGCACGCCAGCGGGTGTTCATTCCCGTCGGGTCCAGCCAGGCACGCGCGGCGGCGTTGCGGCGCGAGGGCTACGCGACCGTCGCGGCGCTTTCGGCCACCGGCGACGACCTGGCGGAGGCCGCGCGGGTGGGCTGCACGCACGTGCTGAGCAATGGTACAGTCGTTCCCCTGGGGCTTCCGATCGCGACGCCCACTCGTTCCTGAAACACAGAGTACCGGAGGCTGAGGCGTGGCAAATGTCGCCGTGATCGGCGCCCAATGGGGCGACGAGGGCAAGGGCAAGGTGGTGGACTGGCTCGCCAGCCGCGCCGATGTCGTGGTGCGCTTTCAGGGCGGTCATAACGCGGGCCATACGTTGGTCGTGGGTAACGAAACCTACCGGCTGTCGCTGCTGCCGTCCGGCCTGGTGCGCGGCAAGCTGTGCATCATCGGCAACGGTGTCGTGGTCGATCCCGAGGCGCTGCTGGCCGAGATCGCCCGCGTGCAAGGCCAGGGGCTGACGGTTTCGCCCGGAAACGCTGCGGCTCGCCGAGAACGCGACGCTGATCCTGCCGTTCCATCCGGCGTTGGACAAGGCCCGGGAAGCGGCGCGCGGCGATGCCAAGATCGGCACGACCGGCCGCGGCATCGGTCCGGCGTACGAGGACCGCGTGGCGCGCCGGGCGATCCGCGTCGCCGATCTGGCGGAGCCCGAGACGCTGGCTCTGAAGCTCGACGAGTTGCTGCGGCACTACAACACGCTGCTGCGCGAACTGGGCGCGGAGACCTTCACCAAGGAGGCGATGCTGGCGCATCTGCTGGCCCTGGCGCCGAAGATCCTGCCGTTCGCCGAGCCGGTGTGGGAGCGCATGGACACGCTGCGCAAGGAAGGCAAACGCATCCTGTTCGAGGGCGCCCAGGCGGTGATGCTGGACGTGGATCATGGGACCTATCCGTTTGTGACGTCGTCGAACACCGTCGCCGCCACCGCCGCTTCCGGTTCCGGCATCGGGCCCTGGGCGGTCGGGTTCGTGCTGGGCATCGCCAAGGCATACACGACGCGGGTCGGGCTCGGGCCCCTTTCCGACCGAGCTGCACGGACGCGACCGGGCAGCTTCTGGGCGACCGCGGCAATGAATACGGCACCGTCACCGGGCGGCGGCGGCGCTGCGGCTGGTTCGACGCGGCGATGGTGCGGCAGGCGGTGAAGATCGGCGGCATCCAGGGGATCGTGCTGACCAAACTCGATGTGCTGGACGGGTTGCCGGAGTTGAAGATCTGCACCGGCTACCGGATCAATGGCGAGCCGTTCCGGCACCTGCCGGCCGGGATGGCGGCGCAGGCGGCGGCGGTGCCGGAATACGAAACGATCGAGGGCTGGTCGGGGTCGTGCGCGGGGCGCCCGGTCGTGGGTCAATCTGCCGGCGCAGGCGATCAAGTATGTGCGGCGGATCGAGGAACTGGTGGAGGCACCGGTGACGCTGGTGAGCACCAGTCCGGAGCGGGACGATACGATTTTGGTGCGGGATCCGTTCGAGGGGTAGGCAATCATGTGGTCATGGCCTGGCCCGTGGTCCCGCCGTGCGTGGAGATCCTCGGCGGACTGAGATCCATGCCGCATCGAACCGACCGCCTTCGCCGACGGCGCCCGAATACGTTTCGTTTCCGGACCGTTCGTGTCGAACAGTCTTTCGGGGGAAACCTCGCCCGCTCACCGCGGCACTGAGATCGCATCCCAGCGGCGCCGTCGCCATGGCGAGTCACGGCCGACTTCGCCGATAACACCGCGCACGGACAGGGCTGTCAGTAAGCCGCCCGTCGTCAGATAGGCGTACAAAGCGGGCGCGGCCTCCGCCAGTCCAAGTATGAACGGTGCGGTGATCGTCCAGATCCCCATCAGCAGTCTGATCGTGTCCGCCCACCGGGCGCGCCGGGTGAGGCCGGCGAGTGCCAGCACGAAAACCACCCCCACCCCGCAGTGGAATTTCCACACTGGCACGGTGGGCATTTGGGCGAGCGAACTCCATGTCAGCATCGCCATGGAAAACGCGGCCAGCAGCATCACGCCGTCGGCGAGCCCATGGCCTCTCTCGTTGGGCAGGTCAGGCCTCACGTCTCATCCTCCACGAAGAGTTCGGTCCACCCCGCGGCCGGTCAGGTCGCGAGGTGGCCGTGCATCACTCAGGCATGCATCACCCGAGAACGATCCGGCGTGGCAGCGCATCCTTCGCCTTCGGCAACGTCAGTGTCAGCACGCCGTTGTCGAGCTGCGCGCTGATTTTGTCCCGGTCGATCTTGTTCGAAAGGGTGAAACCCCTCGTGTAGTGGCCGACATTGTATTCCGTATAAACCGGGTCCATTCCCTGATAATTCGAAAAGTCGATCTGACCTTCGACGCGCAGCACGTCTTGCTCCAGCGCGATATCGACATTCTTCTTTTCCACTCCTGGCATTTCCAGGACCACGGTCAGTGCTTCGTCCGTTTCGAAGATATCCGCGGCGGGGACGTAGTGGCGGCCGGGCGTGGTCTTCTCTTCTTTGGTGGCCAACTCCTGCTTTTCGCGGACGGCCAGCTCTCGCGCACCTGACATTTCTTCCTCCAACCGGTTGCTGGTGTCAGCCAATTTTGATGGAACGAGCCTTGTCCTGCTCGGCTCGTGGCAGGTACAGCGCCAGGATCCCATCGCGGCATTCGGCCTTGACGCCGTCAGGGTTCAGTTCGACCGGCAGGGTCACGGACCGGTCGAAATGGCCCGCCAATCGCTCCCGGCGATGCAGGCTCGCATTGTCCGAGTACTTAACGGTCTTGGTGCCGGCGATCCGGACCGTGCGGCCCTTAACCTGAACGTCGAGGTCGGACTTATCGATGCCCGGTACTTCAGCGATCAGCACCAGATCATCGCCTTTGCGAAAGATGTTCAAAGGCGGATAACTGCCGCCGCCACTTGGACTCGATTGCAACCAGCCGCTCGTTCGAAACGATTCCAGAGCATCCTGCAATCCGAGCAGCGTGCCAAATGGGTCAGGAAACATCGCCATTGAGTTCACTCCCTGTTGCTGTCGAAGCAGGGAGAGACGCCTCTGGCATCGAACCGATCATCCGGGTCCGCCTTGCCAGTCAGGCGGTTGGCACTCCCTGATTCCGAGTGCCAACGGAGATAGTTTCGGTCACTTTCCCGTCAAGTGCGTGTCGGCGGGCGGCACGAAAATTTGTGATGCGCGGGCGGCATGCTGAGCGGCGACATCGCCATCACGTGAAGCCCACCCGCCAACTGCCTCGGCCTTTCCGCTGTTTGATCCATCTGGCCGCGTGGCGGGGAACGTTCCCTCATACCGGATTTCCCGTTCACAACCCGATATGGCCCGATCACCGCCCGTTCGTCGTTTGGCCGGTCTGGACTCGGACCGTCCCCGCGCGGCATGGAAAGGCCTCGGCAACCGACACAGCCCACCCCGAAAGCCCCCACCGTCATGAAATTCGGCTACTTCACCCTCAGCGACAACAGCTACCGCGACAACGCCCGCCCCGCGAACCAGTTCGTCGCCGATATCATCGACGAAGCGATCGAGGCCGACCGTCTGGGCATGCACTCCGCCTGGATCGGTGAGCACCACTTCTCCACCCTCGGCGTGCTGTCCTGTCCCGACCTCGCGCTGGCCTTCATCGCCGCCCGCACGCAGCGCATCCGCCTCGCCCCCGCCGTGACCGTGCTGCCGCTGCATCATCCGATCCGCGTCGCCGAACAATGGGCCTCGCTCGACCTCATGAGCGGCGGCCGCGTCGATTTCGCCGCCGGCCGCGGCTACGACCGCCGTGAATACGAGCCGCTCGGTGTCGATTTCGACCACAACCAGTCGATCTTCGAAGAAGGCATGGAGGTTGTGCGCCGGCTGTGGGACGCCGACGGCCCGATCTCCCACCACGGCACGCATTATCGGTTCGACGACGTCTCGATCACGCCGAAGCCGGTACAGCGTCCCCTGCCCGCTTATGTCGCGTCGTTCTCGAAACCATCGATCGAACTCGCGGGCCGTTTGGGGTGTGGCCTGATCGTCGCCCCGTTCGCCGCCGCGATCAGTTTTGGCGGTCTGCGTCAGGTCGCCGACCTGTATCACGACACCCTGGCCCGCCACGGCAAACCCCGCGGCCGCCTGATGTGCAGCTACTTCATTCATTTCGCGGACACGCCCGCCGAGGAAGCCGCCGCGCGCGCCCGCCAGATCCGCTACTACCAGGAATGCGTCATCCCCGCCTTCCCCGGCGATCCCGCCACCGCGCCGCCGAGCTATCGCTACTTCATTGATATGGTCGCCCGCCTGCGCACCGTCCGGCCCGAGGATCTTGGCGAGAACTCCGTGCTGATCGGCTCGCCCGCGCGCATCGCCGACGCGCTGCGCAACGTCGCCGCGGCGGGCATCGATGAGGTGATCCTGTATTTCAACGTCGGTCTCAAGCCGCACGCCCAGGTGAAGCGGGAGATGGCCAGGTTCATGGCGGAGGTGGCGCCCGCGTTCGCGTAGCGGGGCCTCCAGCCGCGCGAACCCCGAAACGATTCCCGGTCGCCGACTCAACCTCGCGTGACGGGTTCCGGGTGGCCCCCTCGACCGTTCCACCAGAGCCCGAATACAATGCGCGTGATGCGATGCGCGGGGCCTGCCATGGTTGCCCCGTTTGGGGCCTCCTTCGCTAAGCCATTGATTTTGCGTCTGGGTGTGTTTGCGGGATAATGCCGCGAGTTCGCGACAGGGTTGAACATGCGGTCTGTGCCTCTGAAGATTGATCGGCCCCTGGGCTTCGCCGCTTTCGCGCTCACGCCGAGGCGAAGCGAATGAGCCAGTGCGTGGCGTGCGGCCGTACCACCGGTCCCCAGGAAACTCACTGCGAAAACTGCGGCGCGGACTTGCGAAAGTCTGGGGTTGTGCCGCCTGGCGGCGAGCCGGCACCGGCGCCGGCCTTGGAAGCCGAATTGAAACACGTCACCGTGCTGTTCGTCGATCTTGTGCGCTCGACCGAACTGATCGCGTCCCTCGATCCTGAATTGGCGATGCTGACGCTGGAACCGGTCCTGCGGACCATGTGCGATATCGTGCAGCGGTTTGGCGGAACGGTCGCCCGCACGATGGGCGATGGCATCATGGCTCTGTTCGGTGCGCCGCTGGCTCGGGAAGGCCATGCGTTGCTTGCGTGCCAGGCGGCGTTGGCGATCCGCGAGGCCATCGGTGGCGACGGCGCGGCGCATTCGGTGCGTGCCGGATTACATTCGGGTGAAATCGTGTCCGATACGCCGATCAGCGGGTTCACCAACGTATCCAGTGCGTACGGCGTGACGCTGCACCTCGCGAGCCGCCTGATCGGAGAGGCGGAGCCGGGTGAAATCTGCATGAGCGAAGCCTGTTTTCGTCTCGCCGGCTCCCACTTCGACGTGCAGCCGCTCGGCTCACGCAAGCTGCGCGGGGTGCCGCGGCCGTTGGCGTTGTATTTGCTCATCAAGGCGAAATCCGAGCCGGCCAATCAGCGATTTCGTAGCAGCCGGCTGACCGCGTTCGTCGGCCGTGACCGCGAGTTGGCTGCCTTGATGGAGGGCCTCCACGATGTCGAGGCCGGTGCGGGCCAGACCATCGGCATCGGGGGTGTCGCGGGCGCCGGCAAGAGCCGGCTGTGCCACGAGTTCGCACAGTTCTGCGCGGCACAGTCGATCCTCGTGTTCGAAACGAGGCCACAGCCATACGGCGTGGTGACGCCCTTGCAGCCCATTCTGGAGTTGCTGCGCACGGCCTATTTCCGCATCTCGCCTGGCGATGTTCCGGCATCGGCCGTTACCGCGGTTGGCGCGCGGTTGGCCCTGATTGGCGCCACCGATGACGGCGATCTGCCATTGGTCTGTGACTTCCTTGGCATTCCGTTCCATGGCGCGCGGCGATCCTGGTTGAGTGCCCGCACGCGCAATGCCCGGCTGCGTGAAATCCTGCGTGACCTGGTGGTGCGCAACGACGCCCCCACCGTGCTGATCATTGAGGATTTGCAATGGCTTGATGACGCCAGCGAAAGCTTCGTGGCAATGCTGGCGCAGGCCGTGCCGGCGACACGGACGATGCTGGTGGTCAACTTCCGGCAGCCGTACAACCGGCCCTGGATGGAGGCGGCGAAATATCGCCAGATCGATCTGAACGAGCTGACCGCGTCCGACACGGCGGTTCTTGTCGAACGGCTCATGGGTTCGCGTCCTGAATTGAGCGAAATCCGCGGCCGCGTGGAGGAGCGCAGCGGCGGTAACCCCTTCTTTATCGAGGAACTCGTCCAATCGCTGGCGGAACGAGGGATCGTCGCCGGGGGGCGCGGTGCGTACCGACGCGGGCGCAATGTCATCGCGGAGGAATTGCCAGCGACCGTGCAGGCTGTCATCGGCGCCCGCATCGATGGCCTGGGGCAGCGTCAGCGCGATGTGCTTCAGGTCGGCTCGATTATCGGCAAGGACTTTCCGGCCGCCGTCCTGCGAGAGGTGGTCGGGCAAGACCACGATGGCCTGGTCGCGCAACTGGATAGCCTGTGCGATGGCGGTCTGTTGCGGCGGAGCGATTCGCGGGACGACTCGGCTTACCAGTTCGGCCATCCGCTCATTCAGGAAGTCGCGTACACCACGCAGCTTCGGTCGCGGCGCAACCGGCTGCATCTGGCGGTGGCCGAGGCCATAGAGCGGCTTTATACCGATCGCGCCGATGAATTCGCGGCGCTGGTCGCACATCATCTTGAAGAAGCCGGCGAGCGCGGACGAGCGGCCTTCCACGCGGCGCGGGCCGCGCACTGGATCGGCCGCACGAGTTCCGAACAAGCGATCCGGCTTTGGCACAAGGTTCGCGTGCTGCTCGCCAACGAACCGCGCTCGCCCGCCAACGACGCATTGCGGATCGAGGCCAGCGGCCAGATCGCATGGGTTGGCTGGAGAGAAGGCCTTACCACCGAGCAGTCCCGGCCGTTCATTCAGGAAGCACTCCAGTGGGCGCGGGAGAACGACGACTCCATCGTTCCGTTGCTGCTTCTTGTCGATGGTCGCATCGCCCAGGTGTCCGGCGGCAACAGCGACGCGTTCGTGCGTCAGATCAGGCAGGCGGCCGAACTCGCCGAACGCAACCGCGATCCCGGCCGGCTCGCGACATTGCATGCCGCGCTCAGCCACGCCTATGGCTGGGCTGGATTGCTGCGAGAGGCATTGGAGGCAAGCGATACCGCGCTCGCCCACATCGCCGAAGTGACGGAATTCGATCATCGCTTCCTGGGTTACAGCGTCGAAGACTGGGTGGTGGGGCTGCGTGGCCGCATTCTCCTGCGGCTCGGGCAATTCGACGCGGCGCGCGTGTGTTTCGACAAATTGATCGGCATCAAGGGCCTGATCGATCCCACCGTGCTGTTCATCGCGCATGTGGGCTACGTTGACATGGCGTGGTGTGTGAACGACCCGGCCATGGCGAGCGAACACGCGGCACGCATCGCTTTTCTGGCGGATCGGCATGGGGGGCCATACCTGCGTGTCTATCAGCTCGGCCTGGAGGCAACGGCCCTCGGCATCGCCGGCCGGTACGCGCTCGCGGCGGAAGGCACCTCGCGCGCGTTGGGTTTCCTGCGCCAGACCGGGGCGGCGGTGGAGTATGAGCCGGAATTGCTGGCCAATCTCGCAAACTATCAGATGCTGATGGGCGATTTGGCCAACGCGGCGGTGACCGCCGGCGACGCCATCGCCATGGGTCGCGTGCGCGGCGCCCGGCTGCCGGTTTGCCGGGCCACGATCACGCTGGCGAGCGTCGCGGTGCTGACCGAGGGCGCCGCCGGACGCGATACCGCCCTGCCGCTGCTCGCGGAAGCAGAGGCATTGATCGAGGAATCCGGCGCCAGCATCTACCGTCCGCGGTTGGAAGAAGCGCGCGCGCTGGTCGCGCGCGCCGGCGCCGCGAATTCCTGATCGATTGCCGCGCCGGAGGCCCCGGCGTCGTGGCGAAGGCCGATCGTCCGCCCTCGCGGCCACCCGGTTTCGCGACGGCGGCTCGGATCACGCCGCGGGACGGGGCCTTACCAGCAGTCGGATCACCCGCGACCCTTACCAGCAGGCTGAATTCGCGCATGCCGTATCCGTCGATCACTTGCACGTGCGCTCCGAAATGATCCGCGCAGTAGTCCGCCCATCGTTCGGGAGGGGTGGTATAGAGGCCTCGCGTTACCGCCTGCCCGTCCATTGGCGCGGCGACGAAGTTGACGGCGAACCCATGCCGGCTCGCCGTCCAGAGCTGTCGCAACGTGGACCTGATGAAGGCGTCCCAGTCCTCGTCCGAAGTATCCAGTTGTACGTTGAAGATTCCGCTCGCCACCGAATAATCCGCCGTGCGCGGCGCAGCCGAGCCTTTCACGAAGCGAACGGCGCCGGGCACCCGGCATCGGCGCCTCGCGCGCCGGACCATGTCTCCGGACAGATCGATGCCCAGATAGTCCACCGCGCGGGCGCCGTGCCTTCGATGCAAGAAGGCAGCCAGGGCCCCATAGCCACATCCAAGGTCGTTGATGGAGAACGGCGCGCTGAAATCGCAAACTTTCAGCAGTTGGACGAACCGCATCTCCTGGGTCGCCTGGCAGGTCCAGTCGACACCATGTGGCGTACAGCCGAATGCCTTAACCTTCTCCGTGTAGTAGTCGGCGATTTTCGCGTGCACCAACGATGGGTCGAAGCCATCGAGGTCGGCACGCGGTTCCATTCATGACGCCTGCTTGCGGCCGCGAGAGGCGCGCGCGCCGGCTTGTGGCCGCGGACGAGCCGCCCTTGCCGCGCGAGGTCGGGCCGGCCGCATCGGCAACGATATCGTCAGGAACGTCACGGACTCCAGGTAGAAGACCGGCCGCTCATCGGCGACGGTGACCAGACCGGGCTCCCTGGTCCGGCCATCGTAGGCAAGCATGTGACAGGGTTGTGGGGTATCGCGGTTCAGGTTCTCCACGATCGCCCGGACGATGCGCTCATCGCCATTCACCCCATCGATGTCGGATCTCATTTGGGGCAGCTTGAGCAGGTATTCGAGCCAACGATCCTTCGCGGGACCGCTGTACGCGCCTGTCAGTCCCAGCAAGGCGGCACTTTGCAGAAACGGCCGGCCCTCCCGGAAGATCTCGAACTCCTTCTGTAGCGCAACGATTTCCGTGATTCCACCGGAATGCCAGACGGACCCGCCACCAGGCGCCGCGGGGCCAAACCGCATGTTGAAGCGCTCGAAGATACTGCCGAAGTAGACCTCATGTGGCTCGATGACCAACCCCATTGCTTTTCCTTTCGACTCGTTCCCGCCGCCAACGTAGTCTCAGAGCGGTTCGACAGCAATGTCCAAAGCCCTTGCGACTCTTATCATTTTCACACATCGCCGTCACATGCGACCGCGCTTGCGATGACCAACGTGATAACGAACGCACCCCTCGAGAATCGCCGCCACGCGGGGACGCGACAGTGGAAAGCGCGGCGTTTCGGAACGATACAGCTTACAATGGTCACCAGCAACAAGGCCAACCCACAAGGCCAACCCATCGAGGGCGCCGCGCCGATCACGTTTCGTCTGGAAGCATTCCGGCTCGCCGCGACCGTGCCGTCGATCCTCTCCGGTATCCCGGGCGCGCGTGGACCGAGAGCTTTGCCAGCACGGGCCTCGATCCTTACCCGCCCGTGACGCTCGAAAACATGCGTCGGCGTCGGGCCGGTTCACGAATTCCGCATGCGGGTCGCGTCCATCCGGACGACGCGGCCACGGCTTCCGTTCGCGATTTCGGCGGCGTGGCTTTCATCAACAACGATTATGCCGCGGGCGCGCTCTACTGTCCCCGGCTCGATCTGGTAACGAAACCAACGATGGGATTGCTGGTGGCCGCCGCGGCGGCTGGCATCGCGAGCACGCGGTGCTGCCGGTGTGAGGTCGAGACCGGATGACGATGTCGGCGTTCTCCACCTTCGGCGCGGCGTATCGCGAGCACGACATTGCCAGCCTCCCTCGTGCCAGCCTCGCCGGCGCCAACCTCGGGGGCGAGGTGGATCCGCCGCCGCGGACTGGTCAACCACTGCCATTGTTCGTCGTCGCACCGGCCCGGCCGCGCGACACTGGCTTCGCGCCATCCCAATCGGCTATGAATGAAACATTGGAACGAACCCGACGCTCTCCGGCGAACGCATGACCGACGCGCCCCGAACCCGCCGCGACCATGCCGCGACAGACGGCCGGGCCATCGCGACCAACGCGGATGGAGCCCCGGATACCATGCCGTCTGGAAGAACATTTCGAGGGACCTCACAATGACCGCGTTTCGCCTTGAAGCGTTCAGAACGCAACCGGATCCGCCGCCTTTGGTGCCGTGCACCCAGGAGCGCGCCTGGATGGACGTATTCACCGACCGCCATGCCTACCGCTGCCTGCCGCTGTCGATCGCCAACACGCACGGCTGGGAACTGCTGGTGCCCGCCGCGTTCGAGGTCGAGTGGAACGGCGGCCAGAACATCGCCGACCTCACGGTCCGCGCGCTGGAGCCGTTTCCCGCCGGCTTCCCGTTCGAACATTTCGCCATGTCGAATTTCGCCCGCGGCATCGTCACGTTTCACACCGGCTATTTGTTTCGCACCCCGCCCGGCTGGAACATCCTGACGACCGGCGCCTTCAATGAGCCGCGGCCCGGGATCTCGGCCCTGACCGGCATCATCGAGTTCGGACTGGCTGCCTTATCCCTTCACGATGAACTGGCAGATGCTCAACCCAGGCACCGTCCGCTTCGACAAGGACGAGGTGTTCTGCACGGTCATGCCGCTGCCGAAGAATTACCTCGATCAATGGGACGTCGCGATCCACGACCTGAGCGACGATCCGGTGCTGCGCGCCGAGCAGGACCTGTTCAAGTCGTCGCGTAACGAATTCCGCAAGCGGCTGGACGCCAGAGATCCGGAAATCCTCAAGGAGGGCTGGCAGCGGCATTACTTCGTCGGCCGCTTTCCCGACGGCACCGAGGGCGTCGATCACGTCAACAAGCTCCGCCTCAATGCGCCGGTCGATCGCACCGGCACGCGGCCGCTGCTGGCGAAGGAGGTGACCGAGTTCCCCGGCGCGGCGGCGCTGCTGGAAACCGAGCCGGTCCCGCGATGGAAGCCGAACAGCCTGCTGAACCGGATCAGGCACCAGCAAACCCAGGGCAACATCACGGGTCGCGAGCGCCTGCGGGACGGCGTGCTGACCCCCTCTCCGGCCACGGTGGCGATCACCCCCGATATGGAGTTGGATTCGGACGCGTTCGATTTCGTCTATGAGCCACGCTTCCTCACTCCGGCGGAGTGCGCGCTGCTGGCGGAGACGGCCAATGACCTCGCCGCCGCGCAGCGGGTCGAGGATATCAAGGAGGATTTCTGGAAGGGCCGGATCCTGTATTTTCCGGACATCCTGGCAGCCCGGCCCGGCACCGCGGCCCTGATGCGAGACGCGCAGCGCCGGGTGACCGAGCGGCTGCGCCAGTTTTACGACCTGACGGCGCCGATCTTCGCCGACACCGTGCAACTGGTCCGATGGCGGACCGGAATGCACATGCCGACGCACGCCGATCGCGCCAATCCGGACGGCCGTCCGCATGACATGCCGCATCGCGCTTTCGCCAGTATCGTCTATCTCAACGACGACCATGAGGGCGGCGAGTTGTATTTCCCGCGGCTAAATCTGACGGTGAAACCGGCGGCCGGCATGTTGCTGGCGTTCACCGGCGGCTGGCACCACGAGCACGGCGTTCTGAAGGTGCTGGCGGGCGAGCGGCTGACGATGCCGGCGTTCTACACCTTCAATTCGGCGCACCGCGATCGGGCCCTGTACAGGCTTGGGGCCGCTGACAGAGTGACGCCTTCCGCGACTCCCCTTAGCCGGGGATTGGTTGGCGTGGGCTCGCCACCCCGCCTCAGGCGGCGACGGAGGTCGGCCGGCGCCCGCCGCCCGCGCGGTAGCGGCGCAGATACTCGGGCACGATCTGCTCGACCGCCGTCGGGCTGATGCCAAGATCGCTCAGGCCGAGCGCGTTCGACGCCACGACGTTGTCGCGCGCCAGCATCTTCAGTTGGTCGCGGGTCAGCAGCTTGCCGGGCAGCATCTCCAGCACGCACGCCTGCAACCGGGTCAGCAGCACGGGCATGTTGACCAGCGACAGGTCGCGGCCGGTGACCTTCAGGATGTAGGCCAGCAGATCGACGAAGAGCCAGACTTTCGGGCCGCCCAGTTCGAAGGTCTTGCCGATGGCGTCGTCGGACAACAGAGCCGCGAGGACCGCGTCCGCCACGTCCCCCGCGAACACCGGCTGCATGCGGGTCGCACCTTCGATCACCGGCATGAACGGCATGATCCGGGTCATGCCGGCGAAACGATTGAAGAAGTTGTCCTCGGGCCCGAACACGATCGAGGGCCGCAGGATCGTGGCGCCCGGGAACGCGGCGCGGACCGCCGCCTCGCCCTGACCCTTGGAGGCGGCGTAACGGCTGTCGCTCGAAGGGTCGGCGCCGATCGCCGACATGTGCACGAGGCGCCGCGCGCCGGCGGCCGCCGCGGCACGCGCCACCCGGGCGGCGGCATCGACATGGATCGCCTGGAACGAGGCGGCGCGCGACTTCGGTCAGCACGCCGACCAGATTGACCACCCAGTCGGCGCCCTCGACACAGCGCGCCACGTCGGCATCGTTGGTCACCGGACCATACAGCGGCACGATCTGTCCGATCCGGCCGGCGGTCTTGAGGAACAACGCCCGCTCGGGATCGCGCACCGCGACCCGCACGGTTTTGCCGACGCGCGCCAGTCGCCGCACCACATAGCGGCCGATGAACCCCGAGCCGCCGAATACCGTCGCCACATCCGTCATCGCCAATTGCTCCCGCCCATCCGCCTGGGCCTGATCCATGCGCGGTTCAACCCCGAGTTCCCCGCCCTTTGGGCTCTCCCTTTGGGTCCTCCCCTGGGGGTTCTCCCTTTTGGGGTTCGCCCACTTCGCGCGCGGAACGGGTTTTGTCACTCTCCGATGGTGTGCGCCAAGAGGGGTTCCGCCCAAAAGACAAATCGACGGCTCGCGCGCGAGGAGACCGCCAATCGCGCCGATGCGGGAACAGGGCGCCGAGGCCCGCCGTCCCGCTCGACGCACGCCTGTTGACGGCACCCCGGCCGGGCGTTACATCGCGCCCCTCCCGTTTCTCCGCGCCATTCGCCCGATCTGGCGGACGCGGAGAGCCTGTTGCCCAGGTGGCGGAATTGGTAGACGCGCAGGTTTCAGGGTACCTGTGGCCGCAAGGTCGTGAAAGTTCGAGTCTTTTCCTGGGCACCAGCATCCTCATGAGCAGCACCCAATTCATGCCGAACGCGACGATCCATCAGCATCGGCATGACCTGCCGGACGGGCTGACCCTCGGCCCCGTGGTCGCGGTCGATACCGAGACGATGGGCCTCAACCCGCACCGCGACCGGCTGTGCCTCGTGCAGCTCTCGGGCGGCGACGGCCACGCGCATCTCGTGCAACTCGTGCCGGTTTCCCTGGGTGGCCGCGGCTTTGACTGCCCCAACCTCAAGCACCTGCTGGCCGATCCGGACGTCGTGAAACTGATGCATTTCGCCCGCTTCGACGTCGCCGTGCTGCAGTACAGCCTGGGCATCACCGTCGCGCCGGTCCGCTGCACGAAGATCGCCGCGAAACTGGTTCGCACCTTCACGGACCGCCACGGCCTCAAGGATCTCTGCAAGGAGTTGCTCGGAGTCGACCTGTCCAAGCAGCAGCAGACCTCCGACTGGGGCGCGCTGGAGCTGACGTCCGAGCAATGCGCCTACGCCGCGTCCGACGTGCTGTATTTGCACGCTCTGTGGGCGAAGCTGGAGGCGGCGCTGGTTCGTGAAGACCGCCTCGACCTGGCGGAAGCCTGCTTCGACTTTCTCCCAACACGCTGCCGCCTCGATATTCTGGGCTATGAGGACCCGGATATCTTCCACCATTGACCCGCCACGCCTCCGCCGCGCGGGCCAAACCGGTCTTGGTACCCTGTTCTTCTGGGCCATTTGTTCATGTCACGTTTCGTCAATCTCGAAACATTGACCACTCCGGTACACTGGCCCATAGACTCGGCTTCACCGCACCGGAACGAATTCCATCGTGAGTTCGCGCCGCCGCCACACTCTCCGAACCTGATCATCCCGATCTCGACGTCGCCCGGGACGTGCTGGCGATCGAGGCCGCCGGCCTGCGGGCGCTCGCCGCCGGCCTGGGACCGGAATTTTCGCGCGCGGTGGATCATCTGGCGGGGGCCAGTGGGCGGATCGTGGTCTCCGGCATGGGTAAATCCGGCCATGTGGCACGGAAGATCGCAGCGACATTGGCCTCCACCGGCACCCCCGCGCTGTTCGTGCATCCCGCCGAAGCGTCGCACGGCGACCTCGGCATGATCCTCCCGGGCGATGCCGTCCTGGCGCTGTCCAATTCGGGAGAAACGGCGGAACTGGCCGATATCGTGGCCCATGCGCGGCGCTTCGGGCTGAAACTGGTGGCGATCACCACGCGCGTCGGCTCGACCCTGGCGCGCGCCGCCGACGTCGCGCTGTTGCTCCCCGCCGCCGCCGAGGCCTGTCCAATGGGCCTCGCACCCACCACATCGACGACCATGCAGATGGCTTTGGGCGATGCGCTCGCGGTGGCGCTGTTGAAGCGGCGTGGCTTCACCGAAGCGGATTTCCGTCGCTTCCACCCCGGTGGACGTCTCGGCGCGCGACTGCGCCGGGTCCGCGACCTGATGCATGCCGGCGAGGCGGTACCGCTGTCGGAACTCGGCACGCCGATGGACCGCGCCCTCGTGCTGATGACCGAGAAGCGCTTCGGTTGTCTGGGCGTGACCGATGACGGCGGTATTCTGCGCGGCATCATCACCGACGGTGATTTGCGCCGCGCCATGGGTCCCGATTTGCTGACCCGCCCGGTCGATGAAGTGATGACCCGGGCCCCGCGCACCATCGGCCCGGACGCTCTGGCCGCCGAGGCGCTGCACGCGATGAACGCGCATGAGCGGCCGGTGACGGCGTTGTTCGTCGTCGAGCCGGATGGCAAGGTCGCCGGCATTTTGCACATCCACGACCTGTTGCGCGCGGGGCTGGCATGACGGCTTTGCCCAACGAGACAGCGCCGTCGGGCGTATCAGCCAGGGGGAGTTCGCCCACTGGCAAATCGCCCACTGGCAAATCGCCCACTGGGATATCGCCCACTGGCAAATCGCCCCTCGGCAAATCGCCCACTGGGATATCGCCAATGGGCACATCGCCAATGGGCACATCGCCAATGGGCACATCCTCCGCCGGAATATCGCCCAATGGGACGGCGGCCGGATGGACAGCGAGGGAACCTGCTCTGCCTGGAACACGCACGCCGACGCCCTCCAACGCGTCCCGCACCGGTGGTTACCTTTCGATCGTCAGCCGGAGGGGGACACGCCGGGTGCCGACCCGCGGCGGCCTGCTGCGACGGCGGCTGCTGATCAACGCCTCCAAGTTCCTGTTGCCGGCGGTGGCATTGCTGCTGTTGTCGTCGATCGCGCTATGGCCCGAATTCAACCGCGCCGCCGACGGCGCCCGGCTTGCCTTCCGCGGCCTGGGGGCGACGATCGACGGCGCCCGGCTGACCAACGCGCACTATCACGGCGTGGACGACCGAGGCCGCCCGTACACGGTGACGGCGGCGACCGCGACGCAGGATGGCGACGACCGCGTCAACCTCACCATCCCCGACGCCGACATGACTCTGGAAAACGGCACCTGGATCAATGTGAAGTCGAAGCAGGGCGTGTTCATGCGCAAGGACAACCAGCTCGACCTGTCACGGGACGTCGTGCTGTATCGCGATGACGGGACGACGATGACCACCGCGAGCGCCACCGTGGCGGTCAAGGAAGGCGCTGCCTCCGGCGCTTCGCCGACGCATGTCGAAGGTCCGTTCGGCACGCTGGACGCGGCCGGCTTCACCACGGTCGACAAAGGGGCCGCGATCCAGTTCTGGGGGCCCGCGCGGGTCGAAATGAACGGTGTGTCGCAATGATCCGGCCCGTTCGGATTTGCCCGAAGCGCGCATGACGTCCCGGCTTCCCGTCCCGGCCCGGCTTTGTCTGGCGATCGCGGCCGCTTTCACGCTGGCCCGGCCGATGCCGCCGGCGATGGCGCAGGGCATCGATCTGACGCAGGGCGGACCGATCCAGATTACCGCTCAGGACGGGATCGAGTGGCGCCAGAATGAGCAGATCGTCATCGCCAAAGGGGACGCCAAGGCGGTGCGAGGCAATGTCACCGTCACCGCGGATCGGCTGCTCGCATGGTACCGGCACAAGGGCGATACCGCCGCCACGCCGGCTTCGACGACCACCAATGGCCTGACCGGCGCGACCGATACCGAGGGCAATGAAGTCTACCGCATGCGGGCCGAGGGCAACGTCCACATTTATACCCAGACCGATCAGGCCTGGGGCGACCAGGCGACCTACGACCTGGATCAGGCTGTGCTGGTGATGACCGGCAATGGCCTGAAGCTGACCACCCCGGACGATACGCTGACCGCCCGGGACACCTTGGAATATTGGTCGCAGAAGCACATGGCGGTGGCGCGGGGCGACGCCGTGGTGGTGACCAACGACGCGCGGCGGATCTCGGCGGATACTCTGGTCGCCTACACGCTGGCCGCGCCCGCCGGCAACGCGGCGGCGGCGGGCACCGCACCACCGGCTGGCGCACCGCCCATGGCCTCGTCTTCGACGACCACGAACGCGCCAGCGGCGGGCACGGGGACGCCGGAGCCGGGCGCATCGGGCAAGGAAGCGGCGGCCACGGCACAGGGTACGAACCAGCACGCACCGGCCTCGACCGGACAGCCGGGCGACCCGATGGCGGCGATGGCCGGCCATCTGGAGCGCGTGGAGGCGTTCGGCGACGTCTCGATCCGCACCCCCACGGATATCGTCACCGGCGATCGCGGCGTTTACGTGCCGGATACCGGCATCGCCCATTTGGGCGGCCACGTGCGGATCACCCGCGGGCTGAACCAGATCAATGGCTCGGAGGCGGTGGTCAACATGAAGACGGGCGTCGCCACGCTATTATCCGGCGACACCGGCCGCGTGAGCGGCCTGGTGACCCCAAGCGACCAGACCAGTCCATCGTTGGACAATGCCATGCCGAGTCACCCGCCTGGCAAAGCGTCAACGGCCGAACCGGCCCTGACGGCGGCGCCGAAGGCGACCCCGAAAACGGGAGGAACGCCATGATCACACCACCCAACTCCGGCGCGGGAGGCCCCTTCACGACCCGGGAGACCTCCCTCCGGGATAACCAGCCGCGGGTGCCGCTGAAGGTATTGCAGGGCGGCGGCGGCCTTGTCGCGCGCGGCGTCGGCAAGACCTATCGGCGGCGTCCGGTGGTGCGCAACGTGTCGGTCTCGCTGAACCGCGGCGAGGCGGTGGGCCTGCTCGGCCCCAACGGCGCCGGCAAGACGACGACCTTCTACATGATCGTGGGGCTGGTTTCGCCCGGACACCGGCTCGATCCATCTCGACGGCTCCGACATCACCAACCTTGCCGATGTATCGCCGCGCCCGGCTGGGCATTGGCTACCTGCCGCAGGAGGCCAGCGTGTTCCGCGGCCTGAATGTCGAGCAGAACGTCATGGCGGCGCTGGAGGTGGTCGAGCCCGACCTCGCCACACGGCGCCTGATGCTGGACGAATTTCTGGGCGAGTTCGGCGATTGGCCATCTGCGCCGCACGCCCGCTCTCGCGCTGTCGGGCGGCGAGCGGCGGCGGGTCGAGATCGCCCGCGCTCTGGCAACCCAGCCGTCCTATATTCTGCTGGACGAGCCGCTCGCCGGCATCGACCCGATCGCGGTGAGCGAGATCCGCGACCTCGTGAAGCACCTGAAGGATCGCGGCATCGGCGTGCTCATCACCGACCACAACGTGCGCGAGACGCTGGAGATCATCGACCGCGCCTACATCATGCACGACGGCCAGGTGCTGATGGAAGGCACGCCGAGTGAGGTCGTCTCGAACCGCGACGTGCGGCGGGTTTATCTGGGCGAGCGGTTCAGTCTGTAGCCAACGCGATGGCCGCCTGACGAAGGCCGCGGCGGTCGTCCGCTGAACGACTCCGGTGAAACTGGTGAAAGCGAAGTCATGCGCCGCCTGCGCGATGGCGCCGCCCGTCAACTTCACGAGCATCTCGTTCGGCATGCCGGTGCCCGGCGCGACGTAGCCGTTGGCGCCAAAATTTCCGTCCACCGAGAATGCGTCGTACCCAGTCTCCAGGCCGAAACTGAACGCCACGACATCCCCCGCCTTTTCCGTCGTGCCATGACTGGCGTTGAGGACGAACGCGGCCGAGCCGCCGCCGCGGCGTTCGCCGATTTGCTCAGGTCGGCACTGGTCAGATCGAAATACGTCGTCGCCGACGCCAGTTCGGTTCGCGCGACGATAACGATCATGTCGCTCGCGCCGTTGAAGCCGGCGATTGTCGTGATATCCGCGGCCGTCGGAGACGTGTATTTTCCTTGCAGGAGGAAAATGGTGTCGGTGCCGCTCCCCGGCGTGATCTTGTCGTTCGCGGCGGAGGCGAAACTGTCGTTGCCAAATCCGCCGGTAATCGTGTCGCCCTTGCCGCTGCTGGTGTAACTGAGGCTGCCCAGAAACCTGCTGGCGTCGATTACGATGCCGCCGGCGGTGACGCCGGGAAACGCGGGGTAGGTCAATCCCGTCGCGACATTGAAGGCGGGAAAGACGGTGTCGGGCGGCGGCGCACCAAGGACCAGGTCGGCGGAGCCGGTGATCGTAACGTGTTCGTCGTCGACGCCAGCACCAAGATTTCGCATCGAAGATGCCCGCGATCACGTTTGAGTCCCGGGCCGTTCGAGGTGATGTTGATTTGCGTCAGGCCGGACAGGCCGATGCCGTCATAAGGAATTACGCCGTTGAGCTCACGCCCTCCCAGGTAAACGCTGACAAACGCCAGATCCAGATTGAGGATCGTGTTGCCAGGGGCACTGCTGATGGTGAACTGACCCGCGAGATGCGATCCACCCGAAAATGCGGCGACATGCTGTGTGTCACTTAGATTGGTGATGTCGACATAGCCAGTTCCCAGGGCATCGAAATAGGTCGTCGCCGGGATCGCGCTCGCGTCCACGGTCGCGCCGCCGCCGGTGAACTGAAGAATGCACGGATGCACGGTCTGATTGATCGACGCGAGTTCCGCTTCGCTGGGTGCGGCGTCGGCGATTTGCAACGTGTTGAGTTGTGTCGGCGTCTCGATAAAGAGCGTCGTCGCGTTCATGCCGGCGATCACGGATTCGTCGTGCGACGCCAGTCCGTCAACACCGGTCAGCACGGCATGCGCGGCCGCGACAAGTGCGCTCGGCGATGTGCTCGGTTCAACCGCCGTGACCCTGTCGGTGAAATCCAGCGCGACGACGATCTTGTTTCGCACGTCGATCGCATCCGCGCCCAACGCACCATTGGCGATCGCCAGCACCGCCGAGCCGATGCCGACCGCGCCGCTCGTCATTTGATCCGTCCAGTAGGCTTTTCCGCCGGCGTCGGCGGCGCGACCAAACAAGTTGCCGTATATCCCGTCGATGAGGCCGCCGAGCGCGGCCTGGACCGCGGGGTCAGTCAGGTCGATATGCGAGGGATCGGCGCCGAGGAACGGATAGAGCGCGATGGTTTCCGGCTGCGGGGCAAACGAATTGGCGATGTTGCTCAACGCGTCCGTCGGCACTCTGGCCGCTGGCTTCGGCTTGCGCGTTCTGCGCGTCCCAGAAGGCGAGCCCGGCGGCGTCGGCGCTTCGGCCGAAGTAGCCAATATAAATCAGTTCCAGCTGTTGATCGGTCGTAAGGCCATCGATCACGCCAACCATTACGGACCTCCATTGATGACCGCCGCGACGTGGCGGACGTCGGCCAGACGATGGCGCGGGGGTTTGATGATCAACTGTCGTCCCGCGCTGCGCTGGCAAACCGACAGGCGAACCTGTCCGCGATTTCCATGAGCCACACGCGACCCGGCGATCAAATGGTCAGGGCATTGAGACCTCTGGAGGGTCTCCGCGAGTTGTCTCTCGCGAGCTTTCACTTTGGACCGACACGCACGCTGACGATCGACCATCCGTCAGCGCCTCGGTCGCTTTCACACGAGTTATCCGTCGGGTGTCATTGATTTAAGTCAACTTTCGAATTCAGAGGCGACATCCGCTCCCGCCGTGTCGGATCCGCTACTGTCGGATGCTCCGCGCGCCGCGACCTGCCTCCGCCGCGGCATGCGCGATATGGCGCGGGCGTGGGGCGTGAACGGGCGTGGGGCGTGATGAGGGCGTGAGATGAGGCGGTAAAGGCAGTGAGATGAGATGAGATGAGGCAGTGAGATGGGCGTGATGGCAGTGGGCCGGGCGTGAGATGGGCCGTAATGGGCCCAGGCGCGGGCCATGGAGCGGGCGGTGGGGGGGGGGGGGGGGAGGAGAGAGGGCGCGGGCGGGAGGTGGGGTGGGGGTGAAGGCGAGGTGGCGGTCCATGTGTTGGGTGGTGCACGTGTCATGGCGGCGTGATGCTGTCACCATTCAGGTGCCCATGGTGGACGAGGCACCATGCCGGTGACATGTGAATGGCGGTGGCAGGGCAATGTCACCCTCGCTGGTCCCATCTGCCTGTTGCCACCATGGCCACATTTTCGTGCGGGAGACACAACCTGTCCTTGTCATGCGACATGCATCCACATAACCCGGAAGCATGCATCATGACAGTGGGCATGGCATGGCCACGGTGCCAAGCATGGTGGTGATCCATTGGCCATGAGTGCTGATGTTGGAGGTGTAGCGTCGGAGTCTAGCATGATCGGGATGGCATTGATGGCAGCAGTGCGCCATCCACAGTTTCGGCGTAGGCGGTGTGCGTGGAACCACCTGGATGGTGCCCGAGTTGGGCGCACAACGACAATGCCGACAGCCTGGATGGGTGCCGGTGATGGCAGTGTCTCTGATGGCAGCGTGAAATGGGCGGCGGCACGCTCCACTGCAGTCGCCTGATTCATCACGATGACGATGGTGCGGCGTGGCCGTGTGCTGTTGGCCGCGATCCAGCGGCAGTGGCAATGGCATCCACGTCCGGTGGAGATGGCGCCGCAGTGATTCGGCCAGCAGGTGGCGCAACTGGAGGAATCGCTGCAGTCCACTGGAGCAGGTGATTGGCAATGAGTTCAACGATAAATGTCACGTCGTGGCTGTTGGGGGTCGCGAGTGACGTGGACATGATGAGCAGTGTGACATTGATGGATCTTGTGATTGTGCAACCCGTCGTCGTTAGGTTCGAGCGGGTGGGCGCGCGGTGATCAACGTGCTGATGCGGCGGCGGTGTTCGTCGTCATCGTCGTCGATTGCGACACCGTGCCCGGTGACGGGGCCTTGGCCGCCGCCATCGCCCCCGACGACCGGGTCAGATTGTGACGATCAACTCACTGCCAGTGGTGATGATTCCATAACAACCATCTGAAAGTGGCAGTGGTGAGGAATCTTCTGGGCATGATCACGTACTGCGAG
>CAVRDN010000066.1:0-49488 GCA_963719675.1 uncultured Alphaproteobacteria bacterium | reverse complement strand
AGGTCGATCCGATCGGTGCGTAAGCGCTTCAGGCAAGCATCCGCAACCGCCTTGATTGCTCGGGCCGGCTATTGGTGCCGCCACGGCGTTCGCCGGTCGTCAAGTCGATGTCGAAGCCGAATTTGGTGGCGATTACGACCTTGTCGCGGATCGGGACGAGCGCTTCGCCGACCAGCTCCTCATTGACGAATGGACCATAGGCTTCCGCCGTGTCGAACAGGGTGACGCCGCGATCATGGGCTGCACGTATGAGCTGCACCATCTCGGCTTTGTTGGCCGGTGGCCCATAGACCGCGCTCATGCCCATACAGCCGAGTCCGAGAGCGGATGTTTTCAAAGTTCCAAGGGCTCGGGTTTGCATCGCGGTCCTCCAGTGATTGAGCGGCGGCGTGCTGGCGCACAGAGGAGTTCGGCAGTCTGTTCCAGCATCGCAGCATGACGTGCACGATCTGATTCTTGTCCGGCACGGCGAGAGTATGCACCACCGGCAGAAGTTGGCCGGCGGCTGGACGGACGCGACGTTGACCGACCTTGGCCGACAGCAAGCACATATGACTGCGGACTTCCTCAAGGCCGAGGCGCCATTCCCCCCGGCGGCGCTGCTAAGCGGCGATCTGCGCCGAGCGGTGGAGACTGCCTCCGTCATCGGCGCGGAACTTGGGCTGGTGGTGGAAACGACGCCAGCCCTGCGGGAGTTCAGCAATGGAGTTGCCGCCGGTCGCCCAATCGAGGAGATAAAGCGGCTCCAGCGTCCTCGCTCCGAACCAATACTGGACTGGGTCCCGTTTCCCGAAGGCGAAAGCTGGCGGATGATGTATCAGCGCGTTGCATCTTGCCTATCGGCGCTATCGGCCGGTGGTCGTGACTCGCTGGTCATCGTGAGCCACGCCAACTCGATTGTTTGCATAATCAATTGGTTCTTGAGGCTTGAGACCGACGACGCCTTGCGCGATTTGATGTATGAAATCAGGCCATGCAGCATCACACAGTTGCGCCGTGGCGACGATGGAACGCGGGTTGTCGTCAGACTGAACGATACGGAGCATCTGGCGAGGCTGTAATAAAGGCGGATTGAATTAAGCAGCAGGCCAAATGCGACGGCACGACGACCAGGGACAGTGCCTTTCAGGCTACTCGGTTGCTGATGCCGCAACCGCGCGAGAGGCGCGGTTTAGCGCTCCGAATATACCTCGATTTATCAACGGGTTATACCTCTCACTCTTGGCAATATACGTTATCAAGAGAGTGAGGGCGGCGCTCATTGATCCTTCTTCTTCCGAACTGCAACACGAATGACACCGGGTTCGCTTGCCCGGTCGCCGGCAATCATCTTGTCGAGATGCATTGCGAGCGCCAGCAAGGCTTCGGGGCCGCTGGCCGATTTGTAGGGCTCTGTCTCAGCCAGCTTGCGGGCCAGGTCCGCGATATCTCCGACGATACCAGCACACGCCGCTGCCTCGATTGTCTCGGTCAAGTTTCATCTCCTGCACGGAATGGCATGACCTCAGCATAACAGAAACAGCACGTGATAAACCGGATTATCACGTGCTGATCTCGCATCGCCTCCGGTGGAGGCACCCGCGATCGTGCGACCCTAGCGCTTGTCGCCATCCATCGCGAAATAGCGGCTGATGACATCGTCGTTCGTGAGTTGATCGTGATAATACGAATTGTGATAAGGAGCGGCAGGCTGCCCTCGCCGACAGCCCGCCCTTCGTGTGAGGGTTACTACGACAGCGGGATCGGCCTTAGGTGGCCGATCCCGTTCACTTCAGGGCCAGAATCTTCACCAACAAAGCCGCCTTGACTAAGGCTGCAAGAATGATGATTCCGCTGAGTTCTATCGTGAACCACAGCATTGCATGTGACATTTGAACCTCCTTTCAGACGCTTACGGACCCATTGCCCCGGCTGTCGAGGATTTCGCGGATGGTGAGATCGATGATCGCGGGAGCTTCCGTCCCCGTTTTGCATCGAGCACATTATACATCTGGAGATTCACGCAAGCACTCTATGCGGCTGTTCTCGTGCAACACGTTCCAACGGCCCCGGCCGGGTGCACCAGGTCTGTAAATAATATATAAATCAACGGTCTAATCGGGCACCGGCCGCGCTCCAACGGCCCCGGCCGGGTGCACCAGGTCTGTAAATAATCATATAAATCAACGTTCTAATCAGGGACCGGCCGCGAAGCATCCTGCATCGCGGCGTTGATCCGGCCCTTATTCTTCTGAGACAGATCCCCGGCGTCGAAATGCACTCGGCGCGCCTGCGCGATGGGCCAGCCGCTCGTGGCGAGCGTGGGACATACCCATACAACCGATAAAGGACATTATCGGATATAGGCGCGGGCCTCACTTCGGTATGTCGTGTCGGCGCCGCAGAGATACTACCATGACAAGTCGAGCCGTCGCGCAGTTCTGACCCGGTTTCCGGTGCTAAATCAATCGGTTGCTCGATGCCCGCCCATGCTCCGACGCTCCGCGTGTACCCCTCCGCCGCGCCCCACCCCCCATCAGTCCCTACGGCGCCGTCGCCACCACCGAAGCCCGCGCGCTCATCCCATCGTACCACCCGCTTAACCGCGGATGCCCCTCCCGCCAGCGAAACGTCGGCATCCGTGCCTCCAACCCAAGCGCGCAGACCAACCCGATCTGCGCCATGTTCAACTTCCCTCGCATCCACGGCCGCTCGATTTCCGTCTCCCAGCAATCGACCAACCGCCCCGCGCGATCCGTCTCATGCCGGATCACCCCCGGCGATTGCTCGTGCGCGGGCCGCCGCAACTCGCGCAGCCACACCGACAGCCCATCCATCAGGCTGCTCGCGAGGCCGCCCAGCCGCAGCGCCTCCCACCCCGCCTCGCCCGCCGGCACATCGAAGTCCGGCTTCCCGTCGAGATGATCGAGGTAGCGGCAGACGACCGCCGACTCCTCCAGCGCCACGCCATCGTCGCGTAGCAGGCAGGGCACCCGGCCCGACGGATTGATCCGGTAGGACCGGACTTTCCGCCGACCGCGTCAGCGCCTCCACGATCTCGACCCGGTTTTCCAGGCCTTTTTCCAGCACCACGATCCGCGCGATCCGCGCGTAGGGCGAGCCCGGCGTGATGTAGAGCCGCATCATGCATCGATCCTCCGGCGAAATGGTCGCGTCCGCGGTCCAGCTGGCTCCTCGCCCTCCGGCGCGCGCCGACATGCCGTTGCCAAAGGCGGACCGTCAATCGCCCCACGCCCGGCCCCGCGTCCGCTCCTGGCATCCCTCCAACCGAAATCCTTTGACATTATTCCTGTTATAGGCCAGTGTGCCAGCTTACCGCCCGAAGCGAGCGCACCGCGACCCATGCCGACCCTGTTTCCCCCCAATTACCCCGAACGCGACGATGCGCCGCTTTTGTCGTTTGGGCCGTCGTTCTCAGAGGAAATCGCCCGCTCGGTGATCGGCACCATCTGGAAGGCCGACGACGAGGAGCCGCACGCGTTCGATATCCGGGTCGCCGCCGGCCTGACAATGTTAGAGGCATTTCATCCCAGAGATCAGTTGGAATGCATGCTGGCAGCCCAGGGGGTGGGGTATCATTGCGCGATCATGGAGACGTTGCGGCGGGCGATGTTGCCCGATCAGCCGGAACTCGTGGCGATCAAACTGCGCGCGAGTGCCTCGCAGTTGGGCCGCACATTCTCGAATTTGTTGCGTGACATGGAACGGCGGCAGACGAAACCGCTGCCGCCGCGTCCGGGAAAACCTCCGGAAGGAACACCGGACGACCCGCCACCCGGGGATCTGTCGCCCGGGGATCTGTCGCCCGGGGATCTGTCGAACGAACCCCCGCCGCCGCGGCGTTCCCGCGCGAAACGGCCGGCCGGCAAGGCCGCCGCCAAAGCGATGCCGGCCACCACCTCCGACGCGCCAACGACCGCGGAACCGGCCGCGACAAGCCCGGCCAAACCGGCCGCGCCTGGGCGCGCCTCCGTCGAACGCCCGCATTCGGTCGATGACCCGGAGCTGCCCGAGGATATCGAGACAAGGCCGGATGGCACGCCCGGCAGCCTCGCCGGCTATCTCCCGAAGCCGCCCGTGGTGCCTTACGTCCCGGCCGAGCCGGCGATCATGATCGCGCTCGCGACCCGCCCAAAGCCGTGGCGAATGGTGAACCGTCCCGCGGACCCACCAGGCGTTGACCGGACCGCGACCCAATTCCCCGACCCGGCGCCAGGCTTCCCCAAGGAAAGCGCGACGACCGCCACGCCGCCAGGACGGTTCGACCTGAAGGAGGGGATTTCGACCGGCGACGCGCTGGCTCGCTTCGCCTCGTCCCGGCTCGACCCGAACGCGCCGCTCGAACCCCTGGTGTTCGAGGGCGAGGACTCGGTGGTGGAACTGGAGATGATCAGCACCGGTGGCGATCCCGAGGCGGAGGCTCAGCGCCAGGCGATGATGGCCGCCCACCCCGAGGGCAAGCCGATCGTGATCTTCCGCCATGGTGCGAAACCGCCGCTTCCCGATCCGGCGGAAGACCCACCGGTTGAGCGCGACGAGAACCCACCCGACACCTGACGCCGCGCGCGAATGTCGCAACGGGCGGGTGGCGGTCGCCGTGCCGGGCTTGTTATAATCGACCGCATGCCCGCCTGGCGGAATGGTAGACGCAGCGGACTTAAAATCCGCGGCCTGTAAAGGCGTACCGGTTCGAGTCCGGTGGTGGGCATACCGGCGATACGCCGGCTATCAGGTTGTCGATTTCCGCCTCCACCGCCGCCGGCGGTATGCCGGACGCATCCCGTTCCGGCTTTCCGCGCCGGTGTCCGGTGCGGTTCGGTTTCGCGGGATATTTTCCCCATGCTCCGGTGGGCCTGGAGATCGATGATGAACTCTTCTGACGGAGGCCAAGGGCAATCGGGACGGTTGATTTGCATCAATGCCCCTCAGGTCAAAAATGGTACGTGTTCGTGAGGCTGAACCAACAGCTTCCGGTCCCGGCCTGGAAGCGGGACGCCTGATCAGGTTTCATCGATGCGACACCGAAGGAAAAGGCACCACCGATGCTGGCTCCATGCGATGCGACCTTGCTCCGTATTACGGTCGGGTACGACGATACTTTTGAGAATAAGCCCTTATACGAACAGATCGCGCTGAAAGCCCGCACCATGGGTTTGGCGGGAGCAACGGTCACACGTGGGCTGTTGTCTTATGGTCCTGGAACCCATGAACTGCGGATCGTGCTCAGACGGTCCGAAGATCTCCCGATCGTGATCGATATCGTTGACGCGGACGAAAAGATCGAACAGTTCCTGCCGGTCGTTGACGCTATGATTGGGAGTGGTCTCGTGACCATACAGAAGGTCCGGGTTCTTCGTTATGGTCGCAAAACGATATCCCCCTGAAGGGTTCCGGCTTCAGAGATTACCGCGGTTGAGGCCTCGGACGCGCCGTTCGGACGGTTGACCGCCGGCGTCCGATTTCGTCGCATACGCTGACTCTTCGGCACGACATCGACGATGTGGCAGACCGCGCCGCTGTCGCGTGACAACCGCCGGCCGTCGTTACGCCAGCAGCCCCTGCTGCTGCATGCTGATACATGTGTCTCGCGTAACGATCAGGTGGTCGTGCAACACGACGCCGAGCGGTTGCAGCGCGCGCCGCACCTCCCGCGTCATGGCGATGTCGTCGCGCGACGCGTCCGAGGAGCCGCTGGGATGATTATGCGCCAGGATGACAGTGGAGGCGTGCAGTTCCAGCGCGCGGCGGGCGATCTCCCGCGGATACACCGGCGCGTGGTTGATCGTGCCTTCGCCCATGGTCACCTCGGCGATCAGACGGGCGCGCCCGTCCAGGAACAGTACGCGAAACTGCTCGGTCGCCGCATGGCCCAGATTGGCGCGGAGGTAATCGCTGAGCGCATCCCAGGAGCGGAGCAGCGGTTTCGCTTTCAGTTCCCCACGCAACAGCCGGGACGCCGCGGCATGCGCCAGCTTCAGCGCCGCGATCCCGGCATCGCCCAGACCCTCTATGGCGCGGAGTTCGGTGGGGGAGGCGGTCACCACCGGCCCGAAACCGCCGAACCGGGCCAGCAATTCCCGTGCGATCGGCTTGGTGTCCCGGCGCGGCAAGGCGAGGAACAGCAGCATCTCCAGCATCTCATGGTCGGCCAAAGCCTCCGGACCCGCGGCGAGCAACCGTGCGCGCATGCGGTTGCGATGGCCGTCGGCGCCGATTTCCGTGCCCTCATCCGAGGTGACGCCGAACAGATCTCCACCACCCGCTTCCGAGACGCCTTTCCGTGCCCGTCTGGCCATACCGCCTCATGCTTTCCCAATCGCGCGATGCCCGGGTTCGACCCCACTCCGGCCGCACCTGCCCCGACAGATCGCCAGATCGCGGCCGGCCATGACCAAAGCCGCGTGGCGCCAACACTACCGACGGAGGGTGAACGATCAGCTAACGAATGGCGGCTTGTGCATCCCGGCGGGCGACAGCGTGAACACTTCAACGCCGGTCTCGGTCACCCCGACCATGTGCTCGAACTGCGCCGACAGGGAGCGATCGCGGGTCACGGCGGTCCAGCCGTCATCGAGTACCTTCACCTCGGGCCGGCCCGCGTTCAGCATCGGTTCGATCGTGAAGAACATGCCCGGCCGCAGCACCGCGCCCTCCCCTGGGTGGCCGTAGTGCATGACGTTGGGCGGCTCGTGAAAGCGGCGGCCAATGCCGTGACCACTGAAATCGCGCACCACGCTGGTGCGGTGGCGCTCGGCGAACACCTGGATGGCATGGCCGATGTCGCCAAACGTGGCGCCCGGTTTGACCACATCGATGCCGAGCATCAACGCGTCATAGGTCACGTCCATCAGATTGCGCGCCTTGGTCGAGGGCGGCCCGGCGGCATACATGCGCGAAGAGTCGCCGTGCCAGCCATCGAGGATCACCGTCACGTCGATATTCACCACATCCCCCGCGACCAGCCGCCGGTCGCCGGGAATGCCATGGCACACGACATGGTTGATGGAGGTGCAGATCGATTTGGGAAAGCCGCGGTAGTTCAGCGGTGCGGGGATCGCTCCGTGCGCGACGATGAAGTCGTGACACAATCGGTCCAGCGCGCCGGTGGTCACGCCCGGCCGCACATGCGGCTGGATCATATCCAACGTCTCGGCCGCGAGCCGACCCGCCGCGCGCATCCCGGCGAAGTCCTCCGGCGAGTGAATGGCGATCGTGGTGTCGCCCCCGCGACTCATGTCCCCGCCTCTCCGATCGGTCCACTGAGCGGGCGCACAATCCACCGGGAGGCAGCGGGACGCAAGCGTTTGGGGCGATCAGGCCGCGTTGTACGGGGGTTTGTCCAGGCCGGCGGGCGAGAGGGTGAAGATCTCGCACCCGGTCTCCGTCACGCCGACCATATGCTCGAACTGCGCCGACAGAGAGCGGTCGCGGGTGACGGCGGTCCACCCATCGTCGAGCACCTTCACCTCGGGCCGGCCGGCGTTCACCATCGGCTCGATGGTGAAGAACATGCCGGGCTTCAGGACCTGCCCTTCTTTGGGTTTGCCGAAGTGCAGCACATTGGGCGGCTCGTGGAAGCGGCGGCCGATGCCATGACCGCAGAAGTCGCGCACCACGCTGAACCGGTTGCCCTCGACGAACACCTGGATGATGTGGCCGACATCGCCCAGCGTGGCGCCCGGTTTGACGGCGGCGATGCCGCGCATGAGGGCTTCGTAGGTGACGTCCATCAGGTTCCGCGCCTTGGTCGAAGGCGGGCCGGCGGAGTACATGCGCGAGGAGTTGCCGTGCCAGCCATCCAGGATCACGGTCACGTCGATGTTCAGCACGTCGCCCGCGACCAGCCGCCGGTCGCCCGGAATGCCATGGCACACGACATGATTGATCGAGGTGCAGATCGACTTCGGAAACCCCCGGTAGTTCAACGGCGCCGGAATCGCCCCATGCGCGACGATGAAATCGTGGCACAGTTTGTCCAGCGCGCCCGTCGTTACGCCCGGTACCACGTGCGGCGTGATCATGTCGAGGGTCTCGGCCGCCAGCCGGCCAGCCGCGCGCATGCCCGCGAAATCCTCCGGCGCGTGAATCGTGATCCGTCTGGCGTCGCCCCCGCCGTCCATGGTCCTGGCTCTCCTGTCGGTCGTCGTCTCGCGGTCTTCATTTGGCAACATGCGCATCCGGACGGCGCGACGCAAGATCGGCGGCGGCGACAGGTGGCCAGGAGGCGGACGATCCGGTAAGGAACTGGGCATGATCATCGATATGCATACGCATGCCGGACGGCCGCGCCGCACCGGCGATGTCGATCGGAGCGTGCTCGCCACGATGCGCGACGCCGGCGTTGGTGCCGCCGTGGTTGCCGCGATCGCCGATATTCCGGTGATTCGCCGCGATCCGGACACGAAACGACTGGTCAAGATCCGCGACCCCGAGCCGGGCGAGTGCCTGGCTGGCGACGGAAGGCTACCTCGACAGTTTCAGCAACGCGGGCATGCGTATCGCGCGGGAGCCGGATGATATTCGCGTGGACGATCCGTCGCTGGTGCTGGCGATCGAGGGCTGCGACTTCCTCGACGGCGACCTCGACCGGCTGAACGCGATGGAGGCGCGCGGCGTGCGCAGCATCCAGTTGACGCATTATCTGGTCAACGAGACCGGCGACATCCAGACCGCGCCGCCGGTGCATGGCGGGTTGACCCCGTTCGGCGCCGAGGTGGTGCGGCGGATGAACCGGATCGGGGTCATCGTCGACGTGGCGCATTGCTCGGAGGACACGGTGCGCGGCGTGGTCGCGGCGGCCTCGAAGCCGATCCTGTGCACGCATGCGAATTTGCGGGAGCCGGGGGTGCCGGATGGCGAACATCCGCGCTTCATCAGCAGGGATTACGCGCGGATGGTGGTGGAGACCGGCGGCGTGATCGGCGCCTGGCTGTCCACGCTGACGCGGGAGAAAGTCCCCGGCATGATCCGCCACATGTTCCGCGCCATTGACGCGGTGGGCATCGATCATGTCGGGATCGGCACGGATCTGCCGGCCGGCGTGGCGAAAACCGAGATGCCGAATTTCGTTCGCCACCCGGAACTGGCGCGGGCCTTGCGCGATCGCGGGCTGAGCGCCGCCGAGGTGGAGAAAGTGTGTTCCGGCAACTGGCTTCGTGTGTTCCGGGCGGTGCGCGGCTGATGGATCTCGATGCGTTGAAACAGAAGGCCGCCTTCGCCGCCGCCGAGATGGTCGAGGCGGGGATGCTGGTCGGTCTGGGCACCGGCTCGACCGCCACCCATGCGATCCGCCGGTTGGGAGAAAAGTTCCGCGCGGGGTTGCGGTTCACCGGCGTGCCGACGTCGGAGGCGAGTGCCGAACTGGCGCGCTCGTTCGGGATTCCGCTGATCCTGTCGCCCACGGATACGCCCATCGACCTGACCATCGATGGCGCGGATGAAATCGGCGCAGCGGACCTGAGCCTGATCAAAGGCGCGGGCGGCGCTTTGTTGCGGGAGAAGATCGTCGCCGTGAACGAGCCGGCGGCTGGTGATCATTGTCGACCGGAACGAAACTGGCGCCGCGGTTGAGCGGGCGGGTGCCGATCCCGGTCGAGGTCGTCATGTTTGGCTGGGAATCGACGCGGGCGCGCCTGACGGCATTGGGCTGCCGGACGGTGCTGAAGCGCGACGCGGCCGGCGAGCCGATGCGCACCGATGGCGGCAATGTCATCGTCCACTGCGAGTTCGATGCGTTGCCCGATCCGGCGGAGATCGAGCGCGCTTTGTCCATGGTCGTCGGCGTCGTGGAAACCGGCCTGTTTCTGGGGCTGGCAACGACGGCGCTGGTGGCGTCCGAGACCGAGGTGCGCCGGCTCGACCGGTGAAATGCCAGCGGCCCTCAGACCGCTCCGGCATCGTCATGACCGGCCACTGAGCCGGTCATCCCGGTCGGCGCGCGCCTCGGCCAATACGCCGTTGTCCGATCATCACCGCCCGCGACTTCGACGCACGCGAGGCCGCGAATTCGTTATGACCGCGCATCCAGGCAGCGCGTCCAACGGCGCGACATCCGTCACCTTTGTCCCGCGCAGATCGACCTCTCGTAACGCGGTCAGGAAACGCAACGGTCCGACGTCGCACACCGGCGTATCGCCCAGATCGAGAAACCGAAGTCGTGACATGCCCGCGATCGCCGCCAGGTCTGTCACGCGCGTTCCCGCCAGTTGCAGCCCTTGTAGATTGGACCAGTCCACGCAACGGTTCGATGTCGGCGACCCGCGTGCCGCCGAGATCGAGCCGCGTCAGGCGCGTCAGCCCGGCGAGCGGCGCCACGTCCTTCACCAGGGTTCCCGTCAGGTGGCAACTCTCCAGTTCGGTCAGGCCCGCCAGCGGCGTCAGATCCCGCACTTCGGTGAACGACAGAATCAGGTTGCGTAACGTCTTCAATCCGGCGAGCGGGGTCAGATCGGTGATGCGGGTCAGCCGCAGCCCGAGCGTTTCCAGTCTGGTTCAACCCGGCCAGCGGCGTCAGATCGGTCACCGGCGTGCGCGTCAGGATCAGTTCGCGCAACGAGGTCATCGCGCCGATCTCGCCGAGATCGTTGAGTTGCGCGCGCTCCAGCCGTAACGATGTCATGCCGACGCGGTCAATGTGTGTCGCGTATGTCGGTTGACGCACGGGCGCTCTCCGCGTCATCACCGGGCTCGACCCGGTGATCTGTCGCGGCACGTGGCAAGGTCGAAGCCCGGCCATGCCGCGACCGGCATGTGGTCGCCGGCATCACTCCGCCGCCGCGCGCGCCGGTGCGTTCAGTTCAAGCAACCGCGGGGCCACTTCCTTACCGAACAGCCGGATGTTCTCCATCGCGTCCTGATGCGTCAGCAGCCCGCCCTGGCCGAAGAACAGCAGGTGCCCGACGCCGCCCATGCGCGCGTTGAACGTCTTGATCTGCTCGAACACCTCGTCCGGCGTGCCGGCGAACACCGTTTCGGTGTCCATGAACTGTTGCACGCTGGCGGTGCGGTGGTTGATCGGCTCGCCATGCCGGTCGGTCACGAAACGATTCGCCCGCGGGCCGCCCTTCAGGATCATCGTGTTGGCGGCGATCGAGTTGTAGCCGGGCGGGTTGGTGAACGGCTCGGCCACCACCGGCGCCGTGCGCACGTAATCGGCGATGATGTCGGCGCGCCGCAGGCCTTCGTCGGTGGTGTCCCCGACACCGATGATCGCGGCATAAGCGAAACGATCCGGTCTGGCTTCCCAGCCGAGTTCGCGGGCGCGCTTGCGGTAGGCGTCGTACATCGGCTTCGCGGTCCCGCCGGACAGTAACGTTCCGACGACGTGACCGCGTTCGGCGGCCATGATGCCGGTGTCGACGCTCATGCCGGTCATCCACACCGGCGGCGTCGGCTGCTGGATCGGCCGCGGCCAGATGTTGACGTTGCGATAGTGATAGTATTCGCCTTCCCAGTTGAACGGCCCGGTGGTGGTGGACAGCGCCTTCAGGATCAGGTCGTGCGCCTCCCAGTAGCGGCGCATCAGACGGGCGGGGTTGGAGTTGGCGGGGGCGATCTCGTAGGGCGCGCCCTTGACCAGACCCATCTCCAGCCGGCCGCCGGACAGGCAGTCGAGCCACGCCATTTCCTCGGCCACGCGCACCGGATCGGGCCGGTTGGCGATCGGATTGCCCAGACTGAGCAAGCGCGACTTTTTCGTTTCGCGCGCGATGATCGCCAGCGCCATCGGCACCGAGATGGTCATGCAGGTCGCGGTGCTGTGATGCTCGTTGACCATGATGTCGATGCCGACATCATCGCACAGCGCGAATTCATCGAGGTAGCGATTGAGCAATTTGCCGGCGACCTCGGGATCCAGGTTCTCGGACTGGGAAATTCACCCGCAGCGATCCGCGCGCGAGGCCTTTTTCCCACGCGGGATGATAGGCCATCTCGGAGAAGTACCAGGTGCGCATCGATCGGCTCCCGTCAGAGTTTGCTGGTGAACGCGGCGACTGCGGCGGCGAACGCGTCCGGCTGTTCCCAATGCGGATAATGTCCCGATTCCGGAATGATCGTCATCGCCGCACCGGGGATTTCCGCTCTGCCACGCCTCGCCGTACTCCGTCGAAACGATCCCGTCGACGATCGCCCCAGATCAAGTCGCGTCGGCAGCTCGATACGGTGCAGCCATCGTTTCAATCGCGGATTGTGCATATAGGGTTTCCAGCCGAACAGCGCCAGCGACTCGCGGCGCGCGCGCGATGGCGGCGAGTTCGGTGTCCGGCAGCGATGCGTAATCCACAGTCCCCAGTCGCGGGGTCCGCCCAGGCGAGGCGGAGGAACTCGGCGCGGGGGATGCTGTGCATGTCGGCGATGTCGCGGTCGAGCACGCCGCCCACCTTAATTCCCAAGTGGCGCCGACCAGCACCAGGCCGGCGAAGCGGCGGTGTCGCGCACCGCCATTTCGGCCGCGATCCAGCCGCCGAAGCAGGCGCCGACCAGCACCGCGTCCTGCAAGCCGAGTTGCTGCGCGAGGTCGAGATACAGATAGGCGATATCATCGACGGTGCCGAACCAATCGGGCAGGGCGGAGTTGCCGAAGCCGGGATGATGCGGCGCGATCACGCGGTGGTCGCGCGCCAGCGCCTGCGAGCCAGGGGCGGTGTTGGCTGCAGTCCCTCGCCGGGGTGCAGGAACAGCAGCGGGCGTCCCTGGCCGGCTTCGCTCGACGTCGAGTGTCACGCCCGCGACGGTGATGGGGCTGCTCATGGGCGTTTCCTTCGGCCGGATTGGTTGGCGGGAGTTTACGGCGATGCGCGGCGGGCGGCAATGGGATTGGCCGGCGCACGAATGAGCAATTTTCAGGCACATATATGCGAGGCAACTGCCGGCTTTTCACGGCATATTTCCGTTTATTGCTGACTAATCTCGCAATGAGATATTGTGCGACGCAACATATCGGGTTAGTCTGCCGCTCTGCCCACGGAAGAGGCGTTCGCTGCGCCCAACGTAACAGGAGCGCAGAATGACACGCAAATCAGCCAAACGCCAGGCGCAGCTCGGCCGCCGCAGCGCTGTTGCAGACCGCCGGCGCCGCGATCGGGTCCGGCGCCGATCACCGGGTTTCCCACCATCTGGGCGCAAAATATCAAGGACATCGTGCTGCAGCACGCCGGACCGCCGGTCGCCGCGATCCCCGCCATCGCCGAGCAGGCCAGCAAGGATCTGGGCTTCACCGTGCAAGATGCAGGCGTCGGAAAACGCCGATCTGCTCAACCGTTTCCTGACCCAGTCCAGCGCGATCGATTGCGCCGATGTCAGTCTGACCTTCATGCGGTATTTGATCGGCCGCGACGTTCTGCAAACCATTCCGGTCGCCAAGGCAGCGAACTGGGACAAGACAATCCCGCTGTTCACCAAAGGCGAATATCCCGACGGCCGCAAAGCGCTCGCGGCAGGGCACCATGCCGCTGAACGTGCTTTACGCCACCGGCGCGGACGGCTCGAAGGTCACCGACGGCACGCCGACCGAGTGGATCACCGGCATGCCGACCATCACCAACGCCGACACGCTGGGCATCCGGCCCGACCTGATCGGGCGGCCGGTCACCAGTTGGGGCGATCTGCTGAGCCCGGAATTCAAGGGCAAGGCCGCGTTGCAGGATGGCCCGGCGGTCGGTTCGATGGACGTGGCGCTGGCGCTGGAGGCGCGCGGCGAAATCAAGTACGGCGACAAAGGCAACATGACGAAGGAGGAGATCGACAAGACCATCGCCGTGCTGACCGATCTGAAGAAGCAAGGCCATTTCCGCGCGTTCTGGAGCTCGTTCGATCAGTCGGTGAACCTGATGGCATCCGGCGAGGTGGTCATCGAGTCGATGTGGTCGCCCGCCGTCACCGCCGTGCGCTCGCGCGGCATTCCCTGCGTGTATCAGCCGTTGAAGGAAGGCTTCCGCGGCTGGGGCTACCCGCTCGGCGTGATGAAGCATGTCAGCGGCATGAAGCTGGATGCGTTCTATGACTACCTGAACTGGTACACCGGCGGCTTCCAGGGCGCCTTCATCGCGCGCGAGGGCTATTATTCGGCGCAGCCGGAGAACGCCAGGAAATTCCTGACGCAGGCCGAATGGGATTACTGGTACGGCGGCAAGCCGGCCGCAACCGACATCATGAATCCGTTCGGCAAACTGATGGAAAAGGCCGGGGCGACACGCGACGGCGGATCGTACTGGGACCGGCTCGGCAATATCGCCGTGTGGAACTCGGTGATGGACGAAGATCGCTATCTGACACGCAAATGGAATGAATTCCTGACGTCCTGAACCTGGAGCTCGTCGCATGCAACTCGGTGTATTCATTCCGATCGGCAACAACGGCTGGCTGATCTCCACCACCTCGCCGCAATACAAGCCGAGCTTCGACCTGAACAAGACGGTCGTGCAGAAGGCCGAAGCGTTCGGCTTCGATTTCGCGTTGTCGATGATCAAGCTGCACGGCTTTGGCGGACCGTCGGGGTTCTGGGATTACAACCTGGAATCGTTCACGCTGATGGCGGGCCTGGCGTCGGTGACCGAGCGCATCCAGTTGTTCGCGACCTGCGCCGTGCTGACCATGCCGCCGCCGTTCACCGCGCGGATGGCGACGACGATCGATCTCGATCTCGCACGGACGGTTTGGCGTGAACATCATCTCCGGCTGGCAGCGCCGCGAATATACCCAGATGGGCATCTGGCCCGGCGCCGAGCATTACCAGCGGCGTTACGACTACTGCGCCGAATACGTGACCATCATGAAGGAGTTGTGGGAGACCGGCCGGTCCGACTTCAAGGGCGACTTTTTCCAGATGGACGATTGCCGTTGCCTGCCGATGCCGACCGCCAAACATCCCGATCATCTGCGCGGCGCAAAGCGACGCCGGCACGAAATACGCGGCGCGATACGCCGATTACAATTTCTGCGCGCAGCTTCGGCTACAACGCGCCGAAAGCGGTCGAGCCCAGTGTGGCGCGGTCTGGTGAAGGCGAACGAGGAAGCCGGCCGCGATTGCGGCGCGCTGATCCTGACCATGATCATCGCCGACGAAACCGACGAAGCCGCCAATGCGAAATGGGAACATTACAAGGCCGGCACCGATCTTGAAGCGCTGGCTTATCGCGACGCGCAGGCCGAGGACGATCCCAGCACCGACATCTACGCCCAGCCGAACCGGCGCCGCATACTGGGCACCAACAAGCTGCCGACCAATCAGGGCGTGCTGGTCGGCTCCTATGCCAGCGTCGCAAGGATGCTGGACGAACTGGCCGCGGTGCCGGGCGTGCGCGGCGTGATGATGACATTCGACGATTTCGTGATCGGCATGGAGCAGTTCGGCACTCGCATCATGCCGCTCATGCGCTGCCGCGACACGCTGAAGCAAGCGGCATGAGCGGGGAACGTTCGCTTCCGGCCCCGTCCATCGGCTCCAGTCTGTGGCCGCGCTCCACCTGGCCGCGAGTCCGTCTGTCGCCCCACGATGGTCTCGTGGTTCCAGGTGGGGCCGCTGGCGATCGTGCTGATCGGCGTTGGTCGCGGCTGCCGGCGTTCCTGTTCCTGGTCGTCAGTTTCTTCGACTATGACCGGGTCGGCATTTATCCCGCGTTCCTGCTGGACAATTACCGGGAACTGCTGACCACGCCGGCGACCTACCGGGTTTACGTCAGTTCGTTGCGGCTGTCGTTCATCGTCTGGGCGATCACGCTGTTCGTGGGATTCAACATCGCGTGGTTCCTGGTGCTCCACGTGCGGACCGCGATGGTGCGGACGGTGCTGTTCCTGCTGTGCGCCGTGCCGTTCTGGACCTCCGGCATCATTCGCACCATCGCCTGGATCCCGTTCCTGGGACGCAACGGCGCCTTCAACCAGATCCTGATGGCGCTCGGCATCATCGCATCAGCCGCTGGAGTTCCTGCTGTTCTCCGACTTCGCGGTGATCATCACCTACGTCAATCTGTTCACCTTGCTGATGGTCGGCCCGATCGCCAACTCGATGGCGAAGATCGATCCCGCGTTGATCGAGGCCGCGCGCGATGCCGGTGCGCCGCCGCTGGCGCATGATGACCGACGTGATCATTCCGCTGTCGAAAACCGGCATCGCGCTTGGCTCGATCCTGGTGTTCACCCAGGTGATGGGCGATTACTTCGTCGTGCAGCAAATGAGCGGCGGCCAGAGCGCGTCGATCGTGTCGCTGCTCTCGACCGAGATCCAGGCGATGCAATATCCGCCCGCCGCCGCCAACGCGATGGTGCTGGTGGTGTTCGTCGCCGTCATGGTCGCGGGCATGATGCGCATCGTCGATGTGCGCAAGGAGCTGGTGAAATGATGGTCGGCGGCGCATCGTTCCGGCCGATCAGCGACAGCGCGGCCATGGACGTTCTACGCGTTGGGCGGCCTGTTCGCGGCGTATCTGCTGTTCCTCTACGGACCGATGTTCGTCATCTACGTGCTCTCGTTCCAGGGCGAGAACGGCGGCGTCACGTTTCCGATGGTCGGCGCATTCCACCGTCTGGTTCCAGGAGATCGTGAAGCCCGGCCAGATGGCGAACATTCCGGTATCGTTCGGACGCTCGATCAGTCTCGCCGCCGTCGTCGCCTGCGTCACCGTCATCTTCGCCGTCGCCGCCGGGCTGGGTTTTCGGCGCAGGTTTCCCGGCTCGCGGCTTCGTGTTTTACATCGCCGTCGCCGCCCTGGTGATGCCGGGACTGTTGGTTGGGTTCGGCATCGGTCTCGGCTTTCAGTTCCTCGGCCTGCACACCAGTCTGTTTACCTCGGCGCCTGGGTGCGCAACTGACCTGGACCTTGCCGTTCGGCCTGTTCGCGATGTTCGCCGTGGTCAACCGCTTCAATCGCGCGTGGGAAGAAGCCGCCACCGACCTCGGCGCCAGCGCCTTTCAGAGGTTGCGTTACGTGACCCTGCCGATCTTGCTGCCGGGGATTCTCGGCGTCGCGATGGGCGCGTTCACCTTGTCGTACGACGAGTACGCGCGGACCACGCTGACGATCGGGCCCTTGAATACCTTGCCGCTGGAACTCTACGCGCTGATTTCCTCCGCGACGTCGCCGACCTTGTTCGCGATCGGCACGTTGACGACGACGGCGTCCTTCCTGATCATCGGCACGACGCTGATCCTGGTATTTCGCATGCAACGCCGCCGCTCCCTGGCGAACATGAAAGTTGGTTGAATGGATCCCCGTTTCGATGTCGAGCTGGTCGCGGTCACCAAACGCTATCGGCGACTACCGTGGCGGTCAACGGAATTTCGTTGCGCATCCCGCGCGCGAGCTACTGCTGTCTGCTCGGCCCCAGCGGCTGCGGCAAGACGACGACATTGCGCATGATCGCGGGCCATGAGGCGGTCAGCGACGGCGACATTCTGATCGGCGGCCAGAACGTATCGGACCTGCCGCCGGTGTTGCGCGGCACCGCGATGATGTTCCAGAGCTACGCTCTGTTTCCGCATCTGAACTGCCTCGACAATGTCGCGTTCAGCCTGAAGATGCGCGGCGTGAAGAAGGCGGAACGGCATGAGCGGGCGCGCGAGTTCCTGAAGCTCGTGCATATGGCGGACTACGCGATGCGGTTGCCCGCGCAACTGTCCGGCGGCCAGCAACAACGAGTGGCTCTGGCGCGGGCGCTGATCACGCACCCGAAGGTGCTGCTGCTGGATGAGCCGCTGTCCGCGCTCGATCCGTTCCTGCGCATCAAGGTGCGCGAGGAACTCAAGCGCCTGCAACGCGAACTGGAGATCACGTTCATTCACGTCACCCACAGCCAGGATGAGGCGATGGCGATGGCCGACGTGATGGTGGTCATGGAGGACGGCGTTGATCCGCCAGGCCGGTGCGCCGCGGGACGTGTTCGAGCGGCCGGTCAATCCGTTCATCGCCCGCTTCATCGGTGGTCACAACGTGTTGCCGGGTCCGGGTGGTCCGATCGCCGTCCGCGCCGATCGTTGCCGGTTGGGAATGGCGAGCGACGGTCCGCATGTCTCGGGGCGCGTCAGCGTCGTCGAGTATCAGGGCACCATGGTGCGTGTCGCCGTGACCACCGATCCGGGCGATGAGGTCTCCGCTCTGGTGCCCGATGAATTGTTCCATCGCCAGCCGGTCGAGCCCGGCGATCCCGCGACGCTTGTCTGGTCAGAGCAGGACGTTCACCACATGGCGCAGGCGTAGCCCACGCCTGTTGACTCGGATATCGGCCGCCTTACCGTTGCCTAACAGCAGCGGGAGCCGGGCGGATGGACGAGGACAATCCGGAGGTCGTCGAACTGGAACGTGTCGCCGAATGGCGTCTGCGCAAGGTCGATGCCAAGCCCTCCGACGAGCAAAGCGCGAAAGCGGCGCGGCAACTCCAGAAACTCGCCGACGATTTGCGCCGCGCGCCGAATGCGAAGCTGCTTGAGGAATATCGTTGCGTTTGCAACTGGCTCGGCGAGTCCGACGGCATTTCCGATTTCGTGCTGCGCGCGCGGGATTACCGCGAGATGATCGGGTTTGGCGAATGGGCGGAAACCGGCGACGACTATCTGCGTGGGCTGATCGCTTTGGCGCAGGAGACGTTTGGCATGGGTTGAACCGGCGGCCCACACGCTTGAACGGCGGCACCGTGCCGGGAAGGCGGTTTGTTCCGTGGCCACAACGATACGATCTGGTCGGAAGCGGTATTATCGCGGTTGTCGGAATGGCTGACTCTTCGCGCGAACGTTCACGCCGTCATGGCCGGCTATCCTTCCGGCTCTGTGCCGCGATCCCGGGTCCCGGTGATGACGAGTGTCGAGGCCGGTGTTGTCGAGGCCGGTGACGGACATCGAGGCCGGTGATGACGAGTGTCCAGGCCGGTTATGACGATGTCGAGGCTGGTGTTGACGGACGTCGAGCCCGGTGATTGGCGAATGTCGAGGCCGGTGTTGACGGACATCGAGGCCGGTGAAGACGTGTCGAGGCCGGTGAAGACGGATTGGGCGCCGATGCGCATCAACTCTCTGATCGGACCGCCGGCATCAATCCCGTCGCGTGCTCGCTCGCGCGAAGCGTCGGGCTTTCACCGGCACGACCACCGGCTTCGGCCGGCCGAACAACCGGAACGATGCCCGAATGACCCTGATCTGGTAGTCGCTCGCCAGGTCCGGCGTGTGCGAGTGGTAGTAACCCACCGCCTGCACGACATCGTTGCGCGACTCATCCAGATACATCCGCATGATCGCGCCGGCCGCGACGATGTTGAAGCACGGATCGCCGATCAACCGTTCCGCGACCACGCGCGGCGTCATGTGCCACGAGCGCGCCAAATACGGCATCCACGTGCTGTTGACCTGCATAACGCCCAGGTCGCCGGTGCCGTTGAAATTGTGCGAGATCGTGCCGGGCTGGCCCGCTTCGACCACCTGGATCGAGGGCAGCACGCGAGGCGGCAGGTGATAAAACTGCGACACCGCCAGCATGCAGGCGAGCCATGGGACCGGCATCACGCCTGGTTCACCTCGATCAGCCCGCGGCGGATTTTACGGCCGCGTTCGACCTTGTCCTCGATATACGCCGCGTCGCCCCAGCGCACCGCGCGCGCCATCGCCTGCGCGTCCTCCATGAAGCGCGCCAGCATTTCCAGCAGTGCCTCGCGGTTGTTGAGGAAGATGTCGCGCCACATCACCGGATCGCTGGCGGCGATGCGCGTGAAGTCGCGAAACCCCGAAGCGGCGAAATTGGTGACTTCCCGGCGTGTTTCATCCGCCAGATCGTCGGCGGTGCCGCAGATGGTGAAGGCCAGCAGATGCGGCAGATGCGACACGATCGCCAGCACGCGGTCGTGATGCGCCGGCTCCATTCGTTCCACCATCGAACCGCAGCGGCGCCAGAGTTCGGCGACTTTCTCGACCGCGGCTTCATCGGCACCCGGGGGCGGCGTCAGCAACGTCCAGCGCCCCTTGAACAGCGTGGTGAACCCCGAATCGGGACCGGAATGTTCCGTGCCCGCCAACGGATGCGCGGGCACGAAATGCACGCCCGGCGGCACGAATGGCCCGACGTCGCGAATGACCGACTGCTTGGTGGAACCGACATCGGTCAGCACCGCGCCCGGCAGCAACGCCGGCGCGATCGCCGCGGCGAGCTCCGCGAACGCACCCACCGGCGCGCACAGCATCACGCCATCGGCGCCCTCGACCGCCTTGGCCGGATCGATCTCGACACGATCGGCGAAGCCAAGTTCGATCACGCGGTCCAGGGTCTTTTGGGTGCGCGCGTTGACGACGATTTCGGCCGCGAGATCACCGCGCTCCTTGGCGATGCGCGCGACCGAGGAGCCGATCAGTCCAATTCCCAGCAGTGCCAGGCGGCGAAAAACCGGTTCAGCCACGGGCTTGCTTCATAAATCCGACAACGCCTCGATCACCATGGTGCATTCCTCCGCGGTACCGACGGTGATGCGCAGGCACTGCGGCAGACCGTACGCAGCCGACGCGCCGCACGATCAGGCCACGCTGGCGCAAGAACAGATCCGCCGCGTTGGCGGTGTCCGCCGTGCCGAAATCGGCGAGCACGAAATTGCCCTCGCCGCGCCAGACCTTGATCCCCGAGGCTTCGATCCCATCGGCGAGTTTCGGCCGCCAGAGTGCGTTATGCTCGCGGCACTTTTCGACCCAGCCTTTCTCTTGCAACGCGGCGACACCGGCGGCCTGCGCGGAGACCGAAACGTTGAAGATGCCGCGAATGCGGTTCAGCATGTCGATCACGGCATGGCGGCCCGTAACACCAGCCGATGCGCATGCCGCCCAACCCGAACATTTTGGAAAAGGTGCGGGTCATGACGGTGTTGTTGGTGGCATCGACCAGCCGCTCGCCGGGATTGTAGTCGTCGCGCATGACGTATTCGGCATAAGCCGAGTCGATGACCAGCAGCACCTCGGGCGGCAACGCGGCGCGGAAGCGGGTCATCTCCGACTCGGAGATCATCGCGCCGGTCGGATTGTTCGGATTGGCGAGGAACACCGCCTTGGTCGAGGGCGACACCGCGGCGAGCATCGCGTCCAGATCGGGTCGCAGGTCGCGCTCGGGCACTTTGATCACCCGGCTGCCGGCATAAACGCCGGCGATGAAATAGATGGTGAAGCCGTGCTCCGACATGATGATGTCGCGGCCCGGCCCGCCGTACGCGAGGCAAAGCTGATACAGCAGATCGTCCGAGCCCGCGCCGCAGACGATGCGCGCCGGATCCAGGTCCCAGCGCTTGCCGATCGCCGCGCGCAACGACTCGGCGCCGCCGTCGGGATACCGGTACGTTTCGGGCACGATCTCACGCAGCGCCTTTTGCGCCAGTGGCGGCACGCCGAACGCGCCCTCGTTCGAGGACAGTTTATAAGAACGATTGACACCCGGAATGGACGACTCGCCGCCGACATAGGGGCTGATCGTCAGGATTTCGGGGCGTGGTGTCGGGCCTGTCATGGTTGCTCTCCTGCCACCGGAATGGCGTAGCCGCCGAGCACGATCGCGCCCACGGGCAGCCGCGGGTCGTCGTCGGAAATCATGCCGTCAACTTCAACGACCGTGCCGTGCGCGGCGCATGGCGTCAGGCCGGCATCGGCCAATCGTGCCCGATCCGCCGTCAGAGACGAACGAGCGATCCGCGCCGCTGGCATCCGGCGGGGCCGTGCCGATCACGAGCGCATCCGCGGCCGGGATATGATCCGGCCGCGCGGCCCAGAACGGCAGGCGCGCGTTGATGTGCAGCCGCGCGCCGGACGCGGTCAGCGCCGGCCACCACGCGGCGGCCGCGGCGGGAAACGGCAGCACGGCCACGGTGGCGGTGCCGGCGCGCACCTCGGTCAGCGCCGCCTCGGCCGACCGCTGCGCGATCGCCGGTGTGAGGAAGCCGAAATGCTCGCGGGCGAGCGCGGCCAGCGTGCCAGCACCACCGGGGGGGGCGCCGGGGTCGAACACGGCGACGGTGATCGGGGTCTGCATCGCGGTGGTGCCCGCCAGCATCTCCCGCCACATCCGCACCAGCGTCTGGGGCGGCAGCTTGCCGGTATGCCGCGCCAGCAGGCGCCGCAGGATCGCCGCCTCGCGGCCCGGACGGAACGCCGCCGCCTTGCCGGAGCGGGCGACATTCTCCACCACGAGCGCGCGGTCCATCAGCAGGTCGTGGATTTTGATTGTCGATTTCATCCAGACGCGCACGCAGCGCGAGTCAGGTCGGGTCGCCAGCCATCCTCCGCCAGCGGCGGATCGGTCTGGGTCGAAGGGGGCGTCGTATTGTCTGGCATGGGTACCGGCCTCGCGAGCCGATCCGTCTAGCGCAAGTGCGCCGCGAGGCAAACCCGCGAGATGCTCCGGTCAGTCGTGCGCGCTTTCCATCGCGGCCGTCCCGCGCCGGGATGGCCTCGGAGAAGCCGGTTGAAGGCGCGGGCCCGGCAACTCCGGCCGATCGTCGCGTCAGGATTTGGAGCCGCCACCGGAGCGGCCGGTGGCGGGCATCGCGGGACGGGTCAGCAGCAACAGCGGCAAGGCGACGATCGCCAGCACCAGCATCAGTTTGAAATCGTCGATGAACGCGATGATGCGGGCCTGCCGGGTGATCTCCTGGTCCAGCAAGGCCGCTCCATGGGCGGTGGCGAAATTCCAGAACCGCGCGACCGTCCCGGATTGCAACGCCCGATTGAACGGCGACGCGTCGGCCGACAAATCGCATGATTGACCTGCGTATTGCTCTGCAGCAGCGCGGCGGTGACCGAGATGCCGATCGCGCTGCCAAGATTGCGCACCAGACTGTAGACGCCCGTCGCCTCGGTCCGAAGCTGCGGCGACAGCGTGGCGAAGGCGATCACGTTGATCGGAATCGCCAGCAGACCAATGCTGATGCCCTGGATGAAGCCGGCGCTGACCAGATCCCACTGCGAAATGTCCGGGGTCCAGAACGTCATCAGCCACAGCGCGTAGGCGCCGGTGACGAAGCCGGTGCCGACCAGCCAGCGCGGACTGATTTTGCCGATCAGCCTGCCGCAGAACATCGCGGCCAGCATCAGGCCGGCGCCGCGCGGCGCCAGCACGAGGCCGGTGATCACCACCGGATAGTTCATCAGTGTTTGCAGATACGGCACCAGCAGCGCCAGCGTCGCGTACATGATCGAACCCATGATGCAATACAGCACGAGCCCGAGCGAAAAATTCACGTCCGCGAACAAACGCGGCGACAGGAACGGCCGCTTGCGCCAGCGCGAACTGCACCAGAAACAGGTAAAAGCACACCGCCGCCACGCACGCCTCGATGATGATTTCGCCGGAGGAGAACCAGTCCAGCGTGCCACCTCGGTCGAGCATCATTTGAAACGAGCCGATGGCCAGCGAAAGCGTGCCGAAGCCGATCCAGTCCAACCGCACCGCGTTGCCGTGCGCGGTTTCCTTCAGAAACGTCAGCAAGCCGATCGCCGTCACGACACCGAACGGAACATTGATGTAGAAGACCCAGCGCCAACTGTAATGATCGGTCAGCCAGCCGCCCAGTATCGGGCCGCTGATCGGGCCGACCATCACCCCCATGGTCCAGATCGCCATGGCGGCGCCCCGTTTCTCAGGCGGATAGATCTCGTACATCACCGATTGCGACAGCGGCACCAGCGCGGCGCCGAACACGCCTTGCATCGCGCGGAAAATCACCACCTCTCCCAGCGATTGCGCCATGCCGCAGAAGATCGAGGCGAGGGTGAAGCCGGTGACCGCGGTGACGAACAGGCGCGTGCGGCCGAACCGCGCGGCGAGGAAGCCGGTCGGCGCCGTCATGATCGCGGCGGCGACGATATAGCTGGTCAGGACCCAGTTGATCTCTTCTTCACTGGCGGACATCGTGCCTTGCATATAGGGCAGCGCCACGTTGGCGATGGTGCTGTCCAGCGACTGCATCAAAGTTGCCATCACGGTGCACACCATGATGATGAGGCGGATAATGCCGACCGGCGGGCCGGCCTGCGCGGACGCGCTGTCCGTCATGGCGTCCGCGGGCACGCGGTGGGGCGCGGCATCCGCGGGCACGCGGTGGAGCGCGGCACCATCACGGCACGACCTCCGACAAATGCTCGAGGTTCCGCCGGATCCGCTCCAGCGTGCGGGCCGCGGCGGCGATTTCCGCGTCCGAGATTCCGGCGAGCGCGGCGTCCCGCACATCGCGCGCCGTGGCCTCCGCGAGGTCGACGATCGCCAGTCCTCGCGCGGTCAGGGCGATGACCTTGGCACGCCGGTCGGCGCTCTCTTCCTGCCGCTCGATCAGGCCAGCCCCCGCCAGCGCATCGAGCAGACGTACCACCGAGGATCCGTCCAGGACCAGCGTCGCCGCGAGGTCCTTCTGTCTGGGTGGGCTGGGCGCGCGCGAGAGATGGATCAACGGCAGCCACGTCGCCTCGGTCAGTCCGAGCGGTTGCAGCCGGCGGTCGACGGCGCGCCGCCATTGCCGGCCGAGCAGGGAGATGAGGCTGGCGAAGGCCTCGCGGCGGGGAACCTCGGTGGCCATGGGATGACGCCTCATTGGATGCGGTACAAATACATTGCATATCATGCAATCGCGGAAAAGCCCCATTTGGCGCGCGGGCGACCGCGGTCTCCGACAGAGCGGGCTTGCCATCCCGGACCTTGCCGCTTCAGGGTACCGCCTGAAACCGGCGGCGCCTGGCGGGACATTGACCGTGTCGCCCGAACCACGCGATCGCTCATTCAGAACCCAGAAGGAACGCCCGCCATGACCACCGTCCCCCTCCCGGTCTGCAAGCCCGAAGACGTCGGCCTGTCCTCCGCCGCGCTGGAGAAACTGTCCGCCGCGCTGCGGGACCGGGTCGCCAGCGGGCATCTGCCGGGCGCCGTGGCGCTCGTCGCGCGGCATGGCAAAATCGGCTGGTTCGAGGCGTTCGGCAAACAGAACCCCGCCAACGGCGCGCCGATGACGACGGATTCAATCTTCCGCATCTACTCGATGACCAAGCCGCTCGTGTCGGCCGGCGTCATGATGCTGTGGGAGGAAGGCCGCCTGATGCTGAGCGACCCGATCGAGAAATACCTTCCTCCATTGGCCTCGCCCAAGGTCGGGGCGATCGAGGGCGACACGATGCGGCTGGTGGCCGCCAACCGCTCCATCACGGTGCAGGACCTGCTGCGGCATACCTCCGGCCTGACCTACGAGTTCCGCGGCAATACGCCGGTGCACAAGGCGTATATCGAGGCGCGGGTCGCCCGGCTGAAACAATCCAATGCGGATCACGTCGCCTTGCTCGGCAGCCTGCCGCTGCTGCATCAGCCGGGCACCCAGTGGGAATACAGCCGCTCCACCGACGTGCTCGGCCGGCTGATCGAGGTGATCTCGGGCCAGACCCTCGGCGCTTTCCTGGCCGAGCGGATCTGTGGGCCTCTGGGCATGACCGACGCCGGCTTTTCGGTGCCGGAGAAGCACCAGGGCCGCATCGCCGAGCCGTTCGCGAAAGATCCCGAAACCGGCACGGACGTCTCGCCGCTGGACGTGAAGCGCACCGCGCTGTTCGAGTCCGGCGGCGGCGGCATGGTCGCGACGACGATGGACTACGCGCGGTTCTGCGCCATGCTGTTGAACAACGGGCGGTTGGACGGCACCCGCTACCTCGGCCGCAAAACGCTGGAGTTGATGACGGCGGATCACCTTGGCTCGATCCCCGGCAATCCGGAACTGCTGCCGCCCGGCCATGGCTTCGGTCTGGGCTTCGCCGTGCGCACAAGCGCGGGACTGGCGCCGTTCCCCGGGACGGTGGGCAATTATTACTGGAGCGGCGCGGCCGGCACCTCGTTCTGGGTCGATCCCGCCGAGCGGTTGTTCGCCGTCCTGATGATCCAGGCTCCTGGGCAGCGCGAGCACTACCGGCTGCTGTTCCGCGACCTGGTGTATGCCGCGATCGCGGACTGAGTTGGCCATGCCGGTCGCGGGACCATCCGGTCTGATGCGGCAACGAGGTCCCACGCCGCTCCGGCGAAGCGGCGCGTCATGGCCGGGCTGCCAACCCGGCCGTTGCAACGCGCATTTTTGGCTTACGTCGACACCTGCTCCAGCACCATGCTCCGCTGCCTGATGCCAAAGCCGCGGATCAGGATCGCCGGCAACAGCGAACCCGGCAGGATGATCCACAGAAACCACCCCAGATGGTCCGGCCCCCAGTTGTACAGCGGTCCCAGCAACGTCACCCCGCCCCACGCCCCGAGATGCCCCAGCCCGTCCGTCCAGGCGAACGCGATCGAGCGGATCCGTGTCGGATACGCAACGGCGGTGTAGTTGTACAGATTGAACAGATACAACCCCGTTCCCACCCGGCTGATCGCGTAGAACGCGGCGATGATCGGCAACGTCGGATACAGGTAGATCACGATCCACGCCGCCGCGAACAGCAACGCCGAGAAGCACAGCACATCGCGCCGCTCCACCCGCTCGCCCAACCACGAGTTCAACTGGAACCCCACGAACAGCAAGGCATACGCGCCGGCGATGCTCAGGAACACGAAATGCGGCGTGGCGCCGTGATCGACCATGTACACCGCGGTGAACGCGCCGACGCCGTAAATCAGCCCGGCGTAGCCGAGGAGCCAGCAAACGATCAGCAGGGCGGTGCGGCCGCGATACAGCGGATTGGTGAAGATTTCCTTCCACGCGCCGTGCTCGGCCACCACGACCGGGTGCATCCCTTCGTCCGGCGGCGGCAATGGCGCGCCGCTGACCGCCCGCACCAGGCGCTCGTATTCCGCCATGACCGTTTCGGCTTCCTCGTGCCGGCCCCGCGCCTCCAGCCAGCGCGGCGATTCCGGCAACTTCCAGTACAGCAGAGGCAACAACACGACGATCTCGACCGCCGCGCTGACCCACAGGAAGGCCTGCCACTGCGACGGGATCAGCCAGAAAGCCAGCAAATTGACCCCCACCGCGACCAGCGCCGTCACGCCCTGCGACGCGAGCATGGCGCGATTGCGCAGTTGCGGAGAGATCATCTCCGACAGATAGACCGAATGGGTGGCGACGATGCCGCCGACGCCGAGCGTGCTCAGCACCGACAGGAACACCATGGCCCAGAAGTTGAACACATAAGCGAACGGCCAGATGCACAGACCGCCCAGCAACGTCGCGAGCAGGATCGCCGGGCGCCGGCCGTACCGATCGGCGACCCAACTCATCAGGTAAACGCCCAGCAAAATCCCGGCGCCAACCTGCAACGCCTGGATCACCGCGTACTGGTCCACGGTGACGATCTTGTTCGGACGCCAGACGAACGGATACAGCCGCGCGCCGATGCCGTCGGTGTCGAAGATGATAAAGCCCCAGGTGATCTCCACCAGAATGAAAAGGTTCCACTGCACCTTCGTCATCGGCAGCCGGTCGATCCGGGCGGCGATGTGACCTTGTACCGAAACCGCCGAGGCGCGGCCAGGAATAGCCATGTTTGTTCCTCCCTCGCGCCTGTGATCGGCGCGTTGTTATTGGCTCGAATCGTCCGAGCCGGACGTCTGATCAGCCGGCCGTGACCCGGCGCGTTCGCGGGGCCGCGACACCGACGCCGCAGAACGGCAGCAGCACCGCCGCGAACAGCACGATGCCACCGACCACGAACATGGCAAGACTGTAGTTGCCGGTATAGTCGCGCAGCAGCCCCATCAGTTGCGGCGCGAAGTAACCCGACAGGTTGCCGACCGAGTTGATCATCGCGATGCCGGCCGCCGCGGTGCCGGCCCCGAGATACGCGGTCGGCAAGGTCCAGAATGTCGGCAGGCAGGAACTGATGCCGAAGCCGACCACGCAGAGGCCGATCATCTCGACCCACGGATTGCCGACGAACGCCGCCGTGACCAGCAAGGCCACCGCCGCGAGCAAGGTCGGCAGCGTGACGTGCATCACGCGCTCTCCGGTGCGATCGGAATTTCGGGAAACCAGGATCATTCCCACCGCGCCGAGCGCCGCCGGGATCGCGGCGAGGTAGCTGACCGTAAGGTTGCTGAAGCCGAGATCCTTGATGATCAGCGGCAGGAAGAACACGTTCGCATAAACGCCGAAGCCGATCGCCAGATAAGCGACCGTCATCAGGATCATCCGCCCGTCCAGCAGGGTGCGCATGATCGATCCGTGCGCACCGGTTGCCTCGCGCTGTTCCTCGGCCAGCGCCTGATTGAGCCATGCTTTCTCATCCGCCGTGAGCCAGGCGGCCTGATCTGGCGAGTCGCGCAGCAGGAATGGGCAGACGATCGCGAGGATCACGGCGGGGACGGCCTCGATCAGGAAGATCCACTGCCAGCCTTGCAATCCGAGCCAGCCGTGCAGCGCCAGGATGTTGCCGGAGATCGGTGCGCCGGTGGAAACCGCGGCGGCGGCGAAAGCGTAAAAGACGCCCATCGCGCGGCCGCGATGGCGGTGCGGGAACCAGCGCGTCATGAAGAAAATGACGCCGGGGAAATACCCCGCCTCCGCCACACCGAGCAGGAAGCGCACCGCGGCGTACGTGGCGACGCTGGTGACCAGCGCGGTGCAGGCCGAACTCAGGCCCCACGCCAGGATCACGCCGGTGAGCCAGCGGCGCGCGCCGATCCGTTGCAGCATGAGGTTGTGCGGCACCTGGAACAGCACGTAGCTCCAGAAGAACGCACCGGCGCCAAAACCATATTCGGCGGCGGAAAAGCCCAGCGATTTGTTCATGGTGAGTGCCGCGACCGCGACATTGGAACGGTCCAGGGCGTTGACGAAATACGCCACGCCAAGGAAAGGCACGAGCCGCCATGCTGCTTTGCGCATGGCCGATTGTTCAAGGCCTGACGTCATGGTCTTCCTCCCGCCTGCCTGTTGCTCAGCCGTTGATATCCGTACGCTACCTCATGGGTGATGGAACTCCGTCGCGATGGCGCCGGCGCGCGCCGCCATCGTGCTCATCGTCCTGGTTATTCCGCCGCGGCCTGTGCCGGTTGCACGGAATTGGGGCCGAACCGATCACGGAACGGTTGGGTGTCGATCTCCTCCAGCTCGATCTCGCGCGCGAGCACCCGGCGCTTCCACTCCTGGTGCGCGGGCTCATCGTCGTGGAATTCGCCGCATGACTTCTTTCGCGAACAACTCGAGACTTTCGCAGATGTGCTCGTGCGTGTTGCGGCCCGCCTGGTTGAGCAAAATCACCTGATCGATGTTGGAGCTTTTGAACCGCCGCAGCTTGCGCCGGATGGTTTCCGGAGACCCGATCAGGCCGCCCGACAGCGCGCGCGCGGCGGCGTCCGGATTGGCCGCCTTCCACTTGTTGTACTCGTCCCAGATGTTGACCGTGTACGGATCCGGCCGTTTGCGCCCCGAGGACGAGCCGAAGAATCGCAGCGCGAACTGGAAGAACGTCGCCCCGTCGGCGCGTTTCCGCGCTTCCTCATCGGTCTTCGCGCACATGAAGTAGCTGACCAGCGCGATGTTCGGGTTGGTCACGTAATCGCACAATTTCTCCTGCCGTTTGGTGAACGCGTTGTAGTAGGCGTGCACCCAGGCGAACGCCGCGTCGGCCGACAGGAACTGGAAGCCCAGAGCGCCCATGCCGCGACGGCCGGCCATCTCCAGAGTTTCAAGCTGGGAACAGGCGACCCACAACGGCGGATGCGGCTTTTGAACCGGCTTCGGCAAAACGTTGCGTAATGGCATCTTGTGCCATTTGGTGTCGAGTTCGACGCCCTTGTCCTGGAACATCGGGATGATGCAGCGGATGGAATCCTCCCAGAGTTCCCGTTTGGTCTCCATTTCCCGGCCGAAACCGCCCAGCTCGGTGACGCGAGCCGGATTCGCCGGTGCCGAATTCCACGCGGCCGTTCGACACCAGGTCGAGACAGGCGATGCGCTCGGCGATGCGTTGCGGCGGGTTGGTGGTCAACTGCACGATGCCGTGGCCCAGCCGGATGTTTTTGGTGCGTTGGCTGGCGGCGCCGAGGAAAACTTCGGGCGATGGGGAGTGCGAATATTCCTCCAGGAAGTGGTGCTCGACTTCCCATGCGTAATCGTAACCAAGTTTGTCGGCCAGTTCGACCTGGGTCAGCGCGTTTTGATACAATTGCCGCTCGTCGTCCACGCCCCACGGGCGCGGCAATTGCAGCTCATAAAAGATGCCGAACTTCATGGCCGGTTTCCTGTTGCTTTGTTCGGTTGGAACTGCGCGACAGGTTGACGGCCGTGTCAAGAGCGAGCCCGGCCCTCGCCTCGGCTCAGGTGCTCGCCGTGCTCAGGCTCTCGGACGCGGAACGCGCCGCCGCCGTGACCCACCAGCGATGCAACGCGGTCGCGCCAAACAGCACCATGACGAAAAAAGCGAAGAACAGATCGCGATACAGGTAGTATCGTTGCGTGCCCGCGTGATTGACCATGATCACCAGCCAGAGCGAGGTGATCGCCATGCCTGTCCCGCACACGACATGCCAGTCCAATCGTAACGATCGCGCGGCGGAGCGTGGATACAGCTTCTCCAGGATCATCAGTCCGACGGTGACCAGCAGCCACCACGGGCCGAGCGACAGACCCAGAAAGCGGAACATCGTCCACTCGGCCGGATTGTTCGGGTCGGGCGGCGTCAGCGCGGGACTGAACGGATGCAGCCCGTAGAAGTAAACTTTCAAATTTCCCAGCGCCTGTCGCAGGTAGCCGTGGCCCATCGGCACTTCCACCACGCCCGGCACCTCCACGATGCCGGTCCGGTGCGCCATCGCACCGACGTAATCGCCCAGTGTGGCGTGGAGCGAGCCCCAATAGGCCCACACCTGCACGAAATGCGACAGATGTGCCAGGAAGAAGCCGCCGCCGGCCAGGATCGTGCGCGTCAACGCCAGGCGCCACCTCGGCTTGTACCCGACGTCCATCCGCGGCATGACAAGTTCCAGAGCCAAGGGCGCGAACGTGACCAGGAACACGTAATCGAAGCTCAACCAACCCTGCAGAAATCCGAGTATCGCGAAGGGCGCGAGCGAGGCGGCGTTCCCGAGCGCGACGCCAATCTCGATCATCATCAAAGCGGCGGCGTAACCCTGGCAATGCAGCCCGACAAACCCGTCGGTCACCACGGGCGTCAGCGCGCACGCGGCCATGACCAGCCAGGCCGGCCCGCTCCCGAAGCGCCGTCGCACGGCGAAGCCGAGGTACAGTGTCGCCGCCCACCCGATCGCGATCGGCAGCAGACCGCAGCCGCCACACCGGCTCGGGGCCGAACAGCTTTTCCGCGGCGTACAGCAGATATTCCGGGTCCGGGCGGGTAATGCGTGTAGACCCCTTCGGGTGAGACACCCTGGATCGGAGTCGACGACAGCGCCGCCTCCGCCTCGAACCCATCCAGCGGATACATTCCGGGATAAAACACGCGCCCGAGGCCGTAATCGTGGGTCAGGCCCATCTCGCGGAAATGGCGGACCTCCCGCAGCGCGTTTGCCTCTGAGAACCGATCCACGGCGGAGAGTTCGTTGCCCCATCCGCTGACCCGCCAGATCGACGTCAGCGCGCCGATGCTACACAGCAGAGCGAACCAGATGGTCGCGCGGCGCGGGCGGAGGACAGCGATCATGCGTCCGATTTTGGGCGATGTCCGGCTACACCGGCGTTTCGACGTGGCTGTCCGCCCGGCGCGAGGCGACCAGCCTGGCGTTCTCGGGTCAGGAATAACTGACCGAAACCTCATTCACCCGGGCCGCGCCTGGATCGACTTCCCAACCCACCGGTGGCGGCGTGCACTCGTCACGCGCCATGGCGGACGTTTCCGCCGGCGGCGCGAGCAGGCTTTCGAGCGCCATGGCCATGCAGGTTCGCGCGCCCTGGCACGGCGGCGTCTCGTTGACATGGATGCAAGGCGAGCATGGCAGCCGCGCGTATCCGACCCGTTCATGCAAGCCCAATGGCCGCAACCGGGTCGATGGGTCGGTAGGGCCGAACGCCGTCACCACCGGGACGCCGAGCGCGCGGCTGAAGTGCAGCAGCATGGAGTCGATCCCGTAATAACCCGCCGACATCCCGATCAATTTCGCCGACTGGGTAATCCCAAGCTTGCCACACAGGTTCTGGCCCTGACCGAGGTCGCGGATGATCGCGTCCGCGGCAGTCGCATCGTCCGCGGCGCCAAGAAACACGATCTGATGCCCGGCGAGCATCACCGGCCGCAGCAATCGCTTCCATTCATCGGGCCGCAACTGCCGTTCCCGGCCGAGATCGGAGCAGCCATGACCAATGGCGACGAACGGGAGCTTCGGCCGCAGGTCCGCCGGCAACGCGGCGGCCGTCACGGTCCGCCGGAACCGGGCGTGAAACGCGCTCACCGACACCACGTCGATGCCGAACCATTTCGCCAGAAGGTCATAAAACACATAGATCGGCCCATGCACGTTGAAGAACGTCATGTGCGTGTAAAAGCCGCGGCGCCAGAACACGATCTCATCGACGAAACCGATCCGGTTGCGCACCATCGATAGCACACTCAGCACGGTGGTGAACCGCGAGTGCACCTCGAGGTCGATCAGGTGATCGGTGTGGCGCGCCATGCGCCACAGCACGACGAGCGCGGAGCCGATCAGGCGGAGCAGCGACAAATCGTCGATTGTCCAACAGGCGTCGAACCAATCGAATTGCCGCGCGACTTTAACGACCGCGGGCGTGCCGACCAGGTAGAATCGCCCGGCTGGAAATGTGCGACGGATTTCGAGCATGGCCGGCATGGCGAGAAACAGACTGCCCGCGCCAACCATCTTGATCACGACGCAGCCTTTTCGCCGCTTGACGGTGTGATCGCGGCGCAGCAGCAAGCCCAGTCCGCGGACCGGCAGGAAGAGTATGGCGAGGAGGAGCCCACCCGCCCAATAGTCGGCCTTCAATTTGGTTTGGAAGGTCACGGCCGCGCCGCGACCGCGCGACCGCCTATCGAAGCCGGCGCCGCGAGCAGGTGAGCGACGCCTGTCGCACGCCAACGTGGCGATCGTTCACACCGCGGCTTGTTCGGCATCGATCGACGCTGGCTCCCGATCCGGTTGCGAGATGCGCCGAGAATCGGCGGCATCGCGCTTTCTAAGGTTCGGAATTTATCAAGCCGGTTACAGAATGCCCCCCGAGGTCCGGCCAGGAGACCCGAACCGGCACACGTGGTCACGGGAAACCGGGAGGAAACTCCGCCGCCCTATATCCTGGTCGGCCTGGCGGCTCTTCGCGGCCATGGGCACGGCTCGGACGTACAGGGAAGAAAGCGGCCCCGCTCAACCCCTCACAAAGGTCTCCTTATGCTGATCGTGCCCTCGTTCCGCCTGCGCAGCTTCGTTCAGAGCGCGCTGTGCCACACCATGGAGGCGCTGGATTTTGGCATGTTGCATCCCGCGCGGATTTTGCGGAAGCGAGCGGCTCTGCAATCGGCGCGATTCATCACCGAGCACATGCGGGGCGCGCTCTCGTTTTATACGTCCCGTCAGTTGCTGACCCACGCGCTGGCCGAGATAACGTTGCCCGGATCGATCCTGGAATTCGGTGTGTTCAAGGGCGGCACGATTCGTTACATCGCCAAACAACTTCCCGGCCGGTCCGTGCATGGTTTCGATAGCTTCGAGGGTTTGCCCGTGGCGTGGCAGGGTACCGGTCACGAGCGTGGCGCCTTTCACGCCGGCGGCAAGCTACCGAAAGTCCCGGCCAATGTGCATCTCCATCGCGGCTACTTCGACGCGTCTCTGCCCGCGTGGTCGCGCGATCATCAGGATCCGATCGCGTTTCTGCACGTCGATTGCGACCTCTACAAATCGACCAAAACGATCTTCGAGGTGTTGCGGGATCGACTGCGTCCGGGACTCGTGATCGTGTTCGATGATTATTTCGGCTACCATCAATGGCAGCAGGGCGAACACAAGGCGTTCCAGGAGTTCATTCAGGAGACCGGCCACGGGTTCCGTTATTTGTCGCACGCCTATCACCAGGTCGCGGTGCGGCTGATGGACTGACCGCCTTTGGCGAACGGTTCAGCCGGGATGCTCGCGTCGATCCGCGCCTTCGCGCGCGCCAACGCCTCGCCATGCACGACCAGGGGCGCACGACCCCAGGCTTCCCATCGCAGGATGCGATCCAGACCGCCGGACGCGAAATCGGGAAACAGCGCGATCGTCTTCCCGCCATTCATGAAAGACGCGCGATCCGCGGTCTCCAGATAACTCTCCACCGGCAATCCGCGCGCGAGCAAAATGTCGTGCTCGGCCAGTTCGACATGATAGTAGGTGACGCTGTTCGCGGCGATCTGGGCTATCGACGAGCCGTTGATCAAATACTTCACCGGGATCAGCACGTTCTCGACGAACACCGCGTGATCGGGCGATAGCAACAGATCGCGATGCGGCAGTCCCGGCCCAAACGCACCGGCGGCGACGCGGACGGGCCACACCTTGCGTGGATCCGGATGCCTGGCGCCATCGACCGCGCGATGCCCAATCCAGACGATCGGCGCAACCGCTCCGTCCGCCAGCAGGACGTTGTCCCCGACGCACAAATCCTCCACCGCGACCTCCCCTGACGGCGTGGCGATCCCGGTGCCGGCGGCGAAGCACGGCAGGCTGTCGTCGAAGGGTGAGCCGACGAAGAAACCGTCCTGGCCGTCAGGCAGTTCCCGCATCGGTCCATTGTCCACGAAATCCTGCAAAGCGATGGTGATCGTGACGTTCGCCGCATTGGTGAACGAGAGCTGGCCGTCGCCGTAGGTCGGGTTGTTGACTGTCTGATCGGGAAACCAGAGCGTGTCGCTGGTGCCGAAATTGTCGATCGTGCCGGCGAAGTCCATGGGATCGGCGATCTCGATCAGACCATCGTTGAGCATGATCTGCTGACCGGCCGCGACCGGCGCATCGAACGTCACCCGCGCGTTGTCACTGAGCATGATCGTGCCGTCGCCATTGACCGCGTCGGCGAAGGTGACGGCGGACTGATCGTCGATGGTGCCGATATTCGTGACCATCGTCGTCACGTTCAGCGAATTGCCGTTCTGCACCTCGATATCGCCGGTGTTGACGAAGGCGGCGAGCGACGCGATCGAAAACTGTCCGCCTGGTACCTCGGCGTTGATCTGACCGTCGTTCTCGATCGTGCTGTTGCCGTCGGTACCGCCGGTCAGCGTGGCGAACGCGTCGGACTGGGTCAGAATAACACTCACGTCGAGCGTCACCGTGGCATCGACATTGCCCTGTCCGGCGGCGAGCGTCGCCGGCCCGGCGGGACCGCCATCCGGAGAACCCAAATCGAGATCGAGGCCGCTCAGAGTTTGGCTGGTCAACACATCCAGCGTGCCGCCGTCCCCGCTCACGCTCAGCGTCGGCGTCGCCTCGGTCGCGGTGGGCGGTCCGGCAAACGCGTCGTCGTCACCAAGCTCCAGATCGCCCTCGATGGTGGGGGAGCCGAGCAGCGTGAGGCCGGCCATCTCGCCGGTGCCGGTCAGGATCGCGCCGTCCCAGACCACCGTGCCCCCGAGTGGCGGGCCGCCCTGGACCGACGCGCCGCCCAGGCTGAGGTCGCTCGACGGGTCGAGCGTCAAGGTCGCGCCGGATGCGATGGTCATAGCGGCGCCCACGGTCAACGTGCTGGCGCCGGCGACCTCGAACGAGCCATCGGCGTTCTGGGTGAATGGCGCGTCGATGACGAAATCATCGCCGTTGGAGACCGTGATGCCGCCGTCGTTGATGAAGCCGGCGAGCGATTGAACGGCCAGCGTGCCGGCGCTCTGATCGGCGGCGATGGAGCCTTCGCTGTCGATCGAGCTCAGGTTGTCGCTGGTGCCCTGCAAAATGGCGGAGCCGCCGCCGTCCTGGTCGAGCAACAGGCCGGGGCCGAACGTGACCGCCGCGTCGGCCGCGCCGCTGCCGGCCATCAGGATCGCTGGCGCGCCGGGCCCGGTTGACGCGAAGTCGATGACGACATTGTCCAGCGTCTGGCTCGTAACGAAGTCGAGCGTGCCCGATCCGGCCATCATGGTGATGGTGGGAAGCGGGCCACCCAGGGTTTCCGGCCGGAAGGTGTCGCCGCCTTCAAGCAGCAGGTCGCCCTCGATGACCGGCGATCCGATGTAGGTCACGTCGATGAACGTCACCGTCCCGCTGATGGTGACCGGCGTGTCGTTGATCGTTACGCCATCGAAGACTGTTTCGCCCGGCAGGTCGCCGCCGCTGATGTTCGCGCCATTGAGGTCGATCGTGCCGCCGGTCAGGGCGCCATCGACGTCGAAGGTCGAACCGGCGGCGAAATCGATCACCGCGCCCGCTGTAAGGCTCAGCCCGGCGGAAAACGCCAGCACCGCGCCCGCGCCGATCATCAGCACGCCGTCGGCGTTCTGGGTGAATGACGAACGCAGATCCAGGGTCTCGCCATTCGTGACGCTGATATAGCCGTCATTGGTGAAACTGTTGAGGCCGGAAATGTCGAGCGTGCCGTTCAGGAAGTCCGCGTTGATCGCCGCTTTGTTATCGATCGAGCCGGCACCGCCGGCGTCGGTTTCGAAGCCCGCGTAAGCATTGGTCTGATCGATCGTCACGTCCGCCCCAAGCGTCACGGCGGCGTCGGCGGCGATGTAGGCGTAAAGGTTGGTGCTCGCCCCGATGTCGATCGTCAGGTTATCGAGCGTCATGGCGGTACGCAGAGAAAGATCGCTGCTGCCGCCGATCGCGGAATCGGTGATGGTGATGACGTCCGGCAGCGCGGCGCCGCCCGCCGCGATGAAGTTCGTATTGTTCTCAACCTCGACGAGGCCCGCGACGGTCAGTGCGCCCGCGTAAAGAACAGTATCCAGGACATCGGTGCCCCACGCCAGCGCGCCGTCGCCGGCGATCGTGCCGCCCACGATGGTGGCGTTCAGCAGGATGCCCCCGGTCTCGATCGCCAGAGGATCGTTCGCGGTCAGCGTGATCAGGCCGCTGATGTATCCGCCGGTCTCGACCAGGATGCCGCCCGCGTTGGTGAAGGTGTCCTGCTCGGACACATCGCCGACCATGAACTGGCCGCCGTCCTCGATGGTGATCTGGCCGCCGCTCAGGTTCGTTCCGGTGACGCCATCGAGGTTCACGATCACATTGTCGGAGATGGTGAACTGGCCGGCGTTCTCGAACCCGGTGGTCGAGATGTCGAGTACGCCGGTCAGAGCCTGCATCAGACCGGCGTTGTACAGCGTGGTGGTCAGCGGCCCGGCGTTGGGAATAACGCCATTTGTGATGGTCGTGGAACTCGCGTCGGTGTTCAGCGTGGCCGTCGCCTGAATGGTCAGGATCGTGCTTTCCAGCCACAACGTGGTGCGCGGATCGCCGGCGACGCCGAGATTGAGGGTGAGGTTCGCCAGACCGGAATCGTCGCGCAGAAACAGCGAGATGTCCTGTTGCGCGACGTTGATGACGGACTGCGAAAACGCGTTCGCGGCGTAGCTGTCGTTGTACAGCCAAATGACCCCCGCGTTCCCGCCTTGCGTGGTCAGATTCACTTCGCCCGAGAGCAGCGCGTTCTCGATCGTGCCGTCGTCGGCGAGGATGGTTCCGCCGTTGCCCTCGATCGTGCCGCCATTGATCGTCACGCCGCTCTGGATTTCCATCAATCCGGCGCCGAGAACGATCGAGCCGTTGTTGGTGAACAGGATCGCGCCCGTGGAGTTGAACGTCGTGCCGGCGCCGATGTAGAACAATGGCGTGGTGTTGGAACCCGGCGGCGCGCTGGTATCGAGTTCGATCAGTCCGTTGTTGACATAAAGGCTGGGCGCGGTGGTGAAAACGTTGCCGCCCGCCTGGATGTTGAGCGTGCCGAGAGACAGTGTTCCCGCGCCGACCGCGTCCGCGCTGATCTCGATCACGCCGCCCGTGTCGTTGAGGAAGTTCCGATCGTAGGCTTCGACCGTGCCACCCGATCCGATCTGGTAAGAGCCGGCATTCTCGAACGTGCTGGTGAACTGATGGTCGCCGAGCGTGGCGTTGTTGACCGACAGCAGCGCGCCCGCCTCATTGGTGAAGCCAATGTCAAAAATCGTATTCGTCGACTGGGCGTTGCTCAACACAATCTCACCGGCGTTTTCGAACACGCCGGCGGCCATCGGCACGTAAATGCCGTTGTTGGGATTGACGATGACCTCGATGAAAGCCTGGCCCGCGAAGCTGAGGATCTGGTTCGACTTATCGCTGTCGATTTCGATCTGATTGATCAGCGTATCGGTATTGGCGACATAGAAATCCGAGTTATCGAGCTCCAGTGTCGTCGTCGGCGCGATGGTCAGCGTGCTGTTGGTGCCCTCCGACGCGATCGATCCCACGCCTGAGCCGAACACGACCGTGACATTGGCCAGCGTCAGATCGCCGGTCGTCTGCAATGCGCCGCCGGTCCCGTTCAGCAGGATCTCGGGCGCCACTCCGGCATAATTCCCGAACGCGACGTTATTCAGATCGATGATGTTATAGTGGGGATGCGTCAGGTCGAGATCGCCGTAGAATGCCAGATTCGCGAGCGTGGTGTCGTTGCTGATCTCGCCCAGAGTTGACTGGGTGATGGGACCGCCGCCCAGAAAGACGCCGCCCTGGATCTCGCTTCCGGAATTGAGCGTGCCGGAGTTGTAGAACGTGCCGCCGCTTTCGAACAAGCCGCCGACGAAGGCGGTCAGCAGGGTGTTGCCGATCGGAACGTTGGCCTGCAAAACTCCGCCGGGCGATATCGTGATGATGCCCATGTTCTGGATACCGACCCAATCGATCTCCAGATAGCCTTCGACATACAAATCCGCGCCGGCGTCCGAAACGATCAGCCCCGTGCTGTAGGCGGACTCGCCAGCCGAAACGATCACGGAATAATATGGGTTGGTGATCGGACCGGAACCCTCGCCCTCGATGCCCGCGAGGTCGATGTCGGCCTCGACCAGGACGAGATACCCGCCCTCGTTCTGCTCGATCACTGTCGGGGTGTAGGGAGTCCAGTTGAACGGATTGCCGAAATCGAAGTTCGTGGACTCGAAGAAATTCGTCACTTCGATCGTTACTGGCGTGCCATCTATGGTGATCGTGCTGCTCATATCATGGCACCCCCGATGCGCGCGTCCGGCGGCCTGGAGCGGCCGGCCGGTTTCAATCCGTTACAATTTTGACACCGAAAGTAGCCTGTAACCGATCGGCCAACAACAAAATACCGCCGGCCGGGGTGGAGTTCGACGCGGAGCGGCCGCTTCGCCGCCCCCGCCTCCTTCGATCGCCGCTTATGTCGCGAGTAATGCCAGCGCGTCGGCGGGTGTCACGCGCCCGTCATACAGTGCGCGGCCGACGATCACGCCCTCGACTCGGGTCCCGATCGCGGCTTGCCGCAGCGCCGCGAGGTCGTCGAGCGAGCCGACCCCGCCCGACGCGATCACCGGCGTCGTCAGTCTCGCCGCGAGATCCAGGGTCTGATCCAGGTTGAGGCCCGACAGCATCCCGTCGCGGCCGATGTCGGTGTAGACGATCGCGGCTGACGCCGGCGTCCTCGAACCGCAACCCGAGTTCGGTGGCGCGCATGGTGGAGGTTTCAGCCCAGCCTTCGGTGGCGACATGGCCGTCGCGGGCGTCGATTCCGACAACGATACGGCCAGGAAACGTCTTGCAGGCCCGCAGGACAAGGGCGGGATTTTTCGCCGCCGCCGAACCGAGGATCACCCGGCGCACCCCGGCCTCGAGCCAGGCCGCGATCCCCGCGATGTCACGAATGCCGCCGCCGAGTTGCACCGGCAGATCGACCGTGGCCAGGATCCGCGTGACCGCCTCGGCGTTGACGGGCCTTCCGGCGAATGCACCGTTGAGATCGACGACGTGCAGCCATTGGAATCCGGCGTCGCGCCAGGCGAGCGCCTGTGCCGCCGGGTCGTCGGCGTAGATCGTCGCCTGATCCATGTCGCCGCGGCGCAACCGCACGCAGCGTCCGTCCTTCAGGTCGATGGCGGGATAGAGGGTCAGAGGCATCAGGGAGATCCCGCGATCACTGCTCGGCGGCCTGGTTCTTACGCTGCCGCAGTCGCTTGCAGTAATAATATCCCTGCACGATCTTGCCGCGCACCATCGCGTAGTTCGGGTGCGTGCCCCACCGCTCGAACCCGAGCGTTTCGTACATGTGGATCGCCGCCGCCTGGGTTTCTCGCACGTCCAGATTGAGCACGTGGTAGCCAAGTTCCCGCGCCCGGCTCTCGACGCCCTCGGTCAGCATGCGCGCCAGCCCGTGTCCGCGCGCGTATGGCGCGACGAACGAATGCATCAGACTGCGCGGCGAATGCCTGCGCCTCGTTGTTGCGCGGCGGCTTCACCAGATGCGCCGAGCCGACGATGATCCCGTCCATGCGCACGACGATGCAACTCGCGCTCCGGCACCAGCAGGATGCCGCGGTAGTAGCTTTCGAGCGCGCGCCGTCCGGGCGGATTGATCCAGCCGAAGCCGCCGCCTTCGATGATGGCGGCATCGGTCGCCTCGCAGAGGGCGGCGAGGTCGTCGTCGTCCAGTTCCTCGACATGCTCGACGAGAAAGTGCGGCGCGGGCCGATCCGGGACGGGCAAGGTGGGCGCGGGCATGGCGTCAGGGCGTCCAGCGCAGGAAATTGGTCAGGATACGGATGCCAACCTCCTGGCTTTTTTCAACGTGAAACTGCGTGCCGGCGCGATTGCCGGCGGCGACGAAGGCGACAACTGGCCCGCCATAATCGGTGGTCGCGATCGTCTGCGACGGATCACCCCCCACCAAGGCGTAGCTATGCACGAAATAAGCATGATCGCCGGGATGTAAACCCTCGAGCAAGGGATGCGCCCCCGGTTCGAAGTCCAGACCGTTCCAGCCCATTTGCGGCAAGCGCAGGCCGGCGGCCTCCATCTCGGCCATGTCGCCCGTTGATCCAGCCGTAGCCGGGGGTCACGGCATGCTCCAGTCCCCGCTCGGCCATCAGCTGCATGCCCACGCAAATGCCGAGGAATGGGGCACCGGCCTGGGTGGCGCGGTCGATGGCGTCCCACATGCCGGATACGGACTGTAAGCCGTGCGCGCAGTCGGCGAACGCGCCCTGACCCGGCAGCACGATGCGATCCGCCGCCGCGACCGCGTCGGGGTCGGCGGTCACCCGAACGGTGGCGGCGATGCCGGCCCGCTCGGCCGCCAGGGCCAGAGCGCGCGAGGCGGAGGCGAGGTTGCCGCTGCCGTAGTCCACGACGGCCACGGTGATCATGGCGCCGTCTCCGCCACCATCGACCGCTCCACCAGGTCCGGGCGGGCCGCGAGCAGCCGGGCCGCTGCCTCGTCCTCATCGCGCCCGGTGACGACATCGGACTCGAGGTAGCCGCGGCGGGCAATGGACCAGCGCACGAGGTCGCGGCCGGACAAGCCCAGCAGCAGCGCCAGTCCAGGCAGCAGGACCAACGACGCGGGTGGGCGGCTCAGCAGGGGGATCAGCAGAGCGAGCACGAACGCGCCGAGGGCCGGGATCCAGGCCCGGTGCGCCGCCAGCCAGAACGGGCCGAAAATCAGCGCGCCGAACGAGAAGCCCTCGCGCAGCAGCACCGGCGTGGTGTTGTGGCGCTCATGTGCCGTCCAGATCTTCACGGCGACCCCGCGGGACCCATCGCGGCGACCCTTTGGTGGTTCGTCACAGCGACCCCTTGGCCGTCCATCACAGCGACCCTTTGGCCGTTCATCACAGCGACCCTTTGGTCGACGGAATCGCGCCCTCCGCGCGGGGATCCAGCGCGCACGCCGCGCGCAGCGCACGGGCGGTGGCCTTGAAGCACGCCTCGGCGACGTGATGCGCGTTGTGCCCGGCGCGGCGGTTGATGTGCAGCGTGATCATCGCGTTGAACGCCAGCGCGCGGAAGAATTCCTCGAACAACTCGGTGTCCATCTCGCCGATCTTCGGCCGCCCGAAATCAGCGTTCCACACCAGGAACGGGCGGCCGGAGATATCGACGGCGGCCTCGGCCAGCGTCTCGTCCATCGGGATCAGCGCGTGGCCGAATCGGCTGATGCCGCGCTTGTCGCCGATCGCCTTGCGAAACGCCTGGCCGATGACGATGCCCACGTCCTCCGTGGTGTGATGGAAATCGATGTGCAGGTCGCCCTTGGCGCGCACCGTCAGGTCGAACAGCCCATGCCGCGTCAGCGCCGTCAGCATGTGGTCGAGAAACCCGATGCCGGTGGCGATGTCGGCCTTGCCCGTGCCGTCCAGGTTGAGGGTGACGGTGATGTCGGTTTCGGTCGTGGTACGGGTGATCGAGGCGATACGGTCCATGCTGACCCACTACTCCGGCGGCGGGTGAGGGTCCAGCGGGATCGACCGCCAGGCTGTGCCGCGGCGGCATGTGTCGCCGGAATCCGCGCGGGACGCGACAACGAGCCCGCGCCGGGTGCCCCCGGCGGGACGCCAGCGCGATGCCAGCGCGATGCCGGCGGGATGCCGGCGGGATCGCGGCTTATGGCGGCGCGGCGGACCCGAGGGCCATGGGCGGGCAGCGGCGCGGCGATAAGTCCGCTGGTGTGACGAAGTTCATTGACGCCAGCCATCACGAACCTATCGTCACGGGTCGTTGACATCATCCGTCGCCATTCGCTCGCGATCATCGCGCAACCCGGGGGGCCGAACCGTGCCACGCAGCTTCATGGTCTGTCTGATCTGGCTGGGGGTGACGATAACCGTCGCCGGTCCGGCCACCCGTCTCGCCGCCGCCGAGGAGATCCTCGGTTCGGGTTCCACCTTCGCGTACCCGATCGTGAAGCAATGGTCCGCCGAATGGGAGAAGCGCAGCGGCGACCGGTTTGTCTACCAGCCGATCGGCTCCAGCGCCGGGGTCGCGGAGATCCGCTCCGAAGTCGTCGATGTCGGGATTTCCGATGCTCCTCTGGACGAGGCGCAGTTGCTCCGCGACGGGCTGGCGCAATTTCCGATCGTGATTGGCGGCATCGTGCCGCTGGTCAACCTGCCGGGCATCGGTCCAGGCCAGTTGCGCTTCACGGGCCAACTGCTCGCGGAGATCTACCTGGGCAAGGTGACGAACTGGAGCGATCCGGCCATCGCCGCGCTCAATCCGGACCTGAAATTGCCCAATCGGCCGATCCTGGTCATCTATCGCTCCGACGGATCCGGCACCACCTACAACTGGGCCGACTTCCTGTCGAAGGTCAGCGACGAATGGAAGGTCAAGGTCGGCGTCAACACACGGTTGGCGTGGCCGGTCGAAGTCGGCGCCAAAGGCAGCGGCGGCGTCGCGGACAGCGTCGCCCGGGTGAGCGGCGCGATCGGCTACATCGAATACAGCTACGCGTTGCGGGCGAAACTGGCGTACGGGCTGGTGCGCAACCGGGCCGGCGCGTTCGTACCGCCCACCGCCGCCAGCCTGCGGGCCGCGACCGAGAACATCGATTGGCGGAAAACGAACGATTTCGCCGTCCTGCTGAGCGACTCGCCGGCGCCGGACGCCTACCCGATCATGGCGATGTCGTTCGCCCTGATCCATCGGTATCCAAAGGAAGCGGACCACGCCAAACACATGCTCGCGTTCTTTCAGTGGGCCATGGACAGCGGCCAGGACATGGCCAGCGCGCTGCAGTTCCTGCCGTTGCCGGATGCCCTGGTCCGAGAGGTCAAGGCATACTGGGAGGAGCAAATCGTTCTCCCCAAATAGCGTTCCCGCGGGCCTCCAGGATTGCTTCATTCGGTAAGTTTGGTATTTTGCGCGAGGTGTGGGCGGTCGCGTTGGGCGTACCCCCGACGTGCGTCGCTTCCTCCAGGCGCCCGCGGGAGCCGGACCGGCCAGGCATCCGCGAAAAGCGCGTTGAAAGAGGTCGATGATTTCGCGAGAAGATCAAGCATTCGCTGCCCTCCCAACCCCGGGGCCTCCCAACCCCGGGGCCTCCCAACTTGCGAGCATAACTCTCGCGCCGTCCCGTTGCGTAAGGAAAAAACAGGAAAACCGCCATGCCGACCCTGACCCAGGTCATCGACGAATTTCCGGCCCATAATGGAACAAACGCCCAAGGGTATTTCCGCCACGCTTACAGGCAGAGCGAGGTCATCAGCTCGCTAAAAGAAGCGATCCCCGACGACGAACTATTCGCCAATGCCTCCGGGGGGTGCTGCTACAATATATGCTTCAGTCTCGCGGCGGCGCGGCTTCAGACGCCGCCGATGAGCTTCACGGCGTTCGCAGGCGATCGCGCGCAGCAAATATTGGCCGTTATGAACCAGACGGGCGAAACGTTTGAGATCACATCCAGAAATCTGCGCGTGGGGGACACAACTCCCAGGATACTTGAGCGAACCAGGACGGAACGCAAGCCGTCCTCCCCAATTGTCACGAACGCCACGCTCACGTCTTCACTCGACATCGTCAACACGGTGCTGCGGGAACGATGTGTCGCAATGCTGTGCCTTTCTCCGGCAGCAAAGTTTTTTCGCGCGGCCGGGAGCGGGCATGCGGTGCTGTTCGACACGCGCAACAGTGCGGCGTTTTTCGATCCAAATCATGGCTGGTTCGAGGTTCTCGGCGTTACCATACAAAACGGTTTCTTCGCGAACTGGTTCGATCGTTTTTACCACGCATCACCCTATAAGAGCATGTTCGAGCATGGACCCCGAAAGCTGGTAATTTGGTGAACCGGCCAACCGGCGGTGCCGGCCGATCGGTTCCCCCTTGCGCAAATCCCCCTTGCGCAAATCCCCCTTGCGCAAATCCCCCTTGCGCAAATCCCCCTGGGCACGAACCGTGCCAGATATAGGTGCCTCGTTTGATCTCGATCAAGGCCGCGGACACCAGACGCGATACTGGCCTATAAACGCCGTCGTGACGCTCGCCTGAAACAACCGCCGGCCACCAAGGAAGATTTGCGCCATGCCCGATACCGTCACTCTCAACCGACCGGTCTCCACCGCGACGACCGAACACTTCGACGTCCTCATCGTCGGCGCCGGCATTTCCGGGGTCGGTGGCGCGTATCATCTGACGAAGCAATGCCCAGGAACGAGCTTCGTGGTACTGGAGGCGCGGGAGAGTTTCGGGGGGACCTGGATTACGCACACATTCCCCGGCATCCGGTCGGACAGCGACCTTTATACGTTCGGCTACCGGTTCAAGCCGTGGACCGGCGCGCCGATCGCGACCGCGGCCGAGATCCTGTCCTACATGGGCGAGGTGATCGAGGAGAACGATCTTGGCCGCCATATCCGCTACGGGCACAGGATCGCGCGCGCGTCCTGGTCCAGCGATCAGGCGCTGTGGACGATCGAGGCCATCAAGGCCGACACCGGAGAAACGGTCCGTTTCACCACGAACTTCCTGTGGATGTGCCAGGGGTATTACCGGCACCGGGAAGGCTACACGCCCGAATGGGACGGCATGGCCAGCTTCAAAGGCCGCATCGTGCATCCGGAGAACTGGCCGGACGATCTGGACTACAAAGGCAAGGATGTGATCGTCATCGGCTCGGGCGCCACGGCGGCCACGATCGTTCCGGCGATGGCGCCGGATTGCCGCCACCTCACGATGCTGCAGCGCTCGCCCACGTATTTCCGCATTGGACGCAATGCCATCGCCATCGCCGACGAGTTGCGCGTACTGGGCATCGACGAAACCTGGATCCACGAAATCGTGCGCCGCAAGATCCTGCACGAGCAGGCGGTCTTCACCGAGCGCACGTTCCGCGAACCCGAGACGGTGAAGCAGGAACTGCTCGCCGGCGTGAAGGCCTATCTGGGTCAGGACTACGACGTCGACACGCATTTCACGCCGCGCTACCGGCCGTGGCGGCAACGGCTCGCGTTCATTCCGGACGGCGACATGTTTCAGGGGATCGCCAGCGGGAAGGCCTCGGTCGTCACCGATGAGATCGAACGCTTCGTCGAGACCGGAATCCAGCTGAAGTCGGGCAAGCTGCTGGAGGCCGACATCATCGTCACCGCCACCGGCTTCAATCTCAACGTGCTGGGGGATATCGACTTCACGATCGACGGCAAGCCGCTGGTGTTCTCCGACACCGTCACATACCGCGGCATGATGTTTACCGGCGTGCCGAACATGGCGTGGGTGTTCGGCTACTTCCGTGCCAGTTGGACGCTGCGGTCGGATCTGGTCGCCGATTTCGTCTGCCGCCTGCTCAATCACATGAAGGCGAAGGGCGCGCGAAAGGTGACGCCCGCGTTGCGGCCCGAGGACAAGGACATGCCGTTACTGCCGTGGATCGATCCGGAGAACTTCAACCCCGGCTATCTGATGCGCGGAATGCATCTGTTGCCGAAACGAGGCGACAAGCCGGAATGGCAGCATACCCAGGACTACTGGAACGAGAAGGACGAACTCCCGGCGATCGATCTGGATGACCGCGCGTTCGTCTATGAGTGAGGATCGCGCGCGCCACCCCCCGCGACATTGAGCCCGCCCAGCGCTCCCTCGCCACGCTTGCTTCGGCTTCCGATGACGCTGTCGCCGTTCGGCGCGCGTTCGCTTGGGGCGGCGGTCCTGCTCGCCTTCGCGGCGTTCGCCGGGCTGGAAATCCCACCGGTCGTGCGCGGCGCCTCGGGTCACTTCCTCGCCTTCACCGATTTTTTCGCGCAATGGTCCTTCGCCCGTTTCGCTCAAATGGGGCATGCGGCGCTGCTGTATGACGGCGATGCCCTGCACGCGTTTCAACTGACGCTGGAACCCGCGCTGCGTCAGACGTTTCCGTATCCCTATCCGCCGGATTATCTGTTCGCGATCTGGCCATTGGGCTGGTTGCCGTACCGGATCGCTTACCTCGTGTGGGATATCGGCACGCTGGCGCTGTTCCTGTGGGCGGTGTTCGGGAGCCGGGTGCGCACGCCGATGGTTTGGTTCGTGCTCCTCGCCCCGGTCACGATCCTGCCGCTGGTGCAGGGGCAGAACGGACTGCTGACCTCGGCGCTGATCGTCGCCGGCATGCGATTGATGCGGGGGCGGCCGATATGGGGCGGCGTTCTTTTGGGCCTCGCCACGATCAAACCGCAGTTGGGCGTGCTGATCCCGTTCGCCCTGATCGCCGCCGGGTACTGGCGGACTCTGGCGGCCGCGGCGATAACCGCGCTGTTGCTGGTAGTGGTGAGCGGTCTCCTGTTCGGATGGGATATCTGGCCGGCCTGGGTGGAGACGCTGTCCGGTCACGCCGCCTATCTGGATCGGAGCGTTAACAATTATCTCAAGCCGACGATCATGGCGAACCTGGTGCTGTTCGGCGTGGCCGTGCCGGTCGCGCACGCGGTCCAGGCCGGCGTCGGCGTCGTGGTGATGGCGATCGTATGCCTCTGCTTTCGGCGAGGCGTCACCGATCTGTCGATCGCGGCGCTGCAAATCGGGACGTTTCTGGCGATGCCGTACGTGTTTCGGTACGACATGCCGATGCTGGCGAACGCGATCCTGCTGATGGTGCGCGATCGCAGTCAGACCCGGCGGCCGGTGAACCTGATCGAGGCCGGGATTGTCGTGCTTGGCCTGTTCGCTCCGGCGATCACCACGCTGACGACGCGATTCTTCTATGTTGGCGGCCTGGCGTCTCTGCTGCTGTTCGGTCTGGTCGTTTGGTGGCGATTGGCGGGATACGACGCTGTCGGCGTTGCCGGGGCCGCGGATGGGGGCGCCAACCGGGAGGGCGCGGCGAGGCCCGTCTGACGGGGGTGAGGCGGCGCGGTGCGCGGATCCGGTGACCGCGCCGTTGGTCCGGCCGGCGATCCTGCGACGCGGCTCGCGATGACCGCGACAGGACCACCTTGACAGGCACCCGGCTGACACGGTTAAGCGGGTTGACGGGCAATAAAGCCCACGCTGCGCGGAAAAAGTTCGCGCCATGTTGGATCTCCATCGACCGCGCCGGGTTCGGGATTGTTTCGGCGCGGACAGGCGAATCGTAGCGTGAGCGAAACCCGCGACCCGCGATTGCACATCTCACGCGGCGTGAGCACCGGTCTGGTCGCTGGCGCGACGAGGGATGATGGCGGGCGATCTCCGGTTGTTCGCGGGTATCGCCAGTTCCGCGACAGGGTCGGCACCGGTTCCGTGAGCGGCGTTGGCCGGGCTGGCGTGCCCCGCGACGCGCGCCGCTCCGGCCAGGGGAACAAGGCGGCATTGGCACACCCGCCGAGGCCGTATCGGGCGGGGCGGATTCCGTCGCGCCGCGGCAGGCAACGAGCGGCACGGCCAATGGCGCCGGGCGAGCCCTCAGCGTTCAGGAGACGTCGCGCGGTATGGCCAGCATCACTTTGAGTTCGGGCGTGACGAGTGTCGGCCTGTCGCTGAATGCCGGCGATCTCCTCACCGTGTCCTTTGGCGGCACCGCCGATGCCACCACCGTGAGCAACGGTGGGACCGCGGAGGTGTTGTTCGGCGGCGTGGCCAGCGGCACCGCGGTCGATAACAACGGTTACCTGGTGGTTTCCTCGGGCGGCGTCGCGAGCGCCACGACGGTGAACAGCGGCGGCACCGCCGTCGTCTCGCTCGGCGGCGTCGCCGGCGAGACCAACGTCAACGACAGCGGCAATGTGCTCGTGGTCTCCGGGGGCGCCGCTGACTTCAGCGTGGTGAGCGCGAACGGCAACCAGACGGTGGCGTCCGGCGGCGCGGCCAGCTTCACGGTCGTGTCCAATGGCGGCGTCGAGACGGTGAACGCGGGCGGCATCGCCAGCGGCACGATCGTCAACGCTGGCGCGGAATACGTGTATGGCGGCGCGACGTTCGGCGATACGCTGGTCAACGGTCCCGAGTATGTTTTCACCAGCGGTCAGGCCGACGGGACCGTGGTGAGCGCGCGAGGCAAACTGTTCGTGTACGCCGGGTCCGTTGCCACTGGCACCGTGCTCAGCGGCGGTTACGAATACATGTTTCGCGGTGGAACCGGCCTCGGCACACTGGTGGAAAGTGGCGGCGTCGCGCAATTGAACGCCGGTGGCGTCGCGCGTGGTACCGTGGTGATGGGCGGTGGTCAGGAGACCGTGCTGTCAGGCGCCTCCGCCAGCGCGGCGATCATCAGCGGCGGGATCGATCTCGTCTTCGGCGAGGCCAGCGGCGCGGTGCTGATTTCCGGCGACCAGAACGTGCGTTCCGGTGGCATCGCGAGCGGTACGGATGTGCTCGGTACCGGCTCGATCATGGAGGTTCTGCCTCTGGGCGTGAGTATCGGATCGCTGGTGAGCGGCGGCGGCCGGGAGGCGGTGCAGGCCGCCGGCGTCACGAGCGGCGCGACGGTGGACAACGGCGGTACCCTGATCATCGCGCCAGGCGCGACCGCCATCGCCACCGCGATCGAAGCCGGCGGTTCCATCGACCTACCGGGCGTCCTTTACCTCTCCGGCGGATCGGCGGGCGTGGACGATACCGGCCTGTTGTCCGTCACGGGCATTGGCAGTGCCACGTTGCAACTGTCCGGAGAGTACACGGGGGATTTGTTCCAGACCGCGCCTGAGCCCGACGGCGGCACCGGGACCGTGGTCACATTGCTCGGCCAGAAGAAGCAAGACGCTCCGTTGTC
>CAVRDN010000065.1:0-15482 GCA_963719675.1 uncultured Alphaproteobacteria bacterium | reverse complement strand
GGTTTGCCCGTGGCGGATATCGAGACTTTCGCCCGTTGGTACGCCGCGGCCAGGACGTCGTTCATCCGGATCGGGTTCGGGCTCAGCCGCTTTACCGACGGCGGGCAGAACCTGCGCACGGTGGCGTTACTGCCCGGCGTGACGGGCGCCTATGGCCGTACGGCGGCGGCGCGTTGGTCGCCACCGCGGCCGGGTTCGAACTGAACTACAACGCGTTGCGCAAGCCATCCGGACCGGCTGAAACGCGAACCATCAATCATCTGAAACTGGGCGAGGCGTTGCGTGAACTGAACGATCCGCCGATCCGCGCCTTGTTTATCGCCGCGAACAATCCGGCGGTGACGAACCCCGATACCGCCGGCACCCGCGCTGGCCTGGCGCGCGCCGACCTGTTCACGGTCGTGCACGATCCGTTCATGACGGAGACAGCGAAGTTCGCCGATATCGTGCTGCCGGCAACGACCTATCTGGAGACCGACGATTTCTATCGCGCATACGGCACGTATTACATGCAATACGGTCAACGCGTGGTGGAACCGCAAGCCGAGGCGTGGTCGAATCACCGCCTGACACAAACGCTCGCGGCGCGCATGGGCCTGACCGATCCGGTGTTCCGCATGTCGGCGCCGGATCTGGTGCGGGAATTGTTCCGAGGTGCGACCGGTGGTGTGACCGCCTTCGATCCAGCGACGCTGCTGGATGGCAAGGCGGTGTCCGTCGGTCCGCGCGGCGGGCAAGAGTTCCGCACGCCATCGGGGAAACTGGAATTCTATTCCGAAACGCTGGCGAAACAAGGTCTACCGCCAATGCCCGACTGGCGCCCGGATCCGGCGCAAACCGGCCCCGAGCGGCTGCGCCTGTTGACGACCCCGGGCTATTTCCAGAGCCACACGGCATTTTCCGGCAATGCCTTCCTGCGCGGGCGAGAGGGGGCGCCGCACGCGGTGCTGCATCCGGCGGACGCGGCGTCACGCGGTTTGCGGGATGGTCAACGGGTGCGCTTACGCAACGAGCGCGGCGAGGTCGGCCTGGTGCTGCGCGTGCGCGATGAGATCCAACCCGGCGTCGTGCTGGTGCCCGGTCAGCGGCCTGATACGGAAACCGCCGGCGGAACGGTCAACATGCTATGCGCCGACGGTTATACCGACATGGGCGAAGGCGCGACGTATCAGAGCACCTGGCTTGAGGTCGCGGCCTGGACATAAAGCCGCGCCGCCGCCACGGGCATTTCCGGCGCGGCGGAAACCGGGCAAACTCTCGCGCCGCCCAATCAAACCGGGAGTGAATGTCCATGTCGCACAATGCCCTGCGCTCGATCCTACCCGCCGCCGGGATACCGGCCGACCGCGCTTCCTCGGTTGAGATCTCGGCTGACACCGACCCGATCCTGCCGACGCCGTTCCGCATCGCCGAAGCCGGCGCGGCGACATTGGCCGCGACGGGTCTCGCCGCCGCCGATCTGTGGGAAATGCGCACCGGACGCCGCCAGTCGGTCGCCGTCGATGTGCGCCACGCGACAGCGTCGCTGCGCAGTGGCCACTACATGAAACTCGGCGAAGGCGAAGTCTCCCACGCGCGCAACTCCATCATGGGTGTCTATCCCACCAAGGATGGCCGCTGGAGCTACGTGCATGCCAACTTCCCCAATCATCGCGCCGCCGCGCTGAGCGTGCTCGGCGTACCCGAGGACCGCGACGCGGTGGCGAAAGCCGTGCTGAACTGGAACGCCGCTGACCTGGAGGAAGCGATCATCGCCGCCAAAGGCGCCGGCGGCATGGTGCGCACGCATGCGGAGTGGGCCCAGCATCCGCAGGCCGCCGCGATCGCATCGTTGCCTCTGCTGGAGATTATCAAGATCGGCGAAGCGCCGCCGGAACCGCTGCCCGCCGGCGCGCGGCCGCTGTCAGGCATGCGCGTGCTCGACCTGACCCGCGTGCTCGCCGGCCCGACCTGCGCGCGCACGCTGGCCGAACATGGCGCGGACGTCATGAAGATCACCGGCGCGCATCTGCCCAACCTCGGTTACCAGGAATTCGACACCGGGCATGGCAAGCTGTCCGCGCAACTCGATCTGAGGGAACAACGGAATGTCGATATCCTGCGTGGCCTGGTGCGCGAGGCGGACGTGTTCTCGCAAGGTTACCGACCCGGAACATTGGGCAATCGCGGTTTGTCGCCCGAGGAACTGGCCGCGATCCGTCCCGGCCTCGTCTACGTCTCCCTCTGCGCGTTCAGCCACGCCGGCCCCTGGGCTTCCCGCCGCGGTTTCGACACGGTCATCCAGACGGTCAGCGGCATCACCGCGCGCCAGGCCGAAGTGGTGCCGGGCAAAACGCCGGGACCGCAATTCTACCCGGTCTCGGCCATCGATTATTGCACCGGATATCTGATGGCGTTCGGCGCGATGGTCGCGCTCCAGCGGCGCGCGACGCGAGGGCGGCAGTTGGCTGGTGCGCACCTCGCTGGCGCAGATCGGCAAATGGATCGTCGACCTGGGGGAGGTGCCCGGCAGCGCGGCGCGCGATGCTCCGGCGGAATTCACTCCGGCGGAACTGGACCGTTGGTCGATGGTTTCGGATACGCCCTCCGGTAAATTGCGCCACCTCAAACCCGTCGTGCGCCTGTCGGAGACGCCGACGTACTGGGCGCGGCCGTCGGTCCCGCTGGGGTATCATCAGCCGGTGTGGCCGGCGCGCGGCGCCTGAACCACCGGATGCGCGGCCGCGGCAGCCTGGGATCGCCGTGAGGCCACCGGGTGTTCTGGACAGGACGTATCGGGCGCGCGATCTCGCGTCCGATACGCGACGGCCGAACCCGACCAAAGGCCGGGTGCCGACGCTCATCACGCGAGTGCTCGTGCTGCTGATCGCCTTGCCCCTGGCGTTGATCGTGACGTTCCGGTTCGTGCCGGTGCCGATCACGCCGCTGATGGTGATCCGCCTCGCGCAAGGCTATCCGCTTCGGCAGCGATGGGTCGCGTATCAGGATATCGCCGCGACGTTGCCGCGCGCGCTGATCGCGTCCGAGGATAACCGGTTCTGTGAAGAAACGTCTGGTTTTGATATCGGCGCGCTGCGCGGCCAGGTCGAGGTCTGGGAGGATGGCAAACGGCCACGCGGTGCCAGTACGATCACCATGCAGACGGCGAAGAACCTGCTGCTGTGGCCGGGCCGCGATCCGATCCGCAAGGCGATTGAAGCGTGGTTGACTCCGCAGATCGCTCTGCTGTGGCCGAAGCGGCGGGTGCTGGAGGTTTACCTGAATATCGTGGAATTCGGCCCAGGGATTTATGGTGTGGAGGCAGCGTCCCGGCATTTCTTCCACAAGCCGGCGGCGGACCTGTCGCAGCGGGAGGCAGCGCAACTCATCAGCGTGCTGCCGCGACCGCTGGTTTGGGTTGCCTCGCCGCCGGGCCCGTATGTGCGCGAGCGGGTTGGCATGATCGAACGGCGGATCGAGCAGATCCGGCCATTGCTCGCGTGTGCTGAGTGACGGCGGGTAAATCCAGCGATGTGCCGCGAGAAATCGCCGGCTCGGTGGCCGGCCGTGACGCGGCAGCGGCCCCGCGACGGGCGGCACGAAAAGCTCACCCGAGCCCAAGCGCCAGTTGCCGCCGCGCCTGCCCGGTTCCGGCACTGAAATTCGACAACGTGGCGCCCAACAGGCGCACGCCCCGCCGCGGCGGAAACAGTGGCCGCAGCAGGTCGAAGCCGATCTCCCGCATGATCGCCTCGCTGCTGACGCCATCCGCGACCGATCGTCCGCGGGTGACCTGCTGAAAGTCGGCATATTTGACCTTCACCGTCACCGTGCGCGCCGCGAGGTCGGACCCTTCGCAGGCGGCCCAGATCCTGGCGAATAATGGCGTCAACACGGGCGGGACTTCCTCCCACGTCGACAGGTCGCGCGCGAAAGTCGTTTCGGCGCCAATCGACTTGCGCTGGCGGTCCGCGACCACGGGGCGGTCATCCTCCCCGCGCGCGGCGGCGTAGTAGTAATCGCCGGATTTGCCGAATCGCGCCGTCAGGAACGCGCGCGACTGCCGGCGTAAATCGGCTCCGGTGAAAATGCCCAGTGACATTCATTTTCGCGGCGGTCGCGGGACCGATGCCGTGGAATTTTCCGACCGGCAACGTCTCCACGAACGCCGGTCCCATCTTCGGTGTGATGACAAACAACCCGTCCGGCTTGCGGTAATCCGATGCCAGCTTGGCGAGAAATTTGTTGTAGGAGACGCCCGCCGACGCGGTCAGTCCGGTTTCCTCGCGGATGCGGCCGCTGATCTCCCGCGCGATCGCCGTCGCCGAGCCGAGGTCGATCAGCGGATTGGTGACGTCCAGATGCGCTTCGTCCAAAGACAGCGGCTGGATCAGCGACGTGTAGCACGCGAAGATCGCGTGGATCTGCCGCGACACCGCGCGATACACATCGAATCGCGGCGGAACGAAGACCAACTCGGGGCATTTGCGCTTCGCCGTCACCGACGCCATCGCCGAGTGAACGCCAAATTTCCGGGCCTCATAACTCGCCGCCGCGACCACGCCGCGCTCGCGGGATCCGCCAACCGCGAGAGGCAATCCGCGCAGCGCCGGATTGTCGCGCTGCTCCACGGACGCATAGAACGCATCCATGTCGATGTGGATGATGCGGCGATGCTCGGACATTGCGATCCGCAGCATAGCAGAGTCCAGGCGAGTTGTTCGAGTCAGGCTCCCGCTCACCGCGACGACCCTGTCCCGCAACCAGCGATGCGTTGCCTGATTGTCGAGCCTTTTGGGCCAGATCATCGCGACCTCGAACGTCGCGGTCGCGAAAGCCAGCGGCCGCACGCACAACGGCCGGAATTGCGCCAGTTCCTCCGCCATGCGGCGCGGAAACACGGCCACCCGGTCGGACCCCGCCAAAATGCCGGCGGCGGACACGAACGGCACGCGCAACGCGGCACGCGGCAGAAATCCGTCCTGGGCCAATGCCTGATCGACGACATCGGTCGGCACATGCACCGACGACAATTCCAGCCGCGGCAAGGCGGCGAATGTCTCGGCCGACACGCTGTCCGCCGCCGCCTGGGTATGATCCGCGCGCATCACCGCGACGAACCCGTCGTTCAGCAACGGCTGGTGAGAGAACCTCGCGCCGAGCGGGCCGACGACGCCGATGACAAGGTCCAGATCGCCATTGTCCAGCCGGTCGACGAGATCCAGCGTGCCGCTGGGGCGGAACTCCGCCATCATCCCAGGCGCGGCGGCGCCGATTCGCGCGACAAGCGGCTCGACCAAAACCAGCGCCGCGTAATTGTCCACCGCCACGCGAAAGGTGCGCCGCGCCTCCGCCGGATCGAACTGTGTCGGCTCGAGCGACTGCTGCAACCCATCCAGCGCATGCCGGATTGGCACCGCCAGCTCCTCGGCCCGGGGCGTGGGCGCCATGCCTCTGGGACCACGGATGAACAGGTCGTCCTTCAGCATATGCCGCAAGCGGGCCAGGGCGTGGCTCATGGCGGGCTGACTGAGGCCCAGGTGTTTGCCGGCGCGGGTAACGCTGCGCTCCCGCATGACGGCGTCGAAGACCACCAGCAGGTTGAGGTCGATCGCCGCCAGGCGGACGGGGGGGACGGACAAGGAACGGCCTCCGGCTGGTATTCTCAACGGACATGTATGAATGAAGAGAATGCATTACCAGCATGCTGCGGTGCACCCTATCTCCAGCATCGCAATGGGGTGGAGTGATTTGGTGTTTGGCAATTTCCTCCAGGTCGGGCCGGCGATGACGGCCGCGTTTCTCGCCTCGATCGTCGAGGCGGTCGAGGCGCTGACGATTATCCTGGCCGTGGGGACAGTGCGTGGCTGGCGTCCCGCCGGCGCCGGCGCTCTGGGTGGCTTCGTGGCGCTGCTTCTGATCGTTCTCACGCTCGGCCCGCTGCTCGATCGGGTGCCTCTCGGCGCATTACAAATCGCGATCGGCGTATTGCTGCTGCTGTTCGGTATGCGATGGCTGCGGAAAGCGATTCTCCGCGCGGCAGGCATGATCCCGCTGCATGACGAAACCAGCACCTACGCCCATGAGACCGCGGCGCTGCACGATCAGGCGAGTCGCCGGATGGCGCGCCTCGATCGCCTCGCCGCGCTCGCGAGCGGCAAGGCGGTGCTGATCGAAGGGCTGGAGGTCGTGTTCATCGTGATCGCCGTCGGGACCGGGCCCGGCCTGCTGATACCGGCGAGCCTGGGTGCGCTCGCCGCCTGCCTTCTGGTTGCCGGCGCCGGCCTCGTCGTCCGCCGTCCGTTGGCGCGCGTGCCGGAGAATACGTTGAAGTTCGCAGTTGGCATCATCCTTTCTTCGTTCGGCGTGTTCTGGACCGGTGAGGGGCTGGGCGTGCCATGGCCGGGCGAAGACCTCGCCATCGTCGGCTTCGCGGCGTTGTTTCTGATGCTCGCTCTGGCGTCCGTCGCGCTGATACGGCGACCGATTCCTGAGGTTTCGCCATGAAGTCTTTGACCGCGATCCTACACGAGGTGGCGGGCCTGTTCGTCGATGACGGCATGCTCGCCGCGGGCGTCCTGATCGTCGTCGCGGCCGCGGCGGTTTCTGAATTGCTCATGGCTGATGCGCGTATCGCGGGTGGCGCGATTTTATTATTCGGTTGCCTCGCGGTGCTATTCATGAATGTTGTGAAAGCAAGTCGGGAGTAAACGCGGCCAGGGCGTATATGCGGAATTAAGTGTCGATTAAACCCTGTAACACTTAGTTTCAACTGGTGACACAATCACACGAATGATTGTTGGCTCCCCGTTATCACGGAGATTTGTCGAATCATGGATACGATCGAAGCGCTACGAACGTTTGTCAGGGTGGTTGAAACCGGCTCTTTGTCGGCGGTCGCGCGCGAAATGAATGCCAGCCAATCGACCATCAGCCGGCAGATCACCCAACTCGAGGAGCATTTTGGCGTGCGGCTCTTCCACCGCACGACGCGGCATCTCAGCCTGACGGACGATGGAGAGAATCTGCGCGAACACGCCGCGAACGTGCTTGGCATGGTGGATGGCATGGAGACCACGCTACGCCATCAAAAGTCCTCGCCGACGGGGCATGTCCGTGTTGCGACACCGGTCTCGCTGGGATTGATCGTCATGAACAGCCTGCCGCGGTTAACCGCGCGGTATCCCGGTCTGTCGGTCGAACTGGTGATGGAGGACGATCCCGGCGACATGATCGAGGAGCGTTTGGATCTCGCCGTGCGCAGTGGCGAGGTGGTCAATCAATCGCTGATCAAACGCAGTCTCGGGTCCGTGGTGCGGGTGGCGGTCGCCGCGCCGGATTACCTCGCGCGACAAGGAACGCCGTCGCATCCCGCGGAACTGACCGATCATGCCTGCATCGTCCACCAGGTGACGCCGAGCGACTCGCTCTGGCGTCTGCTCGGGCCGGACGGACCGGTCGAGGTGTCGGTGCATGGCGCGCTGAGCACGAACAATCACGAGGCGGTACGCGGCGCGGCCGTCAACGGACTGGGGATCGGGCTGTTGCCGGAATATCAGGTGGTCGACGATGTCCTGGCCGGAAGACTGCGGCGCGTGTTGCCCAATCATACCTCGGAGGCGCTGCCGGCATACCTGGTTTACCCCTCGCGCCGGCACCTGCCGCCGCGTACGCGCGTGGTGATCGACTTTCTCATCGACGAGGTGCGGCGGATTCGCTCTCGCAAGACCGGCGTCACCCCGGCGCCCCTCGTTCTGCTACCCGGCGATGGCCTGATGGACGGCGCGCGCATTCCGTTTGGGACCACTGGCGATTTGGCGCATGGCGACTCGCCTCACGGCGTACAAGCGAAGGGCCGGTGCGAACACCGGCCCCACGATCCAACCCAGGATCTGTTCGCTTAGCCGTTGCCGTCAGAGCCCAGCAGGTACCTGCTGCGGGTAAACCGGCGTGTGGTTCTGCTCCACGTCGGACGAACCCGCCTGCGGCTGCACCGTCACCGGAGCATAACGCTGCGCGGGAGCGGTGGTCGGCTGGCCTTGCAGGAACGCGCCGTCAGCGCTCTCTTGCGCCATCGCGGAGCCAATGCCGAGCGACAACGCGGCCACGGCTGCAAGTGCGAAGGTTTTGATGGTGGTCATGGTCGAACTCCTGTTCTCTTGGGCCGCCGACCTATTCGGCTGGTCCCGGTGTGGCGAGCCTTCAAGACTGTCCGCCCGTCACCGTTGTCAGTGAGATAGGGTGTTCGATCGCCAAAGATTATCCATAAACAATGCAAGTCGCTTGTGTCGCCAGCGGACAAATCCGGCGCGGGATTTCGGGAATGAAATCGCCGGTACCGGTATTGTGCGAATATTCCAGGACGGCCACGCCAAATAGCAGAAAATTATCCGGCGACCGTTTCGGCGCGCTTTATGTTTTTGTGACGTTCCAGAAGACCACGGACGGTCCTTCCAGAAGTCCCGTCAAATTGTCGCGCCAGGCCGCTGTCTGGCGAAAGCGACCCAAAGGAATGAATGGCAACGTGCGCAATGCTTCCAGTTCGTAATCGCGCTCCAAACGACTTTGCTCCTTTGGATCCACGCTTCCGAGCCAGCTTTCATAAATCTCCTCCATCCGCGGATCGGAGGGCCAGCCAAACCAGCCATCCTTGCCGTTGCCGCGCATGAAGCTGGTCAACAGCATGTCGCGATATTCGGCCACCGCGACGACGCTGGGGAACATCGACCAGCCGCCTTTGTCCAATGGTTCCTTGCTGACGCGACGGGTTTGCACGGTCGGCCCAGTCCATGGCCTGGTCATCGATCGACATGCCGGCTTTGGTCAGCATTTCCGCCATCACGGCGCCCATCGGGTTAAAGAAGATATGATCCATCGCATGCAGCAGCACGAGTTTTTCGCCCGCGTATCCGGACTTATCCAGCATGGATTTTAGTTCATCCGGCGAACGACGCTTCAACGCGACATCGAGCCCCGCGTCGTCGATCTCCTGATTTCCCGTTGCCAGAAAGCCGACGTTCGCAATTCCGTTCGCCGGATCGGCGCCCATGACCGCGCTGACCACCTCGGCCTGACTGATCGCGGCCTGCATCGTCAGTCGCACGGCCGGCAGATTGGTGGGTCCAATCAAATGATTGGGCCGCAGCATCATGATCTGCCCGGCCTTGTCCAACGTTCCGGTCTTCACCCCCTGGGCCTTGCGCAACATCGACAGCAGGTCGGGCAAGGGAATTTCGATCCAGTCGATTTCGCCGGTCACCAATGCATTGGCCGCGGTGCTGGCATCCGGAATCATCTTCCATTCCACTTTGTCGAGCAGGACCCGGTGACCGCCGGCCATGTAGCTCGGCGGCTCATCGCGCGGGACATAGCGGTCGAAGCGGGCGAACCCCGCGTGGCTGGCGAGAACATGCTCGTCGGGCAGCCAGCGAAACGGTCCGCTGCCGATGACCTCGGTGATCTGTTTGAACGGATCGGTCAGCGCGACGCGCTCCGGCATCATCAGCACCGGTTGCACGACCTTCGACAGCAGCGAGCGCATGTGCGGGAACGGCTTCGACATGCGCCAGACGATCGTCCGGTCGTCCGGTCGCCTCCAGCGCATCCAGGCGCGCGGTCAGCATCACGCCCATCGTGTCGCGCTTCATCCACCGCCGCAGCGAGGCCACACAATCCCGGGCGCGCACTTTCTCGCCGTCGTGGAACAGCAGGCCGGGCCGCAGCCGCATGGTCCAGCGCTTCCCGCCATCCTCCATCTGGTCGGATTCGACCATCTGCGGATGCGCCACGCCGTTGGCATCCCGCCCATACAGCGGCTCGAACACCATGAAGCCGAGGTTGCGGGAGATCTGCGACGTGCTCCAGATCGGATCGACGCTGTTGAGATTGGCCTGCGGCACGATCGAGAGCGTCTTGTTCGCGGCCGCGATCGCGGGTCGCGCGAGACTCGCGGTGGCCGCGCCGAGCAGCACGGAGCGTCGTCCGATCATGGTCGTTTCCTTCCCTGGCAGCCGCCGTTGTGGCGGTCGTGTTGTCCGGCCGGAGCCAGAGCGAGCCTATGTGTCCATCGGGCTTCCCGCGCATCACCTTTAACCCGGCGCGACGGGTTTTGTCTTCCAGCCGGCGTTCCTTGGAGCCGCGGGTCGGTTTGGTCGGCCGGCGCGGTGGCGGTGGCGGCGTCGCCGCTTCGCGGATCAGCGTCAGCAGCCGTTCCATCGCATCCTCGCGATTGCGTTCGCGGGTGCGATGCCGTTGCGCCGCGATAACGAGCACGCCATCCTTGGTCAGCCGGCGTCCCGCCAGCCGTTCCAGACGCGCCCGCACCGTCTCCGGCAAACTGGGCGAGTTGCGGACATCGAACCGCAACTGCACCGCGGTTTCGACCTTGTTGACATTTTGCCCACCGGCACCGGACGCGCGCAGGAAATCCTCGTGCAGCTCGCCGTCGTCGAGCGAGATGGAGCGGGTGACGGGGATCAGCATGCGACGTGGTCCTGCGGTGGCGGTGTGGGTGACGCCGAAGCGGCCGTCGGCGGTGTAGCACGAATCGCGCGCGCCGGATGCGGTGTCGCCAGGCGGTGTCGCCGGACGGTGTCGCCGGCGCGGCGGGTGTCATTATCTTACAGAAATGGACGTGGAGACAGGTCCGCGGCGAAACCGTGGCACATACAGGAGAAATCTGGCCAAACGGCGCAGCGCCGCGGCCGGGATGGCCCGCCGTGCCGCCCTTTGCAGGAGGAATGACTTCTGCGCAAAGTGATCCGGATGCGCGAGGGGAAATGCGGTGTCTGGTTCGACCTGGACGTGGATTGATAACGATCTCGATGTGGATAACTCCGGCGACTGGGTACTGACGTCGGGTCCGGGCAACGTCACCGGCATCCCCCAGCCCGGCGATACGGTGAACAACACGGGCTACCCCTCGGGGGCCGGCGTCATCGACGCATCGATCGTCAATGATGGTGGGATTTACGCCTATGCCGGCGGCCCAGGGGACAATGTGCTGGAGGTCGGCGGCGCGCTGAGCGGCAGTGGCTATGTTTACCTGGAGAACGGGTCCAACCCGGGCCTCGGGGTATTTGACGCCGGCGCGGTGCTGCAGCTCGATTCGTCGGTCTCCAGCGGACAGACCATCGAATTTGATGGGGGCGGAGATCCTCGCGAGGCGCCAACCCTGCGGCTGAATGATCCGACGGCATTCTCCGGCGCTTTGGTCGATTTCGACAGCGACGGCGACATCCTCGACCTGGTCGGAGAGACAGTCACCGGCGTCAGCGTCGATGGCTCGACCTTGACGGTGTCCGTGACATCCGGCGGGCCGCTGACGTTCGCCCTGGGGTTTGGTGCGCCCACCGCCAACGAGTTGTTTTTCCGCGGATCGGACGTTGGCATCCTGCCATCCCGCGAGTTCGACTGGACGGGCGCCAGCGGCACCAATTTCGCGACCGCCGGAAACTGGAACGACGTGACCGACGGGGAAAACCCCGCGTTGGCCGTTCCAGGCGCGCAAGATCTTGCGTCGTTCACGAATGCCGGTCTCATTACCGGCGGCGGCACTGTCTATGAGTTGAGTTTTTCCGGCGCGAACATGATGGCCGGGACAGTGAGCGGGACAAGCTCGCTGCTTGTGTACGCCGGATCACTGGCGGTCACCGGTTCACTGAGCGCGCTCGCCGCGAGCATATACGGCACGGTTTCAGTTGCATCCGGGGGGCGCGTGACTGCCACCAACGATGTCTACCTGGCGCCGTTTGGGGTACTCTCGGTCGATGGCGGTTCGGCGGTCGAGGTCGGCAGCGCCGGGGGTGACGCAACCGGCGCCATCACGATCGACTCCGGGGAAGAGCTCGATGGCGACGGCACATTGGCCGCGGCCGTGGTCAACAATGGCTACATCTATGCCGAAGGCGGCTCCGCCGGCGATAACGTGATGGAGATCGCCGGCGCCCTGACCGGCACCGGCTACGCATACGTTGAGAGCGGGTATCAGTCGGAAGCCGGCGTGGTACTGCAACTCGATTTATCAGTCGCCAGTGCGCAAACCGTGTACTTTTTCAGCGGCGCGGGGCCGGCCGAGGCGCCTACGTTGAGACTGCTTGATCCATCGGCCTTCGCTGGCATTCTGGAAGATTTCAACGGTCCCGGCGATACGCTGGACCTGGTCGGGGAAACCGTCACCGGCGCATCGGTCAATGGCACGACATTGACGGTCTCCGTGGCGGGGGGCGGGCCGCTGACGTTCAACCTGAACCCTTATGGCGAACCAACCACCAGCCAGTTGTTCGCCAGCGGGTCGGAGGTTCGCCTCCTGCCAGCGCGCGAGTTCGATTGGACGGGCGCCGACAGCAGCAACTTCGCGACCGCGGGAAACTGGGACGACGTCACGGACGGGCTGGATCCGGCGATCGCGGTCCCCGGCACACGCGACCTGGCCGCGTTCGCCAACAACAGTGTCGTCGGTGGCGGCGGCACCGTGTACCCGCTGAGCTCGACCGGCACCAATACGGTGACCGGTGATCGTCGTCGCGTTGGACGTGCTGACCGTGACTGGTGGGCCATTGCTGGTGACGGGTTCGCTGAGCGCGGCCAGCGTGACCCTGAACGGCGGCACGCTGTCGGCCGTATCCGGAGGTCGCGTTACAGTCGCGGCTCCTAACGGTATCGAACTGAATGCCGGGGACTTGATTTCAGTCGATCCCAACTCGTCGATCGAATTCGGCTCCGCTGGCATCGCGTCGGCGGGTCGTATCACGGTTAATTCGAACGTCTCTGTTTACGGCAGCGGAACCTTGTCGGGCGCCGTGGCCAATAATGGCGCGATCGAAGCGGAGCCGGGATCGTCGGGATACAACACGTTCGACATCACCGGTGCGTTGACCGGGAGCGGTTACGTCTACGTTTACTCCGGCTACTCCGCATTAACGAAGCTGGCGCCGTGCTGCAACTCGGTTCCTCCGTCGCCAGCGCCCAGTCGCGTCTACTTCTCCGGCGGGTCGGATGCGAGTGTCGCACCAACGTTGATGTCTGACCGACCCTTCGGCTTTCGCCGGCACGCTGGATGACTTCGACGGAGTTGGCGACACGCTCGATCTGCAGGGACAGACAGTTACCGGGGCGGCGATCGTTGGCTCGACAATGACCGTCACCACGACGTTCGGTGGGCCGTTCACGTTCAACCTGAGCAACACCCCCGCATCCACATATCTGACGGTATCGGGCTCCGATGTCATCGTCGCACCCGCGCCCGTCAAGGTATGGACCGGCGCGCAAAGCACCAATTTCGGAACTGCCGGCAACTGGAACGATATCACGAACAACCTGACGCCGGCGGCAGCCGCGCCCGGACACGCCGACAACGCCGAGTTCCTGACCGGTGGCGGAACGATCACCGGCACCGGAACGGTCGGTCAGTTGCGGTTCGCTGGTTCCGCGCCCTGGTCCTTGAGCAACGCCGGTAGCCTGGCGGCCAATGGCGGCCTCGCGGTTTCCGGTGACTTAACGATTGAGAACGGCGCGTCGATCGTCAATACCGGAGGCTCGGTCACGGTCGATGGCACCAATGGCGCCAAGGCCATGCTCACGGTTACCGGTGCGGGTTCCGTACTTGTGGACGAGAGCGGTTTGGACGTCGCCGATATGGGCGGCGGCACGTTGGCGGCGGTCAATGGCGGATCCGTCACTGCCCTCGGCCTTATTCTCGGCACGTCCGGGTCGAGCGCGGTCGTTTCGGTCGATGCCACATCACGGATCGAAATCGGCAGCGCCAACACAGCGGTCGCCGGAAGTCTCGCGGTCGACGCGGCCGGCGAGATCACCGGCGACGGAACCCTGGCCGCGGCGGTCGCCAACAATGGCACCATCGTTGCCGATGCCGCGGTCGCCGGAAGCAACGTGTTGGAGATCACCGGAGCGGTGACCGGAACCGGCTCGATCTACCTGGCGGATGGGTATGGTCCCGACAATGAAACTGGCGCGGTACTGCAGGTCGATTCGTCGGTCGCCGGCGCACAGTCCATCGCGTTCGATTACGCTTCCGATCCGGCCGAGGCGGAAACCCTGCGGCTGGAGGACCCGTCGGCATTCGCTGGCACCTTGGACTCGTTCGACAGTTCGGGCGACACGCTCGATCTGGTTGGGGAGACGGTCACCGGGGCCAGCGTCAGCGGCTCCACGTTGACCGTTTCCGTGACGGCCGGGGGCACGCTGACGTTCAACCTTGGATACGGCGCCCCGACGAACAGCGAGCTGTTCGTCAGCGGATCCGACGTTGGCATTCTGCCAGCACGAGAACTCGACTGGACCGGCGCCAACAGCGATAATTTCGCGACCGCCGGAAACTGGAACGACGTGACCGACGGCCTGAACCCCGCGATCATCGCGCCTGGCACCCAGGACCTGGCGTCACTGACGAATGCCGGTCTGATTGGCGGGAATGGGACCGTGTACCAGGTGAGCTTTACCGGCACGAACACAGTGGCGGGCACGCTGGTGGTGTTGAACGCGCTGACCACGACTGGCGGTTCGCTGACCGTCACCGGTTCGCTCAATGCCGCCAGCGTGAGCGTTTCCGGCATTTTGTCGGTCGTGTCAGGCGGCCGCGTTACCGAAAACGGGAGTCCTTATCTCGGAACCGGCGATATCATTTCGGTCGATAGCACATCGTTGGTCGAGATCGGGAGCGTCGGCGGCGCGACGGTCGGCCGTGTCACCGTGGATGCGAACCAAAGCATCAGTGGCGACGGGACCCTGGCCGCGCCGCTCGTCAATAATGGTGATATTTACGTCTATGATTCCGCTGCCGGCAGCAACCTGATGAGCATCACCGGCGCGTTGACCGGAAGTGGCCTCATTTACCTCGATGAAGGCTACGCGCCTTACAGCTACGCCGGCGCGGTCCTGCAACTCGGTTCATCGGTCGCGAGCACGCAGAGTATCTTCTTTTACAGCGCGGCCGCTCCGACTACGGCACCCGCACTGCGACTTTCCGACCCCGCGGCATTCGCCGGAAGCCTGGATAACTTCACCAGCCAAGGTGACACGCTCGATCTGGTGGGGGATACCGTCACCGGCACCAGTATCGTTGGCTCGACGTTGACGGTATCCGTTGCCGGTGGGGCGCCGCTTGCCTTTTCTTTGCTGAACACGCCGGCTTCCACGCCGCTGACGTACTCCGGCGACCAGGTTGTCGTCGCGGCGCCGCCGAGGACTCTGGTCTGGACCGGCGCGTCCAGCACGGTGGTCAGCAACCCATCCAATTGGGACGATACGACAGATGCGCTCAATCCTGCGGCCACCGCCCCGGCCGCGTTGGACACGGCTGAGTTCAACGGGGGTGGTGGTCCCCTCACCGGAACCGGCACCGCGGCGACGCTCTTGTTCGGCGGCGAGAGTGCGTGGGATCTGACGTCCGGCGCGAACCTCAGCGCGTCCGGAAGTATCGTTGTTGGTTCGAACCAGATGGCGGTTCTGGCAATCGATGCGGGGGCGAGCCTCACCACGACAGG
>CAVRDN010000064.1:0-58603 GCA_963719675.1 uncultured Alphaproteobacteria bacterium | reverse complement strand
GGGACGGGCGACCGTGCCGAAGTCGCTCAGCGTCGAACGGCGGTGATTGGACGCGCGAGCACTCGATCGGAGGCAACGCGAAACATCCCGGACCGCGCTCGGGCGGAAGCGGACCCGGCGTGCCAGCCGGTGGCGCCGTGCACGTCCTGACGCCCTTTGCCGGCACGTCGCTATGGCCGACACGTGTGTCGGTTCCCCTCACCGTCATTCCAATGCTACTTTTCAACGGGCCCCGCGAGCGGCCTGCCAATGGCAAATGGATTGGGTGAAAATTGGATGGATAGCGCTGTGCCGATCCGCGGCGACGAAACGACCTCGATCGCCGAATCCGCTTCGGCACCCGAAGGCTCCACCGCAACGTCAAACTCCGGCCACAAGGGACCTTATCCCCTTCCCGCCGCCCAACCGACCCAGGTGGGACCCCGAGGTATCCGTTTCGACTTCAACAATGGCGCTCGGGTGGTGCTGCCCCCTCGCACAGAGGGACAATGGCGCGTTTGTCTGCGCGACATCGACACCGGGAACATCTTGTTTCAAAGCGAGAACCAAGGCGCTTACGTTAGTTCGTCCAAGCGGTTCTACGTGCGGTTCCGTATCGAAGTGTCGGAATTGAACGCCGCCGGCGCCGCGACGCCGGTGCTGACACACGACTATGACGCGCGCGATCGTGAGGTCCTCATTCAATTTCCGATCGGAACCCTGGGTGACATACTCGCCTGGTTTCCTTACGCGCCCAGGTTCGCGGAGGTGCACGGTTGCCGGGTGACCTGCGCGATGTCGGGGCTGATCATACCCTTGCTGCGTGATGCGTACCCATCAATTCATTTCGTCACGCACGAACAGCTTATCGACCAAGATCTCGCGGAAACCGCATATGCGACATATTGTCTCGGCCTGTTTTTCGATGACAAGGACTTCATCCATCAGCCCGTCGATTTCCGCCATGTCGGCCTCCATCGAACCGCCGGCTACATATTGGGGGTCGATCCGGCGGAGCAGGCGCCACGCCTGACGCTGCCGGACGAGAGCCGGCCAATCGCGGAACCATATGTTTGCATCGCCGCCCAAAGCTCGACCGAGAGCAAGAACTGGACGAACCCGACCGGCTGGCGCGAGGTTGTTACGTTTCTCAAAAAAAACGGCTATCGCGTGATCTGCATAGATCAGAAGCCGGTGCATGGCACTGGTATCGTCTGGAACCATATCCCGTACGGGGCGGAAGACGAAACCGGCGACCGGCCCTTGGTGGAGCGCGCCCGGTGGTTGCGCCACGCCGACTTCTTCATTGGTCTCAGCAGCGGCCTGTCCTGGCTCGCCTGGGCGGCGGGATGCCCGGTGGTGCTCATCAGCGGCTTCACCCATCCGATCAATGAGTTCACCACGCCGTATCGGGTGATCAACTGGCACGCCTGCAACAGTTGCTGGAACGATATGAGGGTTCGCTTCGATCATAAGGATTTTTTGTGGTGCCCCAGGCACGCGGGCACACCTCGTCAATTCGAGTGTACGCGGCTGATCACCGCGACGCAGGTCATCCAGACGATCGAGCGAATTCCGGGCTTTGGTGGACAGCAACTCGGACAACTCGCGCGCAAGTGACATAATCGTTTCGGCCTTGGTGTCTTAACGTCTCGGCGATCCCGTGCGTGGCTGGTTCGGATCGCGATCACGCCCCTGAACGCTAATTCACCACCGCTACAGGCATATCTCACATTTACGTCCCACTATCAGCGCGGTCGAGACCGTCGCTGCCCTTAACCCTCGCGACGCGGCGGCCTCCGGTAACCGACGGAGGAACCGATGGACAGCCTGACACTGGATCGCGATGAGATCGTTCGGGAAGCTCCACCAGGAATTCTGGTCCACGATCCAGACCAGGGCGAACCGGGCGCCGAGCGCGTTGCGCCGGCGGTGTCGGGCAATGAAACGCCGACATACCTGCACCCGCTGGTGATTAGCGCCGCCGCCTCCGGATACGCGTGGTTTTTGCTTGTGTTCTGGATCGCGTTCGCCGGGTACGGATACATGACCGCGACCATGGCCATCGCGACGTTGATCAGCGGAATGATGCTGGGCCTGATGGTGGCTGGCGGAGCCGGCGGCCGCGACATGCAGCCCTGGCAGCGGCCCTGGCGGTCGTTCCGCGAGTTCCTCTCAGGCGAGGTCGAAGTCTGGGGCGGACGTGTCTCGGGCTGGGATGCGTTTATCGAACTGACGGTGATGTCGTGGCTTTTGGCCGGGCTCGCGACGGCGTTCGCCATCATTGTCGCGTATGCGCGGCCCTGAGGCCAGGTCGCCCCGGGACCCTCGGCGAACGGCAAGCTCCCGACCATAAGCTCCGGCGGAGAATCCGGTCCGGCGAATCCGATTGAATCCGACAATGGTCTCGACCGAGAGGCGGCACAAACCCGGGCGACGCCGCTTCACGCCCCGATGCGACGGGTTTATGGAACCGGCTCAACCGCCGGGTGTTCGTCGGTCATGTCCTTCTTTCGCGATGGCGACCCCAATCCAGCTCCTGGGCCTGGTCGTCCGCTGACCACGCCGGACCGCGCCGGCGGTGATCGCACCGCACCCCATCCCCCTTCGCAAACGATCCTGTTTACCAGCCAAACCGAACCGACGGACGGGTTGCCGGTACCAAAGCGTTACTGGGGTATTCTCACCATCGCGCTTGGCCTGACCATGGCGGTTCTGGACAGCGCGATCGCCAACGTGGCGCTGCCCACCATCGCCACCGACCTGAACACCAGCGCGGCCAATTCGATCTGGGTGGTGAACGCCTATCAACTCGCGATCACCATCTCCCTGCTGCCGATGGCGTCGCTCGGCGATATCTTCGGCTACCGACGGGTTTATCAATGGGGGTTGGTGGCCTTCACGATTGGCTCGCTCGCCTGCGCATTGTCCTGGTCGCTGCCGACGTTGGCGGCGGCGCGGGTGTTTCAGGGGTTTGGCGCCGCCGGCATCATGAGCGTCAACAGCGCGCTCGTGCGCCTGATCTATCCACGCGTGTGGATCGGTCGCGGCATAGGGATCAACGCGACGATCGGCTCGATCGCATCCGCCGCCGGCCCGACCGCCGCGGCGGCGATCCTGTCCGTGGCCAACTGGCCCTGGCTGTTCGCGATCAACGTTCCGCTCGGGGCCGTCGCGATTTTCATCGCGTGGCGGGCTCTGCCCTCGAACCCAAGTTCCGGCGTGAAATTCGACTTCCTCTCCGCCGTCATGAGCGCGGTGACTCTGGGCTTGCTGATCACCGCGATAGACGGCGTCGGCCACGGCGAGCGTATCGATATGGGTTATCTTCCACGCGGTGAGTCGCTCTGGCGGTGGGTACGGTGCTGGTATTCGCGGGAACTGAGCCGCTCCGCGCCGCTTGTGCCGGTCGATCTGATGCGGATCCCGCTGTTCGCGTTGTCCGTCTGCACCTCGATCTGCGCCTTCACCGCGCAATCCATGGCGATGGTATCGCTGCCCTTCTTGTTCGAAACGACGCTCGGTCTGGGCCAGGTGAGGACAGGTTTGTTGATGACACCCTGGCCGCTTGTCGTGGCGGTCATCGCGCCGATGACCGGGCGCCTCGCGGATCGTTATCCCGTCGGACTGCTGAGTGGAGGTGGCCTGACCGTTCTGGCGCTCGGTCTGGGGCTGGTCAGTTTGTTGCCCGCCCATCCGGCGACCTGGGACATCGCGTGGCGGATGCTGATCTGCGGTCTGGGGTTCGGCTTCTTCAACACGCCGAACAATCGGGCGATCATCGTTTCCGCGCCGGTTCGACGATCTGGCGGCGCCTCGGGCATGCAGGCATCGGCGCGTCTGGTAGGCCAGACCACGGGGGCGGCACTGGTCGCGCTGGTGTTCGGACTGGCGCCACTGAGCGGTACGACGATCACCTTGGTTTGCGGTTCCGCGCTGGCGCTGGCGGCGGCGGGGATCAGCCTGTTGCGGATGGTCGAGCGGTGAACGGCCGTGCTGCGCGAGCGCCGGCTCACCGCGGTCCGGCGCCGGTCGATGCCGGGAACGGAACGCCGTTCCGCGCGCATCGACAACGGCGGCGCAAGCTCCGGCCTCTCCGGCGTATTCGATAAAGCGAGGGAACGCAGTGCCGCCCGATTCGCACCCGGCTGCCTTGATCGTCGCGGGCCCGACCGCCAGCGGTAAGTCCGCCCTGGCGCTCGCGCTCGCGCAACGCATCGGCGGAACGATCGTCAATGCTGACTCGATGCAGGTGTATCGCGAGTTGCGCGTTTTGACCGCGCGCCCGTCGCCCGAGGACGAAGCGCTCGTCCCGCACGCGCTTTACGGTGTTAGGGCAGCGGCGGAAGCGGGGAACGCCGCCTGGTGGCGCGCCACCGCGCTGGACGAGATGGACAAGGCGCGAACGGCGGAACGCGTGCCGATCCTGACCGGCGGGACTGGCATGTATTTCGCGGCCCTGACCCGCGGGCTGGCGGATGTGCCCGATCCCGGTGAGGAAGCCCGCGCCGAGGCGCGCCGGTTGCTGACCGAGCCTGGTCCGGAGGCGTTACATACTGCCCTCGCCAAGGTGGATCCCGCTACCGCCGCGCGGATCAAGCCGAACGACAGCCAGCGGATCGCGCGCGCATGGGAGGTTTGGCGCGGCACCGGCATGGGCCTCGCCGCCTGGCAGAACCGGACACTCCCGCCCGCGCCCTGGCGGTTCTTCGCGGTTCGCCTGGATCCGCCGCGCGAGACACTACGTCAGGCCATCGCCACGCGATTCACCGCCATGCTGGAGGCCGGCGCGATCGAAGAGGTGCGGACTTTGCTCGCCCGGAATCTCGATCCGACGCTGCCGGCGATGCGGGCGCATGGGGTGCCGGAACTCACCGCGTATCTGCGTGGCACAATGTCGCTGGAGGCGGCGGGACGACGCACCGAACTGGTGACCGGGCAGTATACCAGGCGGCAGGCAACCTGGTTCCGGCACCACGATCTCGCCGCATCCGAGCAGACGGAAATAATCCAATCCAGATTCCACAATAACGCGCAATTATCGGAAAGATTGATCGAAAAAATCTTGGCGTTTATTCAGAGACGGGATTGACGCACCGCGGCAACCGGCCTATCCACCCCGCTTCTCGAAAACCGCTGTCGCGCGCGGACCTTTTCGGCCCGCCAAACCCCATGGAGCCACTCCGATGTCGACCGCCGACCGTTCTCCAGGAGCCGAAATCCTGCTTCGCGCCCTGAAGGAACAAGGGGTCGAGGTCATTTTTGGTTATCCGGGCGGCGCGGTCCTGCCGATTTACGACGCGATCTTCAATCAGAATGCGATCCGGCACGTCCTGGTTCGCCAGGAAGGCGGCGCGGTGCATGCCGCCGAAGGCTATGCGCGGTCCACCGGCAAGGTTGGTGTGGTTCTGGTTACATCGGGTCCCGGCGCCACCAACGCCGTCACCGGCCTTGCGGACGCGCTGATGGACAGCATTCCGGTCGTTTGCCTGACGGGTCAGGTGCCGACGCATCTGATCGGCAACGACGCGTTCCAGGAGGCCGACACCACCGGCATCACGCGGCCCGCCACCAAGCATAATTACCTGGTGAAACGCTCCGAGGATCTCGCCCGCGTCGTGCATGAGGCGTTCTATGTCGCCCGGAGTGGCCGGCCCGGCCCAGTGGTGATCGATCTGCCGAAGGATATTCTGATCGCGCCGGCGCCTTACGCCGAGGCAGCGGACGGCCATCGTAGCTATCGCCCGCGGGTCGAGCCCGACCTGGCCCAGATCCGCCGTGCCGTCACGATGCTGAAGCAGGCGAAGCGACCGATCATTTACGCCGGCGGCGGGGTGATCAATTCCGGCCCCCACGCGTCCGACGCGCTGCGCGAACTGGTCGCCGCGACCGGTTTCCCGGTGACCAACACGCTAATGGGGTTGGGCTCCTGCCCGGCGTCGGATCCGCGGTTCCTTGGGATGCTGGGGATGCACGGGACGTATGAGGCGAACCTCGCGATGCACGGCTGCGACGTCATGCTGGCGATCGGCGCACGGTTCGACGACCGGGTGACCGGCCGGTTGAACGCGTTCAGCCAGGGATCGCGGAAAATCCATATCGACATCGATCCGTCGTCGCTCAACAAGAACGTGCCGGTGGAAATCGCCATCGTGTCCGATGCCGGCAAGGCGATTGACGCGTTGCTGACCGCGTGGAAAGCCGATCCGACGCCGGTGGACGCGCCCGCGCTGACCACCTGGTGGCGGCAGATCGATGAATGGCGGGAGAAGAAGTGTCTCGCCTACACGCAGGACATGACGGCGGGCGCGATCATCCGGCCGCAATACGCGATCCAGCGGCTGTATGAACTGACCCGCGCCGTGAAGAAGGACATCTTCATCACCACCGAGGTCGGCCAGCACCAGATGTGGGCCGCGCAATACTTCCATTTCGATCGTCCCAACCACTGGATGACCTCCGGCGGGCTGGGCACCATGGGTTACGGCCTGCCCGCCGCGATGGGCGTGCAGATCGCGCATCCGGACGCGCTGGTCATCGACATCGCCGGTGAGGCCTCGGTGTTGATGAACATCCAGGAAATGGGAACGCTGGCGCAATATCGCCTGCCGGTGAAAGTGTTCATTCTCAACAACGAGTATATGGGCATGGTACGCCAGTGGCAGGAGTTGCTGCACGGTGGCCGGTATTCCGAAAGCTACTCGGCCGCGTTGCCCGATTTCGTTAAATTGGCGGACTCGTTCCATGCCAAGGGCTTGCGCGCGAAGTCAGTCGATGAACTGGACGCGGTAATCCTCGAGATGCTCGAGAGCGACACGGCGGTCATCGCAGACATCGCCGTCGATCCGAAGGAAAACTGCTTCCCGATGATCCCGAGCGGCGCGGCGCACAACGAAATGATCCTCGGCGTCGGCTCCGAGAGCGATGCCGCCGCGATCACCGACCAGGGTCTCGTTCTGGTGCTGACTTCTCGTCGTGGCCTGACCCGGCCATCCATATCACCACGAAGCCAAGAGTTGGCCTGGCCACGCCGGGCCACGACGTTACGAAAGACGGATTGAAACCCATGTCCGGCCATCAGGATAACGCAACGCGCACCGCGACGATTTCGGTGCTGGTCGATAACGAAGCGGGCATTCTGGCCCGCGTCATCGGCCTTTTCACCGGCCGCGGCTACAACATCGACAGCCTGACCGTCGCGCCGGTCGAGGCCAACGGCGCATCGTCAGCGCATCAATCTCGTCACCTCGGGCACGGCGATGGTGATCACGCAGATCAAGGCGCAGCTCGATCGTCTGGTGCAGGTGCACCGGGTCTCCGACCTGACCGAGGAAGGCCCGCATGTCGCACGCGAAATGGCGCTGGTGAAAGTCGTCGGCACCGGCGAAAAGCGCGTCGAGGCATTGCGCATCGCTGAAACGTTCCGTGCCCGGGTCGTCGACACCACGACCGGCAGTTTCGTCTTCGAAATCACCGGCGCGTCGGAGAAACTCGACGCCTTCATCGATCTCATGCGCGACCTGGGTCTCGCCGAAGTCTCCCGCACCGGTATCGCCGCGTTGGCGCGCGGTGCCCGCACGATCTCCACGCATTCGCCAACTCCGAACGCTGAAAAGGAACGAAACCATGCGCGTCTACTATGATCGCGACGCCGACGTGAACCTGATCAAGGGGAAAAACGTCGCCATCATCGGCTATGGCAGCCAGGGCCACGCCCATGCCAACAACCTGAAGGACAGCGGCGCGAAGAACCTCGCCATCGGTCTGCGGTCCAGGATCCGCGCGGCGTCGCGAAAGCCGAGACCGCCGGGCTGAAAGTCATGGACCCGGCCGATTGCGCCAAATGGGCCGATGTCGTGATGGTGCTGACCCCGGATGAGGGCCAGGGCGATCTGTATCGCGAGAAGCTCAACGCCAACATGAAGTCCGGCGCCGCGCTGGCCTTCGCGCATGGGCTGAACGTGCATTTCAACCTGCTCGATCCGCGGCCCGACATCGACGTGTTCATGATCGCGCCGAAGGGTCCCGGCCACACCGTGCGCAGCGAATATCAGCGCGGCGGCGGCGTGCCCTGCCTCGTCGCGGTCGCGCAGAACCCGTCCGGCAACGCGCTGGAAGTGGCGCTGTCCTACGCCTCGGCGATCGGCGGCGGCCGCGCCGGCATCATCGAAACGACCTTCAAGGAAGAATGCGAGACCGATCTGTTCGGCGAGCAGGTCGTGCTGTGCGGCGGCCTCGTGGAGCTGATCAAGGGCGGCTACGAGACCCTGGTCGAAGCCGGTTACGCGCCCGAAATGGCCTATTTCGAGTGCCTGCACGAGGTCAAGCTGATCGTCGACCTGATCTATGAAGGCGGCATCGCCAACATGAACTACTCGATCAGCAACACCGCCGAATATGGCGAATATGTGTCGGGCCCGCGGATCATCACCGCCGAGACCCGCGCCGAAATGAAGCGCGTGCTGGCCGACATCCAGTCCGGCCGTTTCGCGCGCGACTGGATGCTGGAGAACAAGGTCAACCAGTCCAGCTTCAAGGCGATGCGCCGCCGGCTGTCCGAGCATCCGATCGAGCAGGTCGGCGAGAAACTGCGCGCGATGATGCCGTGGATTGCCAAGAACGCGCTGGTGGACAAAACGAAGAACTGAGGGAAACGCGCGAGGGTGACCGCGATTGCCGCGGTCATCCAACGCGGGGTTGTTCCGGAACCGCTTTGCCGTGAATGAACGCCCGCTTTATCGCGGAGGACGCGGAAAGAAAATGCTCAGGCCCACGGTCTTCTCCGCGTCCTCCGCGATAATTGGAACGGCTCCGTCAGCACGAACCCGCCCGGGTTCTCTCTCATGCTGACCGCCTTCTCGTGTAACTCCGGCCGCGTGGCGCAACTCTCCGGCACGGAAAACCTCAGCGCCGCCGTCTGGATCGACCTGGTCGATCCCACCGACGCCGAAATCCGCGGCGTCACTCAGGCGACCGGGCTTCGCGTCCCAACTCAGGCCGAGGTCAGCGAAATCGAGGCCTCAAGCCGCCTCGTCCTGCGCGATGGCGTGCTGTATCTCAGCATGCCGCTGATCGCCATGGGCGATGGTCCGCGGGTGGTATCCGCCGGGTTCGTTCTCTCTCCGGAACGGCTCGTGACGGTGCGGTTCGCGGCGAATGTCGTATTCGACGCGTTTTCGTCACACCTGCCTGATACGACTGAACCGCAAGGAAGCGGTGCTCACGTCCTGCTCGGTCTGCTGGGAGCGATCGTCGATCGCCAGGCCGACGCCATGGAAAGGATCCATGCTGAACTGGACACGATCTCCCATCGCGTCTTTTCCCTGGCGGGCGAGGGCCGGGCCGGCCGCAAGACGGAGGACCGCTTGCTACGTCAACACCCTGGCGCGAACTCGGCCGTATCGGCGATCTGATCTCTCACATTCGGGAGAGTTTGCTTGGCGTCACACGGTTGGTGCCGTTTATCGAAACAAACACGGTCGATTGGCTGCCCGCCGAACTCCGGCCAAAACTGACGACATTGCGCGATGATTCCGCGTCGATCAGCGACTTTGACAACCACCTGACCGAAAAGCTGCAATTCCTGCTGGACGCGACAATGGGGTTCATCAACATCGCACAAAACGACGTGATGAAAGTTATGACGATCGCCTCCGTCGTTGGTATTCCTCCGGTCCTGATCGCCGGAGTTTACGGAATGAACTTCAAGAATATCCCCGAATACGACTGGGCCTGGGGATATCAGTTCGGTTGGGCGATTGATCATTTTGACCACGCTGATCCCACTGGCGATCTTCCGCTGGAGAAAGTGGATCTGATCACGTGCATCGGATCGCGATCCGCGCGGCCGACATCACCACGCTGGCGGTGGATGCCATCGTCAATGCCGCGAACGAAACGTTGCTCGGAGGCGGCGGCGTCGATGGCGCCATCCACCGCGCCGCCGGGCCCGACCTTCTGGCCGCGTGCCGCGCCCTGGGCGGTTGCCCCACGGGTCAGGCAAAGATCACGCGAGGCTACCGGCTGCGGGCGCGGCACGTGATCCACACCGTGGGCCCGGTCTGGCGTGGCGGCACGCGCGGTGAGCCAGCGCTGCTTGCCAGTTGCTACCGGGAAAGTCTCGCCTTGGCGGTCACGCACCAGCGTCCGCACGATCGCCTTCCCGGCGATCAGTTGCGGCGTCTACGGCTACCCCATTCCAGCGGCGGCACAAATCGCGATTGAAACGACCACCGCATTCCTGGCGACCGACCAGACACTGACCGAGGTGATCTTTGCCTGCTTCGGTCAGGACGTGTTCGATGCGTTCCGAAATGCGGCGGACGGCTGATCCGGCATCCATAAACGGCGTCCATCGCTGGCCGACTGCCCACAGGTCCGACCGGCGATGACATTCGCGGCGGAAGGCAACACTTTTGCTGGTCGGCGTTACTCCGCCGCCAGCTTCTCCGCGTCCGCGGCGCGCTTCAGTTCGGCCGCCTTGGCTTCCACCAGTTCAACGATGTGATCCACCATTGTCGCGCCCTCGATCGTGTGATCGGTCTTGCCGGCGCTGTACATCATGTGCCGCCCATTGCCGCCGCCGGTCACGCCGAGATCGGTCATCAACGCCTCACCTGGCCCGTTCACCACGCAGCCGATGATCGACAGCGTCAGCGGCGTTTCGATGTGCGCCAGCCGGTCCTCCAGCATTTGCACCGTCTCGATCACATTGAAATCCCTGCCGCGCGCAGGACGGGCACGAAATCACCTTCACGCCGCGATGCCGAATGCCGAGCGACTTCAGCAGGTCCCACCCGACGCGGACCTCTTCCTCCGGCTCATCGGACAGCGACACGCGCAGCGTGTCGCCGATGCCGGCCCACAGCAGCGAGCCCAGGCCGATCGCCGACTTCACCGTGCCCATGCGCCGGCCGCCGGCCTCGGTGATGCCGATATGCAGCGGATGATCGCACACCTCGGCGAGTTGCTGATACGCCGCCACCGCCAGGAACACGTCCGACGCCTTCACGCTGATCTTGAAGTCGTGGAAATCGTGCTGTTGCAGGATGTTGGCGTGATACAGCGCGCTCTCGACCAGCGCCTCCGGGTTGGGTTCGCCGTATTTCTCCAGCAAATGCCGCTCCAGCGAGCCGGCGTTCACCCCGATCCGCATCGAGCAGCCGTGATCGCGCGCCGCCTTCACCACTTCCTTCACGCGCTCGTCGCTGCCGATATTGCCGGGGTTGATCCGCAGGCAGGCCGCGCCGCTTTCCGCGGCCTCGATCGCGCGGCGGTAATGGAAGTGGATGTCGGCGACGATCGGCACGCTGACCTGTGCCACGATGTCCTTCAGCGCCAGGGCGCTTGGCTGATCGGGGCAGGAGACCCGGACGATATCGACGCCCGCCGCCTCGGCGCGTCGGATCTGAGCCACCGTGCCCGCGACATCCGTGGTCAGCGTATTGGTCATGGTCTGCACCGAGATCGGCGCGCCGTCGCCGACCGGGACCTTGCCCACATAGACCCGCCGCGACGCGCGGCGATGGATCTCCTGGTAGGGGCGATAGCTCATGCGCAGACTCCCAACTGGTTCAAGACGCCAATACTCCGACGTCGGTTCCCGTGCCACAGGAGCAGCTCAGGTCGGGCGTCTCAGGCCGCAAGATAAGCGAGCGGGCACCGCTTCGCCAGGGATGCGACGATTCGCTCTGCAACCGACATTGTCACGAATTGACCATGACCCGCCATCGGACAGGGCGTCAACGATGCTCCCGGAAACCGGGACGACCGGGCCGGCCTTCAGCAGATCCGGGTCCAACGGCACATCTTTGCGCACCGCTCCCTGGCCGCCGATCGACGGCACCTCGGCGCCATCCACCAGGATCTCAACCCGGCCGGCGTTGCCGGTGTTCAGCACCAAATTGCCGCGGGTCCGGCACCGGGAACGTTTCGCCGGCCCTCATGACGCGCGTCACCAAGGCCTCGCCGCCGCGTTCCTTGACCTGAACCCAGGTGTCGCCGGTGAAGCGCAGCACGACCCGCGTTCCATCGGGGTTCGCCGGATCAACCGGCCCCTGCGACGCCGCCGCTTGCGAGGGGTCCGGTTGCCGCATCGGCGGCGGGACTGGCATGGCGATCGCGGTGGTCGCCGTCGCACCGGGAATGGACGCCGAACGCATCTCTTCGATGGGTGCCGGCGGGGGCGGCGGTGGCTCCGGCATCAGCAGAGGGTTTTCCGCCGCCGCGTGGCGTGGTTCGAATTCGCCGTTGTCCTCGGCGTGTGGCGGGGCGGGAAGCGGCGCCTCCGGGATCACCGGCTTGCGCCCGTCCGGTCCCGGCACCGCCTGATCCGCCAGTGAGGCAAGGCGAGCCGGCACCTGCGCCACCGTTTCCGCCGGCAGTTTGCCTTCGCCTGACAGGCGGTACCAGCCGATATAGGCGCCTCCTACCAGGATCAGTCCCAGCAGAATAAGGGCACCGGCCGGCAAGCCTCGTTCCGGCACCGGGGTCGGAAAAATCAGTTCCGAATGGCGGGGAATTTCGCCCGCCTCGGCGCGAAACCGGCGAGCGACTTCTTCGGCGTCCAGCCCAAGCGCGGTGGCGTAGCTGCGTAGAAAGCCCAGAGCGTAAACGTTGCCCGGCAGAGTGTTCAGCCGCCCGTCTTCCAGGGCCTCGAGGTATGACGGCCGGATGCGCAACATCGCGGCGACGGCATCCAACGCCCACCCGAGACGCTCGCGCGCGGCACGAAGATCCGCTCCAGCGCGGGGTGCGTCCGAAGTCTCCAGGAACGTCGTCTCGTTCTGCGACACCGCACGGTGGTTGGATGTCTTAAGCGTTTTATCTTCTCGCGGCACGATCGCTCCGCCTTATTCTGGCACCCACCCGACCCAAAGCGGCCCGCGAACCATCCGGTGAGACCATGCACGCGGGTGCAGCGCTGTCTAAACCAGGTTCCCGCCTTTTGCCAACCACCCCGCTCAATATGACACGGTTTTCATAAGGTTTTTTTGCTCCGCTCAGCCGTCGGTCAGCATCGGCCAAAGCGCGTCGGCGCCGCGCTGGCAGGCATAGGCACCGACCTTGGCCGCCCATTCCGGATCACCGCCAAACTCCTCGCGCCACGACCACAATCTACGGGTGGAAAGTTGCAAAGCGTATTCTTTGGTGAAGCCGATCGCGCCATGAACCTGGTGCGCGATCTCGCAGGCCAACGTCGCGGCCTCTCCCACCCGGGTCTTGGCGACCGCGATGAGGAACGCTTCACGGTCCGGATCGGTTTCCGACAAAGCCTCGATCCCGAGATTGGCCGCCGCGACCGCCGCCGCCGTCTGCCCGGCGAGCACCGCCAGATTCTGCTGCACCGCCTGAAACTTCGAGATCGGGCGGCCGAACTGCTGGCGCTCCTGGGCATAGGTCACCGCCAGATCCATCGCCTTCTCCAACGCACCGGACATCATTGTCGCTCGCGCCAGGGCCCCGCGGCGATACAAGGCGTCACGAGAGACGCCGGCCTTGACCGGCGCGGCCTGATCCGCCGACAACCGGGCGTTGTTGAAGGTCAGACCGTCACGCGAACTCATTGGCGATGTTGCGGCCCTTGGCGAGATCGGCGCCCCCGGTCCCGTCCAGCGTCACGACCATCTCCCCGTCAGGACCATCGACAACCAGCACGGTCCGTGTCGCGTGCGACGCATACGGCACCCGCGTGGCCGCGCCGGACAGCCGCCAGCCATTGCCGTCCCGCTCCAGGGTCAGTCGGTCCGCGGTTCGCACCGGTCCGACCGTCATCGGCCCGTCGCTGGTCTCCAGCCCGCAGGACGCCGCCGCCCATCCGGCGAGCATCGTTTCCGCCAACGGGATGGGCGCCGAGAACCGGCCCGCGACACGCAAGGCGGCGAACAGGTCCGACCATTCGGCGTCGGCGCCGCCCGCTGACTCCGGCAACGCCGCGAGCGGTACGCCCGTTTCCGCCACCTGATCCCAAAGCGATTGCGCGAACACGCCGGTTTCGGCGGCGTCGGCGACTTGTTTGGTGCAATGATCCTCGAACAGCCGCGTCATGCTTTCCAGCAACATCCGGGTTTCGTCGCGAATGGCCATGATCGTTTCCCCTTCAGCGTGCCGTTAACGCAGGCCAAGCCCGCGGGCGATGATGCCGCGCAGGATTTCCCGTGTGCCGCCCTGGATCGAAAAACGCGGCGCGTTCATCGTCGAGCGGGCGATCATCGAGGTATAGACATCGATCGCCTCCAGCTCCGGCTCGGTCGGGAACAGTTGCCGTGCCACAACCGGAATGTCCTGTTCATAGCGTGTGCCGAGATCCTTGACGACCGCGGACTTGCTGTTGGGATTGAGGCCCTCCTGCAGCATGCCGGCGATGGAGATCGACATGCTGCGCAACGTCGCGAGCTGAGAGATGAGTTTGCCCAGCGCGGCGGCGGTGGCTTTGTCGGGGGTGGGGCCGGCCATGCGGAGCATTTCTCGTAACATTTGAAACAATACCAGAAAGCGATCGGGCGCGCTGCGTTCGAAGGACAACTCGCTGGTGACCTGATTCCAGCCGTTGCCTTCCTTGCCCAACAGCCGGTTGTCGGGAACAAACACGTCGGTCAGGAATATCTCGTTGAACGAATGCTCGCCCAGAAGATTGATCACCGGCCGGATGTCTATTCCCGGAGATTTAAGGTCCAGTAAAAATTGCGTGGCGCCGGCGTGACGATCGGGTTCGTCCTTGCCATCGGCGGACATCTTGCAAAACAGGATCGCATAGTCGGCGCGATGCGCGTTCGAGGTCCAGAGCTTGGTGCCGTTGATCTTATAGCCGCCATCGACCTTCACCGCGCGGGTGCGCGTGCCGGCGAGGTCGGAGCCGGAATTGGGCTCGCTCATGCCGATGCAGAACGTCAGTTCGCCGGCGGCGATGCGAGGCAGGAAATGGTTTTTCTGTTCCTCGGTGCCAAAGCGCAGCAGGTTTGGACCACTTTGCCGGTCGCCGGTGTAGTGGGCGGACAAAGGAGCGCCGGCCACCAGCATTTCCTCGATCACGACGTAGCGTTCAAAGGAGGTGCGTTCATGGCCGCCGTATTGTTTTGGCCACGTCATGCCGATCCAGCCTTTTTTGCCCATGGCGCGGCTGAAGTCGCGATTGAATGAGCTGCGGGAAAACCCCATCAGGTGTTCATGTTCCTTGATGAACGCGCGCACTTCCTTGCGGATTTCCTTGGCCTCGGGCGGCATTTCCACGGGGTCGAAACGGAAGGTCGGGGTGGCCATGATCGTTTCCTCTATTGGTTCGTTTGGAACCCTTGGAAGACATGCGGGATACGCCTGATGTCGGTGACCAGTTCGCGCACCAGACCAGGGGGCGCGTCCGGTGGGAAGTGGATGTCGATGCTATCCGCGGCACCACCGAAACGTTCGGCGATCGCACCGGGAAGCTGATCATAGGTGCCGCAGGCGGCGAAAATGCGCACGACGTCATCGGAAATTTCGGCGCCCATCTTGTCCCATTGGTTCGAAACCGACATGCGATGCAGCTTCAACCCAAGATCGCCGAGGCCGTGCAGTTCGAGGATCGGCATATAAGTACGGGTCGAGCCATAAAACCCGATGCGGCCGCGTGTTTTGTCCATCTCGGCCGCGACGACCCGTTCATCCGGCCCAGTGCAAACGAAACCGCCGCCGTGAATGTCGAAGTGCTCGCGCGAGCGGCCGCCGCGGCGCATGCCTTCCAGCATTTGCGGCATACAAACTTCTTCCAGATAACGTCTGGAACAAATTGGATGCAGCCGGACGCCGTCGGCGACCTGGCCGGCGACCCGGAGCATGGCATCGCCAACGGCGGCGATGGTAACCGGCACCATGGGCAAACCGGTTGGCTCGGGCGCGAAGGCGGGCGTCATCAAGGAAAGCTTGTAGTGCGGGCTGTCGAAGTCCAATCGCTCGCCGGTTTCCCAGCAGCGCCACAGCGCCCGCAACGCCAGCACGTAATCACGCAGCCGTGGCGCGGGAGGGCTCCACGCGATGCCGTAGCGGCGTTCGTTATGGCCTTTCACCTGCGAACCCAGACCGAGCACGAACCGTCCGTTGGAATTGGCTTGCAGATCCCAGGCAGTGTGCGCCATCACGGTCGGCGAACGAGGAAAGGCGATGGCGACGGAAGGCGTGAGTTCGACTTTTTCTGTCGCGAGCGCCGCGAGAGCCAGCGGCGTGAACGGATCGTGCCGCAACTCGACGCTCATCACCGCGTCGAAGCCCGCTGCTTCCGCGGCCTGAGCCGCCGGTGCGGCGTCACGCCAATGGCGCAACGGCAAAATGGTGAAGGCTCGCATCGATCAGCCGCGCGCGAGGCGGCGTTCGACGAACGCCAACCGATCCTGACCCCAGAAGATATCGTCGCCGATCACATACGAGGGCGCACCGAATACGCCGCGCGCCAGCGCCGCCTTGGTATCCGCCTCACGTCGTTCCATCCATCGTGGCTCGGCGCCGAGTTTCATTACGGCATCGGCGTCAAGGCCGCATTCCTTGATCAGCACCGCCAAAGTCGCGGGATCCGCCGGGTTGAGTTCGCGTTGCCAGACCGCCTTCAGCACCGCATGGGCAAGTCCGATCGCCGGTTGATCGCCGATCGTCTCTCGCACCGCGATGACGCAACCCGAGGTCAGAGCCTCGCTGGAGGGAAAGAACTTCGGCTGGATGTGGATCGGGATGCCCAGATGATCCCGCCAGCGGGCCAGTTCCTGAAGCCGGTAGGCCTGCCGTTGCGGCGACCGTTTCGGCAGCGGCAAGCCGCCGGAATTCGCGAAAATTTCACCAAAATCCACCGGGTAAACGCGCAACGAAGCGCCATGCGCGGCGGCCATGCCCTCGATCCGCGCGGCACCCATATGGGTCCAGGGCGAGTTCAGTGACGCGTAATAGTCGATGTGCAAGGCCATCAGGGCGATCCTCCGTTCGGAGGATGATCCTGATGGAGGAGACGCGTGGGAGCAAGGTTTGACCGTGAGGGCCGCGCGCGGAAGACCAGACCTCTCAGGCGTCCATCTTCAACGCGGCGAGGAAAGCGGACTGTGGAATCTCGACCTTTCCGAACTGGCGCATCCGCTTTTTGCCCTCTTTCTGCTTCTCCAGCAGCTTCCGCTTCCGCGAGATGTCGCCGCCATAGCACTTCGCCGTCACATCTTTCGACAGCGCACCGATCGTCTCGCGCGCGATCACCCGTCCACCGATCGCCGCCTGGATCGCGATCTTGAACAACTGCCGTGGGATCAAATCCTTCAACCGCCCGCAAATCGCCCGCCCGCGGGTCTCCGCCACCGCGCGGTGCGCGATGAAACTCAACGCGTCCACCGGATCGTTGTTCACCAGGATCGAAATCCGCACGAGGTCGCCCTCCGCGTAACCATCCATCTGATAGTCGAAGCTCGCATAGCCGCGCGAGACCGACTTCAGCCGGTCATAAAAGTCGAACACGACCTCATTCAACGGAATGCGGTACACCACCATCGCGCGGTTGCCGACATACGTCAGATCGGCCTGGATGCCGCGCCGTTCGGTGCACAGCGCCAGAATGCCGCCGAGGTACTCGTCCGGAACCATGATTGTCGCTTTGATCCACGGCTCCTCGATATGATCGATATGCGACGGGTCGGGCATATCGACCGGATTGTGTAGCTCCATCACCTGGCCGTTGGTGCGATGAATCCGGTACACCACCGATGGCGCGGTCGCGATCAGGTCGAGATCGAATTCCCGGCTCAGCCGTTCCTGAATGATCTCCAGATGCAACAGGCCGAGAAACCCGCAGCGGAAGCCGAACCCGAGCGCGGCGGACGTTTCCGGTTCGTAGTGGAAACTGGCGTCGTTCAGGCGCAGCTTGCCCAGGCTGTCGCGCAATTTCTCGAAGTCGTCGGCATCGACAGGATACAGCCCGCACCACACCACCGGAATGGATGGCTTGAACCCTGGCAGAGGCTCGGTCGCCGGGGTCCGGTCGTCGGTGATCGTGTCGCCGATGTTGCAGTCCGCGACGGTCTTGATGGCGGCGGTGATGTAGCCCATCTCGCCCGGCCCGAGATCGCCGGTCGGCTCCATGCGCGGGGTGAACACGCCCACCTGCTCGATCACATGGGTCGAGCCCTTCGCCATCATGCGGATCTTCTGGCCGCGTTTCAGCCGCCCGTCCTTGATCCGCACCAGGATGACGACGCCCAGATACTGGTCGTACCAGCTGTCCACCAGCAGCGCTTTCAGCGGCGCGTCCGCATCGCCGGTCGGCGGCGGCAGCCGGTGCACCAGCGCCTCCAGGACGCCCTCGATGTTCAGGCCGGTCTTGGCGCTGATTTCCACCGCGTCGGAGGCGTCGAGCCCGATCACATCCTCGATCTGCTGCTTCACCCGTTCCGGCTCGGCGGCGGGCAGGTCGATCTTGTTCAGGATCGGGACGATCTCGTGGTTGGCCTCGATCGCCTGATAGACGTTGGCGAGGGTTTGCGCCTCCACCCCCTGGCTGGCGTCCACCACCAGCAACGAGCCCTCGCAGGCGGCGAGGCTGCGGCTGACCTCATACGCGAAGTCCACGTGGCCCGGCGTGTCCATGAGGTTCAGTTCATAGGTCTCGCCGTTCCTGGCCTTGTACGACAGCCGGACGGTCTGCGCCTTGATCGTGATACCGCGTTCCCGCTCCAGCTCCATGCTGTCGAGGACCTGATTGGTCATCTCGCGATCGGACAGAGCGCCGGTGTATTGGATCAACCGATCGGCCAGGGTGGATTTCCCATGGTCGATGTGGGCGATGATCGCGAAGTTACGAATGTGGTCGGTCGGCGTGTCTGTCATTTTGAGGATCAGGAATCCGGGTCGGCAGGGGTCAGGCGGTGACCCTCCGGTTGGTCCTCCAGATAGACGTTGTGCGCCGCGATGTCATCCTTCCGATGGGTAGTTGGCCCGATATGTCTCGCTCAGCACGTCATCCAGCCGCCGGCCGGGCTGGTATGGCGCCATCTCCGGCGGGATCGCCGCGTCCGGGTGCTGGCGCGGGCAGGGCTCCGCCGCGCCGATCACCTGCTGAACCGGATACCGGGCAGCCCAGATCGGCAGTTCGTAGTCCTCGTCCTCGTCGCCAACATGAGTTTCCCGGATCTTGGCGGAGGCCTGCTCGATCTCCATCGTCACGAACGTCGTCGCCTTGAATTCCTTGGCATTGGGCGCTCGCAGCAAATGCGACCGGCCCGGATAGAACCGGTCCACGAAGGCATCCATGGCCCGGCGCTTCGCATCGTCGCCCTCAAGCAAATGAGCGGTGCCGAACGCCATGACTGAGCGGTAGTTGACCGAATGATGAAATCCCGATCGCGCCAGCACCAGCGCGTCCAAATGAGTGACCGTGACGCATACCGGCACGCCCGGCTTCTGGAACCGGATCATCCGGCTGGCCGAGGAGCCGTGCCAATACAGATGCTCGCCTTCGCGCCAGAACCCGGTCGGCGTGCAAAACGGTTGCCCGTCCATGACGTAGGCGATGTGAGCCAACAGCGCGCCGTCGAGAATGCCGTGCACGGTGGCTTTGTCGTAGAACCCGCGTTGCGGACGGCGAACGACCTTATTGCGGCGGGTAACGGGATAGCTGTCGGACATAGGAGTTCCATATCTTCGGGGGTGCGCGGACTTATACCAGCAGCCCAGGCGATTGACTGATCGGCACCGACGCCTGTCCCGTCATCACCGGGCTCGCACCGGTGATCCATACCAGCACTGTGCTGGAACAGATGGCCGGCTCGGTGGCCGGCCAGGACGGGTTGGCGTTCGTCCGAAGTGTCACTCGTTCGGGCCCCTGGAGTTACCCGCCCCTTCCCCGTCCTCCGAGGTCCAACTCCCGCCTCCTCAACTGGGCCATGTACCGTTTCGCCCCCGCGCCCTCGCCGCATCGAGCGTGGCCGCCCGGCACCGTCCCATCACGCCGGCCGCAAGCGTCCCAGCAGCGCATCGGCCCGGCCCCGAATCCGCATCAACCGGCCGACGCCGCGCAGCCGCCGATCGAGGAATGCCCGCGTGTCGGCATCGTCCTCGCTCGTGTCGTGCAGCCAGAACAGTACCGTCGCGGCATAGACCGCCGTCAGGATCGCTCGTTTCGTGTACCAACTGAAATCCGCCGAACGATCGCCCGCCGCATGCCAGATCGCGTCCACGGTGCGCGCGGTGATCGCCGCCGCCGTCCGCGCGTGACCCGGCAGAGCCAGCACCGCCATCGCCCGCCGGATCGCCTCCTTGTGCGGCCGGTTCATCGCCAGCCGTAGCGCGATCACCGCTCGAACACGCGCGGTCGGCTTTGTCTCCGTCAACGCCGCGGCAGCCTCGATCATTCGCCGGTCCGCGAGATCGCAGAACACCGCGACCATGTCGGCCGCTCCACCGGGGAACAGGATGGTCGCCTCATCCTCAGGCATCCCTGAAGCCGCCAGACCGGACCGCAACGCCCGGATGGTCCAGCCGTCGAACGGCACGTTGGGCAGCATCGCGTCGATTGCCGCGTCACGCTCGGGGAGGCGCTCCGGCGGCTCGATCACTGTCGCGCCGCCGCTTGCTGGTCCGCCTTCGTGGCCTCCGAGCGGGCCGCGTGCTGCTGTTGCCGGTGTTGCTCCTCCGCGGCGCGGTCCAGTTCCGCGTTGAAGCCGAAGTAGCGGAAGTCGGTTACCCGCATGGGGTACAAAATGCCGTCCAGGTGGTCATTCTCATGTTGAATGACACGGGCGTGGAAGCTGGTCGCCTCGCCTTCGACCGGATTACCGTCGCAGTCGACCCCGCGATAGCGGATCCGCAGCGCCCGCGGCACGACGGCGCGCATCTCGGGGATCGATAAACAGCCTTCCCAGTTCAGACCGATCTCCTCGCCGATCGCTTCAATCTCTGGATTGATGAGGACGGTGTTGGGCACACCCCGGCTGTTGGGATCGGCGCTCGCCCGCTCACCAGGGACGCGGAACACGAACAGACGGAGCGGGACATAGACCTGCGGGCCGGCGAGGCCGACGCCCGGTGCGTCCTCCATGGTTTGCATCATATCGGCGACGAGGCGACGGATCTCGGGCGCGCCCGGATCGGGCACCGGGTCGCATTTTCGCAGCAGGACCGGGTTTCCCATGCGGGCGATTTTCAGGATGGCCATACGAGTTCCCTGGATGCGAGCGTCAGTTGCCAGAACGGTCCGGCCAGGCAGGGCGATGCCCCGGAGCGATGCCTCAGGGCGGTGTCCCCGAAGCGATGCCCCTGGCATGTCCGTGGCCGCGCCGCGTTTGTGTCGTATCATCCTCGGATGGGCAAGTGTTTGCCGCCAAATTCGATCGCCCCACGGTCGCGACGGCGTCGGGCGGTCAGGCGCTCCGGCCGTCTTTCCCCCGGTCATCCGCCGGGTCGTCTCCCAGGTCGTCTCACGCGGTGAACCAGGGTCGTCATTGAACATCGAGGCGGGTTGGTCCTATCCTCCGGCCATAAAGGAGAGCCGTCCGTGACAATACCCGCGCCGGGGGCGATCGACTGCGACATCCACCCCGCACTGCCCAACACCCAGGTGCTGCTGCCCTATCTGGACGAATATTGGCGGGCCCATGTGCAAATGCGCGGGCTGGAGAGGGACAACTACAACGCCGCGGCGTTTCCGGTGAACGCGCCGATTAACGTGCGGCCGGACTGGAAGCCCGCCAAAGGCAATGCCGGCTGCGACTTCGAAACGTTGCGCACCCAGGCGCTCGACGGGTTCGGCACGAAATTCGCCATCTGTAACGTGTTACATGGCGCCCAGGCGATTTTCAGTGAAGATTTGTCGGCGGCGTTTTGCCGGGCGATCAATGATTGGATCGTGAAAGAATGGCTTGACCGTGACTCCCGGTTGCGCGCGTCGATCGTCGTGCCGATGCACAGCCCGGAGCTGGCGGCGCGCGAGATCGAGCGTTGCGCCGCGGACCGCGTTTCGTTCAGGTGCTGGTCTGGGAAATGCAGGAGATCCCTTTGGGCCGGCGGCAGCACTGGCCGATCTACCGCGTGGCCGAACAACTCGATCTGCCGATCGGCATCCACGCCGGCAGTTCGTACCGCCATCCGCCGACCAATCTGGGATGGCCGTCATATTATCTGGAAGACTACATCTCGTGGTCGACCGGCTTCGCGGGCGTCCTGAACAGCCTGATTTCCGAGGGCGTGTTCGTTGAATTCCCCCGCCTGAAGGTCGTGCTGATGGAGTCGGGCGTGACCTGGCTGCCGGCCTGGATGTGGCGCGCCAACAAGACCTGGCGCGGCGTGCGGGCCGAAGTGCCGTGGTTGGAAAAATCGCCGGCCGAGTATGCGCGTGAGCATGTGCGCGTGACGTCTCAGCCGTTCGACGCGCCGCCCAACGCGGCGATGTTACGCAAAATCATCGAGGAGATCGACTGCGAGGACATGCTGATGTTCTCGACCGATTATCCGCACTGGCATTTCGACGGCAACGAAGCGCTGCCGGACGGTTTGCCGGAGCACCTGATGCGGAAGATCCTCGTCGATAACGCGATGAAGACGTATCCGAGGCTGAGCGCGTGACCGGTGTCCCGCCACAGCCGATCCGATCGTCGCGACGGCCAGTCCGTTTATCGTCATGGCCGGACCTGAACCGGCCATATCTCGCCGCGCATGCCGCGCCCGACGGCCATACCCCGCCCGACGGAACGCGGACGAAATAACCAAGGAGCCAGTTTCATGAGCACCACGGTCCAGGAGCCGAAAGTCCAAACCAGCGACGAGGCCATTCTCGGCTTCGTCGATTGCGACGTGCATCCCTACACGAAATCGCCAGCCGACCTCGACGCGTTCCTGCCGGAGCGTTGGCGGAAGCTGCGGCAATCGATCGGCAACCGCTCGCGCGCGCCTTTCGTTGGGGCACCGAACTATCCGCGGATGTCGCCCGGCGTTGGCATGCGTATGGACTCGCTGGCCCGCGGACGGCGGCCATCCGGGCTCCGATCTCGCGATGATGCGGGAACAGTTGCTCGACGCGTTCAACGTGTCGTACGGCATGATGATGCCGCTGCTCGGCCGCGGCGGCGATGAGCGGAATGTCGAGTTCGGCGCGGCGCTTTGCTCGGCGGCGAACGACTGGGAAGCGCAGGTGTGGTGCGACAACGAGCCGCGGCTGAAGGCGGCGATCCAGATTACCACCGAATACACCGAGGCCGCGATCAAGGAGATCGAGAAGCGGGCGGGCGATCGCCGTTTCACCCACGTCATGATCCCGCCGCGCGGATTGGAGCCGTTGGGCCGCCGCCGCTACTGGCCGATCCTGGAAGCCTGCGCCGCCAACGGCTATCCCATCGCGCTGCATCTGGGTGGCACGAGCGGCCATCCCTCCACGGGCGGCGGCTGGCCGTCGTTTTATCACGAGGAACATCCGTCCTATCCGCAATCGAAAGAAGCGCTGGTCACCAGCCTGGTGACCGAGGGCGTGTTCGATCACATTCCCAATTTGCGCGTCGCGCTGGTCGAGGGCGGCTTCGCGTGGCTGCCGTCGCTGAGTTGGCGCCTCGACAAACACTACAAACGGCTGCGCGAGGAAGTGCCGCACCTGAAGATGCTGCCGTCGGAATATATCCGGCGAAACATCTGGGTGACGACGCAACCGATCGAAGAACCGGAGCATCCCGAGGACCTGATCACGACCTGCGATTGGATCGGCTGGGATCGCATCATGTTCTCCACCGACTATCCGCACTGGGATCAGGACGATCCCCGTTACGCGTTCAAGACGAAGGTGCCGGACAAGGAAAAGCGCATGCTGTATCGCGAGAACGCGCTGTCCTTCTACAATCTGACGGCCTAGAGGCGCGTCATGGCGCGTCACGTCGTCGCCGCCGTGGGTGAGATCCCGCCCGGCGGCAAGAAAGTCGTGAACCCGGCGGGCCGCGAGATCTGCGTGTTCAATGTGAATGGCGAACATTACGCGCTGATCAATCGCTGCCCGCATGAGGGCGCCGCGTTGAGTTACGGCCACGTGCTCGGCTGCTTCACATCGAAGCGCCCGGGCGAATACCAGTTGACCCGCAAGGGCGAAATGCTGCGCTGCCCGTGGCACGGCTGGGAGTTCGATATCAAGACCGGCCAGTCCTGGTGCCATCCGGAAAGCGTCAAGGCGCGGACCTATAAGGTTGAGGTGGTTCCTGGCGAACTGCTCGCCAAGGGCCCGTTCGTCGCGGAAACCGTGCAGGTCGAAATAGACGGCGAATACGTCGTCGTCGAAGTCTGAAATCAAGAGAGGAAACGACACATGGCTGACAGTCCCCTGCGCGACAAAGGCCGCGCGATGCGGCGGAAACTGATGGGCGAAGCGTATGCCAGCAAGCTCGACGGTTCGGTCTACAGCAATCCGATCATGGACAAGTTCGCCGAGGTCACGCAGGAAACCATTTTCGGTACGTTATGGACGCGGCCCGGCCTCGATCTGAAAACCCGCTCGCTGATCTGCGTGATTTCCGACGCCGCCACTGGGCGGGAGCAGGAACTGAAGCTACATCTTCGTTTCGCCCGCAATCAGGGCTGGACAGAGGACGAGTTGTCGGAGGCCCTGCTGCACCTCACGGGCTATATCGGGGCACCGCTGGTGCGTGGCGCGATGCTGACCGCGGTTGAGTTGTTCAAGGAGTTGCAAGCGGAGGGATAGGGTTGGCGCCGCCCGTTCTCAACGCGACTTCGTGATCTTCGTGTCTTGGTGGTAAGTCAAAAGGGCGCTTCGGCAGGCGTTGGCCCGGATCGCCGCGGCGATCTCTCGGACCTTCGGCCGTCCGCCCTACTTCGCGGCCGCCGCCTCCTTCGTCAGTGCGATCTCGTTCAACTGGATTGGCTGCGCCTTCAGCATATTGTCCAGATCGGCGCGCACCAGCCGTTGCGCCCGGGCCTGGCGCAGCGCCGCCACCAGTTGCGGTTTGGCATCCAGCAACGGCAGCGTCCCCGCCGGCTTCATTGCCAGCAGCTTCAGCACGTGCCACCCATCCGGCACCCGCACGGGCTGGCTGATACCGCTCTCGATCATGCCCGAGACGACCTCGCGCACGGCCGGGATCATGTCGGGCTCCCGCAACCAACCGACATCGCCACCCTTGTCGGCACTCTGCTGGTCCTGCGAGTTCTTCTTGGCGATCTCTCCAAAATCGGCATTCGGCCGCATCGCCTGAGCCCGCAAATCCTGGGCTTTCTTGTGCGCTTCCTCGTCTTCCTGCGGCGTCGCGCCCGGTTTCACGTTCACCACGATCTGGGCGATGTGGTGCCTGCCGGGGGATCGTCAGGCGTGCCTTGTTGCTCTCATAGGCGGCGGTGACCTCAGCCTCGCTGGGGTAGGCCGGATCCGGCGGCACCAGCGAGGCGAGGTACGTTTGCGTGATCACCGCGTCCCGCGTTTCCTCAATTCTTCGGATGACGTCGGGCTGCGTATCCCACTTCTTCGCCTTCGCGTCGGCGAGGACAACCATATGGCACGCGCTCGCGGCGAAGTTCGCCAGGTTCTGCGCATTGGCGGTCACCTGCGCCCGCTGCTCGGGGCTCAGCAGGCTCAACGCGTCGTGCAACTCGGCCGCCGTGAGCTTCACATCGCCCCGTTGGGCCACGATGTCGGCACCAGGCGGCGGTGCGTCGGCGGCGATCAGGAACAGAGCCGCCAGCAACAGGGGTACGACGCGGGACAGAATGGTCATGGGATCAGGTTTCTCTTCTCGCCGAGAGCGTTGTGCTGCTGGCATTCGCGGGCAGCGGCGCTCTCATAGCACGGCGGCGGCGAAGAAAAACCTCTCGGCCAGACCGGCGGTCGACGGTCACGCGTTGATAACACAGCCGAGGCCGCGCCTTCCTCAGCCTGGACGACCATCCGAACCGCGACGGATCCGGCAAATCGAGGCCCCGCCGTAACGCCCGTCATCGCCGCGAGTCGCAACCTCGCAAACGTCACCATGGAGATCGCGGATGCAACGCCGTCAATTGCTGAAGGCCACGCTGCTGACCGTTCCGTTATCAACGATCATCGCGCGGGCTGCGTCCTTCGCCGCCGCGCCGGGGCCGGTCGTGTTGGAGTTGTTTACCTCGCAAGGGTGTTCGTCGTGTCCGCCAGCCGACGCATTGCTGGGCGAATTGGTTCGCCGCCCAGGAGTGATCGGCCTGGCGTGGCATGTGGATTACTGGAACAGCCTGGGCTGGCGCGATCCCTACGCGCGCCGCGAGTGGACCGAGCGGCAACAGTCCTACGCAAGGATTCTCGGAGGCGAGGTCTACACGCCTGCCCTGGTGATCAATGGCGCGACCATGGTCGTTGGGTCGGACAGCGGCGCCGTGGGTCGCGCCATCGAGCAGGCCGGACCGACGCGGATCGCGGCTTCGCTTCGCCGTACCCCAACCGGGCTGGAAGCGGAGATCGAGACGACCGCTGCGACACCCGTGACCGGAATGCTCGTGACCTACGATCCGCGACACGCGACCCAGGTCGATGCCGGGGAGAATTCGGGCCGCGAACTCGTCGAGTATCGGGTCGTGCGCGAAGTTACACGCCTCTCCGCGCTGATGTCTCGGATGGAACTGCCGGCTGTCCCCGCGAATCGCGGCGCGGCACTGCTGGTTCAGGACGCGTCATGGCGAATCGTCGGTGCCGCGGACCTGCCGCCGGGCCCCGGAGCGTGAGCACGCATGCTGCTGAACCGCCGCGATCCGGGCCGCCGATAACCCGGCCCGAAATTACCTGATGGTGGCGATCGCCGAGTTGATCAACGCGGGCAACGAGTGCCACTCGGAAATCACCCAATAACTGCACAGCAAAAGCACGATCCACGCGACGGGTGCCGCGTAGCCATGATTGCCGTTGCTGTCCTTCCTTGAATTCGGCATCCTGAATAGTCTCCAGCGAGCGTCACGGCACCAAAATCCGCCTGACCTGACGCAAGAACCGTGTCGCCCCTCTTTGTGGCAAGACTTAGCGCGAATTTAACAGAAATTGCGACGACGTGGGTATCTGCCAGACCGTGGATGCATGGCTAACATCGCGCCTTGGCATGATATGCGATGACCGACGTCTGATTGGATGATGAGAATGAGCGAGAATACTCTGCCTGCCGCGGCGATGGCGCAACATGCTCCGATCGTGCGGCCAGCCGCCGAAACAGGCACCACATTCGCGATTCTGCTGTCATTGAGCGTGTGTCACATGCTGAATGACCTTAATCAGTCTTTGGTTCCAGCGCTGTATCCAATTCTGAAAACGGCGTACAGCCTGGACTTCGCGCAGATCGGGATGATCACCCTCGCGTTCCAGCTCACCGCGTCGATGCTGCAACCGGTGGTTGGCATGGTGACCGACCGCCGCCCGCAACCGTTCTCGCTTCCCGTCGCCATGAGCTGCAGCCTCGTCGGATTGCTGCTGCTGTCCGTGGCGCATTCGTATCCGATGATCCTGGTCTCCGCGGCGTTGGTTGGCATGGGGTCATCCGTGTTCCACCCTGAAGCATCACGCGTGGCGCGCATGGCTTCAGGCGGCCGCTACGGTTTCGCGCAATCGTTGTTTCAACTGGGTGGTTCGACCGGCTCGGCGATCGGCCCTCTGCTGGCCGCGTTCATCGTGTTGCCGCGCGGGCAAGGCAGCGTCGCCTGGTTCTCCCTCGTGGCGCTCCTGGCGATGGCGATGCTCACGTATGTCGGGACCTGGTATAATCGGCACCCGGCGATGGCGGCCCGGCGAGGACGGCGGACACCCCCGCCCGCCACGGTCTCACCGGTGCCGCGCGCGACCGTCATCATGGCGATGACGGTGATCCTGATCCTGTTGTTCTCGAAGAACGTCTACACCGCCAGCCTGAGTTCGTACTACACGTTCTACCTGATCGAGAAATTCCACGTCACGGTGCAAAGCGCGCAGTTGCATCTGTTCGTCTTCCTCGGCGCCGTGGCGGTCGGCACCTTTGCCGGCGGACCGATCGGCGACCGTTTCGGCCGCAAACCGGTCATCTGGTTCTCGATCCTCGGCGCGTTTCCGTTCGCCCTGCTGCTGCCTTACGCCAGCCTGATGTGGACCGGCGTGCTGAGCGTCATCATCGGTCTGATCCTCGCGTCGGCATTCTCCGCGATCATCGTCTATGCGCAGGAGTTGATGCCGGGCCGGGTTGGCATGGTGGCCGGGATGATGTTCGGCTTTTCGTTCGGGCTTGGCGGTCTGGGCGCGGCGGCGCTCGGCCGGATCGCCGATGTCACCGGGATCGAGTTCGTCTATCACGTGTGTTCGTTCCTGCCGGTGATCGGGCTGCTGACCGCGTTCCTGCCCAACATCGAGGAACGCAAAACCTGATCCGGCGAAGGCCGCGGCGACAGACCAGTCCGCGCGGAGCGGTCGTGAGGGCGATCATCGCCTGCTGCGCGATGACGACCCTCGGCGTCCACGCCATTCAGGCAGCCGAAGTATGCCGCTATGCCGGCACCACGAGTTACTCCGGCCACGTTCTCGTCGAGACCTGGGCTTCCTCAACCGCCGGCGAGACCTCCGTCGATGTCACCGCGCGGGTCAACGCGAAGTCGTTCGGCGTCTTCGACTGGCAGTATCTGTACCAGGAGATCGGGACCTGGCACGATGGTGCGCTCCAGTCGATCGGCGTCAATCACCGCTACAGCGCGCTTGGGTCGATCCGCCGCCAGCAGTGGGATGTTTTCCGGCGAACCCCGGCCGGGATGACTGCTTACCGGGTGGAGGCGAACACCCTGGCGGACTTCCAGAACAAGCACCCGGGCTTCGCGCGGCATTGGGAGCCTGCTTCGTTTGGCGCGCCATGGCTGCGCGACTACGCCGCGGCCTCGCCCGATCGCCGCGCCGACCTCGACCTGCCGCGTGCCGAATTGCCGCCCGGTCTCGGAACGCCGCTGGTGCTGGCCTTTTGGTGGGTCCGATGGGCGGGTGCGAGCGATCGAACCGTTCCGGTTTTCCTGCCCGGCTTCAAGCACAACGCACGCGTCGATGTTCATGTCGCTTCGCTCGGCGTTGAAGCCGGAGGGCTCCTCCACCTGCGTTCGACGGTGCGTCACCCGCAACTCAGCGACACGCGAATTTCGACAGGCGATGCCTGGATCGCGCCGGATCACCATCTGGTTCGCATTGCCTTCGACGCGCTGGGCGACCATGGCAGCGCGCGAGGGGAACTCCGTCTGGAAGGTTGTCAGGGGCAGACGGCGCCGCCATGAGCGGACGGCGCGGCCTCATCGGAGCGTCGGCATCACACCTTGGCATACCCTAACCCGGCGGAAGCAACGCCGGTTCGGCGATGAACCGGAACGTTCCCCCGGCACGCTCCAATCGTCCCAGACCCGGCCAGGGGTGATGGTATCCGACGATCGCCAGTTGCTCCGCGACGAGCCGGTCCAACAGACGCCGGCGCGTGCGCACGCCCAGGTCGCGATCGGTGTCGTAAACACTCTCGGCGTCCGGGAAGCTGTAGGACAACGGATCATGGAACGCGACATCCCCCGTGAGGCACCAGCCGCCGTCGAACAGAAAGGCCATATGGCCAGGGGTGTGACCGGGGGTGGCGAGCGCGTGCACACCGGGGAGAAATTCATCCTCGTCGCGAATGATCTGGATTCGATCTCGTAACGGCAGGATGTGCCTTCGCACCCCGGCTGAACTCCGTGCCATCCGCGGTTCCAGCGCCGAAGAGGTCCAGAAATCCAGCTCCGCCCCCGACAGATACAGGGTGGCGTTCGGAAAATTCGGTGTGCCGTCATCTGCCATCGTGCCCCAGCAGTGATCGGAATGACAGTGGGTCAAAACCATCGCGTCGATCTCGGATGGCGCGACGCCAGCCCCGCGCAGACTGTCCAGCAGGCGTCCGCTGTCCGGCCCGTAAAGCTTTTCCGAGCCCATGCCGTTATCGAACAGCACTTTCTTGCCGGCGGTCTCCAACAACAGACAATTCTGCTCGACACGAACGCGGTCGGCCGGCTGCCCAGCGGCGGTCAGCGAGGCATCCAACGCCGCCGCTCCCGGCCCCCGGAAAATCTTTTCCGGCGCATGCAACAGCAGAGGGCCATCAGAAACGATCGTGGCCCGCATAGTTCCGATATAGAAACGATAAAACATCAGCCGATACTCGCACACGCCGCGGCGAGCCACGCCCGCACATGCGGCTCGACGTGCGGCCCAACCTCTCGCACCACGCGCGCGTGATAGGTGTTCAGCCAGTCCAGTTCCCAGGGATCGAGCAAGGCCGGATCGATCAAATGGCGATCGAATGGCGCGAGAGTCAGGGTCTCGAACCGCAGGAACGCCTTCGCGGCGCCTGGGATCTCCGCCGGCTGTACCAGCAACAAATTTTCCATGCGGATGCCGTACTGGCCGGGAAGATAATAACCTGGTTCATCGGACAGGATCATCCCGGCTCCGATCGCCACCGGGCGCGCGAGGCGAGAAATACTGACCGGTCCTTCATGCACGGAGAGATAGCTGCCAACGCCGTGACCCGTTCCATGGTCGTAATCGATGCCGACCTGCCACAACGCGCGACGGGCGAAAGCGTCGATATGCGCGCCGCCCACACCCTCCGGAAACACCAGATTGGCGATGCCGATATGACCTTTCAGCACCCGCGTGACATTCGCCTTGATCTCCGCCGGCGCCATGCCCGGCCCGGTCCAGACCGTGCGCGTGATATCGGTCGTGCCATCGGTATATTGCGCACCCGAATCGATGAGGTAGACCTCGTTCGGGCGGATCGGCCGATTGCTGTCGTCGGTGACGCGATAATGGATGATCGCGCCGTGCTCGCCCGCACCGGAAATGGCGGGGAAACTTTCGCCGCGAAAGCCGTCGATCGCCTGGCGGCAGGCGAGCAACCGGTTCGCCGCCGACATCTCGGTCTCCCGGTTCGATGGGCCGGTCTCCGACAGCCAGTGCAGAAAGCGGCACATCGCCACCGCGTCCCGAGCATGCGCGTCCCGGCTGCCCTGCTGCTCGACCGCGTTCTTTTTTGCTTTCGGCAGCAGGCACGGATCGGGACCGGCCACGACGGTCGCGCCGGCCTCTTTCAATCGTTGCGTGAACCAAACCGGCGAGCCCGCCGGATCGACCCTTACAGTCTTGCCCTCCAGGCGAGACAGCGCCGCCGGCAATGCGTCCCGGCCGGCGACGGACACCGCGTTGCCCAACCAGGTCCGCGTCGCCTCGGGCAGTTTCGCCGGATCCATGAACAACTCCGCGCCGCCGTCCGCGTGCGCCAGCGCGAAACCGAGCGCGAACGGGGTGAACGGCACGTCGCCGCCGCGAATGTTGAACAGCCATGCGACGGAGGCCGGATCGCTCAACACCGCGCTGTCCTGCTTCGCCTCGCGCAGCAGCGCGGCGATGTCCTGGCGTTTGTCCTCGGCGGACCGTCCGGCGACACTCAGCGCATGCGGCGTGGCAATCGCCTGAGGCGCGGCCGGCCGCTCCTTCCACACCGCGTCGATCGGATTGGTCTCCACGGGCGTCATCGCCAGGCCCGCCTTGGTGTAGCGCGCGAGCCCTTCCTCGCTGATCAGCCACGGGTCGAAGCCGATCCGCGCCCCCGCCGGCGTGTTGGCGGCCAGCCAGGTCTCCGGCGGCTGTTCGGTGATGTGCAGGCGCTCCCACAGCGAGCCGTCGGTCTGACTGGCGAGTTGCAGAACATAGCGACCATCAGTGAAAACGGCGGCCTTATCCGCGAGCACGACCGCGAGCCCGGCGCTCCCGGTAAATCCGGTCAGCCAGGCAAGCCGTTCGGCGGACGCGGGGACGTATTCGCCCAGATGCTCATCGGCGCGCGGGACGATGAAACCATGCAGATCGCGGCGCGCGAGTTCGTTCCGCAAAGCAGCCAGGGGGGTTTCCGTCATATTATTCTCCAAGGGCCAAGCCTAACGGAATTTCATACCAATATATGACTCCATGCGTACACCGCATGACGGGGCATGACATTTGACACTTATCCACAACGCCGCCTGGCCTTATGTTGCGTTGCACCAAAACCCGGGGGCGCCACGCCACGATGGCTTAACGACCGAACCGGGTAATTTTGGAGAGTGAGCCATGAGTGCACCGATGACCAAAAGCCAGATGGCGTTCGAGCTGCCGCGGCTGAGCTATATCGACACACGCTGGGAAGAGCCAGAGGTTCAACCGGCGGTCGAGCCCGTTCGCGAGCACGGCTTCGCTTCCTGGATCGCGGCGCGCGCCGCGACATACCGGACGTGGCGTGAGAACGCGCGTGCGCGCGCCGAGTTGAACAGCATGACAGATCGTGAACTGGTCGATGTCGGCCTGAACCGCGGCGACGTGGAGCGGATGTTCGATGACCGCTTCAACCAGGACCTGCTGGAGCGCAGCCGGGTTATCTGAACCGTTTGACCACCCCTCGTCCAGGACGTCAGCTCTGGGCGGGGGGCGTTCGACCGGGCCAGGCAAGAACACCGGTCGATCGACCGCGCCGCCGCTAAGTCCGCCAGATCAATCCTTCGCGGTCTCTTGTCCGGCCGGCGGCTGTGTCAGCAGTGCCACCCGCGACATGAAGTCGGGCGCCTTCCCGGATGCCAGCAACGGGGCCGCGTCGGCGACCGCGTCGAGGAATGGGATCAACCATTCCAGATCGCCCTTTGAGAAATCCCCCAGCACGTGCGGCATCACCCGCTCCTTCGAGCCCAGGGTGGCCAATCCCGAGCCGAACGCGCCAGTAATCTGACGTGCCGAGTTGCCGGTCCATGCTGCGAAGGCCGTTGTGCCCGGCGGCGCCACCGCCCAGCTTGACCCGCAACTTCCCAGGCACGAGGTCGAGCTCATCGTGGAACGCCGTGATCGCATCCGGCGGCAGCTTATAAAACGCGGCGGCCGCCTGTACGGCCTCCCCGGACGCGTTCATGTAAGTGAGCGGCTTCAACGCGAGGATCTTCTCGCCCGCGATTGTTCCTTCCGCGGTCAGCCCCTTGAACCGGCGCCGCCAGGGAGAGAAGGCGTGCCGAATCGCAATAACGTCCAGCGCCATGAAACCGATATTGTGCCGGTTCCGTGCCATCCCGGGCTCCGGATTACCGAGGCCGACCCAGAGCAACATCGCTCGCCCCTCGTCAGAACATGTCCGGGCCTCTGGTCACGGCCCATCGATCAACGCGCGCCCGAACTCGAACGACGGAAACGAGAGGCCACCCTCGGGCGCGACATGCCGGTCGGGTGGCCTCGCGATTTCTCGGCCGCTGGGCTTTTGGAACGATCAGCCGCGCTTCGCGGGTGCCTTGGCCGGAGCCTTGGCGGGCGCCGCCGCCGGGGCGGCCGTGGCGGTGGCGGCGGCTTCCTCGACCTTGGTCGGCGGCACGACGGTCGCGATCACGAAATCGCGGTCGATCACCGCTCGCACGTTCTCGGTCCCTCTCAGATCATGCCACCGCACGTTGTCGTTGAAATCGAGCGGCCCCAGATCGGCGGTGAACTGATCGGGAATGTGGTCCGCGTCGCAGTACACCTCCACCGCGTGACGCACGACGTTCAGCACGCCGCCGCGCTTCAGGCCTGGGCTGATGCCATCATTCTCGAAGTGCACCGGCACCTGAACCTTGATGCGCTCGCCCGCGACGAGACGCTGGAAATCCACGTGGATCGGATTGTCGGTAACCGGATGAAACTGCACGCCGCGGATCAACGCGCGCACCGGTTCGCCGCCGGTATTCAACTCGTACAGCCGGGACTGCCAGCCGGCTTTGTGCAACTCCCGCAGTACCTCGCGCGGTTGCAGCGCGATCAAAGTGGGCTCTTGCTTTCCGCCATAAATAACTCCGGGCACCTTGCCCTCTCGCCGAGTCGCTCGCGCCGCCCCCTTACCGGCTCGCGCGCGTGTCTCGGCCTCGATCGTGACGACGTTGGCCATGGTCTTTCTCCTGAATGACAAAGCGCCGGCCTCCAGGGGTGCCGACGCAGGGGCGGCGTTTACAGGAGCGGTGGGGCGGGAGCAAGAAGGATCAGCCAAACAGCGCGCGCCGCCGCGCCAAACTCTCCGCTGGCCATAGCTGTTTCGAAGTCATAATAAGCCTCGAACGCCGGCACTCCCACCGGCAACGTGATCCACGGCAGCTTCGAGCGCGTGTAAATATGGACGTCGGGCGCCAACGCGGTGGGATCGTCGAGGGTCCCAACACGCAGGAATGTCAGCGCCGTCACGCCGTAGTGGCTCCAGACAGCCGTGCCGCAATCAGGGCAGCGGGCAACATCGTGCGGGCGTCCGCTGTCGGTCGGCATACGGACCAGCGTGGTTTGTCCCTGAAGAACCCCCACGCGGTCGGTTTCGACAAGCGCGTTCAGTACAAAGGCGGAACCGGTCTGCCGCTGGCAATCGTGGCAATGACAGCAATGCACGAACATCGGCGCGGCGCGTAGCCGGTAGCGCGACTGACCACATGCGCAGCCGCCTTCCATCGAGGTTTCCATGGTGATGTACCCTCTTTGTTCCCAGCAACGGTAGTCAAATTGAAAGCCGAAGGCAATAATCCCGCCGCCCGGTTGGCAGCTTTCGTCCCGCCAGGTGCGGGTGGCGCACGCGCCATCCGTCGAGGGTTACCCGAGCCGGTCGCGGCCATTCGCGGCACGGCGAATGGGGTCCATGCGCGCCCACCTGATCCCCGCGCTCTCAGAGTGCTCTGTTGCGTTGCCTGGCGGACCTGCCCATGAAAGGGTGCGAACGCGCGGTTCGCGGTCGCCAACCAGGGTTCGAAAGCGTCGTGACGCTGCGGTGAGAGGCGCCAGGATGAAGGTCGTTCTGCTCGGCAAGACGGGCAGCATCATGCATTGGACCGAGGACATGGCCGCGGACCTCCGCATCGCCGGACATGCCGTGACGGTCTTGCCGACCCGCGACACCAGGCTGAGCAGGTCGCTTGAGAAAATGCTGCTCGCACGGTCGATCCATGCTCCGCTCGCGATGCACATCGTGCGCCGGATACGCGGCCTCGCGCCCGATCTGATCCTGGCGATCGGTTGCCTGGACGAGTTTCCGCCGACGTTGTTTCAACTGATCGCCGAACAGCGGGGCCGACCGCCGCTGGTGGCATGGATTGGGGATACATTTACGGAACAAACGGCGGAACTCGCCGGATTATTCGATGTGATCGCCTACACCGACACAGGGATGCCGGCGCTGCACGAAAGCTTTCGATTCCGTTCGTCCGCCGCGTTTGTCCCTCTGGGCGCGACGCGAGCGGTGCGAGTCGCCCACTCCGCCGCCGCGCGCAGTCCTTCGCTGGCGTTCGTGGCCGCGCCCACGCCAAACCGGCGCGCGTTGCTGGCGGCGCTCAGGGATCCCGTCGCCATTTTCGGTCCGGGTTGGCGGGACGCGACGGAACTCACGCGGCATCCGCGCGACGCGCGGCGGATCCGCGAACAGGAACTCGCCGCGATTTACGCCAGACATTTGGGTGTGCTGAACATTCGCCACGCGGTCTACGTGATCAATGGCCTGAACCACCGCCATTTCGCGCCATACATTCATGGCACGCCGGTGATCACCGATGCGCAGCCCGACATCCCGCATTGCTTCGAAGCGGGAACCGAAATGCTGATTTATCAGAACGCGGACGATCTGAACCAAATCGTTGCCTCGCTCCGCCGTGACCCGGCCAGGGCCGCCGCGATTGGTTTGGCGGGGCAGCGGCGGGTATTGGCATGTCACACTTACGCGCACCGGCTGGAAAGCATCGCGGCGTTGGTTGGCTTGCGGCGGCGGAGTCGGGCCGCGGCGTGATCGGTGCGACCCGTGAACAATCAGCCCACGCTGGATTCAATCGCGGCGCGCGACCGGCATTTCCAGCACGACCTTACCCATCGATTGGCGGCGCAACACCGTCTCCATGGCGTCGCGGAAGTCGCGCAACGGAAATCGGTGCGACGTGTTCGGGTGAATTTTGCCTTGCTGGTACAGCGCGAAGATCCGCTCCATGACCTCGTGCATTTTCGCGCCATGCGTACTGCGGCGGCTGGTGTCGCGTGTCCAGCCGGTATAGCTGCCGAAGTTCAATCCAAGGATCGAGACATCCTTGACCAGAATGATATTGGCGGGAATTTGCTGGATGCGCCCGCCGGCGAACCCAATGACCAGGATGCGCCCGCTGTTGGAGACACAGCGCAGCGACAGATCGAACGCATCGCCGCCGATTGGATCGAACACCACTTCGGCGCCGCGCGGCAGGAGCGCTCGCAGTTCATCCAACGCCGTCGGGGATGGCAAGATGACAGTGCGATCCGCGCCATGCGCGCGCGCCATCGCGAGCTTTTCTTCGGTGGACGCGGTCGCCACGACCGTCGCGCCGAACGCTTTGCCGAACTCGACCGCGGCCAGCCCCACCGCGCCCGCGGCGCCGTGCACCAATAGCGTTTCGCCCGACTGGAGCCGTGCCCGATGGCTCAAAGCCGCGTACGACGTGCCATAGGAGGCCGGCAACGACGGAGCGATGTCGAACGGCATCGCATCGGGAAGCCGATACGCCGTGCTCTCATGCGTGATCGCGTATTCGGCATGTCCACCCCAATCGATGCCGGCGCAGACCCGGTCGCCTGGCTTCACCCGCGTGACGTCCGCGGCGACCTTATCGACCACACCGGCGATTTCAGTTCCGGGAGAGAACGGCAAAGGTGGTTTTCGCTGATAGCGTCCTTCGGTGACCAGACTCGTGGCGAATGACACTCCGGCGTAATGAACCGCGACCCGGATCTCTCCGGGACCCGGTTCCGGCATCGGCACGTCCTCAAGCTGAAGCTGATCGTAAGGCATCCAGACATTGCAACGAACCGCGAGCATGACCGCGTCCTCAGCCCTTCGGCAACTCGATGCCGGTCAAGGCCTGCCAGACCCTGATCACAAAGGAATCGTCTTTGTATCCCTCGCCGTGCGCCGCCGCCGCGAGGAACAACTGATGCGCCGCCGAGGCCATCGGCAGCGGAAACGTCAACCCGCGCGCCTGGTCCAGCACGATGCCGAGGTCCTTGACGAAGATGTTGACCGCCGAGGACGGCGAGTCATCGCCCGCCAGAATATGCGGCACGCGATTTTGCCACATCCAGGAACTGCCGGCTGATTCGGAAATGACCTCGAACAGAGTTCGCGGATCGGCTCCGGCGCGAATGCCAAGCGCCAACGCCTCGGCCGCCGTGGCGATGTGCACGCCCGCGAGCAACTGGTTGACCATCTTCACCGTGCTGCCGACGCCGATTTCGCGCCCCAATCGCCAGATCCTGGTGGAAATCGCCTGCAACACCGGCTCCGCTTTGGCGAACGCCGTCTCGGACCCCGAGCCCATCACCGTCATCGTCCCCGCCAGCGCGCCGCTCTTGCCGCCGGACACGGGCGAGTCGAGCATCAGAAAGCCCGCTTCCTCAATGCGCTTGCCCAACGATCGCGCGATGTCCGGCGATACGGTGGAGCAACACAGAATGACCGCGCCTTTGTTGAGTTTGCTCAGGCAGCCTTGTGGTCCGAACAAAACGTCCTCGGTCTGCGCGGCATTGATCACGAATACGACCACGGCTTCCAGATCGGCCGGCAACTGATCCGCCGAACTGACCGACGTGCCTTGCGCGGCGGCGAACTCGTTCCGCGCGGCCTCCCGCGGCTCGCATCCGGTCACCGTGTGGCCTTTGCGATGGAGGTTCAACGCGGCGCCCATTCCCATGGAACCGAGCCCGATCACGCCGACTTTCATTGCGTTTGTCTCCCTATCGCAGATCGCGGAATCGTTCCACCGCCGCGACCAAGGCGCGACGAATGCCCGGTTCCAGAGCCGAGTGACCGGCATCCGGCACCACGGTCAGCCGCGCGCCCTGCCATGCGTTGGCAAGCTCGAACGCCGTCGTCGCCGGGCAAATCATGTCGTAACGACCTTGCACGATTTCCGCCGGAATGGCGCGCACCCGATCCATGTGCGAGAGCAAACCACCTGGTGGCAGGAACAGATTGTTGGCGAAGTACCAGGCCTCGATTCGCGCCAGACCCAATGCCGTCCGATCCTGCGCGAACGTCGTGATCGTGTCCGGACTGGGCAGTAACGTGCTGCACGTGCCTTCGAAAATCGACCACGCGCGGGCGGCGGGCATGTGGATCGCCGGATCCGGGTCGGTCAGACGCCGCAGGAACGAGCCCAGGACGTCGTGGCGCTCGCTGTCGGGCAGATGGCTGACGAATTGCGCGTGAACGTCGGGGAAGACCGTCGCGATCCCGTGCAGAAACCAGTCCACCTCAGCGGGACGCCCGAGAAATATGCCGCGCAGCACACACGCTGCCACGCGTTCCGGATGCGTCTGGGCGTATGCGAGCGCGAGCGTCGAACCCCAGGATCCGCCGAACAGCAGCCAACGATTCACGCCCAAATGGGTGCGCAGGCGTTCGATATCTTCGACCAAGATGAGGAGTCGTATTGTTCTCCAGACCGCCCAAGGGACGGGAACGGCCGGCGCCGCGCTGGTCGAAGATGACGATGCGCCAGAACGCCGGATCGAAGAAGCGCCGGTGCACCGCCCCGGCGCCCGCGCCCGGTCCACCGTGCAGGAACAGCACGGGAAACCCGCGCGGATTGCCCGCTTGCTCCCAGTACATGACGTGGGAGGTCGAGAGCGGCAGGTAGCCGGTCTCGAACGGTCCGATGTCGGGAAAGAGGTCGCCTCGGGGCATCGCCGGTGATCGTATAGGGTGGACGGGCGGGTGGAACAGGTATTCGCCGCCCACCCTCCCGCGCACGGATTGCGGTTCAGCCTTCGCGCATCGCTCGCGCCTTTTTCGCCGCCGGTCGCTCCCAGCAGCGCGCGAGCCAGTCTCGCGCGGCGGGCCAGCGGTTCAGGTCCATCGACAGGCCACGATACATCGCGGCGGCGACGTTCAGATCGGCGAGCGAGAAGTTCCGGGCCGGCGAGCCACCGTGCTTTGCTCAACACCCCGTTGAGGACCTCCAGCGCCGGCACGACCTCAGCCCAGGCGGCATCGGCGACTGATTTGTCGCGGCCGGATTCGGGGAGGGCGACTGGTGTGATTGACGTAATTGACGAGTTGCGGTCCAGCCGGTCGGTTTCCCAGAAGCTCCATTGCAGAGCGAGTGCCTCGTGCTTTGGATCGGCGGGATACAGCGGGCTGTTATGCTTTTTGGCGAGATAAAAGTTGATCGCCATCGACTCGTACAGCACGAACCCGTCGTCCTCGATCACCGGGACGCGAGAATTCGGGTTAACGCCAGAAATTCTGGCGTTTTCGTGCCTGGGGAACGAGGGAGAATATCGTCGTGCTCGTCACAGGATTGCCGAGTTCGAAGGTGATCCACAGTGTGCGAAGTGCGCGCGATCGGGCGGACCCGTGAATACGGAGCATGGCATTTCCTCGTTGTCGATCACGGCAGTTTGCACCGATGGGAGAATGCGCTCAACCACGCACCGGCACAGGCGGTGCCATCGCGTCCCCGCGTGGGCGTGCTATCCTGGGGCAGCACGCGCGAACGCCCCGCTTCGTCCACTGCCACCAGCACGAACTCGGCGGCCGTCACGCGCACGCGATCGCCCTGCCCCTGACGCAACACCCAGGTCTCGACACCCAGCGTAATCGATGTTCGGCCGGTACGGCTCAGTTCGGTATAGACACACACCACATCGCCGACCTTAACCGGCCGGAGGAAACTCAGGTTCGAGACGGCGGCGGTCGCGACACGTCCTTTGGCCAGGGAACTGGCCGCGACACCGGCCGCCAGATCCATGAGCGACATGATCCAGCCGCCGAAAATATCGCCCGCCGGATTGGTATCGGCGGGCATCGCGACTGTCCGCAACGAAAGCTCCCCTCGTGGGAGCGGATGCTCGTCGGTCATTGATGCAAACTCCTGATACGCACCCGACCATAGCCGCTCAACCGCGGCTCCGCGATGCGAGTCGCGAGGCCCCAATGCCGCCCCTGAGCCCGTGGTTCCGATCCAGGAGCGCCAGACGCCCTATCGCAGCGGCACCGACCCGGTGTAGCGGATGATGTCGAGCCCGCCGGTCAACCGGTCGTTGGCATAGATCAGGCCGTGCTCATCGACATAGACATCGTTGATCTGGATCGTGTGCGACGCATTGCCCGGCGGCGCGGCATCCACGAGGTAGCCGATTTCCACTGGCGCATTCGGATTTGCGATCGAGTAAGCCCGCACGCCGCCATTAAAGAAACTGCCAACCACCGTCTGTGTCAGATGCGCCGCCGTGGCGTCCGGCCGGTTCTGATGAATGTTATGAGCGCCGAAACGGCCGCCCGCCTTGCATAGCGCATCGACGTCGGCGGGAGGCGGCATCACGGACAGCGGTACTGGGCGCGCCTCGTTCGAGATATCCCAGACCCAGTCGCGTTTTGGCCAGTCCTTGCACTTCTCGCCCGTGGCCTCTTCCGTCTGGATGGCGAGGTGGCGTGACGGAATCGCCAGCACGGTGTGTGCGAAACCGTTATTCTGCGATTGCCAGGATCTATGCGCGACCAGCTTTGGATGCGCCTTGCCGGTGGTGTCCAGGATCACCCAGCCGCCGTCGATCCATCCGACGTAGACGCGGTTTGGCACACCGGCGGCGATGGTAGGCGTATGCATGCGGATGCCGAAGTCGAACGGAAACACCCGCGGCGGCGGAGGTTCCTTATCGCCGACCCGCGTGCCCGGCAGCCACCAGCGCCCGGTCTCCCTGGGATGCGCCGGGTCGCTCAGGTCGACGATCATCAGGAACTGATCGTCCATTTGATTGTGCGGGGTAAAGTCCTTCGCCCCGGTCGACAGATACGCATAGGGCCCCTCGGCGTACCACAGATAATGCACGCCGCGCGAATGCGGGCCGGAGGTGTCGAAATGCGAGAGTTTTCGCGGATGCGCCGGATCGGCGACATCGTAAACATCCATGCCCGCGCCCGGCTGTCCTGGTTTGTCGGTTTGATGGGCCACGGCCAGTGTCGTGCCGGACAGGCCCAATGAATTGCATCGGACTACTTTGCTGTCGACGGGGATCTGCGTCACGACCTTGGGATCTTCCGGCGTCGTCACGTCGATAATGCTGACGCACATCGGCGCCAACTCATGCGCGAGGAACAGGATCCGCTTGCCGTCCGGGTATTGATGCAGCGCCAGCCCCTCGCCACCCTTGCCGGCGCCGTTCAGGTCGCTGTGTCCGATGATGGTCATGTTGCTGGCTTCCGCCACGTTCGGCAGCGGATCGGCGTGCGCGGCGGCGACCGTGACCGCCAACAGGCCGGCGAACACGAAACGTGCTGATATCATGGAGCGTCCTCTGCATTGGGCCTTCTACGCCGGCCATGGTGCGGGCGACGCTAAGGGAGCGAGTGGGACCCGGTCAATGTTCGGCGATGGCTCTCAGCGCCGGATGCCCGGCGAGGCGACGAGCATCACGCCGCGGTCCCGAAGCCAGGTCAGCAGCGGCGTTTGATCCAGCAGTACGTGGTACTCGACCTGATCGCAAAAGAGTCGATGTGCCGATATCCCATCGCCAGCGCGCTTTCGACCGCGCTCTGGCACGCGGCACCGGTCATGCGGAACGTGCCAGGCCCGAGCTTCGGCATTGCGAATTCGGCTTCGGTCATCGCACGAACTCCCGGGGGGCGTTGCTTGCATCCACGCGGGCGCGATCGTTTCAGGGACGCCGACGCGCGAAATCCACGATCGCGGCAAACCCGTTCTCCGTCCCGAGCGCGAGTTGGGTGCCGTCCGCGCTCCAGGCCAGCGTCGTCACCGGACCATTTCCCGGCGGCGCCACCGGCAAAATGCGCGAAGAACCGATGTCGGCGAGCACCACGAGCCCGTCCTCGAACCCCCCGGCGACCAGTTCATCTTTCGGATGGCAGGCAACCTGGGTGCAATTGACTCCATCGCCGCCCGCGAGTTCGATCGGCGCCTTGCCCATCGGTCCACCGCCAAAAAACGGCCACAGCACCATCGCGTCGGAACCGCTGCTCGCCAGCCACTTGCCGCCCTTCGAGAACGACATCGACGTGGTCTTGGTCGGGTAACCGCTCATGCGCATGTGCTGGCCGTCCGGCAACCGCCAGCCATGCAGCGCGTTTTCCTGCATCGCGGTCACCACGGCCTCACCTTCGGGATGGAACGCCAGGGCGATGTGGCTGCCTTTCCACTCCAGCCGCCGCGGCGTGTCGGTCTTCGCCGCGACAAACCACAGCGTCGCGCCGTTGTAGTGTGACGCTGCCACGCGTTTGCCTTTGGTATCGAAAGTCAGGCCGGTGACCGTCGACGGGTGCGTCCATTCCTTGAGTTTCTTGCCGCGTCTCATCGAACAAATGCACCGACCTTGCCGACGCCGGCGGCGATCAGGCCTTTGCCTTTGTCCAGCGCATGGCTGGCGAGTTGCTCGACCCACTTCATGCCGAAGCTGGCGATGTCGGTGACTTCGCCGACTGCCGCTGATCCGCCGCAGCCTGCCGTCGTCGCCACCCGAAATGAAGCCGCCGGGGTTGGTATCCGGTGCGAACGCAAAGCGTCGCGCCGTCGTGGACCGGAACGGAATGCCACGTCGGCCGACGGATTCGCGACCGGAACGAGCCGCGTCGTGCCGTCACCCAACGCGAACGCCACGGTCGCGGCCGTCACGCGAAAACCGCGCCGCGACCACGAACGCGTCGAGGACTCGCTGCACGCCGCGGGTCTCAACCAGGAACTCGGCTTTCTTGGTCTGGCTCATGATGGTCCGATCACGTTACGACGCTGGCGAAGCGCCCAGCCTCAATCCGCCACGCAGCCTTCAAATCCCCGCCGCAGCTTCGGCCGGTTCAGGTTGCGGCCGATGAACACGATGCGGCTGGTCCGCGGATCGCCGTCCTTCCACTCGCTGATGAAGTCGCCGTCGGCGATCATGTGCACCGCCTGAAAGGCGAACCGCCGCGGCTCGTTGGCATAAGCTCAGAATGCCTTTGGTGCGCAGCAAATCGGGCCCTTGCTCCTGCAGCAACGCGCCGATCCAGGCGTTGAACTTTTCCGGATCGATCGGCTGCGTCACCTCGAAGCTCAATGAGGTGATGTCTTCGTTGTGCTCATGATCGTCGTCGCCATCGAGGAAGTCCGGCTCGAACGCCAGAATGCGCGACAAATCGAAGGCGCCGCGTTCCAGCACCTGATCGATCGGCAGCGCCGCCCGTTGCGTGCGGTGAATGATCGCGTGACGGTTGATCGAGCTGATGCGCTGCTCGACCGCGTCGAGTTCCTCCGGCGTCACCAGATCGGTCTTGTTCAGCACGATCACGTCGGCGAAGGCGATCTGGTCCTCGGCCTCGTGGCTGTCTTGCCAGGCGGGCAGGCAGATGTTTGGCATCCACCACGGTCACGATCGCATCCAGCCGGGTGCGCGCCTTCACGCCCTCATCGACGAAGAACGTCTGCGCGACCGGCGCGGGGTTGGCGAGGCCGGTGGTCTCGATGATGATGCCGTCGAATTTGTCGCGCCGCTTCATCAGCCCGCCGACGATACGGATCAGATCGCCGCGCACGGTGCAGCAGATGCAACCGTTGTTCATTTCGAACACTTCCTCGTCGGTGTCCACGACGAGGTCGTTATCGACGCCGAGTTCGCCGAATTCGTTGATGACGACGGCGTATTTGCGGCCGTGATTTTCGGTCAGGATGCGGTTGAGCAAGGTGGTCTTGCCGGCCCCGAGATAGCCGGTCAGCACCGTCACCGGGACCAGTTCTTGCCTGGGTTCAGCCATGGGTCACGCTCCGAAAAAGTCTGATGTTGGCCCCTATATAGGGTCGCGACGCTGGTTCGGCCAACGTGCCTCGGCGAGGCCCCAGCCCAGCAGCAGGAACGACCAGCCGCCGACCGGCATGGAGGTGTAGCTGGTGGCCGACGCGATCGGCCAAAGCTGGATCAGCGCCGCCGCGAACAGGGCGACGCGCAGCGGATCGGGCTGACGCCAAAGGCCGCGCCCCAGGGCCGTCAGCCACGCGATACCCAGAGCGGTGAACAGGATCAGGCCGGGGAAGCCGCCGTTGACCAGCGCCTCCAGGTAATAATTGTGCGGGTGGTCCCAGCAGATCTTCGCTCCACCGCCATCCGCGACGCTGCCGTCGAAACTGGGCCGGAAGTAGCGAGGGTTGAAGCAACCGGTGTTGAAGCCCTCGGCGCCCAGTCCGGTGACCGGGTTCTGGACCGCGATCTCGACCGCGCGCGCGTAGAGTTCGCCGTATTGGGTGGTGGCGAAATGCTCCATCTGGTTCGAGAATTTCGCCACCAATCGATAATGTGCCTTGGGCGCGACGACGGGCGAGGCGACCAGCAGGGCAACGAGCGCGACCGCGGCGGCCACGACGCCCCAGCGCAGGCGAGGCAGCAGCAGGCCGATCACGCCGAGGCCAAGCACGGTCAGCAGGAACGGCATGCGTTGGCCGATCAGCAGCGCGACCGCCACGCCACCGATCAGCACCAGCCACGCCTCGATCAACGCCCGCACGCCTGGGCGGCTCAGCAGGGACGCCGCCCAGGGGATGATCGCCGGAAACAGGATGCGGACGAAGGGAGGGCCGGCGCGGGGTTTGCCGAATGGTCCGGTCATCTCGCCGTCGCCGCCACCGGGCTCACCATAAAAATTGTAGCCGGTGAAGAACTGGAACACGACGTGGATCGCGATGTAGGCCGCTGATGCGGCGACCATCCAGTAAAGCCAGCGGCGCGCGTCGGCGGCCCGGCAGATCGCGTGCTCCATCGCCGCGACGAGGACCAGGAAACGCACCAACAGCACCGCCTGAATCAGTGAGCGCGTGTGGCCCTCGCCGAGGGGCAGGGACGCGATCGGCAGCGAGCAAACGATCAGCCAAAGCCACCATGCCCAACCGATCAGGAGCCAGGGCGTGCGTGTCCAGGTCCAGTCGCGCGTGATGGCGGAGCGGATCAGGAAACAGAGATCGGCGACGGCGATCGCGCCCTCGGCGATGCCGTGCGCGTGCAGTAACAGCAGGGGCATCAGCAGCACGGCCCCGAGGGCCACGCGATCGAGCACGATCAGGGTGCGGTCGGGATTGGAGCCGATGGCGATGGTTGACATCGCGGGGTTTTGCCTCCGGGCCGCGTGCCGGGGCAAGAGCCGAAGGGCGCGAAGTGGGGGGCTTCTGTTGCCCGGTGCCCCCCGAACCGCGCTTATCGCTTATGCAGCGACAGCGAGCGCCTCATTGTCATTGGCACTTGTGAATTGACCCGATAACGGCGGTATCATGCCGGGCAAAAGGTGGGTCTTTACCACGCGTGTCGAGCCTGTTTCGCCCCCATCGAGCCGCGAAGCGGTTCGAACCCCATGAGGGATCTCACCACGAACACCGGCGGAAATGGTGGAGGCGCCGGGCACTGCCCCCGGGTCCACAACGATTATTCCACGCACCGTTTATCACCATAGTCAGCAAGCTGACGGGACCAGATATAGGCGCTCTCCCGCGCGAATGAAAGGGCTGGTTTGGCGGCTCGGGCGTGCCCCATGTTCCCATTCCCGGGCACCTGGATTAATTCTCCCCCATGCCCCTGACCGACTCGCAAGCCGCCGAAATCGCCGCCCATCGCGCGCAATCCGCGACCACGGCACGACCGACCGTGCCGGCGCTGGAAGCAATGCTCTACACGCCGCTCGAGGTGCTGGACCACGGCTTCGTCCGCGTCATCGACTATATGGGCGACGACGCGGCGATCGTGCAGGCGGCCCGGGTGTCGTACGGCCGCGGCACACGGCGCGTGTCGGAAGACTCCGGCCTGATCCGCTATCTGATGCGCCACCGGCACTCCACCCCGTTCGAGATGTGCGAGATCAAATACCACGTCAAACTGCCGATTTTCGTCGCACGGCAATGGATCCGGCATCGCACCGCCAACGTGAACGAATACTCCGCCCGCTATTCGATCCTGGATCGGGAGTTCTACATCCCTGAACCGGACCATCTGGCCGCGCAGTCGCTCAGCAACCGCCAGGGCCGTGGGGACATATTGGACGGGGACGAAGCGGCGGAGGTCCTGGCACTGCTGCGCGACGATGCCGCCCGGAATTACGACCACTACGCCGCGATGCTGAACGAGGACGTGGACGGCAAGGCGGTCGATCCCTCTCGCCAGGGTCTGGCGCGGGAACTGGCGCGGATGAACCTGACCTTGAACACCTACACGCAATGGTACTGGAAGACCGACCTGCACAACCTGTTCCACTTCCTCTCGCTGCGCGCCGATGCCCATGCGCAATACGAAATCCGCGTCTACGCCGAGGCGATGCTGCGCACGGTCGATGCCTGGGTGCCGCGCGCCGCGCAGGCATTCCGGGACTATCGGTTGGGCGCGGCGACACTGTCGGCGGGGATGCTGGCGGTCGTGAAGCGGATGTTATCCGGACAGATGGTTACCCAGTCGGACAGCGGCCTGAACCGCCGCGAGTGGACCGAATTGATGGGCGTTCTCGGGCACGAGGCCTGACCGTGCCCGGCGGTCGAGAAAGCCGGATCACCATGGCCTTGAACGGATAAACCGCGTGAAACTGTTTTACCAAAGCATGGGCGTCGCCCGCCGGTCCGAGTCTGGCCCATACGCCCAGACGCTGGCCCGGATCCTCCGCGAGGCGGCCGAACCGGAAACGGAGATCGCGGTCCACGGTCTGGGAGCGGGCAAGGCGATCGCGGATCAATACCGCTATCTGGAATTGCTCGACACGGCGGAAGTGCTCGACAACGGCCTGCGCGCGGAACGCGAGGGGTATGACGCGTTCCTGATCGGCAACGTGTTCGAACCCGGCATGCACGCGCTGCGGGAAGTGCTGAACATTCCCGTGTTGGGCTTGCTCGAGTCGTCGGTCCATCTGGCATGCCTGATGGGCGCGAGCTTTTCCATCGTCAACGTGAACCCGAAATTCACCCGCAAGGTCACTGAGAACGTTGACTCGACCGGATTGCGGTCGCGCCTCGTGTCGATCGACGAGATGCGCGTGGAACGCGGCCAGGTGCTGGACCGCGCGTTCGAGGACACAGCGACGTGCGACCAGGTGGTCCGGCAGTTCACCGACGCCGCGCGGGTCGGGATCGGCAAGGGCGCCGAAACGATTATCCCCGCGGGCGGCATCGTCATGACCATCCTGGCCTTCGCCGGGGTGCATCAGGTGGACAATGTGCCGATCGTCAACGGTCTCATCGCGTTGACGAAAATGGCCGAAATGGCGGTCCGCATCAGGCGATTGACCGGCGTGTTCACCAGCAAGCGGATGATGTACGCGCCGCCGACGGGAACACTGCTCGCCGACATTCGCGCCGCGTATGGCGACCACGTTTACCCCGGGGCAACCTGACATGACCAAGACGCTGCTGCGCGCGCTGGCTGGTGAACCGGTCTGGCCGCCGCCGGTTTGGCTGATGCGCCAGGCGGGACGCTATCTGCCGGAATATCGTGCTGTCCGCGCCACCGTCCCCGACTTCATCGCGCTGTGCACGACGCCCGCTCTTGCGACCGAGGTCACGCTTCAACCCATTCGCCGTTATCGTTTCGATGCCGCCATCCTGTTCAGCGACATCCTCATCCTGCCCTGGGCTTTGGGCCAGGGCCTTGAATACAAGGACGGCGAGGGCCCTGTGTTGCCGCCGATCCGCGATGAGGCCGCGTTCCGGCTGCTCGATCCGTCCCGTCTCGCGGAGAAAACCGCGCCGGTAATGGAAGCAGTACGCCAGATCCGCTCCGGGCTGACCGCGCGAGGGCTTCGACGCCACCGCGCTGATCGGATTCGCCGGCGCGCCGTTTACCGTCGCCTGTTATATGGTCGAGGGCTCCGGTTCGCGCGACTTCGCCGCGACGCGAACCCTGGCGTGGCAGAACCCGTCGTTGTTCGATCGGATCATTGAGTTGCTGATCGAAACGACCGTGCGCTATCTATCGGCGCAGGCCGAAGCCGGCGCCGAAACGTTGATGCTGTTCGACACATGGGCGGGCGTGCTGGCGCCGGGCCAGTTCCGTCGATACGTGATCGAACCGGCCCGGCGCATCGTGACCGCGCTGCGCGAGCGTTACCCCAGCGTGCCGGTCATCGGTTTCCCCCGCATGGCCGGGCTGTCGGTGGCGGCGTACGCCCATGAGACCGGCGTAAGCGCCGTCGGTCTGGACACCGCGATGGACCTGACGCGCGGGGTGTCGCTTGCTGCCGGATAAGGTGGCGGCGCAGGGCAATCTCGACCCGCTCGTGTTGGTCGCGGGCGGCGCCGCGATGGCCGCGGAAACTCAGGCGGTTCTCGCGGCCGCGCGCGGACGACCGTTTATCTTCAACCTGGGCCATGGGATCGTCCCGCAAACCCCGCCGGAGCATGTCGCGGCTTTGATCGAGATGGTTCGTGCGTCTTAAAGTGGCTTTCGTTCAGGTTGGGCTGGAGGCTTTGTTTCGTTCGGGGTCGGCCGGGCCATGACGGATTTAAAACGACAAATCGCGACCGAAACTCGTCCCAAAGTCGCGATCGTGCTGTTCAATCTCGGCGGCCCCGACAGCCCGGAGGCGATCCGGCCGTTCCTGCTCAATCTTTTCAGAGACCCCGCCATTCTGCGAGTGCCGTTCTTCGTGCGGCCATTCCTCGCGCGGACCATCATGCGCGCCCGCCTGGAACCGGCGACGGCGGGCTACCGGTTGTTGGGCGGTAAGTCGCCATTGCTGGAGATGACGCGGGCGCAGGGCCAGGCGCTCGAACACGCGCTGCCGGAACTCGACGCGAAGTGCTTCATCGCCATGCGCTACTGGCATCCATTCAGTTTACAGACGGCGCGCGAAGTGAAAGCCTGGCAGCCGGATGAGGTGGTTCTGCTGCCGCTCTATCCGCATTATTCCACGACCACGACGGGCAGTTCGCTGACCGATTGGCGCAACGCCGCCGCCCGCGCGGGCCTCGTGGCGCCGACCTCGGCGGTTTGCTGTTTTCCGACGGATCCCGATTTTATCGCCGCCACGCTCTCGATCATCCAGACCGCGTACGACGCGGCACGCGCGACGCTCGATGCATCGGTGCCGTTGCGTATTCTGTTTTCCGCGCACGGTCTGCCGGAATCGATTATCCAAAGCGGCGACCCGTATCAATATCAGATCGAGCAGACCGTCGCCGCCGTGATCGCGGCATGGCGCCGCAACGACCTCGACTGGAAGATTTCGTATCAGTCACGCGCCACGCCGCAAAAATGGATCGCGCCCAGCACCGACAGCGAAATCGCTCGGGCCGGTCACGACAAAGCGGCGTTACTGATAGTGCCGATCGCGTTTGTCTCCGAACATACCGAAACCCTCGTCGAGCTTGACATCGACTACAAGGAACTGGCTCACAAGAGCGGCGTTCCCGGTTATTTCCGAGTGCCCACGCAACGGCTCGACGACGCATTCATCGCGTCTCTGGCAAATCTCGTGCGATTTGCGCGCGATAGGGGCGTCGGGCTGCATGCGTCCCGCGATGTGACCGCCTGCGCGGTGCGGAACCGTTTGTGCCCATTCGCCATGCGTTCGCGGGCGACCTCTCAGGCAAACGTCGCGAACACTTCCTCGACCGCCTTCAACTGATTTCCGGCCGCCGACGATGGGACCAAAATCGGCGTGTGGACGCCCGCCGCGCGCCAGGCCTCGACGCCTTCCCGCACTTTCGCCGCGGGACCAAACAGGCTGTTGTCCGCCAGCCATTTGTCGGAAAAGTATTTCGGCACGTCATCGCGCCGGCCTTCCGCGATGGCTTTCTCGATCGCGTCCATCTCCTCCACGTAGCCAGCCTCTTTCCAGTAGTTCCGGTAGTTCGGCAGGAAACCATAATTCGTCAGCGTCCGACGGTTGACGGATTTCGCCGCTTCCACGTCGTCGCTGATGCAGGTCGGGATCATATTCCCGATGAAGAAATCCGGATCGTTCCGCTTCGCCGCCGGCAACGCCGAGAGCAACTCCGTCATGTGCGACAACGAGGCATTGGCGAACACCACGCCCTCGGCGATTTCTCCCGCCAGGGCCACCATGCGTTTGCGCAAGGCCGCGATGATGATTGGCGGCAGCGGTCCCAGGCCTTCCTGCGCGCGAAACCGCTCCACGAACGATCGCGTATCGGCCAATGGCTTCCCCGGAGTGACGCCCATCCGCACATGCGACGGGCCATGCGCGATACCAATACCCAAACGAAACCTTCCGCCGGACACTTCGTGCATCACAGCGGCGCTCTGCGCGAAATCCACGATGGTGCGCTGGTAGATCGGCGCGATGGCGGTGCCGAACGGGATTGTGTTCGTGTTCCACGCCAATGCTTCGCACAACGACATGTTGCCGAACGGGCTGGGCGAATAAATGCCGGCGAAGCCACGCCGCTCCGTCTCCTGGCACAATTCGATGGTGCGGCGGCGGCGGCCGGGCACCGCGATCAGACACAAGGCGGGCATATGCGGCGGCATGGCATTTCTCCGAAGCGGCTTATTTGATCTGGACGCCTTTGCCGGAATAGGTCGGCGCACGGTCGGGGAGCCACGCATCGGTCCAGCCATCCAGATTTTCTGGTCGGTGAGCGACACCTCCGTCTGTCCCAGCCCGGCGCGCTTCACAATCGAAATCGCTGTTGGTGCATGGATCAGTTGGCAATTCGGCCGCTCACCGGGCTCACCTCGGCGCGACGCGGCCAGCCGCTGCAAATCGGCCGCGGTCTTACAAAACACCGCGCCCGGATCGAGGCGCGGCCACGAATTCGCGCGCGACGGCACGGTCGATCGGTCGAACTGCGGCTTGGGAACGACAATGTTCGGCACGTCCCAAACGACCTGAGCCAAGGCCGGCCGGACAAGCGCCAGAGCCAAAGTGACCAAACACCACAAACCGTATCGACGCATGTTTACTCCCAACGGTTGAAACCTGATGCCGCCGCGATGGTGCCGCCAGCGGGCGGGTCCGGCAAGGGACGCTCACGCGATCCGCGGGCGTGGGTTCACCCTCGCGGTCAGCCCGGGGTTGGCCATTCCCGTTACCCCTGGCACAATCGGCCACGAAAGATCAAGGAGATGACCATGGCGGACGGTTGGGTGCGGGCAGCGGCGGCGGCGGACGTGGAGGAAGGCAAGGTCCTCGGCGTGAAGCTCAATGGCAAGGATATCGCGATTTACCACCTGCCCGGCGGTGTATTCTGCGCGACCGATAACATTTGCACCCACGAATACGCGCTGCTGTCGGAGGGTTGGCTGGAAAACGGCTGCATCGAATGCCCGCTGCACGCCGCGCAATTCGATTGCCGTACCGGCAAGGCACTGTCCTCCCCGGCCGACGAGGACCTGCAGGTGTTCCAGATCAAAGTTGAAGGCCCCGATCTGATGGTCAAGGTCTGAGGCCTGGCGGGATGGCTGCCCCGATTATCATTGATTGCGACGTGCATCCGACGGTGCCGGGGATGAAGGCATTGCTGCCTTACCTCGACGACCATTGGCGTGAGGCGGTGGTGCGTCGCGGCATCGACGATCAGAACACGATCAGCTACCCGACCATCAATCCGCTGACCTTCCGAAGCGACTGGAAGGACGCGACCGGCAAGGCCGCCACGTCGGTCGCGCAACTCGCGGCGCAGGCCCTGGACCCGTTCGGCACGAGCTTCGCCATCTGCAACTGCCTCTACGGCGCGCAGGCGGCGTTCAGCGAGGATCTGGGCGTGGCGATGGCACGCGCGGTGAATGACTGGATCGCCAGGGAGTGGCTGGACCGCGATCCCCGTTTGCGGGCCTCCATCGTCGTGCCGCAGCAAAACCCCGAGCGCGCCGTCGAGGAAATCGAACGCGTCGCCAGGGACAAGCGCTTCATCCAGGTGCTGCTGCTGGTCGGCGGCGAACTGACTCTCGGCCGGCGGCAGCACTGGCCGATCTACGCCGCGGCGGAACGGCTTGGGCTGACGGTCGGCATCCACGCCGGCAGTATGTTCCGCCACCCCACCACCCCAATCGGCTGGCCGAGCAGCTACACCGAGGAATACGTCAATCAGGCCACCGCGTTTCAGTCGCAACTGACCAGCCTGATCACCGAGGGCGTGTTCGCGAAGTTCCCCGACCTGACCGTCGTGTTGATGGAATCCGGCGTCAGTTGGCTGCCGGCTTATCTCTGGCGGCTGACGAAGTTCTGGAAGGGCCTGCGCAGCGAGGTGCCCTGGGTCTCCGATCCGCCCGCCTCGATCGTGCGCGACCGGGTGCGGCTCACATTGCAGCCGTTCGACGCGCCGTCCGACGATGGCGGCGTCATGCGGTTGATGGAGCAGATCGGCTCGGACGAGATGCTGCTGTTCTCGACGGACTATCCGCACTGGCAGTTCGACGGACTGGCCGCCATGCCGGCGGGCATCGATCCGGGGCTGGCGAAAAAGATCATGGCGGACAACCCGCTGCGGACCTATGTTCGGCTACAACAAGAAACGGTTCAGATGGAGCCCGTCGTATGAACGTTGACGTCCTCAACCGCTCCGGCGTGCAGCCGGCCACCGCCTCGAAGCTCGCGATCGCCGACGGCGACATCCATCCGCGGCCGCCGGGCGTCGGCATCGGTGGCGTCAGCAAGGCGCTGTATCCGTACATGACGCGGCAGTGGCGTGAGCACGTGGAGGCGTTCGGCATCACCTATCGCCAACCGTGGGAGAAGGGCTCGGCCTACCCCAAAGGCCAGCCGCAGGCCGCGCGGCGAGATGCCTGGACCCCGGGCGGCGGTTCGCCCGGCAGCGACCTGGCGTTCATGCAACAGCAGCACCTCGACCCGAACAACGTCGCTCTGGGCATTCTGAACCCGTTGACCAGCGGGCAGGGCGCGCAGAACCCGGATTTGTCGCTCGCGATCTGCCACGCGACCAATGAGTGGCAGAAGGTCGATTGGACCAGTCAGGATTCGCGCCTCAAAGCCTCGGTGGTCATCCCGTACGAGGATACCACCGCCTCGGTGAAGGAGATCGAGTTGCGCGCCAACGATCCCGACTTCGCTCAGGTGTTTTTGTTAAGCAAAACGAACGAGCCGTTGGGGCAGCGGCGGTACTGGCCAATCTATGAAGCCGCCGCCGCGACCGGCATGCCGATCGGCATTCATGCGTTCGGCAACGGCGGCTGGCCCAACACGACCGCTGGTTGGGCGTCGTACTACATCGAGGAAATGGTCGGCCACGGCATGGCGCAACAGGCCGTTCTGACCAGCCTGATCCTGGAAGGCGTGTTCGAGCGCGTCCCAAACCTGAAAGTCGTCCTCATCGAAGGCGGCCTCGCCTGGGCCGCCGCTCTGGGCTGGCGGCTGGATGCGCAGTGGAAAAAGCTGAAGCAGGAGCTCCCCCACCTGAAGCGCGCGCCGTCGGAGTATATCCGCACCAATGTGTGGTTCACGACGCAGCCGATCGAGGAGCCGGAGCCGCGCACGCAACTGGCCGAGGTGTTCGACTGGATCGGCTGGGACCGGGTGCTGTTCGCGACCGATTACCCGCACTGGGACTACGACGATCCGGCGCAGGCGCTGCCGATGAAGATGACCGAGGAACAGCGCCGGGCGATCTTCCGCGATAACGCGCGGGCGGTTTACCGGGTCTGATTTCTGGCCTGGCGCTGCCTGGTCATCGGGCCTCCACCAGGTCATTGGGTCGCCGCGAGGCTTTACGTGGCAGGACCCTGCGTGGCCAAGACCGGCGTGGCCGCGCCCAATCCGCCAACCGGCCGCGCCGGCATGGCCGGGCTCGACCCGGCCAGTCCCCCACACGTGCCAGGCAAATGGGACCGGTCGATAATTTCCCTGGTCCGAACCCAGCCGAACCACCGCGCCGGCATGGCCCGCTACCACGGCCATTTCTCGCCACACCGACATCGATCGCCCGATCACCGCTCGTCGATGGCGAACCCGGCGTAATGCAGCGGCTTGGCCATCTGCACGATGCCGCCAAAATAGTTGTCGTCGAACTCGTCCTCGGCGTAACCGGCAGCGGCGTAAAACCCGGCGGCCTCGGGGGTCGCGTAAACGACGACGCGGCGGCAGCCGATATCCCGGGCGAACCCCTCGGCCTCGCGAAGCAGGACACGGCCATGGCCTTCGCCCTGGCGCGCGGGGTCGATGGCGACCAACCGCAGCGCGGCATCGCCGTTATTCAGGCTATCGATGCGGATGGTCCCGATTGGCGCGGCGCCAAGTTTGAATAACAGCGGGAAGTGACCTTCCGCGCGCTCTTCCGGGTCGTCCTCGACCTCTTCACCGGCTTCAAAGGCGACCCGGCGGCGGATGGCGTGGTACGCGGTCCATTCCTCGTCCGACACGGGCCGGCTGAGGCGATAGGTCGCGTGCATGCCATCCGCGGCGTCGTCCATGCTGTCGGCGGTCCCGTTACTTCCCTTTGGCCACGATAGGCGGCGTCGCGAGCCTGGCATAGGTCAGAATCATCATTTGGCCCGACAGCGAATGCCTCAGGACGACCACCCAATATGTGGGGCAGGGATCGGCGACGCATTGCGCGACTCTCGACGCCGCCTAAACTGACGTGCTGTTCTGGCCCGCGCAACGAGAGACCCGCTTTGATCCAACCTTCAGACCGACCCATCTCCCGCGCAATTCGCCTGTCCCGCCGCTGGCTGCTTGGGGTCCCGTTATCCCTCGCGCTACTGCCCCGCGGCGGCGAAGCAGCGGCGGTACTGGCCGCCACGCCGATCTCTCGCATGGACCTGAAATGGTGGCGCGCGCGACATGAGGCGAAGCTCGCGGAACTGCGCCGTGTCCATCCCAATCTGATTTTTCTGGGTGACTCGATCACCCAGCAATGGGAGGAGGACGGGCCCGAACCGTGGCGCGATTTCGTTCCGGAATGGCGCCGGTTTTACGGCGACCGCAACGCGGTCAATCTCGGTTTTAAAGGTGATACGACCGCGAGCCTGTTGTGGCGGATCCGCAACGGCGAGGTCGATGGCATCGCGCCAAAGGTCGCGGTTATTTTGATTGGGGCGAACAATCTCGGCCGGCTGCATTGGTCCGCCGAGGACACCGTGCTCGGGATCGACACGATCATCGCCGAGTTGCATCGGCGCCTGCCGGCGACACGGATTTTGCTGCTGGGCGTGTTGCCCTCGGAACGATCGGAGTGGACCACGCAAACGACCTTGACCATCAATCGCGCGCTGGAGGCGAAGTACGCTCAGAACCCCGTGGTCACATTCCTTGATGTCGGCTTCGTGTTCATGAAGGGGCAGCAATTGAACCGTGACCTGTTCCTGGATCCGAAACTCACGCCGCCCGATCCGCCGCTGCATCCGACCGCCCAGGGGCAGGCGCTGATGTCGGCGGCAATGGAGCCGGTCCTGGCAGGATTGCTGGGCGATAAACCGCACCGATAACAGGAGGGCTGCATGGCGAAGGGATATTGGATCGCGCGCGTCGATGTGACGGATCCGGATGGCTACCAGGAATACGTCAAGGCGAACGCGGCGGCGTTTCAAAAGTTTGGCGCGCGATTTATCATCCGCGGCGGCCGGTTCGAGGCACCCGAGGGAACGCCTCGCGCGCGGAACGTGGTTCTGGAGTTCGCCGACTACGCAACCGCTCAGGCGTGTTACCAATCCCCCGAATATCAGGCGGCCAAAGCGTTGCGCGTTGGCAAGAGTGTGGCGGACGTCATCATCATCGAAGGATATGACGGCGTTCAGCCATAAAAATCTGATCAGCGCAGCTCCGCTTCGACAGCGGCGGCGATGCGGAACAACCGCGCGTCGCCCATTGTTTCGCCCATCAGCATCAGCCCAACCGGCGCGTCGCCCATGCGATGGCATGGAATGCTGATCGCGCATCGATCCAGGAAATTGCCCAGCGCGGTGTTGCGCAGAATGTGCATGTTGATTCGGTTGTACTCGCGCTCGTCGTCCAGGTCGGCGATCCGCGGCGCGACGATCGGCACTGTCGGCATCGCGACACAATCGAAATCCCGCGTGCTGATGTCGAACGCCTCGATGATCCGCGCGCGCGCCGGAGCCAGATCCAGGTAATCCGCCGCGCTCATGCCCTCCCCGCGCATGATGCGCACGCGGATACGCGGATCGTATCCCGCTCCCTTGGCCGCGAGCAACGCACGGTGCCAGGCGTATGCTTCACTCGCCGCGTAGCCGCCTTTCGCATTGACCGCGGCGATTGCGTCGAACGCCGGGAATTTGACCCGCGAGACCTGGGCGCCCGCATCCGACAGCACCGACAGAGCGCGATCGAACGTCGCGGCGACGACGGAGTCCATGCCATCCAACACGACATTTTCCGGCACGGCGACGCGAAGACCGGAGAGCGGGGGCGGCACCAAAGCGGCCGGCAGCCCCCCCGCCAAAATCGTGTCGATCGCGGCACAGCAGCGCACGCTGGGCGCCAGCGGTCCGACCGAATCCAATGATGGCGCGAGCGGCAAAACCCCGGTGATCGGCACGCGCCGCGCGGTCGGCTTGTAGCCCACCACGCCGCAAAACGCCGCCGGGATCCGGCATGACCCGCCGGTGTCGGTGCCCAGCCCAGCCGCCGCCATGCCGTCGGCCACGGCGACCGCGGTGCCCGATGAACTGCCACCGGGTATGCGCGCCGCGTCCCGATCCCAAGGCGACGTGGGCGTGCCGTAATGCGGGTTGATCCCAAGCCCGGAGAACGCGAACTCCGTCATGTTGACGCGGCCCATCGTGATGAACCCGGCGTCGCGCATCCGTTGCACCACCGGTGCGTTCATGCGGGCCGCCGGCGCGTCCGCCAGCACTTTCGAGCCGGCCGGAGTCGGTTCCCCCGCGATATCGAACAGATCCTTCAACGCGATCGGGATGCCCGCGTAACGGCCCACCGCGAGCCCAACCCGCCGCGCCGCGTCCACCGCGTCCGCCGCCGCCCGCGCCTGCGCCGCATGCACCTTGATAAAGGTCCGCGCACCCTCGCCAGCCGGATCGGCGATACGAGAAAGCGCCTCCTCCACCAAGGCGCGGCTGGTGGTCTGTCCGGCCGCCAGGCTCTGGGCCAGGTCTTCGATCGCGCGCATGATGCCTCCTGTTCCGAAGGGAAGACCATGCCATGACCGAAGCGCCCGCCAAACCCGTACCCCCAGGACCCGTCTTGCTCACCGGCGCGTCAGGCGCTCTGGGCCGGATGCTGACGAAAGCGCTGGCGGCCGAGGGCTGGACGCTCCGGCTGACCGACATCACTCCATTTCCGGATCCGATCCCCGCCGGGACCACCTTTACCCGTGCCGACCTGAACGATGGCGTGACGATCCTGCGCCTCGCGGAGGGCTGCGGCGCGATCATCCATCTCGGCGGCGTATCGGTTGAACGACCGTTCGAGGAAGTGCTCGGGCCCAACATCCGCGGCCTGTACCACATCTACGAAGCGGCCCGGCGGGAACGCGCCCGGGTGATTTTTGCCTCGTCAAACCATTCGGTCGGCTTTCACGAGCGAACCGAATCCATCGGCGCCGACACGCAATTCCTGCCGGATGGGTTCTATGGCCTGTCCAAGGCGTACGGCGAACTGATGGGCCGTCTGTACTGGTTCAAGCATGGCGTGGAAAGTGTCTTCATCCGCATCGGCTCATGCTTCCCGGAACCTATCAACGCCCGGATGCTGGCGAGTTGGCTGTCGTATCCGGATCTGGCGCGGTTGATGGTGCGGTGCGTCATGACCGAGAAGGTGGGCTGCCGCGTCGTGTGGGGCGCCTCGGACAACGCCCGCATGACCTGGTGGCGCGACGATGCGCGCGATGCTTTGGGCTGGGCGCCGAGGACAGCGCCGATCCGTTCGCGGGCCAGCTCGCCGGGAAGGTCAGCGGCGATCCGGTCGAGGAACGCTATATGGGCGGCGAGTTTTGCTCGATCGATTACTCGCGCGCGGAGCCGCCGCCGTCGCCGGATTTGCCTGGGAAGGAGCCGCGCTGAGGCAATTACCGCTACGTAGTGAAAACGATCGTATCGGTTGCCTCGGAAGGCTCTTTGAACGCGTCAATTCCGGTGATGCGCGGTGACCGCCGCGATCCATGTAATGCCGGTCACGGGGCACGTAATCCCAGCCAGATCGAAATGAGACGTCATGAACTCGCACCGACGAGAAGGATAACGCGCGGGCCATGGAAAATACCTGATCCGTTAACGCCTCAGCAGGCCTTACCACGGAGAACACGGTGGACCACGGAGATCCCCGGAGATCGGTATGTTGGAGCATGGCGAGTTAACCGAGCGTGTCATTGGCCTCGCGATCGAGGTGCATCGGACAACTGGGCCGGGGCTTCCTGAATCGGTTTATTCGGAGTGCCTGTGCCTGGAGCTCGCTCAGGCCGGCATTCCGTTTGAAAGCCAGGTCATGGTGCCGGTTATTTACGGAGCGCCAACGATTCCGCTCGGATTTCGCGCCGATAACGTGGTCGCGAACACAATTATCGTTGAAATCAAGGCGATTGCTTCATTGCTTCCATCTCATGAAGCGCAAATCATTACCTACCTGCGCATGAGCCAGATCCGCATCGGTCTGTTAATGAACTTCCATGCGATGCGTCTCAAGGACGGTCTCCGTCGCTTTATCGTCTAATACCCGCGCGCTTACCGTCTCACTCTCCTTCACGTCATGACAAGCGAGAGAGGCCATCGTATGTCAATGCATAAGCGCGCTGGTATGAC
>CAVRDN010000063.1:0-66051 GCA_963719675.1 uncultured Alphaproteobacteria bacterium | reverse complement strand
ATGTTCTATGTTGCCTTTCCTTCAGTTACAGTATTTTGCTCCACAGCAGCGTAAGCTGCTGACGAACAATGCCGAGCAGCCTTGAAACGATGTCTGCAAGGACAGGAAGTGCCGGACGATTTGCAGACGGAGGAAATTTTCGTGAACGGCGAGCGCCAGATATTGGCGCGGTATCCCAATTTCGATCCGAAGGCGCAGTATTTCGACGGGTTTGCGGCAAACGTGATTTGGAGGCGCTCGGCGCAATGGGCCGACCCTACCGGCGGCTATTTTCATGCGATGAGTCCCTTCCTTGTAGGCGATTTCACCTGGCGCATCACCGGCAAGACCGCGAGCGGGCAGGTGCAAATGGAAGGCGGCTGGCAGAACAATCGCGGTGGCGGCCAATTCGAGGATCCAATTTGTCGAAAACATTTTCGAGGAGCTTGACGCGCCGGGCGAGTGGATTTTGAACCACAGACGCATAAGCTGTATCATGACCGCCGGCGGGACTCGATCTGTCAAAAGCGGTGATTGAAGCGACGCGGCTTCGGAATCTGGTGGAGTTTAGGGGTGACGACAAGAATCCGGCGCGCTTCATTACATTGAAGGGCCTGTCGTTCCGGCAGGCGGCGCGGACGGTGATGGACACGCGCGAGCCGCTGGTGCGGTCAGAATATCAGCAATTTACCGCGGCGGGGCGATTTTTTTCAACGGCGGGGAATGGAGCCGCGGCATACCGCGCGCCGGATTCCAGATCTACCTGCCGATGCCTGGCGGTGACGAAATCCGCATCGCGGACATGTGGCTTCACGCCCAGTCACGGGATGGCGCGGTATTCGAAGAAGGCATGCGACTGGGTTGCATGGGGCAACAGGCGGCGGTCCTGGTCGGCCCGGCGCGCGACATGGCTGGCCTGGAGATGCCTCCGCCAAGTGGCATCGTCTATTCGAGTTGGCCGAGATCGCCGGCGACGGCCGGCTGCGGGTTCATGGCTGGACCCTCGCGTCATCACCGATCGTCGCGGTGCAGATCTTCGTTGACGGCAGGCGTGTCGGGGCCGCGATCCAGAACCGGGAGCGTGGCGATGTCGCGGACGCCTATCCGGCGTATCCCAATGCGCGGCACGCCGGTTTTGTCCTGGAGCGGGCGATGGACGAGGCGATGCGCGGCGCCGCCAACGTCACCGCGCAGGTCCTGTGTCTCAGCGGCGCCTGTCTCTCCACCACGATCCCGTTGGTGCAGCCGGCGGTCCCACCGCCGGCAGAGGGCTTGACGGCGGAACCGCGCGCGGAGACGGAAGCGTTCTTCGTCGTATGCGATCACGCGGCCATCACGCCACCCGGCGTCCTGCTGGTCGAAGGGTGGGCGACCTCCGGGCCTCATCGAACGCGTCGTGATAGAGGTCGATGGTCGGCCGGTTGGTGACGCCGACTATGGCCGCGAGCGTGCCGACGTCGCCGCATCTTATCCCGGTGTGCCGGTCGGCACCGGTTATGGCTTCGAACAACAGATCCCAGGTCTCTCCGGGGATTCGCATGTCGTCCGGGTTTTGGCGATCAAGTCACGGCGGTGAGGCCAAGGATGTAACCGTTACCCTGGCGCCGCCCCCTCCGTCAGCGTTTCGGGTCGAACTCGATGGGCCGAAGACGCGCGACGGCATCGCGATCCAACCGATTACCGGGCGCCTGGTGGTTGAAGGATGGGCATTGGCACGGGATGGAGTTGCCGCGATCGATGTGGAACTGGACGGCACGCTGCTTGGACAGGCCCACTTCGGCATGGCGCCGGCCCGATGTCGCGGCGGCCTTCCCGATTGGGACGGTGCGGCGCGCAGCGGCTACACGTTCCATTGTCCGGCGCGCGCGTTGCCGGACGGTGAGCACGTCGTCCAGGTTGTCACCCGATCGAAGACCGGCGAGCAGCACGTTCACGCGTTTCGCATCACGGTCAGCAAGGCCGAGGATCCGGAGGCGGAGGCATCCATCCGCCGGCGTATCCGTCGGGTGGAGCGGACCACCACCGAAGGCGTGCTGGCGCAACTCGATTGGCGGCCGGCATTTCATTTGATCGTCGCCGGCGGTCTCGCCGACGCCGCGCCGGATGATGATACCTCTGCCAGTGGCGACACCGCCCTCGAAAGCGCGTGGGCGCTGACGTTCCTTTCGATCCTGGAGCAATCATGGCCGAAGTGGCGGGTCACCGCTCTCGCCTCCGGCGCGCGCGATGCGGCGGCGGCGCGGGCCGCGATCGCACGGCTCGCGCACGGGAACGCGAATCGGTTTGTCGTGTGCGAGCCATCCGACGCGGATACGTGGCGCGCGCCATTGGCATCGTTGGCGCCAGGTGACACGTCTCTGATCGGCCTGCTCGCGTCTGGCGACGAACTGGGCCGCGACGCGCTCGGTGCGTTCGCGGTTGCCAGCGGAATCCATCGGGACGTGGACTGCCTCTACGCGGACGAGTTCCGGGTGGCGCCGGGCGGTAGCCGGCCGGAACCATTCTTCAAGCCTGATTTCTCTCCCGCGCTGTTGCTGTCGGAGAATTACCTCGGCCGTCCGCTGATGGCGCGGCCCGCGCTGCTGGCGGCCACCGGCATGACCGCCGAGGCGTTGTTGCGCGACGGATTTCACGATCTCGCCCTCCGCTGCACCGAGGCGGCGGGCAGACCTACCATGTCGCCGGAATTGTTGAGCCGCACCGATGGCGGCATCGCGGTGAACCGGACCGAGGACGCCGCCGCGGTGGAGCGCGCGATGGCGAAGACGCGGGATCGCCGCCGAGGTCTTCGCCGGGCGCGGTGCCCGAAACGTTCCGGGTGCGCCGTACCGCGCCGGTCACCGGCAAAGTCTCGATCATCGTGCCGACCTGTGCGGCGCATGGCTATATCGAGACCTGCCTGAAGACGTTGCGCGCGACGACCGAATACAAGAATTATGAGATCGTTTGCATCGATAACATTCCGGAAGCGAACGCGAGCTGCAAGGCGATTCGTCCGGGAACACGCCGACAAGATCGTCGAAATGCCGGCGCCATTCAATTGGTCGCGCTTCAACAATGCCGCGGTGGACGCCTCGGACGGCGAATACTTGCTGTTCCTCAATGACGATATCGAGATCATTCAGCCGGACTGGCTCGACGCCGATGCTGGAAGCGGCGGCGTGGTCCGGCACCGGCATCGTCGGCGCCCGGCTGCTGTATCCGAACCGCACCGTGCAGCATGCCGGCATGTTTCTGGGCGACGGCATGGGCCGCCACGCATTCCGTCATGCCGACCGAGAACGACCCGGGTTATTTTGGCCTCGCACTGACGCAGCGTGAGGTGATCGCCGTGACCGGCGCCTGCCTGCTGGTCCGCCGCGAAACGTTCGAACGGCTTGGCCGGTTCGACGAGGCGCACGACGTGATCAACAACGATCTGGACTTCTGCCTGCGGGCGCATCGCGCCGGATGCGCACGATCTACACGCCCTCACGCGACGTCTGATCCATCACGAACTCGCCAGCCGCGCCCATTTGCCCGACGATTTCGACACCGACGCGGTTCATCGGCGCCTGGCGGTCGCTGTTCGCCGCCGGAGATCCGTATTTCAGTCCGCGATTGTCGCGTTACGCGGACGACTATCGGGTCGATGACGAGGGTGTCCGGGTCATGTTCGCCGGGCATCCGTTGCTCGATCGCGCGGCGGTGAAGTCGATCCTGGTCGTCAAGCTCGATCACATCGGCGATTTCATTACCTCGCTGCCGGCGATCAGGCGATTGAAGGCGGCATTCCCGGATGCACGCCTGATCGCCTGGTGGCGCCGGCGTCGGCCGCGATCGCCGCGCTCGAGCCCGCCATCGATGAAGCTGCATTCCGTTCGAATTCTTCTTCGCGCGTTCCGAACTGGGCGAGAAGGAAGCTGACCGAGGTCGAACTCGCCGAACTCACCGTCCGCCTGGCGCCGTATCGTTTCGATATCGCGGTCGATTTGCGCAAGCATCTGTCAACGCGGCATCTGCTGTTGTGCTCCGGTGCGCGAATGCTGGCCGGCTATGATTCATTGGACAACTTTCCCTGGCTCGATGTCGTTCTGGAATGGGACGGCGACAAAGCGCTGCAACGCAAGCGCAGCCATATCGTCGATGATCTGGTGAACCTGACGTGCGGCGATCGACAGCGCCTGCCGAGCCCGACCGGCGATTGTTCGAGCCGCGGCCCGTCGCCATGACCCTCAAGGAAATGCCGGCATCATGTCCGTCACTTGTTCGCCCGCCCGGTGGTGGCGATCCATCCGGGGTCCGGCAACATGATGCGGCAGTGGCCGGAGAAACATATCCCGCCGCTGATCGATTTGCTGCTGGAGCAGAACGATGTCGCGGTGTTATTGGTCGGCGGCCGCGACGACGAGGAAAAGGCCAACTCCATCATGAGTTCTGGTGACCCAGACCGACAGGATCGCGTCGGTGGCTGGTATGGTGACGCTGCGCGATCTGCCGCGCTTACTCTCCGCCTGCCAGTTGTTCATTGGCGGCAACAGTGGGCCCAAGCACATCGCCGCGGCGTCGGGCGTTCCCACGATCGGCATCCACTCCGGCGTGGTGGACCCCGGGAGTGGGGACCGATCGGGGAGCGCGCCGTGGCGCTCTACCGCGACATGAGTTGCGCACCGTGTTTCCTGGCGAAACCGGAGCACTGTCCGCGCGGCATGGCGTGCGTCGAGATGCTGGATCCGCCGCTGGTGCTATCAGATGGCGCGGATGTTCCTGGCTCGGCCGGTGGAGCGGAGGGTCATCCCGCTGTCGCCCCGCCTGGCGGCGCGAGCTGCGGAACACGATGGGGAGGCGCGGGACCGGACTTCCCCGCGATCGAACGGCACACAATCGGGCGGCGCAAGGCGTGTCGACACCCGCGTCCGGGCGCGGAAAGCGGGATGCGAAGCCGGCATCACGGGCGGCGGCGGACACCAATACGCACGCGGCCAGAGACGGCAATTCCGCCGCGAACCACATGCCGGAGGCAAAGATGGCCGTGCAATCGTCCGTGAAACCGGCCGACAAAGTGTCCAGGAAGCGTGCCCAACGGGAACCGGTCGCGGGGCCGAAGTGACCGACGCGGCGCTGTTGGAACTGGCTGCCGGACTCGCGCTGCGCGCGGCCGAGGTGATCCTCACCATCCGCGCACGCGGCTTCGAAGTCTCCCGCAAGGCCGACCGTTCCGTGGTGACAGAGGCCGACCGGGCGGCCGAGGGGCTCATTGTCGCGGGTCTGCGAGCGGCGGTGCCAGATATTCCTGTTATCGCAGAAGAGGAGGTCGCCGGGGGTGCGACGTTCGCCGCCTCGCCGGCGTTCTGGCTGGTGGACCCGCTGGACGGCACGCGCGAGTTCACCGACGGGAGTAACGATTTCGCGGTGAACATCGGCCTCGTGCGGGATGGGTTGATCCGGCTCGGCGTGGTCGGCGTGCCCGCGACGGGCGAACTGTTCGGCGGCATCGTCGGCGTCGGCGCCTGGAAGCGGGTAGGGGGCGTCGAGACGCCGGTTCGGGCACGCACTGTGCCGGCCGAGGGACTGACGGTGCTGGCCAGCCGGCATCATGGCGATACCGCGCGCCTGGACGCGTTTCTCGCCGGCCGGGTCGTCGCGAAAACGGTGAATTTCGGATCGAGCCTCAAATTCTGCCGGCTGGCGGAAGGGATCGCGGATCTGTATCCGCGGTTTGGCCGCACGATGGAATGGGATACCGCCGCTCCGCAGGCAGTGCTGGAAGCAGCGGGCGGCACGGTGTGCACGCTGGACGGATCACCACTGCGGTATGGCAAGCCCGGCTGGGAAAACCCGCATTTCGTTTGTACGGGCGTTCCCTGTTCATCGGAACGCTGACGGCCCGGAATTCCTTCGGCTGACCTGAACGGTCACTTGCATTGCCCGGTTCTCCACGAGGGGAGCATCCCCAGGCAACGACATTCAGGCAGCGGTCTCCCGCCCTCGCTTGAGCGCCGGATGTACGGCTTTGTTGATGATCCGTACATCGGAGCCAATCACATGCGCGCTGGTTCCGACGATGAGCGGATCCGGACCGGTCACGATACTCCGGTCCTTCCCGTCGTACGGGATCTGAGCGAGGAAGTGTTGCATCGCATTGAGCCGGGCGCGTTTCTTGTCGTCGGACTTGACGATCGTCCAGGGCGCGTCAGCGGTATCCGTGTAGAAGAACATCGCCTCCTTGGCCTCGGTGTATTCGTCCCACTTATCGAGGGACGCTCGATCGATCGGCGAGAGTTTCCATTGCTTCAGCGGATCGGTCTCACGGGCGGAGAAGCGGGCACGTTGCACCTCACGACTGACCGAAAACCAGAACTTCAGCAACAGGACGCCAGAGCGGACAAACATCCGCTCGACTTCCGGACATTGCCGCATGAATTCAAGATATTCGTTCGGCGTGCAAAACCCCATCACCCGCTCCACACCGGCGCGGTTGTACCAGGAGCGGTCGAACAGGACGACTTCGCCGGCCGCCGGCAAATGGGCGATGTAGCGTTGGAAGTACCACTGCGTCCGCTCCCGCTCGGTCGGCTTCTGGAGCGCGACGACGCGGGCGGTGCGAGGGTTCATGTGCTCGGTAAAACGTTTGATCGTACCGCCTTTACCCGCCGCGTCGCGACCCTCGAACAGCACGACGATGCGCTGGCCGGTTGCCTCGATCCAGCGCTGCGCCTTTAGCAACTCGCGCTGAAGTTCGAGCATATGCGCTTCATAAGGCGCTTCGCGCATGGTGCTTCGGTAGGGATACTCGCCCGATTCGAACAATCGACGAATCGCCGCGGGATCATGCCGCATCGTCGCGAACGTGTGGGCGTTCGACGCCACACCTTCGAAGCCAGCCTGTTCAGAGCCAGCCTTGGCCGCCGCGAGCCCAACCCCCGCGATCTCAATCGGCGTGGTCTCCAGCTTGTTCAAGGCGGCCGTCGTGCCCGACGCGGCGTCGATCCGCGTGGGTTCAGGCTCCACGGCCAGGACGGATGGCGGTTCGACGCCGCCGACTGCGCCGTTTGTGGCCATTCCGTCGGAGGTTGCGCGGTTCGTGAGTGGCGCGGTTGAGCCGTTGCTTTTCCGAACGCGCCCCTTACGCATGATGGAACCTCCAAAACGAACCCGATCCGCTGAGTCGCGCACGGTGAAGAGGCCACGCGCCGGACGCTATCGACGCATATCCGGATGCGGACGGCGGCAGCGTCGTCGTGAGAGTTCGAACAGCGTCGCGAGGCCTCACGCGGCTCCCACCTCCAATGGGAAGTCACGCAACGGATCGATGCCGGCGGCCTCGAGAAACTTGCGAAGGGCGGTGACCTCGTCCTTCGATAGAGCGTGCCGCGTATCGTGAAACCCGTGCGTATGCCCGTTGAGCTTCACCACGATCTGGCCGTGTCCACCGTGTGTTACCTCACCGCCAAGCGCTTCGACCATCGAAAAGACCGGACGCGGATCAATGTTGCCGCTGACCGGATGAGCAAACAGGGCGTGCAATGTGCCGCGTTGCTTATGGTTCATAAAACTCCGTCCTCCTGTGTTTGATGGTTCAGGATGCGCGGACCCGGCCGAAGTGTCGTTGATTCAGGTCAAAGAGGGCATGGCGAAGACATCGCGCCATTGTGGGGACGCCGATGGCCAAAGCCGGTCGATCGCGCCTGATCCCGGCAGCAGGGGTCGTCGTCGCGCGAAGGTCCGCACGCGAGGGGCCGCGGTTGACTTCCCACATCGCCTCCGCTCATCTCCCGGCTACTCTAAAACCTGGGAAAATTCCCATGCTTCTCGTGATCGACGCCGGCAATACCAACATCGTCTTCGCGGTGCGTGACGAGAGTGGCTGGATCGGCTCGTGGCGCATCCGCACCGATCCGCAACGCACGTCGGATGAATACGCGGTCTGGCTGCTGGCGCTGCTCGGCCATGTCGGGCTGCGCAAGGAGGATATTTCGCGCGCGGTCCTTGGCACGGTGGTGCCGGCCGCGCTGTATCACCTGCGACGTCTGTGTCGGGAATGGTTCGCGGTCGAACCGCTTGTCGCGCGGGCCTCGTTGGACTGGGGGTTCGATATCAAGGTCGACAACCCGAATGAGGTCGGGGCCGACCGGTTGCTGAACGCGCTCGCCGGGCACAGACATTTCGGCGGCCCCCTGATCGTCGTCGATTTTGGCACCGCGACCACATTCGACGTCGTCAACCAGGATGGGGCGTACATGGGCGGCGTGATCGCGCCAGGGATCAACCTGTCGCTGGAGGCTCTTCACCAGGCGGCGGCGAGGCTGCCCAGGATCGGAATCGGTCGGCCGCAGGCGGTGATCGGGACCTCGACGGTGCCGGCGATGCAGTCAGGCGTCTACTGGGGTTATGTCGGTTTGATCGAGGGATTGATCGCTCGCATCAAGGCGGAATACGGCGGCCCGATGAAGGTTGTCGCAACCGGCGGACTGGCGCCGTTGTTCGCCGAGGGAACCATGCAGATCGAGCAAATCGAGCCGGATCTGACGTTGGATGGTCTTTACATGCTGGCCGAGCGGAACCCCGCGCCGGCCATGCCTCGGGAACGAACCCGCCTGATCGAAACGGAGTAACGCGGACAGCAAGACGTTACTGGGCGAATTCGGCCTGGCGACGTCGGTGGATCGTGGAGATGGGCACTGCCGACGCCATGTGTCTCCGGCGCACATCGGGGCCTGAGGGTGTGGACATGGCCTGGGGAGACAGTCGTTTCGGGCTATCGGATGACCGCCGCACGCGTGCCGCTTGTCCCGCCGATTTACTCATCGCTCGCCAGTCGGCGCGGGCGCTTGCCCCTCGCGGCTGCGGCCGCCTCTTCGCGACACAGTCCGCCGTCCGACATCCCGACTGTCGGACGGCGCCGTTTTGGAGCACTGTCGGGCGGACTGAACCGCCTCGGCGCACGGAGGACGAAACCATGACCCTACCGCCTATCCGGTTTGACGACGGCGCTGCTTACGAGCGTGGCATGGGCGTTTGGAGCCGTCTCGCGGGAGAGGTCTTCCTCGACTGGCTGGCGCCGTCCGCCGGTCAGAAGTGGATCGACATCGGCTGCGGCAGCGGCGCGTTCACCGAATTGCTGGTCGAACGATGCGCCCCGGCGGAGGCTCATGGCGTCGATCCCTCGGAAGCCCAACTCGCCTTCGCCCGTGCGCGGCCAGCCGCCCGCGTTGCCGCATTCAGTCTGGGCGACGCCATGGCGCTGCCCTTTGAGCGCGATCGGTTCGACGCCGCGGTGATGGCGTTGGTTATTTTCTTCGTTCCTGAACCGGCCGTCGGAGTTGCCGAGATGGCGCGTGTGGTCCGTCCAGGTGGATCGGTCGCGGCATACGCATGGGATATGGCGGGGGGTGGCTTTCCCTTTCATCCAATCCAGTCCGAACTCCGCGCCACGGGCATCACTCCACCGCTTCCACCGAGCCCCGATGCATCGCGTATCGAGGTACTGCGCGACCTTTGGAAAAACGCCGGGCTGGAGGACGTCAAAACGCGCGAAATCACCGTGCGGCGGACCTATGCCAGCTTTGACGAATATTGGACGACCAGCACCGCGATGGGCAGCACGCGGCCGGCGGTCGCCGCGATGGCACCCGACGATGTCGAAAGCCTGAAGAACCGCGTTCGGGCGCGGCTCACGATCGAGCCGTCCGGGCGCGTGAGTTATCAGGCCCGCGCCAACGCGATCGTGGGCCGGGTGCCGGAATGACGAGGACCGGAGGTTTTATCGCGCGTTTCGACATGCGCGCCGCGTCGGCGCCGGGTTCCGGCGAGTGCCATGGTTCCGTTGGGCCGCGCGGCCCGGCCAGCCGGATTCCAGGGTTCGCGGTGTCCGGGTGAGCCTGAGGATGTGAGCCGCGCCCGTGGCGTCGATGCCGACGGAGGCGACTTCAGAACTGGCCGATGCGTCGTGGAAAGCCCGGTCCAAATTCCACCTTGTATCTGGACCGAACCTCCCAACTTTGGCAGCTAAGCATTACCGTACCCGATTTCTCCGATCTGAGCGCTGACACCCGCCCCCTGACACCCGCCCCCTGGCACACGAGGTAAATACAAACTCACATGGACCTTGACACCGAAGACCTGTCGTTCCTGCCTTTGGGCGGGACGGGCGAGATCGGCATGAATCTCAACCTCTACCGCTGCGACGGCAAATGGCTGGCGGTCGATTGCGGCATCGGCTTCGGTGGTGCGGCACACCCCGAGGTGGACGTCATGATGCCGGATCCGGCGTTCATCGCCGGACGGCGTGACCAGCTACTGGGCCTCGTCATCACGCATGCCCATGAGGATCATCTGGGTGCGGTCGCCTGGCTGTGGCCGCAACTGCGCTGCCCGGTCTACGCGACGCCGTTCGCCGCCGCGGTCCTGAAGCGCAAGCTGGCCGAGGTTGGTCTGCTCAACCAGGTGCGGCTGCACGTCGTGCAGCCCGGGGGCGAGATCAACCTGAAGCCTTTCGCGATCCGGCTGATCCGCATGTCGCACTCGATCCCAGAAGCGCAGGCGCTGGCGATCGATACGCCGTACGGCACGATCCTGCACACCGGCGACTGGAAGCTTGACCCCACGCCAATGCTTGGCCCGCCCTCGGACGAGGCGGCGCTGGCGGAACTGGCGAAGAAACCCGTGCTGGCGATGATCTGCGATTCGACCAACGCGATGGTCGAAGGGCACTCCGGCAGCGAGAAAGACGTCAGCCAGGTGTTGACCGCGCTGATCCGCGACCTGCCGGGCCGGGTCGCGGTCACCTGCTTCGCCAGCAATGTGGCGCGGATGGAAGCGATTGCCCGCGCCGCCGCCGCCGCCGGACGCAGTACGGCTCTGGTCGGGCGTAGTTTGCGCAACATCGATGCCGCCGCTCGGGAATGCGGTTACCTGAAGTCGTTGCCGCCCTTCCTGCGAGAGGACGACGTCGACGACCTGCCGGACGACAACGTGCTGATCCTGATCACGGGAAGTCAGGGCGAGGCACGCAGCGCGTTATCTCGCGTCGCGCTGGATACGCACCCGCGGATTGCTTTGGGTGAGGGCGACACGGTGATCTTTTCCTCCCGCGTCATTCCCGGCAATGAGCGGGCGATCGGCCTGGTGCAGGATAACCTGGTGCGGCGTGGCGTGAACGTGATGACGGACGCGGATCACGCGGTGCACGTGTCGGGTCACCCGGCGCGCGACGAGTTGCGGCGGCTGTACCGGCTGGTGAAGCCGCGCTACGCGGTGCCGGTGCATGGCGAGTGGCGGCATCTCACCGCCCATGCCGCTTTGGCGAAGGAGGAAGGCGCGCGCCCGATCCTGCTGGAGGACGGCGATATTCTGAACCTGGCGCCGGGAACGGTGGAAATTGTCGATAGCGCGCCCGTGGGCCGCCTGGTGCTGGACGAGGCCCGGCTGATCCCGATGCAGGGTGAGGTGATGAATACACGCCGCAAATTGCTCTATAATGGCGTGGTGCTGGCGAGCGTCGCGATCGACCGCGCGGGGAACGTTCTGGGCCAGCCGAAACTCTCCGCGCCTGGGCTTCTCGACGCCGACGATCCCGAGGCCGACCGCGTTGTGCGCGAGTTTGGTGAGGCGATCGCCGATTTGCCGGTGGCTACCCGCCGAGATGACGACATGCTGAGTGACGCCGCCCGGACCGCGCTGCGCCGCGCGGTTGGAAAACGGCTTAAAAAGCGGCCCCAGGTCGATGTGCATTTGTTGCGCGTCTGAACGGATGCTCACTCCGGAACCCCACCTGGAGGATCCGCCTTTGGGTGAGGTCCAAACGCCAGGCCGCGCGTGGGCGTGGTCCGCTCTTAGCGCTCCGGCACCGCGAAGCATGGAGGGTGGCGCCCTACGATGAACTGGTTCACCGGCGTCGTGCTTTACATTCTGATCTGGTGGGTGACGTTGTTCGCCGTCCTCCCGATTGGCACGCACGCGGTGGAGCGGGCCGACGAGACCTCCGGTTGGCGCGGCGCGCCGGAGAAGCCAAGGATGTGGATGAAGATCGGGGTAACGACGGTCGTGGCTGCCCTGCTTTGGCTCGCCGTGTTCGCGTTGATCGAGAGCGACTGGATCAGCTTTCGGCACGGGGTCTTCGAAGCGCCGAAAGATTACTGATCGCGCTCGGCCGGTGCCATCCGCGCCGCCCCAAAACGCTACAACCGCCTCTGCCAGGCGAGGGAAAGATCATCCTCAGCCTGGCGGGCGGTTGCCGTTTCCTCCCCAAACCTGGCCCTCGAAAGCGCCAAGCCGGGCCGAGACCGTGTTAACCAACCGCAATCGATTTGTCACTACGTTTCGTCCGTTTTTTCACGAGAAATTGTCTGTTTGTTTCGTGTTTCTCTTGTGCGGTGCACAATAATTTCGTGATGCGGAGTATGGTGAGGTGTGGTCTGTCTTTAATCCGCCATATGGTCCCGTCGCGGGATTGGTCTCCCGTTGCATGAGTGACATCGCGAGAAACGCCTCCTGAATCGGGACGAGGCAGTCATCGGCCATCAGGCGCGTCTCGCGTGATTTCGTTCCACGCATAGGCGACGGAAATTTGTCAGGCCAGGTTAGGTTCTCGATTGTCGATCCAACGCTGGCTGTTCCCCGAGCCCCGCGCGGGACGTTGCTCGAGCGACCCCGCGTGATCTTCGCTGGCACGCGCATGGCTCGATGTGACAAAGCGCGTAAGTCCGCCTAGGGTCCGCGCCGTACCTCGAAACCTCTACCACGACGGGCTGTCCAGGATCCTCGCCCACGCTCCTTGCTGACGAACCCCCATTCACGACCCTGCTCACGAACCCCCCGCTCACGAACTCCCCGCTCACGAACTCCCCGCTCACGAACTCATGGGATCGAGCCACCGATGCGTCTGACTCAGGCCTTCATACCGACCATCAAAGAAACCCCGAGCGAGGCGCAGATCGCCTCGCACCGGCTGATGTTGCGCGCCGGCCTGGTGCGCCAGACGTCCGCCGGCATCTATGCCTGGCTGCCTCTGGGCTTGCGGGTGCTACGCAATATCGAGCAGATCGTGCGCGAGGAGCAGGACGCCTCGGGCGCGCAGGAGCTCCTGATGCCGACGATCCAGCCGGCCGAGCTTTGGCGAGAGAGCGGCCGCTACGACGATTACGGAGCCGAGATGTTGCGCATTCGGGATCGTCACGAGCGCGACATGTTGTACGGGCCGACCAACGAGGAGGTGATCACCGATCTGTTCCGCCAGTCTGTGCGGAGCTACCGCGAACTGCCGAAGATCCTGTATCATATCCAATGGAAATTCCGCGATGAGGTGCGGCCGCGGTTTGGCGTCATGCGCGGGCGGGAATTTCTGATGAAGGACGGGTATTCCTTCGATCTGGATCATGCCGGCGCCGTGGTCAGCTATCGCAAGATGATGCTGGCGTACATGCGGACGTTCCAGCGCCTCGGCCTTAAGGCGATCCCGATGGAAGCCGATACCGGGCCGATCGGCGGCGACCTCAGTCACGAGTTCATCATCCTGGCACCGACCGGGGAGAGCCAGGTGTTCTTCGACGCGGCGTTCGAGGAGATCGACTATCTGTCGCGAGGCGCCGGCGGCTTCAGCCATGACAGCGCGGCGGACCTGGAGCGGTTTTTCCGAGAGATGACCTCGCATTACGCCGCGACCGATGAGAAGCACGACACCACGAAATGGGACGCCGTGGCGCCGGAGCGGCGGCGCGAGGGCAGGGGCATCGAAGTCGGCCACATCTTCTACTTTGGCACAAAGTATACCAAGGCGATGAACACCACGGTCACCAGCCCGGACGGCAAGCAGGTGCATCCGGAAATGGGAAGTTATGGCATCGGCGTATCCCGCCTCGTTGGCGCGGTGATCGAGGCGAGCCATGACGACGCCGGCATCATCTGGCCGGACTCGATCGCGCCATTCCGCGCCGCCATTCTGAACCTGAAGCCGGGCGACGCCGCGTGCGACGCGGCGTGTCTGAAGCTGTACGAGGCTCTGGGGTCTGATGCGCTGTACGACGATCGCGAAGACCGCGCGGGCGTGAAATTCAACGACGCCGACCTGATGGGCCATCCGTGGCAACTCGTGGTCGGGCCGCGTGGCGCCGCCGCCGGCAAGGTCGAACTGAAGCGCCGCGCGACCGGAGAGCGGGTGGAACTCACCGCCGAGGATGCGCTGACCCGGATCGCCGGCAGCGTGGAACGGCGGGCCTGACCGCACCCATGTTCGGAGCATTCGAACGCGCCGTCGCGGGCCGGTATTTGCGTGCGCGCAAGGGCGAGCGGTTCGTGTCGATCATCGCGATCTTCTCGCTGATCGGTATCGCGCTTGGTGTGGCGACGTTGATCGTCGTGACGTCCGTCATGAGCGGATTTCAGACCGAACTCGTGTCGCGCTTTCTGGGTGTCAACGGCCACGTCACGATCGAAGCCTTCGCCGGCCAGGAAATCGACAATTATGAGGAGCTCACCAGGCGCATCCGCGCTCTGAGCGGCGTTGAATCAGCGCTGGCAATGCTGAACGGGCAGGTTTTGCTGACCACATCGACCAATGTCTCGACCGGCGGCCTGGTGCGCGGGATCAGCCAGGCGGACCTGAAGTCGCTGCATCGGATCAGCGATCACATTCTGGCGGGTAGCCTGGACGATTTCACCGGCGACAACGCGCTGGCGATCGGGGTCGGGTTCGCCACGGCATATCGGGTCGGCGTCGGCGATCTGGTTACGCTGATCTCGCCAGAGGGCGCGGCGACCGCGTTCGGCACCATTCCGCGGGTGCGCGCGTATAAAGTGGTGGCGATCTTCGACGCGGGATTGCACGATTATAACACGTCGGTGGTGTTCCTGCCTCTGCGGGCGGCGCAGATCTACTTCCAGAAGCCGAACGCGGTGACGCAGATCGAAATCCGCATGACCGATCCGGATCAGGTCGATCAACTGGTGCCGAAGCTGGTGCCGCTGGTGCGCGATCTGCCGGTGCAACTGCGCGATTGGCGGCATGCCAATGACGTGATCATCAGCGTGCTGCAGGTGCAGAAGGATACCATGTTCATCGTGCTCGGCATGATCGTGCTGGTGGCGGCGTTCAACGTCGTGTCGTCGCTGATCATGCTGGTGAAGGACAAACGCGCCGACATCGCCGTACTGCGCACGATCGGCGCCAGCAGCGGCTCGGTGCAGCGCATTTTCATGATGTGCGGCGCCTTTGTCGGGGTCGCGGGCACCTTGCTTGGCACTATCATCGGTGTGCTGATCTGTCGGAACATCATCGAGATCCAGCGGGTCATCGAGAACCTCACCGGCGGTCAGGTATTCGACGCCTCGGTGTTCATGCTGAGTACATTGCCGAACACGATCGACTGGGGCGATGTGGCGCGGGTCGTGGCGCTCGGGCTCGCGCTGTCGGTGCTGGCGACGCTGTATCCAAGTTGGCGTGCCGCGCGGACGGACCCGGTTGAGGCGCTGCGGCATGAGTGATCCACTCGTGCTGCGCGACGTGTACCGGACCTACAGCACAGAGGCCGGCGACCTGCCGGTGCTGCGCGGGGTCGATCTGACCTTGCGGGCGGGCGAGATCGTCGCGCTGGTGGCGCCGTCCGGCGTCGGCAAGTCAACGCTTCTGCACATCGCCGGATTGCTTGACCGGCCGGATCGCGGCGCGGGTCCTGGTCGAGGGCAAGGATGCCGGCAACCTGCCGGACAACGCGCGGACCGCGGTGCGGCGCGACACGATCGGTTTCGTGTATCAGTTTCATCATCTGCTCGCCGAGTTCACCGCGCTGGAGAATGTGGCATTGCCGCAGATGATCGCGGGCCGCGGCCGGCGCGACGCGGAGCGGCAGGCGATCACGTTGCTTGGCGCGTTCGGGCTCGCCAACAGGTTGCGGCATTTGCCGGGCAAGCTCTCGGGCGGCGAGCAGCAGCGGGTGGCGATTGCCCGGGCGCTGGCCAACAAGCCCAGGATCTTGCTGGCGGATGAGCCGACGGGCAATTTGGACGTGGCGACGGCGGAGACGGTGTTTTCCGAATTGACCACGCGGGTGCGAGAGGTTGGCGTGGCGGCACTGATCGCCACCCATAATCCGGATCTGGCGGCGCGGATGGATCGTACGGTGCGGATCCTCGACGGGAAAATCGTTGAGGCGGGGTAAGGGAGAACGGGTCATGTGGACATCTCGTGCCGCGGTGTTGCGCCGGACCGGGGAACCGATGGCCATCGAAACGTTGCAGGTTGGCCCTTTGGCGGCGGGCGACGTGCTGGTGCGGGTGCGGGCGGCCAGCCTTTGCCATACTGACCTCGAAGCGATCGAGGGTGCGCTGGCGGTTAATCTGCCCGCGGTGCTCGGTCACGAGGCGGCCGGGGAAGTCGCGGCGGTCGGCTCCGGCGTCACTGCTCTCGCGGTTGGCGACCGTGTGGTCCTGTCGTGGAATCCGCATTGCGGGCGGTGCTTTTACTGCGAGCGCGCGCAGCCGATTTGTGCCGGGCGTTCCTGGCGAATGGACCGCGCGGATTTCATTTCGATGGCAAGCCGCGGTTGGCGTGCGACGCGGTGCCCGTGCATCAGTTGATGTATCTCGGCGGCTTCTCCGAATACTGCGTCGTGCCGGAGCAGAGCGCGATCCGGGTTCCCGATGCGATGCCGTTCGATCGCGCGGCGTTGATCGGTTGCGGCGTGATGACCGGCGTCGGTGCCGTGACGCGGATCGCAAGGCCGGTGTGGGGTGACACGGCCATGGTGATCGGCTGCGGCGCGGTTGGCTTATCCGCTGTGCAAGGCTGTGTTCTGGCTGGGTGTGGGGAGATCATCGCGGTCGATCCCAACCCGGCCCGCCGTCAGTTGGCACAGGCGATCGGCGCCACGCGCGCGGTGACGTCGGATGAGGCGGCCGACCTGGGGCGAGAATTAACCGACGGGCGCGGCGCCGATCTGGTGGTCGAGGCGGCCGGAGTAAACGCGAGTTTCCGGCTCTCCGTCGAGGCGGTGCGTCCCGGTGGACAGATCGTGTGGTTGGGCAAGGTCGCGGTGAATGACGAGGTCACGTTTCGCTGGGGTAGCCTGATGCAGGAGAAGCGCATTACCCGGAGTTCGTACGGCGGCGCCAATCCGGCGCGGGATTTTCCGCTGCTGGCACGGGCTTATCTGGATGGGAAGCTGAAGCTTGATGAAATGATCTCGGCCCGGATCGGGTTAGAGGATATCAACGAAGGTTTCGCCGCCTTGAAGCGTGGTGAGACAGTGCGAAGCGTCGTGGTGTTCGCATGAAGGTCTATGAGGGCGGCCGCAGTCTGGACGGCGCGGTGGTCACGGTTGACGGTCAGCCGCTGAACCCGCGGCTTCGACCTGAAGAAATTCAGCGCGATGGGGTTCGAATGGACCTACGAGGGCGATGGGCCGCGGCAACTTGCGCTTGCCCTGCTGGCGGACCATCTGGGGGATGACCAGAAAGCGTTGGCGCTGACTGAGACGTTCATGCGGGAGGTGGTGTCGGTGCTGGACAACGCCTGGCGTATGACGAGTGAGGAGATCGACGCGGCACTGCTGTGAGCAGGAGACAAGTCGGGCATATCGTGGCCGGGGGCCTGGTGCGATAAGTCAGCGCCTTCCGGGTGGCGAGGTTCGCATAATCACGGAGGACGCGGAGTTCGCCAACGTCGCGGAGGGCGTGGATAAACGCGCCGCTCGTCTGATTGGCCTTCTCCGAGACCCTGGCGTACTCCATGTCCTCCGTAATTATTCCGGCGTCAGAGATCACACGGACGCGTAGCGATCGTCACCTCAATCATACGCTAACGAAATTGTCTCCGCGATCAACGCGGGGCGCGATTGGCCTTCGATCTCCATCTGGCTGGAGAACGTCATGCGCACGCCGCCCTCGATGTCCTCGACCTTCAACAACTTCTGATGCAACCGCACGCGTGACCCCGATGGCACCGGCGACATGAAGCGCACCCGGTCGGAGCCGTAATTGATGCCTCGGGAGCGGTGGTGGATCTCATGCGTCTGGTGCGCGAGGCCCGCGATCAGCGACAACGTCAGAAACCCATGCGCGATCGTCTTGCCGCCGGGCATCTCACGCTTCGCACGCTCCACATCAACGTGGATCCACTGGTGGTCGCCGGTCGCATCGGCGAACCTTTGGATCATTGCCTGATCCACCGTCACCCAGTCGCTGGTACCGATATCCTCGCCCACATGCGGCTTTCATGTCGGCTGGTTTGTCCACGATGAGCATTTTCCATCCCTCTTGCCTGGAGGGAGGGAACCTGGCGGCGAGATGCCGCGCTGTCGAGAGGCACACGGCGGAATGCCGCGGTTCGCTCCCCATCGCCGTTTGCCTCGACCAGGCGAATGCCGTATTCTGTTAGTTGGAGGATAACGCCTGAAGGACAAATCATGAGCCAGACCCGACTCTCGCAACGCCAGGCCGCGTTTCGCGCCGACTTCCGGACCCGGATCGCGCCGGCGTATTTCGGTTGGGCGCATGTCGCGCTGATCGCGGCGCTGGGCCTGGCGGCGATTTGGTTCTGCGCCCGACAGGTGAGCGCGCCGGCCTGGTACGAGTTCCTGGTCATTCCCGTCGCGTTCTGTGTGTCCAACGTGTTCGAGTGGTGGATCCACCGTTTCATCATGCACCGGCCGGTGGCGGGCTTCATGGGCATCTACAAGCGCCACACCCTCGCGCATCATCAGTTCTTCACCGATATCGAACCGACGTTCGATAACGCGCGCGACTTCCGCATCGTGTTCTTTCCACCGTACGCGTTGGTCGCGTTCATGGCGTTGTCGTTGCCGCCCGCCGCCATTTTGGGATTGCTGGGACTACCGAACGCCGGCTGGATGCTGCTGATCACCAATGTCGCGCTTTACCTGAATTATGAACTGTTCCATTTCTGCTGCCATGTGAAGAATGATCGGTTGGTTCGCCACATCCCGCTGATCAACTCGATCCGTCGGCATCACATCGCTCATCACAATACCGCGATCATGATGGAGCGGAATTTCAATCTGACCTACCCGATCGCCGATTGGTTCTTCGGGACGTCGGACCTGGCCTGTGGCCTGCTGAAACATATCTTCAACGGTTACGACACGTCGCGGGTTCGACGGGACCTGAAGCGGGTGCGCAATACGACGGATGACATACGCGCGGGCCATATCTCGGTGGCCGCGGAATGAACCCGCCGCGCGCCCGCATCAAGCCTGGGCGGGCCAGCCTGATTGGTGGGATCGCCGTCGCGGTCGCGAGTTTTGTTCTGTGGGCGGCGATCTCGCATGAACTCGCGGCCGATACGATCCCCGTGCTGGTCGTGGGGCTGGTGGTCGCGGCGGGCATCGGAACCTGGATCAGGGTGGCGGACCTTTAGGCGTTTACGGGTCGGACCGGGCCGCGGGGTGATGTTGACCAGCCCCGTCTCCGGGCGGATCATCCCGCATCGCGCCTACAAGGAGACATGCACGATGCCGTTGGAATCGATCGAAACCGCTGAACTCAGTCTGTCCGACGCACGCTGGCAGGCGCGCGTGGACCTCGCCGCCGCACACCGACTGGCGGTCATGCATGGCTTCCACGAGGGGATCTTCAATCATTTCACCCTGCGCGTGCCTGGAACGAACGACCGTTATTATCAGATCCCGTTCGGTCTGCACTGGTCGGAAGTCAACGCGAGTTGCTTCATGGAGATCGGCTACGACGGCACCCAACTCGCCGGCGAAGGCGAGATCGAACGTTCCGCCTATTGCATCCACGCGCCGATCCATCGCCTGAACGCCAACGCGGCGGCGGTCTTCCACACCCACATGCCATTCGCCAGCGCACTGGCCCGCCTCGAGGATCAGAGCATCCTGCCGATCGGCCAGACTGAGCTCGGAACGATGATGCACACCGCGTATGATGACATTTACACCGGCCCGGCGTTCGATCCGGCCGAAGGTGAGCGCCTGGCGGACGTGATCGGCGATAAGACCGTGCTGATGATGGCCAATCACGGCGTCGCGACGGTCGGCAGGTCCGTATCGGAGGCGTACGACCGGTTGTATTATGTGGAACGCGTGGCCCAGGTGCAGCTTTACGCGATGTGGACCGGGCGGCCGTTGAAGCATATTCGCGCAAAACGTGGTCGATCATACCCTTGGCGAATATCAAGGCCAACTCGTATCAATACGGTGGCAAACCAAATCATGTCTGGCATTTCGCCGCTTTGAAGCGGATGCTCGATCGGAAGGAGCCTGACTACAAGGACTGAGACCAAAACAAAAAACGGAGGAAACACATGAACATCGACCGGCGACACCTCGCCTTGCAGGCGCTGGCGTTGGGTCTGGTGTCGGCCGCCTCGGCGTTCGTCCCTCGGGCGTATGCTTTGTCGGCCGACGAGCAGGCCGTCGCGAAAAATCTCGAGGCGTTTCGCGCGGCCCAGGTGGCGCAGGACGCGAAGACGTTGGACGCGCTCACGGCGCCGGAACTCAGCTACAGTCACTCCGACGCGCATATCGAGGATAAGGCAACGTTCATCAAGAACGCCACCAGCGGCAAATCGAAGTCGATTTCGCTGGAATACAAGGACCCCACGATCCGCGTGGTGGGCAACGCCGCGATCGTGCGGTTTCATTGGGTGGCCGAAAGTGAGGCCGTCGCCGATGGCAAGCGAAGCTCCACCAACCTCGCCATCCTGATGACGTGGCAAAAGCAGGGCGGAAAGTGGAGATTGCTGGACCGCGCGTCAACCAAGCTCGGATAACCGCAACTCGAGGGAGCGTGAGATGGATCAGTCAGTACGCGATCTTCCGGCCGGCGCCTGGCCCGCGGGCCTGACCCGTGTTCCTTACTGGGTTTATCGCGATCCCGAGGTCGCGCGCGACGAGCAGGCGCGGGTGTTCGAAGGTCCTGCCTGGCACTATCTCTGTCTGGAGATCGATGTGCCGGAGCCGGGAGACTACCGCGCGACCATGATGGGCGCGATGCCCGTCGTGGTGGCTCGCGCGGAAGACGGTGAGATCGTCGCGTTTGAAAACCGTTGCGCGCATCGCGGGGCACTGATCTGCCTCGACGATGGCGGCAAGGTGAAGGACTTCCACTGCGTCTACCACGCCTGGCGCTACGACCTTCGCGGCAACCTGAAGTCGGTCGCGTTCCGTCACGGTGTGAACGGCAAGGGCGGCATGCCCGACGACTTCAAGATGGAAGCGCACGGCCCTCGGAAGCTCCGCGTCACGGTGGAAAGCGGTCTCGTGTTCGGCACGCTCGCCGACGATGCGCCGTCCTTCGAGGACTTCATCGGGCCTCGAGGTCATGGTCCGGTTGCGCCGCGTGCTGCACAAAAAGCTTGAGGTGATCGGACGCTTCACCCAGCCTCTGCCGTGCAACTGGAAACTCTACATGGAGAACGTGCGCGACACGTATCACGCGAGTCTGCTGCACATGTTCTTCACGACCTTCCAGATCACCCGGCTGAGTTTCGGCGGCGGCGTGATGGTCAGCGACAATGGCGTCGCGCATGCCAGCACGACGAAGGGGCCGCCGGACGGGCCCGACAATACCTATGCCGGGATGCGCGCCGACAATCAGGGGTTCCAACTGTCGGATCCGTCCTTCATGAAGTCGGTCGCCGAGTTCAACGACGACATCAACCTGCAAATCCTGTCGATCTTCCCGGGCTTCGTCCTGCAACAGATCCACAACGCGCTGGCGGTGCGGCAGATCGTGCCGCGCGGCGTGGACAAGATGGATCTCAACTGGACCTATCTCGGTTTCGCCGACGACACGCCCGAGATGCGCGCGATGCGCCTGAAGCAGGCCAACCTGGCGGGCCCCGCCGGGTTCGTTTCGATGGAAGACGGTGCGGTCGGCGGCTTCGTGCAGCGCGGGATCGCCACCGCCGAGGGCGAAACCTCGATCGTCGAAATGGGCGGCAGCGGCGCCGAAACGTCGGAAACCCGCGCGACGGAGGCCTCGGTGCGCGGCTTCTGGAAAGCCTGGCGCGCGCACATGGACATGTGAGACGATGACCGATCCGGCAGTGCTGTTTGAAATCGCTCAGTTGAACGCGGCCTGCGCGGCGGCGATCGACGCTGATCGGTTGGAGGAGTGGCCGGGGTTCTTCCTGGAACAATGCCTCTATAAGGTCACCACGGCGGACAACCACGCGAAGGGCTATCAGGCCGGCATCATCTACGCCGACACGCGCGCCATGCTGACTGATCGCATCTTCGCGTTGCGTGAGGCCAACATCTACGAGCGCCAGCGCTATCGCCATATTCTCGGCATGCCGCTGATCAGTGCCGAGCCGGATGGCTCGGTCTCGGCGGAGACGTCGTTTCTGGTCATCCGCACCATGCGGGAGGGCCAGATGGATGTGTTTGTCGCGGGCGTCTTTCTGGACAAGCTGCGCCGGAACGAGGACGGGGCCTGGCGCTACGCCGAGCGGATCGTCGTCTGCGACAGCCAGCGGTTCGATACGCTGCTGGCGATTCCGCTGTAGGGGCGATCCTCGATAACCGGCACCTTTCCTTCACAATCGTTCCGATCTCGCGGTTTCCCTCTTGCCCATGGCGCGGCGACCAATAAACTCGCCCCTCCGCCAGGCCATGGTCGCCCGACTGATGAAGTCGCCCCCACCGGAGACGCCGATCCACCTCGACGCCATCGACCGCCGGATTCTCGCGGCGTTGCAGGAGAATGGGCGGATCACCAACATCGCGCTGTCGCGGGTGGCGGGCGTGTCAGCGCCGCCCTGCCTCCGGCGGGTGCGCGCGCTGGAGGAATCCGGTGTCATTCGCGGCTACCACGCGGATACCGACCCGCAGAAACTCGGTTGGGAAATTACCGTGTTCGCGATCGTGGGGCTCGACAGCCAGAAGGAAGCCGTGCTGTCGGCGTTTGAGCAACTGGTCGCGACATGGCCCGAGGTGCGGGAGTGCCACATGATCAGGGGCGGCGGCGATTTCCTGCTGCGGCTTCGTCGCACGCGATACCGCGCACGAGAATCAACTGACGCAACGGCTGACCGGATTGCCGACGGTCAGCCGGGTGCAAACGCTGCAAACCATCCGCACCAGCCGCAGCCTCGCCGGGGTGCCATTCTGACCGACGGAATCCTGATCCCGGCGCCGCGCCCGTAAGGCGCCAGGCGGCGTGAGGCCGGCTCCGAAGACCAGGGCCGCGGGAGGCACCGGTACCGGTGAAGCGGGTAAGGTTCCGGTGAATGCATAGCTGTGCAACTCACCTCCGCCGGTGAAATTCGCCGCGATCAGCGTCCCATCGATCTGATTTGAATTCGTGACGGCGCCGCCGACCATCGTGCCGAGCGTAAGGCCGGTGGCGTTGATGAAGTTCCAGACTACCTGTTCCGCATATCGTGTGGGGTTGTTGACGTTGAGGCTCGAGCCGAACGTGAAAGAACAGTTGGCGCCCACGCACGTGTCCACGTTGGTGTCGATGAATACTGCGCTCGCGCCGTTGAGGTTACCGTCGAGTTGGCGTGAAACAAGGGGGTGTTCAGCGCCAGACCGCCTTTCCTGAACCGTTGGGCGCGGCGTTGATGGTGACCGTGTCGTTGCTCGCGTTGTAGGTGGCGGTGCTTTGGCCATCTGGGGCCAGCGCGGCCAAGGTGCCGGAGTGTGACGTCAGCGTATTCTGAAAGGTCGTCGCGAAACTGGTTGACAGCGGATGGGGGGCGGCGGGCTCGCGACCCAGGAATGAAACGCCGATCAATGATATGGTCACGCGCGACAATTATTTGTACATTCCATCGCGCGGCTGGCCTGTCGTGCTACCACATCGACACCATTTTGACGGCAAATTGGCCAGCGAAAGATTGATCTCGGGAATCTGACCGGCATGAAAGAAGAACCGCACCTGAGCGTTCCAGACGACGACTCCAGCGCCGGGCCGACCCTCAGCGTGATTGTGCCTTGTTATAACGAGCGGCCGAACGTCGCGCCCATGATCGCGAAGCTTGACGCCGCGTTGCGCGGGATCGACTGGGAGGTCATCTACGTCGATGATAATAGCCCCGACGGGACTGCCGCGGAGGTGCGCCGCATCGCCCGGTTCGATCCGCGGGTGCGTTGCATCCGGCGCATCGGCCGCCGCGGCCTCGCGTCGGCGGTGATCGAGGGCGCGCTGTCTTCGTCAGCCACTTATGTCGCAGTGATCGACGGCGATCTGCAGCATGACGAGACCCGGCTTCCAGTGATGTTGGCGGAGTTGCGCTCGGGCCAGGTCGACCTCGCCGTCGCCAGCCGCCACGTCGAGGGTGGCAACAATGCCGGCCTCGCCAATCAATGGCGCCACGCATTGTCGGATGGCGGCATCTGGCTGGCGCAAAAGATCCTGCCGGTGCGACTGACCGATCCGATGAGCGGCTTCTTCATGCTGCGGCGCGCGATGTTTGAGCAACTCGCGACGCAACTGACCGGTCAGGGGTTCAAGATCCTGCTCGACCTCGTGCTCAGCGCGCCGACGCCAATGCGGGTGAAGGAAGTGCCCGCGGAATTTCATGAGCGGGTCGCGGGGGAAAGCAAGCTTGACGCCCAGGTGATGCTGCAGTTCGCGGGTTTGCTGCTGGATAAGACGTTCGCGGGCTATCTGCCATTGCGCTTCCTGTCGTTCGCTGTCGTCGGGGCGGTGGGTGTGATGGTTCATCTGACGGTGCTCGCCTTGTTGCGGGAGACCACGCCGCTGAATTTCGGCGGCGAGCAGACGATCGCCACCCTGGTGGCGATGGTTTTCAATTTCGAGCTGAACAATGTGATCACGTATGCCGATCAGCGGCTCAAGGGGCCCAGGTTGTGGCGCGGATTGCTGCTGTTCATGCTGGTGTGTGGCGTGGGCGCGGTCGCCAACATCGGCATCGCCAAGGCGTTGTATTATTCCAATACGGCGTGGTCGGTCGCGGGCGCGATGGGCGCGGTGATCGGTGTGGTGTGGAACTACGCGGTGTCCGCGACGCTGGTGTGGCGCGCGCGCTGAACCGCGGTTTGGTCCGCCCGGGCGGCACGCGAGGCTGGCGTCGGCTTGAGCGACGCTGAAAGTTGAACTACCCACCCGGACGCGCGGCTTCGTGCGCGATTGGGAATTGGCGCGCATCATGGGCGGAAACGGACGATGTCGCGCGCGGTGAAATGGGCCATCGGCGGTCTCGCGGCGTTGACCGTGATCCGGCTGCTGGTCGCCGCGCTGACCCCGCTGGCGCCAGATGAAGCGTATTACTGGATCTGGTCGCGCGCTCTGGCGACCGGATACCTCGACCATCCGCCGATGGTCGCGTTGTGGATCCGGGCCGGCACCATGCTCGCGGGATCGAACACGCTCGGCGTTCGACTGCTTGGGCCGCTCTCCGCCGTCCTGGGATCCTGGCTGCTTTACGATGCCTCGGAGCGGCTGTTTCCGAGGCGAGGCGCGGGACTGACCGCCGCGGCGTTGCTGAACGGCACGCTGGTGCTCGGCGCAGGCACGGTGATCATGACACCCGACACGCCTCTGCTGTTGTTCTGGACCGCGACGTTGTGGACCGCCGCGCGCCTCGCCGCCGGTGGCGCACCGGCCTGGTGGCTGGCCGCGGGGGCGTGCACCGGTCTCGCGCTGGTCAGCAAATATACTGCCGGCTTCTTGCCGATCGGGCTCGGCCTGTTTGCGCTCATCGCGGCGCCGCGTTCGCTGCGGCGACCGGAACCATGGGCGGGCGGACTGATCGCGGCGCTGCTGTTTCTGCCGGTCGTGGCCTGGAATGCGCATCACGACTGGGCCGGGTTCCTGCGCCAGGGCGGCCGGGTCGCCGACTGGCGGCCGGAGCGCGCGGTCGGCTTTCTCGCCGAACTCGTCGGCAGTCAGATCGGCCTCGCCACGCCGGGGATCTTTGTTTTGCTCGTCGCCGGTATTGTAACGGCAATCCGCGTGACCGCGCGGTCGCGCGATCGGTCATGGTCGCTGCTGGCCGCGTTCTCGGTGCCACCGATCCTGGTGTTCCTGCAACACGCGGTTGGTGATCGCGTGCAAGGTAACTGGCCGGCGATTCTGTATCCGGCCGCCGCCGTCGCCGCCTCGGGATTGGGCACAAGCCGGTGGCGGCGGTTGATCGGTCCGTCCTGCGCCGTGGGCTTCGCCATCACGGCCATTGTTTACGCACACGGGGCGACCGGCTGGCCCGCCGGCCTTGGCGCCCGCGACCCTGCCGCGCGTCAACTGTTCGGTTGGCACGATCTGGCGCGCCGCATCGAGACCGCGCGCCTCGTGGCGGGCGCCGGGTTTGTCACCGCGGAACCCTACGGGTTGGCAGCCGAACTGGCCTGGAATGCGCCATCGGACGCAGACGTCCTCGGTACGGACACGCGCTGGACGCTGACCGCGCTGCCCCGGACGCGGGTCACCGGCCGCGGACTCCTTGTGCGCCCGGAGCGATACGGGGCCCCTGATCCGGCGGAATGGCCGGGTGCGCGGCGACTGCCCGATCTGGCCCGTTCGGCGGGTGGTGCGGATATCGAGCATTACGCGATATTTCTGGTCGGTATCGCCAACGAACCATTAAGTGCGGTAATGCTGCCGCACCGATGAGGGGGCGTGGGCGCGCGGCGTTTGGCACCGCGGTCGGTCCACGCTCGCATCGCGTAAAAGCCGTCGTTGGCGATGCAGATCACGCAGAGGCGAGGCAGCGAGCTTCGCTTGCGTGCAAGGATGCCGCGGAACGCTGTCCTGTTCGACAAGCGTTCCGTTAACCGCGGCATTCTCCGGCGGACGGCGGTGCCGATAAGAAAAACGCATGACACATGAACAGTGTCGCAGACATGGCACCGAGCCATTGACCTTGCCGCGAGCCGGTTGTCACTCCGCGATCGCCCGCAGTGGCTCGCCCTCCAGTTCCGCCGGTCGCGATGGGGGCACGGACCAAAAAGTGCAGCAGACCCGCGCCGATCACCGTAATCAACGCGCCGATCGCCAGCGCGCCGGTGAATGACCCGGTCGTATCGACCACGTATCCGGTAATCCACGGTGAGGCCGTTCCCCCGAGATAACCTCCAAAGTTTTGCAGGCTGGCGACCGAGGTGCAGTACGACTGCGGTGCCACCGCCGTGATCATCGTCCATTTGCCAGCGATCCCGAACGCCAGAAAATACATCGCCGCCGAAATCAATATCACCGCCAGTGTCGCCGTCGTCGCCGCGGTGGCGGCGTAGGTGAACACGCCTGACAGCACGAGGCCCACGATCGCCGGGATCCGCCGGCTCGCCACCAGTTCGGTGCCGCGGTGTGCCATGCGGTCGCACACCCATCCGCCGCTGACCGCGCCGATGATCGAGCAAATAAGCGGGATCGACGCGAGATACCCGGTGTTCTTGATGCTGATGTGTTGTTGCAGTTCCAGATACGCCGGTAGCCAGGTCTGATACATCCATACCGCGTAGCCGGTGCAGAACGCGCCGAGGGTCAGTCCCCACATTGAGCGGAAGCGGAACAATCGGATCCATTGCCGCGCCTCCACGCGGTTCGCGTTGGCGCGATTGTCGGCGAGATATTCCATATCCACCGGCTCCAGCACGGTCTTGTGCGGATCGCGGTAGATCAGAAACCAGATGCCGGCGCACAGCACGCCAACGATTCCCATGACGATGAACATCGTGCGCCAGTCGAAGGCCAACATGATCGCCGTCAGCAATGGCGGCGCCAATGCCGGACCAATGCTGCCGCCCGCGTTATAGACGCCGGTCGGACGGCCGCGGTCCTTCACGTGGAACCAGTCGCTGGTCACTCGTACCGCGCCGGGAAACGCCGGGCTTTCGGTGGCGCCAAGAGCCGTGCGGGAAAACAGTAGTTGCGTATAGCTGCTGGCGAACCCTCCGGCGGCTTGTGCCACCGACCACCCGATCAGCGCGAAGCCCACCAGGTATCCGGGCCCGAGGCGATCCAGCAGGAACCCAACAGGTACCTGAAAAAATGCATAGGTGATCGACCACGCGGATTGTAGTTGCCCGATCTCGGTCGCTGTCAGACCGAACTCCGCCCGGATCTTGACATTGCCCACCGCGAGCGTTGACCGATCGATGTAGTTTACCGCGATCGCGAAGGTGGCCAACGCGATCGCGATCCATTGCATGCGCCGCATCCTCGGCGAAATCGGCAATGCGGACATGGTTCTTCCTCCTGGTCGGCTCTTTGGCCTGACCCACCATGAGCGCCGAGGTTGGATGGGGCAACTGTCGACCCGGATCGCGGCTTGCCTTTCGTCTCTGTCATGCAACGATCGCGCGTGGCGGGACTCATTCCGCCACCGCGCGCGGATAGCGCTTTGGTGACTCGCGTCCGTCATGAAATCCCGGAGCAGCGATCATGAAGCAGCGATCAACCTGGGTCCCGTTGACGCCAACCAGGTCGACATCGCGTTCATGGGGAAACCAGCGGCTGCCAGTCTGGACACTGAAGCGGCCTGGAGCGACATCATCACCGTGACAAGAAGGCGGGCGTGACCCGGTGGACCGGCGACCAATCGGGGCGGACGCCGCGCCGCCTGGCGGGTCGAGTTTCCCCGATCCGCGCAAATCGCGGCCCCAGCTCAGCGCAGATAGACATGATATACCAGTCAGACAGTGCGGCCACCTCTCCGAGATCCACCTGTTTCCGCTCAATTCGTGACGGAACGATGAAAGGGGTGTGGCATTGCCAACACCACCCTGTTGCATGTTGGCCGATCACGAGGTAATTTGCCCAAATCATGGGCATTTCGCGATCAGAAAACATTCTGCCTGCCCTCGGACCAATCGACCTGGGCGGCGGTGTTCGAATCGACACGCCGGTCATCCTGGCGCCGATGTCGGGTGTCACCGACCTGCCGTTCCGCCGCACCGCCAAATCCCTCGGCGCCGGCATGGTCGTTTCCGAAATGATCGCCTCCTGGGCGATGATCCGGGAGAATCAAAAAACCCTGTCGATGGCCCAGGTGGATGGGGCCGGTGGAGTCTCGGCGGTGCAACTGGCGGGCTGCGAGCCCGCTGCCATGGCCGAGGCCGCCCGCATCGCCGCCGATAAAGGCGCTGACCTGATCGACATCAACTTTGGCTGCCCGGTCAAAAAGGTCGCCGTCGGTCAGATGGCGGGCTCCGCCCTGATGCGCGACGAAATCGCCGCCGCCGCGATCCTGGAGGCCACGGTCAAAGCCGTGCGCGTTCCGGTCACGCTGAAGATGCGCATGGGTTGGGACCACGAAAGCCTCAACGCGCCTCGTCTGGCCCGTATCGCTGAGCAGTCTGGCATCCGCATGGTCACGGTGCACGGCCGCACCCGGGAGCAATTCTATAATGGCTCGGCCGACTGGGGGTTCGTCGCCAACGTGAAGCAGGCGGTCGATCTGCCGGTCATCGTCAATGGCGACATTCTGACCGAGGCTGACGCCGTTCGCGCGTTGCGCCTCTCTGGTGCCGATGGCGTGATGATCGGACGCGGCTGTTATGGCCGGCCGTGGTTCCTCGCGCAGGTGGTGCATTACCTGCGGACGGGAATGCGTCTGCCGGAGCCGGACCTGCGTCGGCAGAAGGCGGTCATCCTGGGACACTACCATGCGATGTTGGAGCAGTTCGGGCGCTCGGCCGGTGTCCGCCTCGCGCGCAAACACCTGTCGTGGTACTCCAGCGGCCTGCCCGGCTCGGCCGAGTTCCGCGCCGGGATGAACCGCCTCGCGGACGCCGAGCAGGTCATCGCCGCGCTTCACGCGTTCTATGATCCTCTGATCGAACGCGGCGTGTGCCGCCCGGTCTCGCGTGGCGAAACAACCTCTCCTGAGCCCGTGGCGGGCGTGGAAGTTCTGGAAGCAGCATGAATTGTGTTCTGTCCCGCGCGGCCCCGCGTGATGAAATGTCCCGCCGCGTATCGCGCGCGGGCGTGGAAGTTCTGGAATTGGCATGAGTTCTGTTTTGTCCCGCGCGGCCCCGCGTGATGAAACGTCCCGTCGCGTGTCGCGCGCGGGCGTGGAAGTTCTGGAATCAGCATGAGTTCTGTTTTGTCCCGCGCGGTCGGGTTGTTACCTGGGCGAGGTGGTCCTCGCCCGCCCGACACCGCCGCCGTCCTCAGCGCGCTGCCGGTTCCGGTCGTGGTGATCGATCACGAGAATCGGTTTCGCCTCGTCAACCACGCCGCCGAGCAGTTCCTTGGGATTTCGGCATCCCACCTCGCGCAGATGCGGCTCACGGATCTGGTGCCTCAGGATAGTCCGCTGTTTCTACTGATCGACCAGGTCCGTCAGACCGAGGCCTCGGTCGCCAATCACGACCTCACATTGGAAAGTCCCCGGCTGGCGAAGCGCGGCATCACGGTCATGGGGTCGTCGCTTCCGGAGGAGCCCGGCGCGGTGGTGCTGGTACTGCAGGATTCCTCGGCGGCTCTGGCGCTCGACCGGCAACTGGCGTTTCGCGGCGCCGCCCGCAGCGTCACTGGTATGGCGGCCGTGTTGGCACATGAGGTGAAGAATCCGCTCTCCGGCATTCGTGGGGCGGCGCAGTTGCTGGAGGCCAGCGTCGAGGACGCCGACCGCGAACTGACCGTGCTGATCCGCGACGAAGCCGACCGCATTCGCGCGTTGGTCGATCGAATGGAGGCATTTTCCGAAAAGCCGATTTCCCGCAACGCCGTCAACATTCATCGCGTGCTTGAGCATGTCCGCCGCCTGGCGCAAACCGGATTCGCCGAGCACATCCGTTTTCAGGAAAACTACGATCCGTCGTTGCCGCCGGTCTGGGGCAACCGCGACCAGTTGGTGCAGGTCGTCCTGAACCTCGTGAAGAACGCCGCCGAGGCGGTCTCCGCCGCCGGCACCGCGCATCCCGAGATCGTGCTGAGCACCGGTTTCCAGCACGGCATGCGCATCGCCGTGCCCGGGACCTCCGAGCGGGTTAATCTGCCATTGTATGTCGCGATCCGCGACAACGGACCGGGCATTCCGGAGGACATCCGGCCCCATCTCTTCGAACCGTTCGTGACGTCGAAGGCCTCGGGCAGCGGGCTCGGCCTGTCGCTGGTCGCCAAGATCGTCGGCGACCATGGCGGGTTGATCGAGGTCGACAGTCGGCCGGGCCGCACCGAGTTCCGCCTGCATCTGCCGGTCGTGACCGAGAAGGAAAACGATTGATGACGCCGCCCACCGTGCTCATCGCGGACGACGACCGTTCCATCCGCACTGTCCTGACCCAGGCTCTGGGCCGCTCCGGCTACCAGGTGCGCAGTACCGGCAATGCCGCGACCTTGTGGCGCTGGGTCGAGGATGGCGAGGGCGATCTGGTGATCACCGACGTGGTGATGCCGGACGAAAACGGCCTCGATTTGATCCCACGCATCAAGCGCATCAGGCCGGACATGCGGGTCATCGTGATGAGCGCGCAATCGACGCTGATGACCGCTGTCAAGGCGGCGCAGCGTGGTGCGTTCGAATATTTGCCGAAGCCCTTTGACCTGCAGGAACTGATCGCCGTTGTTGGCCGCGCCTTGTCCGTACCGACTGAGCATATCGTCACCCCGCCCGAGGCCCGCGATTCGGAGGAGAGGCTGCCGCTGATCGGCCGCAGCCCCTCGATGCAGGAGATCTACCGCACGATCGCTCGCCTGACGACCGCGGACCTGACCGTGATGATCAACGGCGAGTCGGGCACCGGCAAGGAACTGGTGGCGCGCGCGCTGCACGATTACGGCAAGCGGCGCGCCGGCCCGTTCGTCGCCGTCAACATGGCGGCGATCCCGCGCGAATTGATCGAGAGCGAGTTGTTCGGCCACGAGCGCGGCGCCTTCACCGGCGCCACCAACCGCACGCAGGGGCGCTTCGAGCAGGCCAATGGCGGCACCCTTTTCCTCGACGAGATCGGCGACATGCCGCCCGAGGCGCAAACACGGCTGCTGCGCGTGTTGCAGGAAGGCGAGTTCACCTCGGTCGGCGGGCGCCAACCGATCAAGGCCAACGTTCGCATCATCGCGGCCACCCACCGCGATCTGCGGAACGCGATCCGGCTTGGCCAATTCCGTGAAGATCTGTTTTATCGCCTGAACGTGGTGCCGATCCGCCTGCCGCCGTTGCGCGAGCGGACCGAAGACATTCCGCTGCTGGCTCGGCATTTCCTGGAGCGCGCGCGGGAGGACGGACTGCCGATGAAGACGCTGGATCAGACCGCCGTCGATCGCCTGAAGCAGCACGGCTGGCCGGGCAACGTGCGCGAACTGGAAAACCTGATGCGCCGTCTCGCGGCGTTGTGTCCGGAAGAAACCATCAACGGCGACATCATCAATGCCGAGCTGGCCGAGGCCACGCCGCCGCCGTTGTCAATGGTCGATCAGCCGGCCCGCGGCGATCCGGAGACGCTGTCACGCGCGGTCGAGCGGCACATCAAGGAGTTCCTCGCGGCCCATGACGATGGCATGGCCATCACCGGAGTGTATGACAAGATCATCGCGGAAGTGGAACGGCCGCTGATCCGTCTGACACTGGCGGCCACCCGTGGCAACCAGATCAAGGCGGCGGCGATGCTGGGACTCAACCGCAATACGTTGCGCAAGAAAATCCGGGACCTTGAAATCCCGGTCATCCGGGGCGTGATGTGACCACCGCGGGTGCCTACGGAGCCGGGATGGTCCGGAGTGCGAAGCCACGGAGTTCAGCGCGGCGGCGTGAGTCAGGTCGGGCGGCGGCGCTGATTTACTTGTCTCGGTTCGTGGCCGATTTGACGCTGCCGTCGGGCGAGGGGAGTGTCGCGTGTTGGCATGCGAATGAGGGGGTTGGACCACGAAACCACCAAGGAAACGAAGCCTGGTCCATGGCCGACGTGACGAGACCGGATCCCGACCGTGATTACCTGACCCGGCATGTGATCCAAGGAACCTGGCCTCAGGCGCGGCCAGCACCCACTGAAAGACACTCATTTTATTCGGTCGATTTGTCGGCGTCGCTTCGTGAGCTTCGTGGCTTCGTGGTCCGATATCGCTTGCTCGCGAACATCAGACGCGCGTGTTCCGGCGAAACGGGACAATCCGCTTGCCGCCCATCACGCTTTGATCGAATGGCTCCGTGTTTCCCCCAAGCTGGCGTGCCGGCTGCCAGCGCGGCATGTTGATGCGATGAACACCGTCTCGCCCCGAGGAGCCCTGACACCTGACGCCTCGACCAGCGAGTCACCCGTGCCCGACCCATCTGCTCCAGAGCAGCCATCCACCAATCAAACCGCGACTGAAGAGGGATCGGACGGAGCGACGTTCGCGGCCAAAATCACGTCAGAACCCCTCCCGCCAGAACCGGGCAACCCTGGTCTGGGCTCCACCGTTCTGTCCCATCTCGGTCGCCTGCTGGTCAGCAAGACCATGACCTTCATCCTGGCGGCCGTCGCACTGTGTGTTGGCCTGGCGACATTCATCATTCTGGCGCGCGGCTCGCCGCTCGGTCTTCGCACAGGGGTCGGCACCGCGCTGGTGCTCGCCAACATCTCCGTCCTGCTGCTTCTGGGTGCCGTCCTCGCCGGCCGCCTGACCCGGGTCTGGGTCGAGCGGCGCCGAGGCTCGGCCGGGTCGCAGCTGCATGTTCGCCTCGTGATGTTGTTCAGCGGGGTCGCCGTTGCCCCGACCATTCTGGTCGCCTGCTTCGCCGTCGCGTTCTTCCATTTTGGCATCCAGGCCTGGTTCAACGACCCGGTGCGTACCGCGCTGGCGGAATCGCTGCAGGTCTCCCGCGGCTACCTGGAGGAGCACCGCAACACGATCCGCTCCGACGCGCTGGAGATGGCCAACGACCTGACCAACGCCGGGCAGTTTCTGGCCGCCGACCCATCGGTGTTCGTCAACGTGCTGGACACCCAGACAACCTTGCGCGGCCTGACCGAGGCGGTGATCTACGAGCCAAACACCGGGCAGATCCTCGCGGCCGCTGGACTGTTCGTGGGCTTTGGCGTTGACGCGCCGCCCGCCGCTGTATCGCAGCAGGCGCTGGCCGGCGATGTCGTGGTGCTCAATGGCGGCGATGGAACCCGGGTGCGCGCGGTGGCGCGGCTGAACGCGACGCCGCCGCTGCTGTTGATGATCGGCCGCCCGGTCGATCCGAAGATCCTCGGCTACATGTCACGCACCGAACAGGCAGTTTCGGAGTATCAGCGCCTCGACCAGAACCGCTCCTGGCTGCAGATCGCCTTCGCCTGGATCTTCGCCGTCGTCGCCCTGCTGGTACTGCTGGCCGCCGCGCTGATCGGCCTCGTGATGGCCAATCAGATCGCGCGTCCGATCGGCACCCTGATCAATGCCACCGAACGGGTGCGCGGCGGCGATCTGGGCGTGCGGGTTCGAGAGGGCCAGCGGCGGGACGAACTCGCCGGCCTGTCGCGCGCGTTCAACCGCATGACCGGCCAGCTCGCCGAGCAGCGCGCCGAACTGATGGAGGCTTACAGCCAGATCGACGGCCGGCGCCGGTTCACCGAGACCGTGCTGGCGGGCGTCTCGGCCGGGGTGATCGGCCTGGACGCGCGCGGCCGCATCGAACTGCCCAATCGCGCCGCCGCCGAACTGCTGGCTGTTGATTTGCTCGCCGCGATCGGCCGAGACATCGCCGACGTGGTTCCGGAATTCGCCGAACTGATCGACGCCGCTCGCGCCGCGCCGGAACGTCCGCGCACCGAGGAGGTCCGCATCGGACCGGCGAACAAGCCGCGCACGCTTCTGGTTCGCATGGGCGCGGAATTGACCTCGGGCCGCGTCAACGGGTTCATCGTTACATTCGACGACATCACCGAGCTCCAACTCGCGCAGCGCAAAGCCGCCTGGGCCGACGTCGCTCGCCGGATCGCTCATGAAATCAAAAACCCGCTGACCCCGATCCAGTTGGCGGCCGAGCGGCTGAAACGCCGCTTTACCAAGGAGATCACGTCGGACCCGGATACCTTCGGCCAGTGCGCCGACACCATCATTCGCCACGTCGGCGATATTGGCCGCATGGTCGATGAATTCTCCGCTTTCGCCCGTATGCCGCAGCCGGTGATTCGGCCGGAGAATTTAGGTCTGATCGTACGCGAAACGTTGGTTTTGCAGAAGACCGCGTTGCCGCGCATCGCGTGGTCCAGCGATATTCCCGCGCAGGGTCCGGTGGTGCCCTGCGACCGGCGCATGATGCGCCAGGCGTTGACGAATTTGTTGCGCAACGCGGCTGACGCGGTCGCCATGCGTCATAAAGAGGACGCCGAGGGGGATGAAGGCGGCGCCGGCGCGATCGCCGTGAGAGTGGCCGAATCGAACGGTCTGGTATCTGTCGAGGTCACGGACGACGGCATCGGTCTGCCGCGCGAGGATCGGGCTCGGCTGACCGAGCCATATGTGACGCACAAGCCGAAGGGAACCGGATTGGGACTCGCGATCGTGAAGAAGATCATGGAGGATCACGGTGGACAGGTGATCCTTGACGACCGCCCGGATGGGCCCGGAACGGTCGCGACTTTGGTGTTGCCGTCCTCCCCGCAAGCCGCCGATGGTCCCCCGCGGGACAAAGGGCTTCCGGTCGAAATGACGTCCGGCGGCGGCCCAACATCTGTTGGAGCTTCAACCCTGGTGAGCGCGTCATCCTCTGGCTCATCAACTTCCGATGCATCTCGCTCTGGGTCCGCGACCACAACGGCCGTTGGGGTAACCCATGGCGCATGACATTCTGATCGTCGATGACGAGCCGGATATCCGCATGCTGATCGACGGCATCCTGGCTGATGAGGGCTACGACACCCGCGGTGCCGATGGCGCGGATGCCGCTCTGGCCGCGTTCCACGCCCGCCGGCCTTCGCTGGTGGTTCTGGACGTCTGGCTACAAGGGTCCCGCCTTGACGGCATTGGCCTGCTGGAACTGTTCCATGGTGAGGAGCCGCAGGTTCCCGTCGTCATGATTTCCGGTCACGGCACGATCGAAATGGCGGTCGGCGCCATCCAACACGGCGCCTACGATTTCATCGAGAAGCCGTTTCAATCGGATCGTCTGTTGCTGGTGGTACGGCGCGCCCTGGAGGCGGCGGCGCTGTCCCGTGAGAACGCTGAATTGCGGTTGCGAGCGGGTCCCGAAGCCGGCCTGATCGGCGATTCCTCCAGCATGGCGCAGATCCGCGGCCAGGTCGACAAAGTGGCGCCGACCGGGTCGCGCGTGCTGATCACCGGGCCCGCCGGCTCCGGCAAGGAAGTCGTGGCCCGCATGATCCATGCCAGTTCGCGGCGGGCGGATGGGCCGTTCGTGGTGATGAACTGCGCGACCATGGCGCCCGCTCGATTTGAGGAAGAATTGTTCGGCGTGGAAGCGGGCGCTGACCCGGCCGCGCAACCGCGCCGCGCCGGCGTGCTGGAACGCGCGCATGGCGGGACGCTGCTGCTCGATGAAGTGGCGGATATGCCGCTCGAAACGCAGGGCAAGATCGTCCGCGCGTTGCAGGATCAAAGCTTTGAACGTGTCGGCGGCTCCAACCGGGTGAAGGTCGATGTGCGGGTCATTTCGACCACGAACCGGGATTTGCAGGCCGAGATCAGCAATGGACGTTTCCGTGAGGACCTTTTCTATCGGCTGGCCGTGGTCCCGGTCAGGTTGCCCGCGTTGAAGGAGCGGCGGGAGGATGTGCCAGATCTCGCCCGATTTTTCATTGTCCGTTCGGCCGAGGCATCGGGCATGCCGGTGCGCGAATTGTCGGCCGATGCGTTGGCCGCATTGCAGGCCTACGATTGGCCAGGCAATGTACGACAACTTCGTAATTTGATGGACTGGCTGATGATCATGGCGCCCGGCGGTGCCTCGGAGGCGATCCGCGCCGACATGCTCCCGCCGGAAATCGGATCGCGCGCGCCGCAGGTGTTGAGTATCGATCCCGGCGCCGACATCATGTCGCTGCCTTTGCGCGAGGCCCGGGATTTGTTCGAGACGCAATACCTGCAGTCGCAGTTGTTGCGGTTTGGCGGCAACATATCGCGGACCGCGCAATTCGTCGGCATGGAACGAAGCGCCCTGCATCGCAAGTTGAAGCAGTTGGGCGTGACGTCGGCGGATGAGCGAGTGGGGAATTAGCGGGCCATCGGCGCACGGAGAGGTCGCAACATTCCATGGCCCGCCATTGTCGCGGCAGGGCGGAGTTGAGAGCCGTTTTAAGAACCCGCTGCTCGTCGCCAATCAGGTAACGACTCATTGACGTCAGTGCGGCGGAAGCGTCCGCGCTGTTGTCTCTGCGTACCCCGCTTTATCCTTGGTCGGCCGTGATATTGGCGCCGCGATAATACCGATGCATCGACAAACGCGACAAGCGCGAAGGAACGCATAAGGCGCGAAGTGGGGTCCAGGCCTCCGAGAGCGCTGGAACATCGCGATCGCGGTCTGCTTGACTACGATTGGAATGTCACCATGCTCGGACCTGTTAAGCCCGCCAGGGTTGTTGGCCAGGGTTTCTGCCTGAAGTTCGCTACCGGTAACTGTTAACTCAGGGAGCACGACCTCATGCGTTCATGGATGCATCAGGCGCGCGGGCGGCACGTCCGCCAGGCGCGCGTTGGCCTCGGCGATCTGCGAGAGGAGCACATCAGCCGGCAAGGCTTCTTTGGTCCGGTCGCGATGATTTATCGTGAACATGGACCGAATGAAGTCGTTCGTGTCGAAGGCACGTTGCTGCCCCGCCGCGTCGCCGATACCACCCGTGTCGAGCCCAGCGATCAGTTCGATCCTCAGGGCGCACCCGAAGTCATGCTTTCGAACGCGGACGTCAGCGTCGCCATCAGCCGGCGCGCCGCGGCGATGCCTTACGCATACCGCGATCTGGATGGCGATTTGCTTTACTTCGTCCACAAGGGCACCGGCATGTTCGCGACCGAGTTCGGCCGCCTGACGTACGAACCCGGCGATTACGTGCTGATCCCCAAAGGCATCACATTCAGCCTGATCCCGGACGGCATCGACAATCATATGCTCGTGGTCAGTTCTCCGGCGCCGTTGTCGTTGACCGAGCACCAGCAGGTCGGCCGCCATATGCCGGTGGATCCCACCGTTCTCGGATTGCCCGAGTTGTGCGACTACGGCTTTCCGCGCGCCGACGAGTACGAGTTGCGGGTAAAACACGGCGGCGAGTTCAGTTCGATCTTTTACCGCAACAACCCACTCGTGTCGGTCGGTTGGAAGGGCGATCTGTTTCCCTACAAATTGAACATTCGCGATATCATCCCGATCAGTTCGGACCGGATCCATGTGGCACCGTCCGCCTGGTGCACCTTCCAGGCTGCCGGTTTCGTGGTGATCACGTTCGTGCCGCAGATCGCGGTGGCCGACCTGAACGCCGAGGAATTGCCGTCCTATCATCGCAACGTCGACAACGATGAAAGTGTCTTCGTGCATCACGATGAGGGGAGTTCTCGCAAACCCGGCACACTGTCTCACGTACCCCAGGGAATCCTGCACGGCGCCGATGAGGCGGCTCGCGCGGCGTTCCAGGCACGGCGCGTGCCCGGGATGCGGCGAACTTTATGCGGCGTCAGTGTTGATACCGACCGTCCGTTGATCGTGTTTCCCGCGTTTCAACGCGTGAGTTAGTCCGGCTGCGCGGCGACGGTCAGCACGGTGGTATGCACAAGGCCGTCTCGCATCAGGCGAACCTCGACCTGGCTGCCGATCCGCTCCGGTTGCAGGAAGGCGCGCATGGCATGGCTGCCGCTTGTCGATGAGCCATCCAGCGCCAGCAGCACGTCGCCGGCTCGGAGGCCGGCGCGATCGGCCGGGCCGCCGCGGGTGATGCTGACCACCTGCCGCGCGGTGCGTTGCCCGGCGCGGTGCGCGAGGCCCTCCGGCACGGTGATCGGCTGCAGGGAGACGCCGAGCCAGCCGCGGCGGAAATCGCCCCCCTGCGCCGGCCTCGATCCCATGCCGGCGGGTTGGCTGGTACGTAACACGGGCTCGACAGGGGCCTGAACCGCGACCTGAGGTATCGGTTGGACGGTGGGCAAAGTCATGGTCTGGGACATTGGGGCGGTTCCCACCAGTTCCGGTGCCACGGCAGCGGTCGCCGCCTCAACGAAGCGGGCAATCACTCCGTGCGGCACCACGACCGCGTCGCCCCCAGAGGAGACGCTGGTCATTCCCAGCAGCCGCCCCTCCGCGTCCAGCACCAGCCCGCCGTGGCTGACGCGCGCGCCCGACAGATCGAGGGTGATAGTCCCCGTCGGCGCCTGCTCCCGCGGTCCGTGGGAAGCCATGGATCGTGGTCAGCCGCACCGTCGGACTGCCGTCGAAATCGGCGCCCAGTGCGAGGACGAGAGCGCCGATGGTGGCAGTCCGCGCGGATGGTGGTGCCGTGACGGAGACTGGCGCATCGAGCCGGAGAGACGCCAGGTTATTGACCGGATCGCGCGGTCCCGGTTGCGCCGAGATCAGCGCGCCGCTGGACAACACGATGGTGTAGCCCGCCGCCGCCGGCAACGCCTGATCCGAGGTCACGACGAGGTCGCCGTGCCACAGAAAACCGGTGACGTGCCGGTTTTGGCCGATGCGTATCGCCGTGAGAATGGGCGCGGCATTCGCCACCAGTTGCGTGATGGAATTCGGATACCTGGCTGAGCAGTTGTGTCATCGACTCTTCCATCGCGGGGAGACCGGCGGCCCACCACGCCAGAACGAAGCGGCGATCCGGCGAGGTATCCGTTGCATTGAATTTGGTGCCACAACGTCTCCCGGTTGGGAACTGTTTGTTTCGACTCCGTGAATGTTATCCCGGACCATCCCGGTCATTTTCCATGTAATGATTACGATATCGTTCGCGAAGCGCCAATTTCTGGACTTTTCCCGTGGCCGTATGCGGGAGTTCCGTGACGACCACGACTGTGTCGGGAAGCCACCATTTGGCGACCTTGCCTTCGAAGCTTCGCAGCACGGAAGCGGGATCGACCGTGTGGCCAGGCCTCGCCACCACGAGCAGTAAGGGCCGCTCATCCCACTTCGCGTGACGCGCGGCGATCACCGCCGCCTCGGCGACGTCGGGGTGCGATACGGCGATGTTCTCCAGCGCGATCGAACTGATCCATTCGCCGCCCGATTTGATCACGTCCTTCGAACGGTCGGTGATCTCCATGAAGCCTTCGGGATCGATGGTCGCGACGTCGCCGGTGGCGAACCATCCGTCCGGGTCGAGCGCGCTGCCCGGTGCATCGCCATAGTAAGCACTGGCGACCCACGGCCCGCGCACTTTCAGATCGCCGAAGGCGCGGCCGTCCCACGGCAACTCCTTATTGTCGCCATCGACGATTTTCATGTCGATGCCGGCCAACACCCGGCCCTGTTTCAGCATGTGGCGTGTCGCGGCTTCGCCGGTCAGTCCGGCCTCCGCCGGCTTCGGGGCGTTGTAGGTGCCGACCGGGCTGAGTTCCGTCATGCCCCAGCCATGCTCCACCCTGACGCCGTATTCATCGCGGAACGCGTCGATCAGCAGTGGCGGCGCCGCGGAGCCACCGGTCATGATGCGCTTCACCGTCTCCAACCGTTCTCCGCTGGAGCGCAGGTGCTGCAATAACCCAAGCCAGACGGTCGGTACGCCGCAGGTCAGCGTGACCCGCTCGGCGTTGAGGATCGCCGCCAGGCTGGCGCCATCGAGATGGCGGCCCGGCAGGACCAGAGTGGAGCCGGTCAACGCGGCGGCATAGGGAATACCCCAGGCGTTGACATGAAACATCGGCACGACCGGCAGGCTGCGGGAGGTCGCGCGCAGATCGAGCACATCCGGCAGGGCGACCGCGTAGGCGTGCAGGACGGTCGAGCGGTGGCTGTACAGCACTCCCTTCGGCCGACCGGTGGTGCCTGACGTGTAACACAAGGCACTGGCGGTATTCTCATCGAGCACCGGCCAGTCGTAATCCTCGTCCGCCGTGTCCAGCAGCGTGTCGTAACAATGCAGCCGCATGCCAGGCGCGACGGCGACTTCGGGCATCGAGCCGGCATCGCACAGCATCACGATATCGCGCACGTGATCCTTGATGGTATCCCCGATCATGCCGATCAGCGCCGCGAAACTCAGATCCACGAACAGCACTTTGTCCTGGGCGTGGTTGACGATGTAGCCGATGTCGTCCGGATGCAGCCGCGGATTGATGGTGTGGCAGATCGCGCCCATGCCTGGCGCCGCGTAATACACTTCGAGATGGCGCGTACCATTCCACGCGAGTGTACCAACCCGGTCGCCATCGTCGATGCCGAGTTTCGCCATCGCCCGCACCAGCCGCCTCGACCGGCGCTCGAGCTCGGCCCAGGTGGAACGGTGGGTGGTGTTCTCATGGGTACGGGAGATGACCTCGGCGGTTCCGTGGTGGCGGGCCGCGTGCCTCAGGATCGTTGAAATCAGCAGACCGTGCGATTGCATCAGGCCCAGCATGGCGTCCCTCCGTGGTTTTCGCGGTGTGGCGCACCGCGGGCAACGATATTGCTACAATTGCGCGGGCGGCGCACGCGGTCGTTTCGTTTGGCGCGCGAGCCGCGAACCAGGCATTTCGTCCTGGAGCGGGAGGACGTGACGCGCTCGTCGGATCGCCTCGCGAGTGAGAGCGCGCCGCCAGGTGCCATGCGCCGGCTCAACGGCCGCGCGCTTGCTGGTCGGCACCCCACGTTGGACGCTTGTTCAGCGGCCGCGATGGCGGAGGCGCAGCAGCAGGCCGACGCGCTGATGAAACCGTATGTAGACCACACGCCGCGGAAGTTGCCGGAACCCTCGGCGCCGGAGTAGCGAAGCGATCAGGCGGGGCGGCCTGTCCTGACAAAGGGAGCGAGTTGATGCTGATCGTTCAGTTGACCGACCTGCATGTCTGCGCGGTTGGCGAGTTGTGCAACCGCGTATCGGAAACCAATATGTTCACCGAGCGGGCGTTTCGCACGGTGGCCGCGATGAACCCCGCGCCTGATGTCGTCGTGATCACCGGCGATCTGACGGAAAGCGGCATGCCGGCGGAATACGCCAACCTGGCGACCCTGATCCGGCGCCATCTGCCGATGCCGGTGTTCGTCGTCCCCGGCAATCACGACCGGCGCGATAAGTTCCGGCGGGAACTCTCGCATCTGCCTGGCGTCACCGGCGATCCGGTTTATGTTCAATACGCCGTCGATGAATATCCAGTCCGGCTGGTGATGCTTGATACCGTCGTGTTCGGTTATGGCCATGGCGAACTGCGCGGCGAGCAACTGGCGTGGCTCGATCGCACCCTGGCCGCGGTTCAGGACAAGCCGACCATGATCGGCATGCATCATCCGCCGTTCGCATGCGGGATCGCGCATATGGACCGCATTGCTTTACGCGATGCCGAAGCGTTCACCGCGGTGATCGCGCGACATAAGCAGGTGCGGCGGATCATCTGCGGCCATCACCACCGGCCGATCTTCACGCAGTTGGCTCACACGATCGCGTCGATTTCGCCGTCAGTCGCGCATCAACTGGAGCTGGCGCTCGATCCCAACGACAAGGGCGCGTTCAATTTCGAACCGCCGGCATTTCATTTGCACCGCTGGACGCCCGCGGACGGCTTTGTCACCCACATGGCCTACGTCGAAGCATTTCCTGGGCCGTACCCCTTCATCGCCGCACCGGACTATCCAGGCCGGCTGCCCTGACCCGGTTGGCCCAACACTTTTGGCGTGACCCGGTTGCCGTCTCGCGCGCACCGGGTCCATGGTCGTGCGATAAATGGGTGAGGGAGCGCCAGAATGCAGCCAGTCATGATCGTCACCGGCGGCAGCCAGGGGATCGGCGCGGCCGTCGCCGTGCTGGCCGGGTCACGCGGCTACGCGGTCGCGCTGACCTGGCAGAGCAACAAACTGCTTGCGGATAACGTGGTGTCCGCGATCAACGCCGCCGGCGGACGCGCCATCGCGGTGCAGGCGGAAATGGCCGACGAGGCGTCGATCCTCGCGTTTGTTTCGCACCGTGGACGAAACGTTTGGGCCGGTGACGGTGTTGGTGAACAATGCCGGCGGGCCCGGGCCGACGTGCAAACTGGATGATATGACCGCGGAGATTCTGGACCAGGTGCTGGCAGTGAACGTGCGGGCGCCGTTCCTGCTGATCCGCGAGGCGGCGGCGCGCATGGCGACCGATAAAGGCGGGTCGGGCGGTGCGATCGTCAACGTGTCCTCGCGCGCGGCGGAGATCGGTGGTGCGGGAGAATGGGTGCATTACGCGGCCTCCAAGGGCGCGCTGGACAGTCTGACCATCGGCGCGGCGCGGGAACTCGCGGCGCGCGGCATTCGGGTCAACGCGGTGTCGCCCGGGTTGATCGAGACCGACCTGCATGCGCGCGCCGGATTGCCGGACCGGTTGACGCGGCTGGTCGGCGGTGTCCCGATGGGCCGCACCGGCAGCGCCGAGGAAGTGGCGGAAGCCGTGCTGTTCCTCGCCTCGGATGCCGCGTCCTATATCACCGGGGTCATTCGTCCCCATCTCTGGAGGCCGTTGATGACCATGAAATCCGCGTTGATCGTTGGTACTGGGCCGGGGCTGAGCGCCTCGCTGGCCGGCTGTTCACGAAGCATGGGTTGCAGGTGGCGATGGCCTCGCGCAATCCGGACAAGCTGACGAAGCTGGCGGAGGAGACGGCCGGGTTCACCTTCGCCTGCGAGGCGACCGAACCCGAGGAGGTCGCCGGCCTGTTCGACGCGGTGGTGGCGACGATCGGCACGCCCGACATCGTGGTCTACAACGCCAGCGCGCGGGCGAGGGGACCGGTTACCGATCTCGACCCCGCTGATGTGGCGCGCGCCATCGCGGTCAGCGCGTATGGCGGGTTCCTGGTGGCGCAGCAGGCGGCGCGGCTGATGGCGGCGCGCGGCTCGGGGGCGATCCTGCTGACCGGCGCCTCGGCGAGCGTGAAGGGCTATCCGAATTCCTCGGCGTTCGCGATGGGCAAGTTCGCGTTGCGCGGCCTGGCGCAAAGCATGGCGCGGGAGTTGTCGCCGAAGGGCGTGCATGTCGCGCATTTCGTGATCGACGGCGGGATCAGAAGTGCGACGCGGACCGATCCGAACGACAATCCGGATTTGTTGCTTGACCCGGATGAGATCGCGGAGACCTACTGGTACATCGCCAATCAGCACCGCAGTCCGCGTGGACGTGGGAGGTTGAACTGCGGCCGTGGGTGGAGAAGTTCTGAGGAGCGCTTCCCGCCGGAGGACTCCACCACTCACAATCCTGTCGGTCCGCGTATTCGCGGCGCGGCTTAACCCGCCCATCCCGCAATAGGATAGCGAACCCGGTTAACCTCATTGCCGATGGGCGGCGTCGCATGACGCCACGCGGATCATACAAGCAACCGGCGGCGGATGACCGGAGGCGGTGCGTGCGCGGGGATCGATCCGCGTCCTGGGTTCGTCACCGACCCGTGCTGGTCGGCCCCGTAATGGTCGGCGACATGAAACGATCGTCGATTTGATCTGCGTCAATTACGTTTTCGTGCGTTTGTGCGAAGAACGCAAGCGAACACAATCAAGAAATGAGATGAATCATGATCAGCTTTCATCGCACGGCCTGCGTCAAGAGCGGCATGATGGCCGATGCTATGGGCGTCGCGCGCGAGTTCATTGCCGTCCTGAGGAAGGTGACGAACGTGGATGCCCGGCTCGAAATGCCCATAGGCGGTAATCCCTGGCGCATTCGATGGTCGATCCAGTACAGTGATCTGAGTGCCATGGACGCGGCAAACGCGAAGTTAATGGCCAATGCGGACTATCAGGCTCTGCTCGGCAAGATCGCCGAATATTTGATCAGCGGCGCCAGCATCGACGAGGTCTGGAACGTCGTCTGAATCCACCGGGTGACGCTCGGTGCGGCCCGAGCGTCACGCAAAACTGATCTCAGGTGTCAGCGTCGGGGTTCCGTCTGACAAGGCGGCCCGGGTGGATGCGGAGATTATCCCACGAGCGGAACAATCTCCGTTTCCATCAGGCCTTGATCAACGGGCAGCCACCCTCGCTCATCGGCCGCCATGCTTCCGAAGGCGGGATCGTGGCCACGTGCTTGCAGAAGTCGTACTTGTATTTCGCCTCGGCGACCGGCTTCACCTGCCACAGATACATCTGGTGCATCACGCGACCATCCTCACGGATCTTCACGTTGGTGTTATAAAAATCATTCACCGGCGTGGCCTTCATTTTCGCGACCACCGCGTCGGCGTCGGTGGTGCCCGCCGCCTTCACCGATTTCAGCCAATGATACGCCGCGCAGTAGCTGCCGGCATGCAGCAGGCCGGGCACCATGCCGCCCATCTTCTCACCCCAACGTTTGGAGAACGCCCGCGTCCCGTCATTCAGATCCCAATAGAACGAGTCGGTGTAAATCAGCCCCTCGCACACGTTCTGACCCAATGAATTCACATCGCTGATTTGCATGAGCAGAGTGGCGACTTTGACGCCGCCTTTGGTCAGGCCGAACTCAGCCGCCTGCTTGATGCAGTTTTGCAAATCGGTGCCGGCGTTGGCGAAACCGATGACTTTCGCACCGGAAGCCTGTGCCTGGATCAGAAACGAGGAGAAGTCCGCGGTCGCCAAAGGCGCGCGCACCGCGCCGAGCACCTTGCCGCCGGCCGCCTTCACCGCGTCGATGGTATCCCGCTCCAGCGCGTAGCCGAACGCATAATCGGCGGTGACGAAGAACCAGGAGATCTCCGCCGGATCTTGGTCAGCGCGCCGCCGGTGCCATGGGCCAGCGCGTACGTATCGTAGGAAAAATGAACGCCATACGGCGAGCACTGCTTCCCCGTCATGTCCGAGGTCGCCGGACCGGTGATGAGATAAATCTTCTTCTTCTCGCGGCATACCTGCTGGATCGCCAGGCCGGAGGAACTCGCCGCACCGTCTGCCAGTACATCGACGCCCTGGCTATCGATCCATTCGCGCGCGATCGTGGTCGAGACATCTGGTTTGTTCTGGTCGTCCGCCTGCAACACCTCAATGGGCCGGTCGAGCACCGAGCCGCCGAAATCCTGGATCGCCAGTTCGGTCGCGACGCGATTGCCGGGGCCGCCAACGTCGCGATACGGTCCGCCCATGTCCGACAGCAAGCCGATCTTCACCGGTTTGGAGGTGCTTTGTGCCCTGATGATCCCGGGCATCGCCAACGGCGCGGCCGCGAGGCCTCCCAATGCCATACGGCGCGACAGATTTTGCATAACGCAACTCCCTCTTCACCCGGACACGCTTGCACGGACGTTCCGGGCCTTGTAGCGAAACCAGCACGCCAGACAATGCCATCGCGCCCGAAAGGGAGCAAATTCCGAGGGAAAAAATTCATGCCCATGATGCCGGGGAAGATCGCACTTCTGGAATTGCTGAAGCAGGAGGGCGTGCGCGTGATGTTCGGCAATCCCGGCACCACCGAATTGCCGCTGATGGATGCCTTCGCCGCCGAGCGCGACATCCGCTACGTGCTGGCGTTGCAGGAGGCTCCGGCGATGGGCATGGCGGACGGCTACGCGCAGGCCTCGGGGCAACTGGCGTGCGTGAACCTGCACGCGGCGCCTGGTCTCGGGAACGCGATGGGCATGTTGTATGACGCGCAGAAGGCCGGCGCGCCGATCATCGTCACCGCCGGCCAGCACGAGCAACGGTTCAATTTCACCGAGCCGTTGCTGTGGGCCGATTTGCCCGTCGTCGCCCGGCCGTTCGTGAAATGGTCGGAGGAAGTGCGCCGGCTCGCCGATCTGCCGAGGGCCATTCACCGCGCCGCCAAGACCGCCCTCGCGCCGCCCACCGGCCCGGTGTTTCTGTCGCTGCCGGGCGATATCCTGACTGATTCGGAGGATCTGGACCTCGGCCATCCGACCCGTGTCGCCAGCGGGATCCGCGGCGACGTCAGTGCGATCGCGGAGGCGGCGAAACTCATGGCCCGCGCGAAGTCGCCGGTCATCATCGCCGGCGACGCGGTGCCGCAGGGCAACGCGCTGGACGAACTGGTCGCGTTCGCCGAGGCGCTCGCCGCTCCGGTGTATGATGAGGGCATGGCGACACGGGCGATGTTCCCGTCCTCGCATCCGCTGTACCGCGGCGCGCTGGTGCGGCTTCCGGCGGCGATCCGCGGCATGTTGGGTCAGCACGATCTGCTGGTATCGATCGGCGCCGATCTGTTCACGCTGTCGTTGCCGGATGATGTCGATTCCATGCCGGAAGGTTTGCCGGTCGTGCATCTCGACACCAATCCCTGGGAACTCGGCAAGAACTATCCCGCCAAGGTCGCCATCCTGGGTGATCCTAAAGCGACGTTGCCGGACATGACGCGGGCGCTGCTGGCGGCGCGATCCGGCACGGAGATGGATCACGTGGCGAAACGGCTGGAGCACGCGCGCGGCGAGGGGATCAGCAGTCTGGCGCGGCTCAATGCAACCGCCGAGGCGCTGTCGGAACGGCATCCCATCCATCCACTGTCGCTGATGCATGCGATCGGCCGCGTGCTGCCAGCGGACGCGGTGGTGATCGATGAGACGGTCTCGTCCGGCACTGGCCTGCGGCGGTTCCTCAAAAGCGATGATCCACAAAGTTTCTTCGGCATGCGCGGCGGTGGGATCGGCTGGGGCCTGCCGGCGGCGATCGGCGCGAAGCTGGCGCTGCCGGATCGGCCGGTCGTGGCGCTGATCGGCGACGGTTCAGCGATGTATACCATTCAAGGACTGTGGACGGCGGCGCGCGAGAACCTGCGCATGGTGTTCGTTATCATCAATAATTATTCCTATCGAATCCTGAAGCAGCGGACCAATGCGATGAAAGGGCTTGCCGCTCAGGCTGATTCTTATGTCGGCATGGATCTCGATCGGCCGCGCGTGGATTTCGTTTCGGTCGCGCGCGGCCTGGGCCTGACGGCACACCGCGCGAGCACGCTATCCGATGTGCGCGGCCTGCTGGAGGCGGCGTTGGCGCATGATGGACCGACGCTGTTGGATGTGGAGGTCGATCGGTCATGGAAGCCGGTCTGATGCGCGCATTTTGTATCGCGTTGGCGACGACGCTCGCGCTATCGACGGGTAGAATGGCGCTGGCCGATGGACGATGCGACCTGAACGGCCTGGTCGGTTATCAGATTTTGTTCGCCAAGCCGATCGAGGGCTACATTCAGGACGGTTTGAAACGGAAGGGCTATCAGGGCTGCGAGCCCGATCGCGGTACTGGTGTTCTCCGACAACACCGGTGTTCGGTGCAAGGACCTGGCCCGTCAGACCGTCGATGGTCTGCCTACAGGCTATCTGTTTATTCGCAACCTGGGTGATATGAAGCTTTGCGTGGACGGTGAATTGATGGACGTGTCGCAGACAAACTAAGCCCGCATGGAGGAAACAAATGGCCCGACTGGCCGGACGACGGATACTGATCACCGGCGGTGCCTCGGGCATCGGGCGCGCGACCGCGGTGCTGTGCGCCGAGAGGGCGCGGCGGTCGCGGTGCTCGACCGTTCGGCGGAGGCGGCGAACGAGGTTGCCTCCGATATAGGCGGCCACGCCTTCGTGGTGGACGTTGCCGACCCGGCTTCGGTCGCCGCGGCGGTTGAGCGGGCCGCCACCGCGATGGGCGGTTTGGATGGCGTGGTCAACGCGGCGGGGATCTTCTCGTCCGAGGGCCTGACGGACACATCGCCGGATCTCTTCAATCGCATTTTGACGGTCAATGTCACCGGAACGTTCCTGGTGATCCAGGCCGCCGAGCGGTTCCTGCGCGCGGCGGATCGCGCGTCGATCGTCAACATCGGTTCCGGCGTCGGGCTGAAGCCGACCGGTCCGGGCAGCACCGCCTATGTCGCGTCAAAAGGCGCGGTGATCGCGCTGACCAGAGTGCTGGCGATGGAACTGGCGCCAAAAATCCGCGTCAACGTCGTCTGTCCCGGCATGGTCGATACCGCCATGACGGAAAGTTTCATTCGCAACAATCAGGGTGAGATCCGGCCGGAGATCGCCAGGCTCTACGCGCTTGGCCGCGCCGCCTCGGCCGAGGAACTGGCCAACGCGATCCTGTTCCTTACGTCGGAGGAGGCCTCGTTCGTGACCGGCATCGCGCTGCCGGTCGATGGCGGACGGACGTATCATTGACCGTCCCCTGATTTCCGCGGGCAAGACCCGTGCACACGTGCTCTTGATCCGAGGCCTCTCGCCCCGCACAGATGGACCGCGCCAATCGGCGAGGGGAGCCCGAAATGCCCAGTTATGAGTATGTGACGGTGAATGTGTTCACTGGCGAGCGGTTTGGTGGCAATCCGTTGGCCGTGCTGCCGGACGCCAGGGGCCTGACCGACGCGCGGATGCAGGCGATCGCGCGCGACTTCAATCTGTCGGAAACGACCTTCGTCCTGCCGCCGGACAATCCGCAACATCACGCTCGGGTGCGGATTTTCACGCCGGCCCAGGAAATGCCGTTCGCCGGTCATCCCAACGTTGGAACCGGGTTCGTGCTGGCGCGACGGATGGACAATCCGCCAGAGCATCTGGTGTTCGAGGAAATCGCCGGTCTGGTGCGGGTGCACATTTTGCGTGACACGGCCAGGCAGATCACCGGCGCGCGGATCTCGGCGCCGCGCGCGCTGGCGATCGGGGACGATGTGCCGATCGAGACCGTTGCTGCCTGCGCCAGCCTCGCGCGGGAAGATTTCCTGACCAACGCGCATGATCCGCTGGTCGCATCGGTGGGGACCGAGTTCGTCATCGCGGAAGTGGCAGGCCTTGAAGCCTTGGCGCGCGCCACTCCCGATATCGCCGCGTTCCGCGCCGCCGCCGGAGACAGCGCATCACCGGCGGCGGGCGGGCAACTCCGCTTCGCATTGCTGCTTTATGTGCGGCGTGACGGTGACGCCACGCGCCTACGCGCGCGCATGTTCGCTCCCTTGGGCGGGGTGCTTGAAGATCCGGCTACCGGCAGTGCGTGCGCCGCGCTGGCTGGGTTGCTGACCTCGATGGCGCCGGGGGAAAACGTCGATCTGCATTACGAGATCGAGCAAGGGGTCGAGATGGGCCGGCCCAGCTTGCTGATCGCGTCGGGGCGCAAGACCAGCGAGGGGCCGGTGGAGGCGACGGTCGCCGGAAATTGCGTGCCGGCCGCGCGGGGTACGTTGGAGGTCTGAGCAGGGTCTTGTCCTCCACGCAAACGCTGTCTCCGACGCGGCTCTGGATCCTTCTGGGCGCAGCGTTCCTGACGTTCTCCATCGGCGCCGGGTTCATGCACGCCTACACGGTGTTCCTGGTGACATTCGTGTCGGTTTTCGGCTGGAGCCGGGCGCAGGTCTCGATCGCCTATTCGGTGGCGCAATTCGTCAGCGGGTTCAGTTCGCCGTTGGTCGGTTGGCTGGTCGATCGCCTGGGGCCACGCCGGTTGATCCTGATCGGCGGCGTCATGCTGGCGATCGGCCTGATGGCGAGTTCCCGTGCGACGCAGTTGTGGCACATGGTGGTGCTGTACGGCATCGTCATGACTTTGGGCGCCAACTGCCTGGGCCTGGTGGTGTTCGTACCGTTACTGTCTCGGTATTTCGTGCGCAACCGCGGCATGGCGGTGTCGGTCGTGCAGTCCGCCAACGGCTTCGCGCGGGCGTTCTCCGCGCCGGTCACGACGATGATGATCGACGGTCTGGGATGGCGGGGCGCCTATTTGTGGCAAGGCGCGTTCATGGCCGTCGTGCTGCTGCCCCTTGGCCTCATTGTTCCGCGGGCTGGGCGAGACGACGCACGCCAGCCGCCGCATCGCCTCGACCGATGGATGGACATTGCGCGAGGCGATGCGCACCCCGCATTTCTGGCTGCTCGGCGCGGTGTACATGTTCACCGGCCTGGGCTCATTCCTGGTGGCGCTACATCAATTGGCGTTCGCCGTGGATATTGGCTTCGATAAGTTGTACGCCGCGTGGGTGCTGGGGATGGGCGCGTTCCTTTCGCTGCCGGGCGTGATCGTGACCGGCACCATCTCCGATTACATCGGGCGAGAACTATCCGCTGTCGTGACCTACGGCACCTCGATCCTGGGCGTCGCGTGCGCGATGCTGATCACCTCGCCGGACCAGCACGCGCTGCTGTGGGCGCACGCGTGCCTGTTCGGATTGACCTGGGGCGCGCGAGGCCCGGCGATCACCGCGAAGACCGCGGATTTGTTCCCTGGCCCGAACCTTGGGACAATTCTGGGCGCGATTACCATCGGCACTGGCATCGGCTCGGCGACCGGGTCGTGGCTCGCGGGTTATGTGTTCGATGTCACGGGGTCGTACAAGGTGGCGTTCGGACTGTCGATTTTCTTCTATTTGTGCGGAAGTGTCGCGTTCTGGGCGCTGCGGCGGCCGCCGGCGCGGCGCGGGATCGGCCCCTGACTCGGTCTGGGCAAGTATCCGCTACGTGATTGAAGCGCGAGCCATGATCCCTCCACCCACGTCATGACCTGGCCCGTCGTGACCCAGGGTCATCGCTCTGTCCATCGTGTTGATGCCGATGAGCCGTTCAAGCGGGGTCATGACGTGAGTGTGTGTCGCAGTTCAATGATCCTGGATACCAGAGCGCTTTCCGGTCGGATTAATTCGTTCTGTCCCCGTCATGGCCGGGCTTGACCCGGCCACCTCTCGCCGTGCAATCCTGGATCAACTGTAAACTCGGTCATGCCGCCCCCGATCGGAGAGAACCATCACCCGTCCGGGCTCAACCTGATCGGGCGATCCGCCAGGTTCGCCAGTGCCGCCCATTACGTCAGCACGGTCGCCTGACGCGGTTCGTCCCACCGCCAGCACGGCCGGTCAGCCCGGATGCACACCCCACCCAACCATCGTTCCGGCGGCGCGAGTGAAAGCCAGTCCACTTCGCCCGCCAGAACAGCGCGGCCCAAAGGCGTAATCGTCAGCCGCTCCCTGAACCAACGCCGGTCATCGTCGTCGAACGCGGCGGTGAACACCGCACGATCGACGCGTTGCATATCCGCGATGAAATCCGCGAGCATCAAATCACTCAGAAACGGCAGCGGATCACGGCCATGCATCAGGTCGCGAAACAATTCACCGATGGTGTGTGGCTGCTCCGCCAGAAGCTCGAGCACCAGCCGCTGTGTCAGGCCAAGCCCATCGATCGTACCGGGGAGTTCCTGGCAATGCCGGCGCAGCGCGCTGGCGAGGTAGGGCAGTCCCGGAATCCCAGCGACCGCGGCGGCGGCGAGTGGCGTCGGGTCGGGCTGGCGCAGCAGCGACCAGGCCGTTCGGCCTGCCTCCGCCTGACGCTGAGACACCAACTGGCGTTCGTTCCACAGCAGGCGCAGCGCCTCGGGTGGCAGTTGGCCAAGCCCGATGAAGCGCATGGTGCCGGGATAATGCTCCAGCGTAACCATCTCCATCCGCCGCGGCGGCGTCTCGGCGAATTGCGCGAGGCCACGTGCCAGATTGATCTGGTCGTAGCCGTCATGCTCGAACCACAGGACGATCCGATCATACCGCGATGCCGCGGCACCCAGGTCGGCCTCCGCGCGCAGGAGTCCGTCGGCGATTTGCTCGCGTGTCCGGCCAATCCGAGCGCCATAGACCCGTGTCATGAAATCTACGCGGCGATCGAGCCAGGACGCATCGTCCACCACGGGACCGTGACAGAGCGCGTCGGAATATTCGAGAAAATCACCAACGAAACCGGCCTCGGCCAGTCTCGACCTGATGTCGGACCCACAACGAACATGCAGCGTCGTCATATCCGCGTCCGGTGCTTCGGCATCGTGCGCGATCCGCTCTCGCATCGCGTGCATGCGGAGGATATGCGCCTTCAGTTTCGGCCAGCTCGGCAGACCGATTTCGCGTGCGATCACCAGTTGCGAGTCGCTCAGTTTGACGGCACGCGAAACCGTGTCGTCATCGTTTAAGAACCTCGGATGATGCTGACGAAAGCGTCGAACCGCGTCGGCGTCGCCGGCGAGGAACGCGCGACGCAGGTCCTTGGCGCGCTTCCGTTGCTGTTCCAGATCGAGGCGAAATGCCGGTTGGAAGCCGGATGCATCCCGGGCGCGCGCCCGCGCCGGAGGGGCAGGGTCGATCATGGTAAAATCCCTTCTCCAACGTCCGTGTCCGCCTGCCAGACAGAAAAGGGATGGCCTGATCGTCGCGTGGAGCCAGTCGCGGGCGCTGCCCTTTCCGCGGACACGGAGGCTCCGACCGAGCCACAGCCCAGGTAGGTGTCGGCCGTGCCGGCGTCAAGCCTCGTGCGGCTCGCGGAGCATCCGCGACGCGGCACCGTTCCCGCGTGGTCCTGGTCATGGCTATAAGGTGTCACGAACCCTCGCCATCGGAGCCCCCCGGATGATCCTGGTCACCAACAACGAAGGCACCGTCGGCGTGCCAACGACCGCGCGCATGCTCGCGGCGGGCGCCGGTGGGCTGGACGCCATCGAGGCCGGCATTCGCCTGATCGAGGCGGACCCGGCCATCCGCACCGTCGGCCGCGGCGGGTGGCCCAACCTGATCTGCGAACTGGAACTCGACGCCTGCCTCATGGATGGCACGACGCTGCGCACCGGCGCGGTCGGCGCGCTGAAAGGCTATCTGCATCCGGTCAGCGTCGCGCGCGAGGTCATGCGCCGCCTGCCGCACGAATTGCTGGTGGGGGCGGGCGCCGCTCGGTTCGCGCATGAAATCGGCGCGCCCACCGCCGACAATCTCATTGAGGATTCCCGCCGTGTCTGGCGGGAGTGGTTCGATCGCACGCTGACAGCGGCGCAGAAACAAGCCTGGCCAAACATTCCGCTGGCGGAGTTGTGCAGGCACGCGATCGATCCGGAAACCGGCGCCGATACGACCGTGTTCCTCGCGCACGACCAGGGAGGGAACATTTGTTCCGGTACCAGCACCTCCGGATGGGGCTGGAAATACCCCGGTCGGTTAGGCGACAGCCCGATCATCGGCGCCGGTTCTTACGCCGACACGCGGTATGGCGCGGCGGCCTGCACCGGTGCCGGGGAAATGACCATTCGTTGCTGCACCGCGCGCTCGATCGTTCTTTACCTGAAAAAAGGCGCTTCGGTCGCCGACGCGGTTCTGGAAGCGGTCGGGGACATGCGCGCGCTCAAAGGCGGCCTGATCAACCGCGTCACCATCCATGCGATCGACACGCGCGGCGACCACAAGGTCGTCGCGGTCAACGGCACCGGCGGCAATTTTTATTGGTTATGGGAGGGTTCGGGTGAACCCGGCCAATACCCGGCCGAGGCCATTCCATTACGTTGAATGACGACACTCCATTGAACGAAGTCAGTCCGCGGCTGGAGTCAGTTCGCCGCTGCGCGCCAGGCCTCGACCCAGACCGGAACCGCGGTGACGGGTAACGGGCGAGCGATGAGATAACCCTGCGCCTCCTGCACGCCGAGCGCGTGTAGCTTATCCCACATGTCGCGCGTTTCGACACCCTCGGCGACCACGGTCATGCCGCGCATCCGTGCCTTCTCGATGACTCTTGGTGCGATCGACGCCCCAGGCGCGTGCGTTCCAATCAGGCGGACGATCCCCTTGTCCAACTTCAGGCCGGTGAACGGCAATGTCAGCAGACGTGGCAGGTTTTTGACCGCCGGCCCGACGTCGTCGATGGAGATTCGATAGCCCATGGCGCGCAGATGCTCGAGCGAACGGCCCAGCGCATCGAAATCCTCGACCGGGCGGCTTTCGGTGAGTTCGATCTGCACCTGTTCCGGCGTCAGGCCGAGTGACGCGCGCCGCTCGTCCAGGGTCGCGGCGGCGTCCGGGTGCGACAGCACCTTCAATGGATAATTCAGCGCCATCGGCAAGCCCAGGCCGCGGAAGAACGGCCCTGTCAGGTCTGCCAGGGCGCGGGTGGAGACGAGATCGGTCAGCGTGAATGACAAGCCGGCATCTTCGAACCGCGGCACGAACCAGTCCGGGGTTACCGTGCCATGGGTCGGATGATTGAGACGCGCCAGGACTTCCACGCCCATTGGCTCGCGATCGGCGAGGCGGACGATCGGCTGGTACCGCGTTTCGATCATCTCGCCGTTCACCACCTCGAGCAACTCCGAAGCCGGAAGCGTCGGCTCACTATGCCCCACGGGGGAAATGCCGCACCGCGAGAGATGCCGCGATCGCCCGACGGTCCGCGGAACGGATAACTTTCGCGGCCGGATGCGGCGTGCGGGGTTTCCCCAGTACGAGCAAAGTGACATCCGCGCTGGCGGTATCCGAGGTCATCTCTGTCAATGTACCTAACAGGCCGTCCGCGCCCTTGTGATCGACGAGGACATGCGACAGGCGCGTCCCGGCGCTGGCGAGGCGTGCCACCGCGGCGCGTGCCGAAACCGTTTCCACGATCCCGCCTTCGGCCGCGACGGCCTCGCGAACGGACGCAGTCCAGCGAGGGTCATCGCTGACCAACAGCACATCGAGCGGCCGCGGGGCAAGGGTTCGTCGAGGAACCGCGTTCAGGGAATCGGGACCAGGCAACTGCATCGTGACGACCTTAGCTCAGGTCGATTGAATACGCGAGGGGTGTCCCCCTTTTTAGACAAATAATATGGCGGAATTAATCCCTTAGCGAACATACGTCCATCATCATTCGCCGCGAAACGTAGGTTTTCGCTTCTCGACGAATGCAGCCATACCTTCTTTTTGATCCGGTGTTCCAAAAAGCGACAAAAAGAGGGCGCGCTCGTGACGCACGCCTTCAACCAAGGTTGATTCGAATGCCCGGTTTACAGCCGCCTTCGCGAATTGTACCGCGACTGGCGACAGCTCCGCGATCCGTGCCGCGATTTTCAACGCTTCCGGGAGCAACTGGTCCGCCGGGAACACGCGGGAGACGAGATTGGCGCGCTCGGCCTCGGCCGCGTCCATCATTCTCGCGGTCAGGACCATGTCCATTGCCTTGGACTTCCCGACTGCCCGGGTGAGGCGTTGGGTGCCTCCGGCGCCCGGGATAACGCCAAGGTTTATCTCCGGCTGGCCAAACCTCGCGGTGTCAGCGGCGACGATCATGTCGCACATCATCGCGAGCTCGCAGCCGCCGCCCAACGCGAAACCGGCCACGGCGGCGATGACGGGCTTTTTGATCGAAAGCACGGCTTCCCAATTGGCGCCAATGAAGTCTTCGACCATCGCTTCCGGATTGGTGCGGTCGCGCATTTCCTTGATGTCGGCACCGGCGGCGAACGCACGCTCATTGCCGGTGATAACGATGGCACCGATGGCCTTATCTCCGTCGAACGCAAGCAACTGAGCTTTCAGGTCGCGCATCAGCGCGTCGCAAAGAGCGTTCAGCGCCTCAGGCCGGTTGAGGCGGATCAGCCCGACGCGGCCATGCGTCTCGACGAGGATGTTAGGTTTGTCACTCATGTCTTCTCTCCTGGGAATCTCGCGGTCTCCGGGGCGATCAACCGGTCATAGAGCAGGAGATATGGATTGGGAAACCGCGCGGATCAGGGGGCTCGCCGCGTACGCCAGGTAATTTGCACCAGTCTCGCGCGCCTGACCCACCCTTCCTCGCCGCGCAACTGGACCGATACCTCTTCGCCATTCGGCGCGCGGCGGGCCGTCAGCATTCTGGCGACAGCCAGGAGATCCGCCGTCGGCTGATTGAGCGTGCCGATCCCTTCATCGGTGACGGCGAAGCCGGAGGCGACCAATCGATTGGTGAAGAAACGCCGTGCGTCGTTCAGCGGCATGCGGGTGAGGAATTCAACGATGCCAAAAACACCGGGGTCTTTGCTGGAGGTTTGTTGGCTGGCCTGCACGATATCAGCGTCCGGCGGCAACGGAAGCCAGTCCGGCCGCGGCAGGTTCCGGTCGAACCGCATATCGGTGACGCTGCCGTCCGCCTGGACGACCTGCCCCGACCATGGTCCCATCCCAATGTTCAGGATCATCGCGGCGCGTGGGACGCCATACAGGACGGCGACGATAATCAGCGACCAATATAGCCGGCGCATGACGGATCCAGGCCTGTTTCCCGCCCATCATCGCCTTGGCTCGATTGCTGGCCGGTTGCGCCCAGGGACCGTGTACCATTACGCGCCTTCGGTGATGCGATACCGATTGGACGCGCTGGCAAGCAGCACCGTGGCCTCGTCCACCATGCGCTCGACGATCTCGGCGGCCGGCGGAATATCGTTGATCAGGTCAACGGCCTCACCGGCGATGACGGCCGCGACACGAAAATCTCCGGCGGCGCGGGCGGCCGCGAGACGCGGCGCCTCGTCATGCTGGCTTTGCAACAAATCCGTTTCTCGCCCGCGCCATCGGTCGGTGAATTCGTTGCGCAATACGCGGCCGCTGTACGGAGCCGGCCAGATATTGCCGCGCGCGATATCGAACAGGATGCTTCGAATGGTCTGGTCGCCGTTCGCCGCGACGATGCGATCTTTGGCGCTGGCGAAACCGGCGGCCTCCCGCGCGGCATAAAACCGCGTGCCGGCCAGCACGCCATCCGCGCCGAGCATCAATGCCGCGGCGAGGCCTCGGCCGTCCGCCACGCCGCCCGCCGCGACGACAGGGGTCCCGGCGCACGCATCCGCGACGGCGGGTACAAAGGGAAGGTGCCTCGGGCGATCCCATGGCCGCCAGCCTCCGCGCCTTGGGCGACGAGGATATCGGCGCCGTTCGTGACGGCCTCCATCGCCTGCTCCAAAGTCTGCACCTGGCAAATGAGCAGCGCGCCGGCACGTTTGATCTTTTCCGCGTGGGGCCGCACGTCGCCGAACGACAGCAGGATCGCGGGGGGCCGCCGTTCGAGCGCCAGATCGAGCACGCGTGGACGCTTCGCCATGCTCCAGGTGATGAACCCGACCCCGACCCGAGCATCGCCGGCCGCGTCAAGTTCTCGCGCCAGCCACGCCTCATCGCCGTAGCCGCCACCGATAATGCCAAAGCCGCCGGCCTCGCTCACCGCGGCGGCGAGGCGTCCGTCCGCCACGAGATCCATCGGGGCGAGCAAAACCGGATGCCGGATGTTCAGACGTTCAGTCAGGCGGGTCGAAATGGCCATAGTGCGTGCTCCCCGGGACTTCAACTGGTTCTCGGTTTCGCTGCGAAAACCATTCGCGTCCCTCGTTGTTCTTCACGTTCGATTTTCGTTTGTAACCACGACGAGTAACCACTCCGTCCAGCCAGAAATCGAAGCGGCTCCCTCGTAGGGCACGGATGGCACCGCGCGGTGTCGGCGCCTGGATCGTGACGTCAGGTTAGCGACGGTTGACCGACGTGCGGTAACGGTTTGATCAGATCGCTGTTATCGTCGGGAACGATCGGACCCTCTGGCGCGGACGCGGCCCGCACGTGATCGAGAAACGCGCGCAAGGCGCTCGACAGATGTGCCTCGCGGCGGTGGATGAAAACGGTGCTTACCAGCGCTTCGTCGGGCGGTAGGCGATGCAGGCTGACCCGGCCAGCCCGCCAAACCGGACCGATCAGGCCGCGGGGCAGCAACGTGATGCCGAGGCCGGCCGAGACGCAGCCGAAGATCGCCTCCAAGGTGCCGAACTCCATCAACCGCGGCACCGCGATTCCGCGGCGCGCCAGCAGCATCTCCAGCCGCTGGCGGTAGGAACAGCCGGCGCGCAACACCACGATGCGGGCGATGCCGCCCTGGGTTGCCTGCTCGATCGAGGCGAGGCCGGGGGCGGCCAGGATCGCCAGTTCCTCCTCGAACATGGTCTGTTCGATCAGTGATTGGTGCGCGACGGGTCCACAAACGAACGCGCCCTCCAAGCGGCGGTCCATCACTGCTTCAATCAGTTCCGCCGTGGTGCCGGGGCGCAGCGCGAGATCGACCTCGGGGCAGGCGGCGGCATAGCCGGCGATCAGCGGCGACAGTCGCAGGGCCGCGGTCGTCTCCAGCGATCCGATGGTCAGCGGGCCCCGCGGTTGGCCATCATCGCGCGCGGCGCGGGCGGCATCCGTCAGCAGCCATGCGACGCGACGAGCGTATGGCAACAGGCGCTCACCGGCGCCTGTCAGCGCGACCCCGCGGCTATGGCGTTCGAACAACGGACAGCCGAGTTCGCTTTCGAGCGCGCGAATCCGGGCGGTTACGTTCGACTGCACGGTATGGAGTTCGGCGGCGGCGCGGTTCATGCCGCCGGTGCGGGCGACGGCCTCAAAGACCTTCAGGTCGGCGGTGTCCATGCGCGGCTCCCGGTTCGGAGGTGGGATATCACTCCTGGCGATTACTTTTATCATAAGTAATCGTTTGATTGCAGCAAGAGCGACGACCAGCTTGGTGCCATGCCCCACGAAATTCGCACCCCGGCCTCGCGGCTCCAGACCGTTCGCCCAATACCAATGCTGGCGCACCGCATCCTCGTTCGGCGGCGCGGGTCTCTCAGGGACGCCGGAACGGATCGTTCACCTGTCGCGATCGCCGTTGGCGGCCTGATCGCCATGGCGGTCGGCATCGGGATCGGGCGCTTTGTCTATACCCCGATCCTGCCCCCGATGCTGGCCGCGCTGGGTCTGAGCAAGGCCACCGCCGGTCTTATCGCCTCGGCCAATTTCGCGGGATATTTGGTTGGAGCGCTGGGGGCGTCGCGAGCAGCGTTGCCGGGGTCACGGCGCGCGTGGTTGCTCGGCGCGCTGCTGGTGAGCGCGATGAGCACCGGTTCGATGGGGTGCTTCGGGTCGGTGGTTGCCTTCGTGCCGCTGAGGTTCGTTGGAGGCGTGGCGAGCGCTTTGACGCTGATTTTGTCCAGTGCGTTGGTGCTGGATCGGCTTGCCGCCGTTGGACGCCCGGGCTGAGTGCGCTGCATTTCAGCGGGGTCGGAGTGGGAATCGTGATGTCGGCGGCGTTGGTCGCGGCGCTGCCTGCTCAGGGCGGCGACTGGGCGGCGATGTGGTGGATGAGCGGGGCGATGTCGCTTCTGGGGGTGATCGCTGTGACCGCGCTGGTGCCGTCTGCGCCGGAGCGTCCGATCGTGGCCACGGTGTCCCGCCCAGCGCGGCGGGATCCGCGGCTGCGCCGTATCACGCTGGCATATGGGTTGTTTGGCTTCGGCTATGTCGTCACCGCGACGTTCCTGGTGACGATCGTCCGGGCCACGCCGGCGATCCGGGGGTTGGAGCCGGTAATCTGGATCGTGGTGGGCCTGGCCGCGGTGCCATCTGTTTGGATCTGGAGTGTTCTGGCCCGGCGGATTGGCCTGGCGGCGTCGTTCGCGCTCGCCGCGCTCGCTGAGGCGGGAGGCGTTCTCGCATCGGTCATCTGGCCCTCATCCGTGGGCATCTGTCTCGCGGCCGTCCTGGTCGGCGGCACGTTCATGGGGCTGACCGCTCTGGGTTTGATGCGGGGCAGGGAACTGGCGTCGGGCGACCCGCGGCGGGTGATGGCGGCGATGACGGGGGCGTTCGGCGTAGGACAAATCGTGGGGCCGGCGCTGGCGGGCGTGGTCTCCGACGCGATGGGCGGCTTCGCGGTGTCGTCTGTCGCGGCAGCGGGCGCTTTGATCCTGGCGGCGTGGCTGGCGAGGCGGTGAGCGGCGGGCTGAGAACTTCCCGGCCGTGGGGCCTGGTTCTGGCGGGACTATACCGCCGCCAGCTTTGCCGGGTGCAGCACTTCGTCCAACTGCGCCGCGGTCAGCATTCCCGTCAGCAGCGCGAGTTCCCGCACCGTGCGCCCCTCGGCCAATGCCTGTTTCGCGAGAGCGGCGGCGCGTTCATAGCCTAACAGCGGCACCAGGGCGGTCACCGTCGAAACGCCGGCCTCGATATGCCGCGCGCATTGTTCTGGTCGCGCCTCGATCCCGTCGATGCAACGTTCGGTGAACGTGCCGATCGCGTTCTTCAGTAATTCCATCGACGACAGAATGTTATGGGCGATCAGTGGCTCGAACGCGTTGAGTTGCAGTTGGCCGCCCTCGGCCGCCATGGTGACCGCGAGGTCGTTGCCGATCACCTGGAAGCAGACGATGTTCAGCACCTCGGGGATCACGGGGTTGACCTTGCCAGGCATGATCGATGATCCCGGCTGCATCGCCGGAATGGCATATTCGCCGATCCCGCCGCGCGGTCCCGAGGCCAGCAGCCTGATGTCGTTGGCAATCTTCGACAGTTTGCTGGCAATTCGCTTCGAGCACGCCGGAAAACATGACGAAGCCGCCCATGTCCCAGCTCGCTTCGACAAGATTGGCTGACTGCACCAGCGGAAATCCGGAGATCCGCGCCAGTTCGGCGATCGCCCGCTTGCCGTACGCCGGATCGGCGTTGATGCGGGTGCCGATCGCGGTGCCACCGAGGTTGACCTCGCACAACAGCCGGCTCGCCTCGTCCAACCGCTGAATGTCTTCCCTTATGGTCGCCGCGTAGGCGCCAAGTTCCTGCCCGACGGTCATCGGCACGGCGTCCTGCAACTGGGTACGACCGAGTTTCACGATCAGCTTCGTGGCCTCGGCCTTGCGTTCGAACGCGGTCGCGAGTTGGTCGAGCGCCTCCGACAGCTGCGCGATCGACAGCAGCACCGACAGCCGCACCGAGGTCGGATACGTGTCGTTGGTGGATTGCGAGAGATTGACGTGATCGTTCGGATGCAGCGCGGCTCGCTCGGTGCGCGCGTGGCCCATCAGTTCGAGGCCGCGATGACTGATCACCTCGTTGATGTTCATGTTGGTCGAGGTGCCGGCGCCGCCCTGAAACACATCGACCGGAAACTGGTCGTGCCACTGGCCGTTGATGATTTCCTGCGCCGCCGCGACGATCGCGTCGCAGCGCTCGCGCGACAGCGCGCCGAGAGCGTTGTTCGCCAGAGCGGCGGCCTGTTTCACCATCGCCAGTGCCCGGATCAGTTGCCTGTGGTGTGCGATCGGGATGCCGGAAATGGGGAAGTTCACGACCGCGCGGGCGGTTTGCGCGCCCCAGTAGGCTTCGGCCGGGACACCGATTTCGCCAAGGCTGTCGTGCTCGATACGGAAAGCGGGGGAGGGCGTGTCGGTCATGCGTGCATTCCTCTGAGTGAGGTGACGTGCCGCGAGCAGCTTCCTTGCGTCATCCCTTCAACGTCAACAGCGCATCCGCCACCGTCAGTCCCGAACCGTCGGCGTGCAAAATGACCGGGTTCAACTCGAACTCCGCCACCTGGTCGCGCAACGTCAGCGCGGCGCGAGACAGCGCGGCGATGAGCTTCGCCACAGGCGCCAGATCGATCGGTGCCGAGCCGCGGAATCCGGTCAGCAGCCGCGCCGACTTCAACGCCAGGATCATCCGCGTCGCCTCCGCTTCGTCGATCGGGGCGGGCGCGTGCACGACATCGCCGAACAACTCGACCGTGGTGCCGCCGTAGCCGACCATCATGATCGGTCCGAACGTGGGATCGTTGACCATGCCGATGACCAGTTCATGGCCTTTCGGCGCCATCTTCTGCACCAGCACGCCGTCGATCTTCGCTTCCGGCTTATGCCGCGCGACGTCGGCGAGCATCGCGGTGCAGGCGGCCATGACCGCCGCCCGGTCGCCGAGGTTCAGCCGCACACCGCCGGCCTCGGTCTTGTGCGGCAGATCGGCCGATTGCACTTTCAGCACGACCGGAAAACCCAGTCGCGCGGCGGCGTCGGCGGCGGCCTCGGCGGAGTGCGCGAGCCGCTCGGCGGCGGGCGGCAGCCACGCGGCGAGCGCCTGTTTCGCCTGATATTCCGGCACGATGCGGGGCAGGCCGGGCTCCAATCGAGCCGGCACCGGATCGAACGCGTCCGGCAACGGTCGCGCCATCGCCTCGGCGTAATCGGCGAGTTTGCCGAACGCCAGACCGCAGGCGCGCAGATCGCTGTGCAGGAACAGGCCGCAGCCGGAGGCGGCGTTGCGGCCGAACTCTGATGGCAGCGTGTAGGTCCACACCGTCATCGGCTTGCCGCACTTCGCCGCGACCGCTCGGATGCGCGCGGCATCCAGCGAGGCCCGGGTTGTGCTGGTGAGTGAACTGACCAGCAACAGCATGTCGATCTCATCGCTCTCGGCCAGATGCTCCATCGCGGTCATCATCGCCGGACCGGTGTTGGATCCTTGCGCGGTGACATCGACCGGATTGCCGGCGGCACCATATGACGGCATCAGCGGGCGCAACCGGGTCTGCTCGGCGGCGGACAGTTGCGGCACGATCAGGCCATGTGCCGACATGGTGTCCGCCGTCCAGGCGCCGCCGCCGCCGGAGACGGTGACGATCCCGACGCGGCGGCCTTTCGGCAGTGGGCAACTCAACACGACACCGGCGATGGCGACGGCTTCATCGGGATCCTCGGCCTCGATCACGCCGTAACGTTCGAAGATCGCGTGGTACGCGGTGTACGATCCCGACAGCGACGCGGTGTGCGAGGCGGTGGCACGCGTGCCGGCATCCGAGCGGCCGACCTTAATGGCGATGACGGGTTTACCCAGCCGGCGTGCCTTGGCGAGGGCGGCGATGAACGCGGGGCCGTTACGCACCGCTTCGCAGAACAGCATCACGGCGGCGGTGTGCTCATCTTCCACCATGTAATCGAGGAAGTCGGCCATGCCGAGATCGGCTTCGTTGCCCGTTGAGATGACGTAACTGAACGCCAGGCCCGCCGCCTTGCCGCGATTGAACAACGAGAAGCCGATGCCGCCGGATTGCGCGATCACGCCGATGCGCTTTGGCGACACATGGACGGCGTTGGGATCTTCCTGGGTTTCCACGGTCGGGCTGAACGTCGTCGCGACACGGCCGAGCGCGTTGAAGTAGCCCTCGCAATTCGGCCCGCAGGCGCGGATGCCATAGTTGGTGGTGACGGCGACGAGGTTCGCCTGCATGTCGCTTGCCGCGCCGCCCTCCTCGGCGAAACCGGATGATATGATCAGGGTATTTTTCACGCCGGCCTTGGCGCACTCCTCGACCGCGGCGGCGACCGAAGCGGCGGGGATCGCGATCAACGCGAGATCGACGGATCCGCCGACGGCGCCGATCGAGGGGAAGCATGGCAGTCCGCCGATCTCCTGGTAGCTTGGGTTGATCGGTAGAATGCGGCCGGGAAACCCGTTCTCACGCAGCTGATGCAACAGGCGGCCGCGGATGCGGTGCAGGTCGGGCGAGGCGCCGAGCACCGCGATCGATTCCGGCCAGAAGAAACTTTGCAGGGGATGATTGGACATTTCGGACGGACCCTTGAAGATCATGCTGATTTGGAGTTACCCGCGATTCCGTCTGAAGCTTCAACCTTTGCCGGCCCGTGGCCCGGTCGGCACATCGCGCCACGGCACGCCCTTATCCACGCGCGGGTCCTGCGGCAGGCCGAGCACACGTTCGGCGATGATGTTCTTCATGATCTCATCGGTGCCGCCTGCCAGCCGCAACGCCGGAGAGTACAACAGGGCTTCCTCGAAAATCCCAGAGACGGGCATCGAGTCACCCATGGTCGGACCGGCCATGCCGATCAGATCCAGGCCGTACGACAGAATGTCTTGCAATTTGTTCGCCGCCACGACCTTGATGATCGACGACTTCGGCCCTGGAGTTTGGCCGCGCGACAACGCGGTCATGCCGCGGAATTTGGTGAATTTAAGACCCTGCGAACGAACGTAAAACTCCGCCAGTTTTTCCTGCACGGCGGAGTTGTCGATCGCCAGTCCGTCTTCCAGTTCGACCTCTCGCGCCAGATCAAACAGTTCATTGAAGTCGGGGCCGGGCGCGTCGCGCATCCCGTGCCGCTCGTTCATCAGCGTCGTCAGCGCGACTTTCCAGCCGGCGCCCACCGGGCCGACGCGGCGCGAGTCGGGGATGCGCACATTGGTGAAGAACACCTCGTTGAAGTGTGACGATCCCGACACCTGGCGGATCGGCCGGATTTCAACACCTGGCGATTTCATGTCAAGAATGAAGAACGACAGGCCCGCGTGCTTCGCCGCGTCAGGATCCGACCGCGCGACCAGAATGCCGAAGTCGCTGTAATGCGCGCCCGAGTTCCAGATCTTTTGGCCATTCACCACCCATTCGTCGCCGTCTCTTTCCGCGCGCGTGCGCAATGCCGCGAGGTCGGAGCCGCCGCCGGGTTCGGAGAACAACTGGCACCAGACATAATCCGCGCGCATCGTCTTTTGCACGAATGTCTCGCGTTGCTCCTGCGTGCCCCAGGTGCAGATCGTCGGCATCGCGAGGCCGATGCCGATCCCAAACAGCCCGGTCAGAACGTCGTATTTCGCTTCCTCCTGATTATAGATCACATACTGGATCGGCGTGCCGCCCTGACCGCCCCACTCCGTCGGCCAGTGAATGCCGACGAAGCCCGCGTCGAATTTGCGGCGTTGAAAATCCTTGGCGCGCTCCATCGCGCCCGGCGCGTCCTGGCCGCGGCGATAACCTTCGACCTCGCCAGGCTTGCGACGCTCGGCGTTGGCGTCGAGGAACGCACGTGCCTTGGCGCGGAACGCGGCTTCATCAGGTGTGTCTTCGAAGTCCATGATCGTATTCTCCCCTCAGGCCGCTTGCAGATCGTCGGTATTGCGGTTGCGCAACTCCGCGATCAGCCGCAGCTTCCATTCGCGCGCCGACCCCAAGGCCAAAGCCAGTTGTTTGGCGCGCCGGTAATACAGGTGGCAATCCATCTGCCAGGTGAAGCCCATGCCGCCATGCGTCTGGATATTTTCCTTGGTAACGAACCAGCCCGCCTCGCAGGCGGAGATGCGCGCGACGCTGGCGGCGATCGGCAATTCGGCGGCCTCGGTGTGGACCGCCCATGCGCCGTAGTAGGCGTTGGATCGGGCGAGTTCGACCTGGATGTACATGTCGGAGAGTTTGTGCTTGATGCCCTGGAACGATCCGATCGGGCGGCCGAACGCATACCGTTCCTTCGCGTAAGCATTCGCCATCTCCAGCGCCGCCTGAGCTCCGCCCACCTGCTCGAACGCCATCGGCACGGCGGCGAAATCCAGCAGCCGGCGAATGCTTTCCGGACCGGCCGCAGAGGCCAGAGGCTCGCCGGCGCGGCGGTAAAACTTAGTTTCGCATGCGACCGGGTCGGATCGATCGTGGTCAGGACCTCCTCGTTCACGCCGGGCCATGCAGATCCACCAGATACAGCCACGGACCCTTTCCGCCATTCACCGCGACCACGACGAAGTCGGCGATGTCGCCGTCAGGAACAGCAAGCTTCAGCGCCGTCAGCGTGCCGCCATGCACCGACGCGGTCAGCTTGCGCGGGTCTGACGTGCCGGCGCGACG
>CAVRDN010000062.1:0-33901 GCA_963719675.1 uncultured Alphaproteobacteria bacterium | reverse complement strand
CGTTGGGGTCAACCGTCGGATCCGCGCCGGCATAGGCCGCCGTGGTGCGCTGAATGTCGTTGACCAGAACCGAGATGCCGACGCTGGCGGCGCCGCCCTCGCCGACGACGATGGCGCCAACGACGCCGACCTGCGTGCCGCCGGTCGTCGCGCTGATGGTGACCGGAGCGCCGCCGGTGATCGAAACGCCCAATGGGCCGGTGGCGATCCCGGCGATCGTTGAATCCCGTTCGCGAAAGCCCAGTCCACTGCCCGCGAACGCGAGTTTGGCACTGGTGCCCGTCGACATCCCGCCCGCCTGGGCGATATCGATCCGGAGAATCGATTCGGCGCTGTCGATGGTCAGTCCGCCGGCGCTGCCGGCATACACCGCGGCGCCGTCTTCGATTTGCGCCGTCGTGGTGTTGTTCAGATCGTTGAACAGCACGGAACCGCCGATCGATTGGCCATTCGACCGCCCGAACACGTCGAACAGCGAACCGCCGGTCAGCGCGTCACCCCAGCCGTCCTCTTCGACGCTCTCCTGGAAGCTTTTCACCCCGTTGGCATTCAGACCGAAATTGCCGATGCCGACGAGGTTGATCATCGTCATCTCGGTCGTGGCCGACAGCGATACCGACTGGCTGGTATTTTGATCCGCCGTCGTCTGATTGATCCGCGCGCCCCCGTCGATCAGCGCCTGCGAGGTGTCGTTGTAGAGATTGACCGCGACCGACCCGTCCAACGACGTCTTGCCGGCGCCGTCCGGCGATGCCTGCGACACGACCCAGGTGTTGAGCAGAGCGGTGCCAAACCCCAGAGAGCCATCCATCAGATTGGTCAGTTCGCCCATGCCCTGGCTGACGAACGCCGCCGGGATGCCGAGGACGATTTGCGCGGGATCGATCAGGATCGGATAATCCACGTCCGACGAAATCGTCGTGGACATGCCCGCGTCGGCGATCGTATTGGCCTCGATGATGGCCTGCGATGAATTGTTATAGATGCCGACGGCGACCGCCAGCGCGACGGCGGAGCCCTCGCCTTTGCCCTCGGGCTTGCTGGCCGAGGCCTGCGAGATCTCTTGTTCGGTTTCGGAAATGGTTGAGGTGACCGAGAGGTTGGCCGGTGTCGACAGCACGGTCGGCGCCGCGCTGGAGGAAAGGTTGCCGGTCAGCGCCTGCACGGTGTGATTGACGACGTTGACGACGACACCGCCGGCACCGGTCAGTCCTTCGTTCGTGGTGGTGTCGCCGTTGGAATCCTGGCCCTGCACATTCGACGAAACCGACGTGCCGGTCTCGTCCGCGGCGCTGGTGAAGCCGTTGAACAGCGCGCTCGCGCCGCCCAGAATGGCCGACAGTGTGACATCGCTGGAGGTCGCGAAATTCAGATGTTGCGTGTGGTTGTCGGCCTGGCCGGTTGTTGGGTACGCGTAACCTTCGTCGGTGGAGGTCAGGCTGGCCGCGTCGCCGATCCCGATCGTGCTGGCGGCGGCGGCGATCGTGTTGTCGTTGCCGGAGCCCAGAGCGGTGAACGTGATCGGCTCGGCCGCGATGGCATCCGCATAGTCTTTGCTCAGCCGAATGTGGTTGGCATCGACGGAAACGACGTAATAGACCTGATTGGATTGCAGCCCGCCGATCGCCGCGTCCGGCGCGGTGAGCGACAGGTCGCCGGTCGCCGGGGCGGCGTAGGCCAAAGTGTACAATGTGGTCCCGGACGGAACCGTCGGGAGCGTGACGATCGCGTTGCCGTTTTCCGGGTCGAGCAACTGGAATGAATTCGGAGAACCCGCGGGGATCTGAATGATGTAGTGGTTGCCGCTGGCCAGCCCGCCGATGGTGAGACCGCTGAGCGTCGTGTAAACGACGGACTCGCCGTTGGTGAACGGATGGCCCGCGATGGTGATGCTGTTGTTCGCCGAATTGACCAGTGCCAGCGCGAGGGTTTGCGTGCTGGTCCCGTCGATGAAGGTATAAATGCCGGTGGATGTCCCTTGCGCCAGCGGAATGACGGCGTTGGTCACCGGATCGAGCAACTGGAAATCGTTCGCGTCGATCACGTTGACTTCGTATTGCGCGTTGTTCGTCAGGCCGGTGATCGGATCGGCACCGGCGCCCTGCTGGTACGTCACCAGATCGCCGGTGTTGAACCCGTGCAGCGGCAGATAAATCTGGTTCGTGGAAGAATTGATGCCGCCGAGCTCGAAATTGAGGTTCTGCTGGTACTGCACCTGCCTGGTGTTCGAAATCGCCGGATCGACCTCGTAAACCAGCGCTTGTCCCGTGGTCAGCCCGTTGTTCGGCAGCGTGATCGTGTCGGTCGTCGCGTTGACCGCCGTGAACGGGGAGAAGCTGAACACCGTGCCGTCATAAATCAGCTCATGCACGGTCGGGCCGGCCGGCGTGGACAGCGTGACGACCGCGTTGCCGTTGGCCGGATCGAGCAACTGGAACACGTTCGCCGTTAATTTGTGGATGGTATACTGGAAGCCGTCCAGCAGCGAACCGATATCGAGCGAACTGAGTGACTGATAAACGATCGTCTCGTTATTGGTGAACGTATTGCCCGCGAGGGTGATGGTGTCGAGATTGGGATCGACCAACGCGAGCGTCAGCGTCTGAACGTTGGTGCCATCCGTGAACGTGTAAGTGCCGGTCGACGTGTTCTGCTGCAATGCCACGACGCTGCCGCCGCTGAGCAACTGGAAGTTATTGGCGTCGATCGTTTGCACGACGTAAGTATGCCCGCTGGACAGACCCGTGAGCGCGTCGCCGCCAACCACGTTGTAGGTGATCTGATCGCCGGTGGCGAAACCGTTGCCCGGCAGGTAGATCTCATTGTTGCCCGTGCTGTCGATCGCGCCGGTTTCGAAGTCCAGCGCTTCTGGCTCGGCCAGGGTTTGTGTCGATGCCGGATCGGTAACCGTCGGATCCAGCTTGATCGGCGGTTTGGCGGAGAGCTGGATATGGTTCGGATCGACCACCAGCACATAATAGGTGGTGCCGCTGGTCAATCCGCCGATCGCGTCGGAGGCGAAGGGTGTGTCCGGCGAACCCGTGACGGTCTTCTGCGCGGTATAGGTGATCTCCTGCCCGGTCGTCAGGCCGTGTTGCGGCAAGTACAGTTCACTGTTCGCGAGATCGACCGAACCGGCATCGCCGCCGTCGAAGGTGATCGTGCCACCGTTGGTGACGCTGCCTCCGGCGCCGGTCACCGAACCCGCCGCCGTGATATGGCCGTTGAGGAACGACTGCACCGTTGCGTTGTCGAAACCAAGCGAGACGTCCACGCCGGCGAGGCCGCCTTCGTAGCCGGTGGTAACCGTCTCCGGAATTGAGGTCGTCGTGCCGGTCCCGGATACGTTCACATTGCCGGCGGTCGAGGTGATCGTCACATCGTTCCCGACCGAAGCGACCGACGTCAGCTCGGAAATCGGTGATCGCCAGCGCGATCTGCACCACGTTGGGATTTTTGGTGCCGACCAGATTGGCGGACGCCTGCGTGGTGGACGTCGAATTGATGGTGCCGTCGGCTGAGACGGTGACATCGCCCACGGCATTGATGTTCGTCGTGCCGGTGAGCAAGGTCTGGACCGTGCTCGAGGCTTTCGCGTAACCGACGGCGATCTCCACGCCGGTCGCCGACGCCAAACCTCCCAGACCGACCGCCATGGCCTGGTTTTCCGACTCGGCCGAGGTCGTGGAGGTGATCGAGACCGCGCCGGAACTGGTGATCGTGGAGTTGTCCACGGTGATGCCGGCGTTGGCGCCGCGCAGCGTGACCGAGGCGTCGATCCCGGTGAGGCCGGAGAGGACGTCGCCAGGGATCTGACTGAGCAAACTCGACAGCGTGCCGGTGAAGCCGGCGGCGTACGACGCCGCCTCGTCCGCCATCGACAGGTCCTGCGCCTGCGTCGAAATGGTGACGTCGCCCGCGTCGATGGTGGCGCCGCTGAGCGAAAGGTTCACGCTCCGGCTGGTGAAGTCGATCGGCAGCAACGGACTGATGTAATAGGTGTTGGAGACACTCAGCGTCACCGCGCCCGGCGTGTTGCCAACGCCCGCTGTCGCCAGCAACTGCGATCCGGGACTTAGGGTCAGGCTGTTTCCCGTAAGCGTTCCGGAGCCGAGCGTAATGGCCCCGGCGTCGCCGCCGGCGAGGCGCGTGTCGATCGTTTCGTTGGCGGCGAGCGTGACGTTGTCGGCGGTGATCGACACCGGATTGCCCTGCGTGACCAGGCCGGTGTTGATATTGACGGTGTCGCCGGAGCCCTCGGTCGTCGTCGTCAGAGCGGCGGCGAAACGCTGGTCGATCGACGTCAGATTGAGCGTATTGCCGCCGCCGGAGCCCAGATCGATGGTGAGCGACGCGGTGGGGGCGACGAAGGTCTGGCCTTCGATGACGCCGGGATCGGTCAGTTGCAGTTCGGTGCTGCTACCGGTGACATCGGACAGCGTGAGCGTCGCGTTGGCCAGCGTACCGGTGAGCGCGACCGGATCGATCGTAATGCTGGCCGCGGTCGGCAGGGTCACCGGCTCCAGCCCGGTGTAGTCGATGGTGTTGCCGTCCGCCGTAACGGTGCCGGAACTGGGACCGGATGGCGTGGAGACGACGTCGGTCGCCTGCACGCCGACATAAGCCAACGAGTCGTAGCCTCCGTCGCCGCCATCGATCGTGCCGGACATCGCGCCGCCCGGGTGCAGATCGAACGTGTCCTGGTTGTTGGCCGCGCCGGCGAGCGAGTCGAAGCCCTGGAACGTGGTGACCGGACCGCCCGCGTTGGTCGCCAGACTGCCCGCGCCGGGTCCGGTGATTTGCCAGGTGGTGTCGGGCGCCGGTCCATGCAGCACATCGGTGCCGGCGCCGCCGTCCAGGGCCGAGACGCCGGTGAACGACACGGCCAGGTTCGCGCCGGTCACCCCGCCGGAACCGTCTCCGTTGACCTGCCAGTCGAGGTTGCCGGCGGAATGCTCGATCGCCAGCGCGGTCAGCCCGTCACCCTGAACCTGGATCTTCGGGATCGCGAGGGCGCCGAAACTGTTCGCGTCCAGCGTGATCGTGTCCGACCCGGAAGGTATCGAGATCGCAACCGCCGTGATCTCCGACAGATCGCCCACGGCCAGGATGGCGCCGCCGCTGGTCTGATCGACCACCTGCACGCGCTGCACGGTCTGGGCTTGCGCCCCGACCATCACCGTTTCGTTAACCATTTGCACAAGCACGTCATGCGCCTGCGTATCGTGCGCGACGCTCGCCAACTGGACGGCGAGCGTGTCGGCGTTCAACAGGACCCGCGGCTCCAGCGGGTCGAGAATCAGCCGCGCCGAACTCTGGACGGGTTCCGCCTGGCAGGACCGTTTCGCGATTTCGATTATTTCGCCGGCGTTTACCGGGGGACCGCGATGGTGGCCTCGATCCGTCGGGCATTCGGAATCCCCCATTTCTATCAGACGTTTATTTCGCGCCCCGAGTAGGGCGCCGGCCGGCGAACGGCTGTCTACGGTTAATTTCACGTGCCCATGGGGACACGTGACCATCATAACGCTTCGATGAAACACACAAAATCGGTCGGATGCCAGACTGTCCATCTGTCGAGACATCCTGTCAAGGCAGCCAATCGGGCATGGCGGGGTTCCGAACCGGCGCGGCGGCATAAGGCTGGGGTTGAGCACACGATGCGGCTACCGGCCAATTTGACCCGACCGCGTTTTGCCCCGAGCCATGCCGCGCGATCGCCCGCGCGATCAGGCGGCGTTCGGCGCCGTCGCTCGCGCGTGTCGCCGCCGCGATGATTTCTCGGACGTCTCACAAACCCGCGCCACGGTCGTTATAAATCCGGAACGCGCTCGAAATTGGTGCGACCCGCTTCGGCCGGCAACCCGGCGCGCGACACACTTTCCGAGGGATGCGCGGCGCTCGTACAAGCGAAAGGGGCCGGTGCGAACACCGGCCCCTCGCCTCTCGTCACGGATGGCCGATCAGCCGCCGTTGCCGTCGGCGCCAAGCAACGTCTGAACCGGCGCGGTCCTGGTGGTCGTGATATCCGACGAACCATACTGCGGCGCACGCGCCTGATCATACGCGGGCAGCGAATTCGCCGCCGACTGGCGCGCATGATTGAGCTCCATCGTCTGGTACGGCATCGCATCGACGCCACCCGCGCTCTCCTGCGCCATCGCGGCGCCAACGCCGAGGGACACGACGGTCACGGCGGCAAGCATCAGGGTTTTGGTGGTCTTCATGGTCTGAACTCCTTCTGTCGCTGACCACCCGATTTGCTCGGGTGATATCAGTGGCCGGTCAGCAATCTCTGGTGCCCACCGGCCGCTTGCCGTGAACTGGGGTGTCGGACCGCGTTGGATTATAGCCAAACCACGCAAGTCCTTCTTGCGGCATTCGCGGGAATACCGAACCCGCACAGTGTGAGATGGCGCGCCATCTGACGAATGATAAAAGCGAGGCTGCGCGGCGGGCGCCGGCACGCGCATGAGCGTCGCGGAGCGCCGCATTCTCGCGCGCCACGCAAAGCTGTTGTGCGAAGGCTCAATGTTACGGCGACACCGTTCGCGGCCCATGTGTCGCCGCGTTAGCCACCGGATGTCGTGCCATGTCCAAATTGCCTGAATTGGTCCATTGGCTTCGCGGCGCCCTGACGCTCGCGATCCTGCTGACCGCCGCGGCGGCGGCCTCGGCGATGGGCTCCGACAATCAACAGCCCGTCGGCGCGTGGTCGACCGCGAACGGCCACGGCGTCGTCGCGATCGGACAATGCGGCGACGCGCTGTGCGGCCGCATCGTCGGCATCGATCGCAAGCCAACCGAGCCGATGCCGACCGATGTGCACGGCCACTCCGAATGCGGTCTCACCATCATTACCAATGAGAAGCCCGCGACGGACGGAAGCTGGCTGGGTCAGATCACCGATCCGCGGAACGGCGGAACCTATCAGGCGAAGTTGTGGGTGGACGACGCAGGCAACCTCCATCTGCGGGGCTTCATCGGCATTCCTCAACTGGGCGCCACGCAGATTTGGCATCCCTTCACCGGACATCTGACGGCGGCGTGCGGCCTGGTGTGATCGCCGGCACGCCGTCGCGCGGTTCGCGGAGCGCCATGGCGTTGCGTCAGGCACCTCCCGCGCGGTAGGTTCACGGCCTCAAAAAACGTGCGCGCCGCCGCCGCGGGGGGCGCCCCAGGGGAGACCGAGGTTTGCCAGCTTTCTTTTCACGGTGCTTTTTTCCACGGTTCCCTGTTGCACGGTTCTGTTTTCCGCGGTTCGCCGGTTTCCCACGATTTCCCGTCCTCGCGCCGCCACGCCACGATCTCGCGGCGCCGCGCGGCTGATGTCCAAACTGGAACTCGCCGGTCTGACCAAACGGTTTGGCACGCATGCCGCCGTGGACGCGCTGGACCTCACCGTTGAAAGCGGCATGCTGGTGTCGCTGCTCGGCCCGTCCGGTTGCGGCAAGACCACGACATTGCGCCTCGTCTCCGGTTTCGCGGTGCCCGACGCCGGCAGCATTCGTGTCGCCGGCCAGACGGTGTCGTCCGCCGGCCGCGTCGTGCCGCCCGAAAAGCGGGAAATGTCGATGATCTTTCAAAGCTATGCGCTCTGGCCGCATCTGACGGTGGCGGAAAACGTCGCGTACGGCCTGAAACTCCGCCGCCAACCGCGCGCGGAGATCGAACAACGGGTGCGCGCGATCCTGGAAACGATGCAGTTGTGGCCTTACGAAGCACGCTACCCGGCGGAACTGTCGGGCGGTCAGCAGCAGCGCGTCGGCCTCGCGCGCGCACTGGTGGTGGAGCCGAAAATCCTGCTGCTGGATGAGCCGCTGTCCAACCTCGACGCCAATCTGCGTGAGGATATGCGGTACGAAATCCGCCGGCTGCACGATCGTTTCCATTACACGACGATTTATGTGACGCACGACCAGGCCGAGGCGATGACCACCTCCGACCTCATCGCCGTGATGCGCGATGGCCGGATCGAGCAGTCCGGCTCACCCGAGGACATTTACGAACGGCCGGAGACCGAATTCGTCGCCCGCTTCATCGGCAGCACCAACATCCTGCGCGGCCGGCGCGTGGGCGAGCGGGACGCCGATTGCGACGGGCTGCGGCTGACGTGCGAAACGGGGGAGTTTCCGTCGGACGGTTCGGCCATCGTCTCCATCCGTCCGCATCGGATCGCGCTCGGCGCGCCGGGCGTGGAAAAAGCCCAGGGAATCGTGGAGCGCGCGGTGTATCTGGGAGCGCAATGGCATTACGTCACCGTGCTTGAGTCCGGCACGAAGTTGCAGGTGCTGACGTCATCCGACACGCGTGCCGCGGTGGGCGAACGGGTCGGCCTGACCTTGCCGCCGGCGCATTGCCGCGCGCTCGTGCGCTAAATCAAAACAACGGGAGTATCGTCCATGACACTCACACGTCGCACCGTCCTGACCGCCGCCGCCGGGATGGCGATCGCGGGAACCGCGAAGGCCGCGCGGCCGGAGCCGACCGTCCTGACGCCGGAGGTGATCGAGGCGGCGAAAAAAGAAGGCAAGATCGCTTGGTACACCGCGGACGATCTGGTGCTCGCGACGCGGGTGTCGAAAGCGTTCGAGGCGAAGTACGGCATGAGCGTGCAGCTTGAACGATCCGGCGCGGAACGGATCTACCAGCGCATCGCGCAGGAATACGATTCCAACATCAGCGAAGTCGATGTCGCGACGACCTCCGACCTGGGCCACACGGTGTCATGGAACGCGTCCGGCTGGCTGGCGTCGTTCGTGCCGGCCGAGGCGGCGCACTGGACCGACAAGGCGATCGGGCCGGATGGCGTTTACCTCGTGGACAAGTTCACGATGGTGATCTCCGGCTACAACTCGCGGTTGGTCAAGGCGGCGGACGCGCCGAAATCGTGGAACGATCTGCTGGATCCGAAATGGAAGGGCAAACTGGTGAAGGCGCATCCGGGTTATTCCGGTGCCATCACGAACGAGACGTACGCGCTGAGCCACCTTCTGGGCTGGGAGTTTTACGAGAACCTCGCGAAACAAGGCGTGTTGCAGGTGCAGTCGGCGACCGATCCGCCGATGCGGTGCGCCCAGGGGGAGCGCGCGGTTATGGCCGACGCGGCGGAGGTGACGGCGTTGCGGTTGATCGCCGAGGGCGCGCCGCTGGTGCTGGTGTATCCGACCGAGGGCGTGCCGGTGGTCGGCGTCGGCAGCGTGCTGATGAAAAAGTCGCAGCGGCCCAACGCGGCGCAACTGTTCATGCACTATCTGGCGTCGAGCGAGTGCCAGAAGATAAATATGGAGAACGGCTCGCGCAGTTTCGACACCACATTGCCCGAGCCGCCGACCTGGACGCCGTTGGCCAAAATCAAGCTGCTGTTCAACGATCCCGCCGACCTGGCGCGCGAAGCGGAGGAAATCAAGAAGCGCTACTCGAAGATCTTCGGCGTATGACACGGACCGGCGCGGTCGATCGGGCCCGGCGATGACGAGCGGCGACCCAACCATCACGATGAACGCCGCGAGCCTGCCGCTCACCCAAACGGGACCCAGCCGGTTAAGTCGTTTCGATATGTCGCTGGTGCCGCTGGGGTTCGCCGGGTTGTTCCTGGCGTTCCTCGTGCTGCTGCCGCTCGGCTGGCTGCTCGCCTTCAGCGTTACCGACGAGAAAGGCGCCTTTACCTGGGGGAATTACGGCCAACTCGCCGATCCGTCGCTGTTCCTCGAACCGTTCATCACGACGCTGGGCATCGCGCTCGGCGTCGGCGACGATGGCCTGCGTGGTGGCGGTACCGCTCGCCTGGTTGGTGGCGCGGACCGACGTGCCCTGGCGGCGCAGCTTGCGCGGCCTGGTCATGGTGTCGTTCATTACGCCGCCGTTCATCGGCGCGGTCGCGTGGGTGCTGCTGGCGGCGCCGAACAGCGGACTGCTCAATCAATATTACCGCTGGATCACCGGCGCCGGCCCGTTCGATCATCTGTTCAACATCTTCTCCTCCGCGGGCATCATCTTCGTGATGGGCTCGTACGCGTTTCCCTACGTGTTCGTGCTGGCCGCCAACACCCTGGACCGCCTGCCGTACGACCTCGAGGAAGCCAGCGCCATCCTCGGCGGCGGACGCTTTCACACGTTTCGCCGCGTCACGCTGCCGATGGTGCTGCCGGCGTTGCTGGCCGGCTTCCTGATCGCGTTCCTGCAGGCGATGACGCAGTTCGGCACGCCGGCGATCCTGGCGCTGCCCGCCGGCTTCCACGTGCTGACGACAAAGATCTGGAGCCTGTTCCAATACCCGCCGCAGACCCATCTCGCCGCCGCCTGCGCGATGCCGCTGCTGCTGGTCACCATCGTTTTGTTACGCGGCGAGAAGTTCCTGCTCGGCCGCCGCGGCTATACCATGATCGGCGGCAAGACCGGCGCGCCGCAACTGACGCGGCTTGGGCTTTGGCGCTGGCCCGCGCTGCTGCTCGCGCTGTTCGTGCTGTTCGCGACGGTGCTGCTGCCGAACCTGGTGCTGATCCGCGCCAGCATGCTGCGCACCGTATCCGACCCGTGGAACCTCAGCACCATCACCTGGTCGAACGTGCCGCTGGTGTTCTCATTGAGCCACACCGTGGACACTTTGTGGAACACGCTGATCACCGGTGTGACGGCGGCAACTCTCGGCGCGGCGTTCGCGGTGCTGATCGCGTATCTGACAGCGCGGCGGGCGGTGCCGGGCCACCGGTTCCTCGGCTTCCTGGCGACCGCGCCCGCCGCGATTCCGGGCATCGTGTTGGGCGTCGCGCTGTTCATCGCCTACACGCGGCCGCCGTTCCGGCTTTACGGCACGCTGTGGATCCTGCTGTTGGCATTCCTGACGATCGAGATGCCGCCGGCGTATCAGCAAATGCAGGCGGCGTTTCGCGGCCTGAACCCGGAACTGGAGGACGCGTCGCGCATCCTCGGCGCCGGGCGGTTGAAATCGCTGATCAGCGTTGTCGCGCCGCTGCTGAAGTCGTCCGTCGCGGCGACCTGGTGCTTCGTCTTCATCGGCGCGATCCGCGAGTTGTCGGCGACCATCCTGCTGACGACGTCGGACACCAAGCTGGTCTCCGTGCTGATCTACGATCTGAACGAGGGCGGGCAGCTTGGCGGCATCGCGGTACTGGGCCTGGTGCTGATGGCGGTGACCGCCGTCGTCGTCATCGCCGCCAACCGCCTCGCCAATGTCGGCGCCATGGCTCCTGGGCGGTAACAACCGCGGCGCGTTCGACGCAACCAAACATCCGCCCAGGAGTTCCTCGCGGATGAGGGTATCCGCTGCGACCTTGACCGCCCCCACCTCGGCCCCCACCTTGGCCCCCACGGGGCCAGCCGCTCCGGCGGCGGCCGAGCCGATCGCGCAACTCGCGCGCCAGGCGGCGGATTGCCGGCGTTGCGATCTGTGGCGCGATGCCACGCGAACGGTGTTCGGCGAAGGGCCGGAACACGCTTCCATGGTGCTGATCGGCGAACAGCCCGGCGATCGCGAGGACCTCTCCGGCAAGCCGTTCGTCGGTCCGGCGGGACGGGTGCTCGACGCCGCGTTGGAGGAGGCCGGGATCGCGCGCGATGACGTCTACGTTACCAACGCCGTGAAGCACTTCAAATTCGAACCACGCGGCAGGCGGCGCATCCATCGCAACCCCTCGGCGGGAGAAATCGACGCCTGCCGCTGGTGGCTGGATCGCGAACTGCTGCGTCTGCGGCCGAACGTCGTCGTGCTGCTGGGCGCCAGCGCGGCGCGCGCGGTGTTGCGGCGGTCAGTGACGATCGGCCGCATGCGAGGCCAGCGACTGCCGCTCGGCGACCGGACCGCGATCGTGACCATTCATCCGTCCTGGCTGCTGCGAATGCCCGATGCCGCCGTGAAGCAACGCGAGCGGGCGCGCTTTATCGACGACCTGCGACTGGCGCTCGAGGTGGCGCGCGCCGCCTGATGGCCGCGGCCGGGGACATTCGCATCGGCGTGTCCGGCTGGACGTATCCGCCGTGGCGCGGCGTGTTCTTTCCGGCCGGATTGAAGCAGCGTCATGAACTCGCCTACGCCGCCGCGATGTTCCGAACGATCGAGATCAACGGCACCTTCTATCGCCTGCAGCGGCCCGCCGCGTTCGGCAAATGGTTCGACGAAACCCCGGACGATTTCATGTTCACCGTAAAGGCGCCGCGCTTCATTACGCACATCAGACGATTGCGCGAGCCCGCGACGCCGCTCGCGAATTTTCTCGCATCCGGCGTGCTGCGGCTGGGCGCCAAACTCGGACCGATCCTCTGGCAGTTCCCGCCGAATTTTCGGTTCGAGCCGGAATTGCTGCGTGCGTTTCTGGAAATGTTGCCGCGCGACACCGATGCCGCGCTGCGGCTGGCTCGCCGGCACGATGAGCGGCTGAAGGACAACGCCTGGCTTTCCATCGATACGCCCGGACCGATGCGGCACGCGATCGAAATCCGCCACGAGAGTTTTCGCGATCCCGCGTTCATCGACCTGCTGCGGGAAAACCACGTCGCGCTGGTTTGCGCGGATACCGTGAAATGGCCGAGATTGATGGATGTGACGGCGGACTTTGTCTATTGCCGGCTGCACGGCTCGCGTGAGCTTTATCGCAGTGGCTATACCCCGGCCGACCTCGACCTCTGGGCTGCCCGCGTGCGCGATTTCGCGGCGGGCCGGCGGGCGGATGGCGATTTCGCCAGCAAACCAACGGACAGCCGCGGCCGGCACGACGTGTTCGTCTTCTTCGACAACACCGATAAGCGTCACGCACCGAAGAACGCCCGCGGCCTCATGCGGCGGCTGGACCAGAAAGCTCCGGTGTATCCTGGGAAAATCGCCGAACTACGCGGCCGCTGAGCCGACGGGACGCGAAACTCAGGCCATTCGCACGCCCTCGGGCCGGGTGCCGCGCATGATATGGCGGCGTTCCAGTTCGCCCTGCATCCGCTTCAGGTGAATGGCGCCGGCGCGCTGCTGCTGCTCATCGCCGTACCAGCGGCGGGTATGCCATTGCTCCATCACCGCGACCAGATCGGCGGCCGCATCCAGATCGTTGACGATACAGGCGGTATGGAACAGCTCCGCGATGCCCTCGTCGAGCCGGTGCGCGACGGACGGATTGACGCGATCCAGACGCTGGCCGGGGATGGTAGGCTCGCGGAACCTGATGGTCTTCTCGATCAAAGTGCCAAAGGGGCGCATACTTCCATTTCCTGAAAGAAGGTCTGACGCCCGCATTTCGGCATTGAAACCATTACAAACCGGTTTCAACGCGAACGCCGGTTGTAACTCGTTACACTTTTCGCGGCTTGGCGGCCGCGTCCGTCTCGGCCAAACGCGGCAGCGTGACGCGGTCGAGCTTCCCGGCGGGCAGGATCGGCAGGCGGTCCAGCACGGTCAAACGGGCGCGCCGAAAGACCGGCGGACCGCATCGGGCGAAGCGCCGCGGCTGCCCGACATTGCAACTCATGCGATTTACCGGCAAACGCGAGTGAGAGTGGGATTAACAAAGGAACCGTCCCGTGAGCCAGGCGCTGCCCTCGACCGAGAGTTTCACCGTCGTCCGCCACCGCCTGCAGTCGATCTTCGGCGGCTCGATCGGCAACCTGATCGAGTGGTACGACTTCTATGTTTACAATTTCTTCGCGCTTTACTTCGCGAAATCGTTCTTTCCCAATGCGAGTCCAACGGTACAACTGCTGAATACCTTCGGCATCTATGCGTTGGGCTTTCTGATCCGCCCGATCGGCGGCCTGATCCTGGGCGTCTACGCCGACCGCGCCGGCCGCAAGGCCGCGTTGACGCTGTCGGTAACACTGATGTGCGCGGGGTCGCTGCTGATCGCGATCTCCCCGACCTACGCCACGCTGGGGCTTGGCGCGCCGGTCCTGCTGCTGGTCGCTCGCCTCATCCAGGGCATTTCACTGGGTGGCGAATACGGCACCTCCGCGACCTATCTGAGTGAGATCGCGGTCTCCCGCCATCGCGGCTTCTACAGCGCGTTCCAGTACGTCACGCTGATCGGCGGCCAGGTGTTCGGCAGCCTGACGCTGCTGATCATGCAGCAGGGCTTCACCGGAAAGGAACTGGAGGCCTGGGGCTGGCGCATTCCGTTCGCCATCGGCGCCGCGCTGTCGCTGTTCGGCTTCTGGCTGCGGCGCAACCTGGCGGAGACCGAGGCGTTCCAGAAAGCCGCCGCGAGCGCGCCCCGCGGCAGCCTGCTGCGCGAACTGGCGAAGCATCCCAAGGAAATCCTGCTGGTGTTCGGCCTGACCATGGGAGGCACCACCGCGTTCTACACCTACACCACCTACATGCCGACGTTCCTGGTCAACACGGTGAAGCTCTCGCGCGATCAGGCGACGCAAATCTCGTTCATCACACTGGTGATCTACGCGGCATTGCAACCGGTGTTCGGCGCGGTCTCGGACATCATCGGCCGGCGTCCGGTGCTGATGTGGTTCGGCATTCTGGGCACGCTTGGGACGGTACCGATGCTGACCACGCTCGGCGGCACGCATGATTACTTCGCCGCGCTGTGCCTGATCATGGCGGCGCTGCTGGTGGTGTCGGGCTACACCTCCATCAACGCCGTCGTGAAAGCGGAACTGTTTCCCGCCGGCGTGCGCGCATTGGGTGTGGGACTGCCCTACGCGGTCGCCGCGTCGGTGTTCGGCGGCACCGCGCCGTACATCGCGCTCTGGTTCAAGAACGCCGGGCATGAGAGCTTATTCTACTGGTACGTGACGCTGCTGATCTTTCTGTCGCTGCTGGTTTACACGTTCATGGGCGACACGAAGCACTCGTCGCGGATCGACCGGGACTGACGGGGCCGGGGTCCCGTCAGTCCGCGGCGCCGGTTCCGTCAGAGGCTGCCGCCAATGCCGCTGAACTGAGAGGACAGCGCGTTGGCCAGGGTGGCGAACCCGACCGCGATGGTGGCAACGATGACACCGGCGATCAGGCCATACTCCAGGGCCGTCACGGCACGTCGGTCGGCTTTGAGGGTCGCCCAAACGGCGAGGGTGTTGATCATAATGGCTCTCCAAAATAATTCCTGGCACGAAAAAAACAGGCGTCTCTCTAACGATCAAGAGTATCTGTAACTCGCACGAAATTAGTTACAAACCGGTTTCACCTCGCGGGAGGCATACCTGGCGTCAGGATGCCCAGAGCGGTCCTGTTGGCGGCCCAGGCGCGGTCGTATTCGATGACGTGGGCGATCTGGACGGCGGCGGCCTCGCCGTAGAGGCGGCCAAGCAGATACAGCGTCGTATCGATCGCCAGCGATACCCCGCCTCCGGTCACCACGGTATCATCCACGACGACGGCGGCCTCGGCCTGAATCGCGCCGCTGCGCGCCAGACGGTCGAGCGGAGCGATTTTTTCCTGTCCCACCGCGCGACGCCTCGTGGTGGCGGTGCGGCCATCCAGAATACCCGCCGCGGCGAGAATCAACGCGCCGGTGCACACCGAGGCGACGCGGTCGGGAGGCATTGCGCGCAACCAGGCGAGCAGCGCCTGGTCCGCCGCCGCCTCCGGCCAACCCGGCCCGCCGCAGACGATGACCGTGTCGCAGACCGGGGCGGTCGCGATGCCGTGCTCGGCGAGGACGGTCAGACCGCCGGCGAGACGCACCGGGCCGGCATGATGCGCGATGACGGATGCCTCGACGTGGGGCAGCACGCGACGCGCCATCGAGACGACGCCAACGGTGCCGCCGATGTCGATCGGTTCGACGCCGTCATAGATCAGAACGCCCAGACGCGTGGGCGCGGTGATGGGGCGCATGGAGCGGGTCCTTTGGCGGTCCGGGCGCGATCCTGGGGATACCGCGGGACGCCATTTCCCGGCCGGATCAGCGGCGACGAACCGGAGGCGGGTGTTATCCGACGCGTTCCGCCGCTTTCGCCCGAACCAGCGGACCAGGCGGCGGCCCGGCGTAGTGGGTGGCCTGATCGGCGATGGCGAATGTTTCAAAGTAGGTGACCCGCGGCTCGCATCCGTAACGGGCGCGAATGCCCTCCAGCCACGGCCCGTTATAGAACGCCTTGGCCGCCGCCAGGTTCTCCCAGATGTAGGAGCCGCCGGCGACCCCGCCGTTCACGTCGTGGATGAACTGCTTGCGGATGAAACCGGCACACCGAGAAAGTCCGGCGCGATTTTGAGGAAGTGCTGGCGGCACGCCTCGCGGTCGATGTGGGCGGGCAGGTCGTACAGGACGAGGGCGGTGATCATAGGCTCAGACCTCCGGTGATGTAGTGCGGTTTCATGGCGGGTCCTCAGGGCATCCTCGATCGAACAAGGCGTTGTGGAGCGTCTCGCCGTCCTCCGGCGTCACCACGCGGAGCACCTGCTCCTGTCCGTCGCGTGGATCCAGGACACGGCCCCACCGGCGGATGCGTCCGTCGGTCTGAACGACCGCGGAGCGGCGCCGAGAATACGCCGACACACCAGTCCGCCGCGATGCGGGGGCGCTTGCGGGGCACCTGTGCGTGGAGGTAGCGCGTCGCCTTCACGGCGTCGAGGCGCGCCCGCTCATCTCCCCACGATCACCCCGCCTGCGGTCCGCGCACCAACCCGCCCGGCAGAGCGCCCGTCGCCACGCCATTCCGGTAGGTGACCTGACCCGCCTTCACCGTCGCGACGTAGCCGCGCGCCTTCTGCATCAGACGGCGTCCACCGGCCGGCAGATCGACGATCATCTCCGGCCGCTCCAGCGCCAGATTGGGGAAATCGATCACGTTGATGTCGGCTTTCATGCCCGGCGCCAGCACGCCGCGGTCGAGCAGACCGGCGAAGCGCGCAGGCTCCCGCGTTTGACGGCGCACCAGATCGGGGATCGACATCCGGCCATCCACCACGTCGCGGCCCCAGTAACTGAACAGGAAGGTCGGGAACGACGCATCCGAAATGAACGCCACATGCGCGCCGCCATCGCTCAGGCCGGGAATGACGTGGTCATGGGCATAGATCGTCTTCACGGCTTCGAGGTCGTAGTTGGTGTACTGCACCAACGCGGTGAAGATGAAGCCTTTCCCGTCATCGTCGATCAGCATGTCGTAGGCGACTTCCTGCTCCGTGCGGCCCTCGCGCGCGGCGATGGCGGTGATCGATTGCTCCCGCGATGGGGTGTAATTCAGCGGATTGGTGAACCGGAACATCCGCTTGTAACTGACCCGGTTGAGCAGCGACCAGGTATTGAACTCCTGCGGATCGTCGGACAGAATCTTCGCCCGCACCTCCGGATCGCGCATCGCGGCGACCCGCTGCTCCAGCGGCAGATGCGCGATCGAGCGGTAGGTCCGCGTGCCGGCGAATGGATTTTGCGAACCGGTCAGACCGAGCAAGGCGCCGATCGGCCGCGGCGGCGACACGCAGCGGATCGGCAATCCGTCGGCCGCGGCCTGGGTCGACAGCGCCAGCAGATCCTTCCATGCCTCGGTCCGATCGTGACGCTGCGTCAACGAGAACACCAGTGGTCGGCCGCTGGCTTCCATGATCCGCCGCACCATGGCGAACTCGGTGGCGGGATCTGGCGTATTCCAGTCCGAGGTCATTTCGATGAAGCCCGCGCCGGCATCCTTCATGCCCATCGCGATGCCCATCAACTCGTTTTCCTGCGCGCGCAGGCCCGGATGCGGGTCGCCGGCGAGGGTCTTGTGCGCGAGGGTCCGCGACGTGGAGAAACCGAACGCGCCGGCGCGGATGGCGTCGGCGGTGATCTCGCGCATGCGGGCGATATCGTCCTGATTGGCGTTCTCCAGCGCCATGGCGCGGTCGCCCATGACGAACACCCGCATCGGCGCATGCGGCAGCAGAGCGCAGAAATCGATGTCGTGCTTCCGGCGTTCCAGCGCGGTCAGGTATTCGGAGAAACTTTCCCAGGTCCAGTCGAGGCCTTCGTTCAGGCAGGGACCCGGCAGGTCCTCCACGCCTTCCATCAGCGCGACGACCTTGTCCTGGGTGTCCTTGCGGACCGGCGCGAAGCCGACGCCGCAGTTGCCCATCACGACGGTCGTGACGCCGTGCCACGAAGACGGCGCGAGGTGCAAGTCCCACATCGCCTGACCGTCGTAGTGTGTGTGGATGTCGACGAAGCCGGGGGTGACGGACATGCCGCGCGCGTCCACCTCGTCGGCGCCGGAGCCCGCGACACTGCCGACCGCCGCGATCTTGCCGTCCTTGACGGCGACGTCGGCGAGGTACGGCGTGCCGCCGTTGCCGTCCATCACGGTTCCGCCTCGGACGACGACATCGTATTCGCTGGACATGGACTCTTCCTTTTCTACCGGTTGGTAGCAGTGTCTACCGATAAGGTGATGGGAGCAAGGGGCGCTCCTTGCCGTTGTGTCCGGGTCTCGTCTGGACCTCGCGTCTGGACCCCGCGTCTGGACCCCGCGTCTGGACATGGAATTGGTGCCTGTGTCTGGATGACGCGGCATTCGCTTCGCGATTGGAACAGGAGAACACCATGGGCACCTGGGGCGCCGGCCCGCTGGAGAACGACACCGCGGTCGACTGGATGTATGGTCTGGGCGAAGTGGCCGACCTGTCCCTGATCGAGGGGACGCTCGACCGCGCGCTCGCCTTCGGTGACGATTTCCTGCCCGCCGCCGACGCCGAGGAAGCGCTCGCCGCCGCGGAAGCCGTCGCGCGGTTGCTGGGAAACTTCGGGAAGCGCAACGAATACACCCGGACGATGGACGACTGGGTGAGTTGGATGCCGGAGAAGCCGCCCCTTGAGCTTTTGACCAAGGCGTGGCGGATGGTGGCGCGGGTCCGTCAGCCGCCCTCGGAACTCCTCGACCTCTGGACCGAATCCGGCGGCTTCGACGCCTGGGCGCGCTCGCTCGCCGACCTGACGATCCGGCTTGGCGCGTGAATCGCTTCACGGCGGGGCTTCGCAGCGGCAGCGGCGATGCTGACGAGCATTGAATTGTTCGCCGGCGCCGGCGGCCTGGGGATGGGACTCGCGCGCGCCGGCTTCACGCATCGCGTCGTTGTCGAATGGAATCAATGGGCCTGCGATACGATCCGGTGTAATCAGGCGCGCGGTCATGCGCTGGTCGCGGGTTGGCCGCTGGTTCAGGCCGACGTACGCGACGTGGATTTCGATTCGATCCGCGAGCCGATCGATGTCGTGGCGGGAGGTCCGCCGTGTCAGCCGTTCTCGATGGGCGGCAGGCACCGGGCCTATCATGACGCGCGCGATATGTTTCCGGCACTGGCCGACGCGGTCCGGCGGCTGCGGCCCCGCGCCTTCATCGTGGAGAACGTCAAGGGCCTGACCCGGCCCGCGTTCGCGGATTACTTCCGCTACATCGTAACGCGTCTGGAATTTCCGGAGACCGTGCGCGCGAACGAAGAATCGTGGTCCGATCACGCGCGCCGCCTGCTTCGGCGAAAGGCCGAGGGGCACGGCGGGGACCTCGCCTACGATGTGTCCGTTCGCGTGTTGAACGCCGCCGATCACGGCGTGCCACAGAAGCGGGAGCGTGTGTTCCTTGTCGGCTTCCGCAACGATTTGCGCGCGGACTGGTCATTCCCGGAGCCAACCCATTCGCGCGCCGCCCTGCTGACCGAGCAGTGGGTCAGCGGGGATTATTGGCAACGGCACCGGATCGCGCGCGCCGCCCGTGGTCCGGAGCCGTCGCGCGAACTCGTGGCGCGCTCGCGCGATCGCGCCGCGGAGGGTCGGCAGGCCTGGCGTACCGTGCGGGATGCGTTGTCCGGTCTGCCCGATCCGGAGCGCGATCCGGCCGCCGCGCGCGCGATCCCGGACCATCGGTTTCAGCCTGGCGCGCGATTCTATCCCGGCCATACCGGCAGTTCGCTCGACCTTCCCGCGAAGACCCTGAAGGCCGGCGATCATGGCGTGCCGGGGGGCGAGAACGCCTTGGTGCGCGCGGACGGCACCGGCCGCTATTTCACCGTCCGCGAATCGGCGCGCCTGCAAACCTTCCCCGACGATTACGTGTTCGGCGGCAGTTGGTCCGAGGTGATGCGCCAGTTGGGCAACGCGGTGCCGGTGACGCTCGCCCATGCGGTCGGCTCGGCCGTGGCCCGCGTGTTGACGGCACGCGACGCGGTTCGGACGGCGAAGAGTATGGCGCTGGTCTGAACGCCGCCGCCCTGCGCTCGCCGCCCGGATCCAGGTCAATGCCGCGCCGTCTCGCGGCGCCTATGCGTCCCGCACCGGCCCCATGATGCCGCCCGGCCGCGCCGGTGTTACAACGCCTGCCCCCGAACCAACGGAGTGCGACCCATGACCATCGCCGTCACGTTGCTGATATCCTCGGGCGATCCCGATCCCACCTGGCACCTGACGCCGGAACAGGAGCGGGAGTTTCTGGAGAAACTCGCCGCCTCGCCGGTGCCCGGCGTCACGGTGGGTCCACCGGGCCGCCGCCCCGGATACGCGGGGATCATGGCGCGCGATGGCGCCGGCGAGCGCTGGGTCGTGTACCGCGGCTGGATCCGCGGCGGCCCGAACGCGCGCGTGGACGACCGCCGCGTGCTGGAGCAATGGCTGCTGGACAGCGGCCAGTCCGTTGTGCCACCGAAACTGTTCGCCGACCTGAGCCGGCAAATCACCCCACCCGTCTGAAGGAATCCCCGCGATGCGACGCCGCACTTTCCTCTCGGCTTCGGCCGCTTCCCTGGCCGCGCCGTATGTCGCCTCGGCGCAAGGCAACGCCGTGCTGAAGTTCATTCCGCAATCGGACGTGGCGATCCTGGATCCGATCTGGACCACCGCGTACGTCACCCGCAACCACGGCTACATGATCTTCGACACGCTGTTCGGTACCGACGGCAGCTTCAAGGCCAGCCCGCAGATGGCCGCCGGCATGACGGTGGAGAATGACGGCAAACTGGTGCGCATCACGCTGCGCGACGGACTGAAGTTCCACGACGGCGCCCCGGTCCTCGCACGAGACTGCGTCACCAGCATCGATCGCTGGGCGAAACGCGACACATTTGGACAGACGTTGATGGCGGCCACCGACGAACTCATCGCCGCCGATGACAAGACGATCCAGTTCCGGCTCAAACGGGCGTTTCCGCTCCTGCCCGACGCGCTCGGCAAATCGCCCACCAACTTTCCCGCCATGATGCCGGAGCGGCTGGCGAAGACCGACCCGTTCACGCAGGTCACCGAAATGGTCGGCAGCGGTCCGTACCGGTTCAACGCCAAGGAACGCGTGCCCGGCTCCTTGCTGGTCTACGAACGGTTCGCCGATTACGTGCCGCGCGCCGACGGTACGCCGGACTGGACCGCCGGTCCGAAAGTCGTGCATTTCGATCGGGTGGAATGGCACGTGATCCCGGATCCGAGCACCGCTCTGGCCGCGTTGCAGAAAGGCGAGGTCGACTGGTGGGAAAATCCCAGCAACGACATGCTGCCGCTGCTGCGCAAGACGGACGGGGTCAAGGCGGTCATTCAGGACCCGACCGGGCTGATGGGCTGCATGCGGCTCAATCACCTGACCGCGCCGTTCAACAATCCGGCGATCCGGCGCGCGTTGCTGAAAGCCATCGACCAGAGCGATTTCTGCATCGCCTGCGCCGGCGACGATCCCGCGATGTGGCATGTGCCGACGGGCCTGTTCTATCCCGCCAGTCCGTTCGCGTCCGACGCCGGCCTCGACGTGTTCGCGGGCAAGCGCGACTACGCCGCGGTGCGCAAGGAAATCGTCGCCGCCGGCTACAAGGGCGAGAAGACCGTGATCCTGGCCCCCACCGACTTTCCGTTGCTGAAAGCGATGGCCGACGTCTGCGCCGACGTCTTCACGAAAATCGGGCTGAATGTCGATTATCAGGCGATGGACTGGGGCACCGTCGTGCAGCGCCGCACCAGGAAGGACCCGATCGAGCAAGGCGGTTGGAGCGTGTTCAACACCTTCTGGAGCGGGCTGGATCAGCTCAATCCGGTGGGGCACGTGTTCCTCCGCGGCATGGGAGACGCGCCCGGTGCCGCGCCGGGCTGGCCGTCCAGCCCTCGGATCGAGGAACTGCGCCAACAATGGTTGGAGGCACCCGATATGGCGGCGCAGAAATCGCTGGCGCGCGACCTGCAACTGCAGGCGCTGATCGACGTGCCGTATGTGCCGTTGGGTCAGGTGCTGGGCGCGACCGCCTACCGCACCAACCTGACCGGCGTGCTGAACGGCTTCGTGCTGTTCTGGAACGTGCGCAAGACCTGAGCGGCCGTCGCGACCCGGGGCTGGCCCCGAGGTTCGCTCAAGGCTGATTGGCGGACACGGAAAGCCCGGGAATGGTGATCAGACTGGTCGGCATCATCAGGGCGTTGCGCAAGGTGACGAAAGGGACAGGCGCCGGGGGCGCCAGCTCGACCGTGAGGGTTTTCGGCGAGGCGATGAACGCGGCCACGGCGCGCGCCGCGGCGGCGGTTTCGACATGACCCGCCTCCGCCTGCTGCCGCAGCGTCGCGACGATCCGCGCGCGGAAGTCGGCGGGGTCCGATCCCGTTCGCGTCGCGCCCATCCGCAGCAAACGCTCCACCAGCGATGCGTCCAGCAAACGCAGCGTGGCGTGTGCCAGGCTGCCCTCCCCCGTCGCCGCCGCGCCCGGCGCGATGTTGTCCAGATCGGCCGACAGCATCAGAGTGCCAAGCTCGTTGACCTTCAGCATGGTATCGTGAATTGACACGTGCTGGTGGGCGACATCCCAGTTGTACGCCATGGCGACGCTGATCGTCATCGATTCGAGGCCGAGTTCGTTGAACACCTCCCATGCGCGCGGGTCGGGGAGTTCCAGCTTGGTCAACGTGACATCGGTCCAGCCAAGCGCCCCGGCGACCGGCAGCCCTCGCGCGAACGACAACGGCCCCACCGTGAACCCGCCCGCGCGGATCTCCGCCTGTCCGGGCGGCCGGGCGGAGATCCCGGTATACGCGATGCGGCCGATGGCGACCTTGTCCAGCAGCGCGGGAGACACCGCCTCCCCGGCCATCAACCGGACCATGGGTTCGCGGATATCGATGGCGCCGATCGCGATATCGTCGATCGAAAGAGTGCCGACGAGTTTGTCCCGCACGGTCACCGCGCGCGCCGTCCCGCCGCGCATGACGCCGCGGTCGAAGCCCTCGCCGGTCATCTCGTGGACGTCATAATCGGCGTTCACCCGGCCAAAATTTTCCTGAACATGGGTGTCCCGCGCCGTGTAGCTGTCATACGCGGCGCCCAGCACGCCGGCGGCTTCGGCGCGCAGCAATGGCCGTAAATTGGCCGGTTCCGGGGCCTGAACGCCCGCCGTCGCCGCTGCCTCGATCTCCCGCCACGACGGCATGCCGTCGTGCAGGAGAGCCCAGGGAAACAGGCGGGGTTTGGCGATCTGGATGGACGCTTCGGTGAGGTTGAGCGTGCTGGAGCGGACGACGATGCCCTTCACCTCGACCGCGTCGGCCACTGGCACCGCCGTATCCTGAGCGAACGCGGACGGGTTCGCCAACGCGCGCGACCAGGCGTCGGGGAATTGCAGGTTCGGATTTGTCGCCGCGATGCTGTCGATCTGGACGTCGAACGGTTGCGGCGTGGCGCCGGGAATCTCGCCATGCACGGACCAGCCGGTGACGACGGCCTGGTGCGTCAGAACCGAGTAATGCGCGGACTTGTAGGTCGCCGTCGTGCCGGGCGGCAATGTCGTCAGCGCCCGATCGAGCCCCTCCCGAAATTGCTGCTGCGGGTAGATCTCCAACCCGTAATAGGCGCCGCCCCCGAGTACGCCCACGACGGCCAGCGCGGCGATCACGATCGATGGGCGCATGGGCGAGATCCTCTGATGCCGGTTCCGGTTGCGGGCGCGGCGTGTCCGCGTGAACGAACGACAACCCCGCCGGACAATGTCCGAGGAACGCTTGCATTCCACCTTCGCCGCCGCAAGCGCCATGAACGCATCGCGCGCGACTTTGGTCCGCGCGGCCGCGATCCCGCCGGATGCGCATCGGTCGGATCGCGAAAGCGTGCGCGCCGGCGACGAAAATACCCCGCCGCACGCCGGAGAATGCGCCGGCGCGCGGCCGTATTCCATGCCGCCGCCGTCCGCCTTCGGAGCGTCGAAAACTCCATCGCGGATTGATTCAGATCAAGGCTTTCCCGGTTCGCCGGGCGCTGGCTGTCGGCATGGTGTTCATGTTGTTCGTGCCTGACGCCGCGCGCGGCGACTGTTTTCGTTCCGCGATCGTATGCGCATCGATCCGGGCGGCCGGCGCGTGAGTCCGGACAGCCAGGGGCCGTTTGACGCGACCGTCATGGCCGAGGCGGAGTTCGGCGTTCCGGGGGTCGAGCGGCGGGCCGACGGGCGGCTGCTGATCCCGCGCACGACGGAGGCGCTGTGGGGCTTCGGCACGCTGGTCCGCGGCGCCGAGACCATGCTGCTGGACCTGTTCTCCAAGGGGCAATTGTCGGGAACGACACACACCTGCGTCGGGCAGGAATTCTGCCAGATGGCGGTGGTGCGCGCGCTGGATCATCCGGACGACGCGGTGCTGTCGAACCATCGCAATCATGGCCACTTCCTGACGTTTTCCGGCGCGTTCAGCGGCCTGCTCGCGGAGGTGATGGGACGCGAGGCCGGTGTCTGCGGCGGACGCGGCGGCAGCCAGCACATCGCCTGGCGGAACTTTCACAGCAACGGCGTCCAGGGCGGCATGACCGCGATCGGCGCCGGTCTCGCGCGGGCCCGCCTGGACACCGGCTCCAACGGGATCGTCGCGGTGATCATCGGCGATGGCACGCTTGGCGAGGGCCTGGTGTACGAGACGATGAACCTGGCGGCGGTTTGGTCGGTGCCGCTGCTGTTCGTGGTCGAGCATAATGGCATCGCGCAGACCACGGCGACCGCCGCGACCCTTGCCGGCGGCATCGCCGACCGCGGCCGCGCGTTTGGCCTCGCCACCTGGTCGGCGTCCGACGGTGACGACACGCTCTGGGACATGGCGGAGACGGCGGTTCGCTTCGTCCGCGAACAGCGGCGTCCGGGGTTTCTGGTGATCGAAACGAACCGGCTCGGGCCGCACAGCAAGGGCGACGATGCGCGGTCGCCGGCGGAACTGGAAGCGCTGCGAACGCGCGATCCGCTGACGCGACTCGGGCGCGCGCTGACGCCGGAGCGGCGCGCGGCGATCGGCGCCGCGACGGCGTCGTTCCTGGATACCGCGCTGGCGGAGGCGTTGGCGTCGCCCGAAGCCCGCTTCTCCCTCCCGCCGCGCTCGCTGTTCACCGCCGCCTCGCCTGGTCCCGAAGAGCCGCCATCGGGGTATGGAATGACCGTCAGAGCGGCGTTGAACGCCACGCTGGACCGGCTGCTGGCCGAGGATGATCGCACGATCCTGCTGGGCGAGGACCTGCACGACCCCCACGGCGGCGCGTTCAAGGTCACCACCGGATTGTCCACGCGGCACCCTGGCCGGGTGCTCTCGACGCCGATCAGCGAGGCGGCGCTGGCCGGCGCGGGGATCGGCCTGGCGCTCGCCGGCCGCCGCCCCATCGCCGAGGTGATGTTCGCCGATTTTCTCACGCTGTGCGCCGATCAAATCTACAACCACGCGATCAAGTTTCCCGGGATCTTTCCCGAACTGTCGGTGCCTCTGGTGATCCGGACCCCGGCCGGCGGCCGGCGCGGATACGGTCCGACCCATAGCCAGAGCCCAGAGAGTTTGTTCACCACGCTCCCTGGGTTGACGGTGATTTACGGCAGTCATCGGCACGACGTCGGCGCGCTGCTGTGGAACGCGGTGCGGCAGTGGCCGTACCCGACCATTTTCTTTGAACATAAGCTGCTCTACGGGGTGGTGCAGGACCAGGCGGACTATGTGCGGTTGCCGCCCCACAAGGACGATGCGGGCGGCGCGGCGTTTCCCACCCTGCTGCGGCGGCACGGCGTCGCCGACGCGGCGATCCTGACCTACGGCGGCATGCTGCCGATCGTCGAGGACGCCGTCGGCATTCTGCGCAGCGAAGAGGAAATCGCCGTCGATGTGCTGGTGCCGGCGCAGCTCGCGCCCTTGCCGCGGCACACGCTGATCGCGGCGCTGTTCCGTTACGAACGCGTCGTGATTGCCGAGGAAGCGCACGGTTTCGGTGGCGTCGGCGCGGAGATCGGGGCGCTGCTCGCCGAGGCCGGTTATCGCGGCCGGCTGCGCCGGGTCGCGACGCCTCCCGTGCCAATTCCCGCCGCGCGTTCGCTCGAGGCGGCGGTGCTGCCGACGGCGGACACGATCGTCCAGGCCGTGCTGAGCATGATTTAGCCGATGGACGCATCTCAAAGGACGCCTACGACCAACCTCGCCGCCCCCGGCCCGCCCGCGCCTGACTGACCCCGGATCAAAGCCCAGGACCCAATTCGCGATGGCTCATGCCGTTCACGCGCCTCGGATCAACAACAACGACGACACGGTGACGATCGTCCGCATCGCGGTCGGCGCGGGCGACTTCGTGCGCCGGGGCGATCTGATCCTGGAGGTCGAGACCGAGAAAGCCGCGGTCACCGTCGAGGCGGAACACGACGGCTATGTGCTGGCGCTGCGTTGCCGCGAGAGCGATGTTCGCGCGGTCGGCGCTGTCGTCGCGTGGTTGGGTGACACGCCGGACGAGGTGGCGCCCGGCGCGGCCACGGAGGCGTTCGCCGCGGCGGACACCGCCGCGCACGATTTGGCGGCGGAGGGGGTGACCGCCAAGGCGCGTCTGTTGCTGGGTCAGCATGGCCTCGACGCCGGCGTGGTTCCGCGCCGCGGTCCGCGTTTGCTGGCTGCCGATGTCGCGGCGTATCTCGCGGCCCGGTCGGCTGCGGCGGACCACGATCAGCCCGCGCCGGCCAAACCAACGTCCCTCCCCGCGCGGGCCGATCTGTCAGCGCTCCCCGCGCCGACCGATTCAGGAGCGCTCCCCGCGTCAGCCGACCTGTCGGCGCTCCCCGCGCCGGCCTATCCAACGACGCTCCCCGCGCCGGCCAATTCAGGAGCGCTCCCCGCGCCGGCCGATCTGGCGCCGTTGCGGCCCGGCGAGCGCGCGACCCTGGCCACGGTCACCTGGCAGCGCGATCACGCGGCTCCCGCGTTTCTGGAAATCGAATACGACCCGCGGCCCTGGCGAGAGCACGGCGCGACGTTCTCACGCGACCGGCGGTTGCTGCTCGATCCCACGCTGGCGCTGATGGCGCACCGGCTGGCGCTGCTCGCGGCGGCGACCGGCGTCAACGGAACGATCCTGGAACAGCCAGACCCGTGCCGCGTGCGCTATCGCCACGTAAATCTGGGCTTCACCGTGCAGGCGCGGGAGGTGCTGTACCTCTGCGTCGTTCAACAGGCCGACACGTTGGATGCGGCCGATTTCGTCGCGCGGCTCGGCGCGTCGCAACGGCGGGCCATGGCGCATCGCCTGGAACCGGCGGAGGGGCGCGGCGCGACCGTCGGCTTCACCAGCATGGCGCGCTGGAGCGTGCAGCGGCACATCCCGGTCCTGCCGCCGTATTGCGCCCTGATGGTCGCGCATGGCGACTCCTTCGACGGCGGCGCGCGCGCGATCCTCGGCGTCACCTACGACCACCGCATCCTGTCGGGTTTCGCCGCCGTCCGCCTGTTGCGGCTGCTGGCCGATCCGGCGAGCGACATCCCGAACCTCAGGATCTGAGCATGCCGGACCCACGATCAGTCATCATCGCCGAACTTCGCGTCATCCTCGCGGAACTCGCCGCGAGTTTGGGCCATGACAGCGGCACGCTCGCCGAGACCGACGTGATCCCCGACAGCGAGGTGGTGGATTCCGCCGGATTGATCGAGTTCGTCATCCTGGTGGACGAGAAATACCAACTCGGCATCGAGGCCGAGGACATGACGGTGGATCAGCTTGGCACGCTCCGTTCGATCGCCGATTTCGTGCTGGCGCGGCGCGCGCGGGACGGAGCCCAGACGGAATGAACGTGATGATGCCGGGCGCCGGTTCCTCGGCGGCGGGGCCGTTCACCATCGCGCCGGACGATCCGGGCCAGCCGCCGCGGCTCATCACCGTCATCGACACCGAGGAGGAGTTCGACTGGACCCGCCCGTTCGATCGGCGGCAGACCGGCGTCAGCCACATGAGCCGGATCGGCGAGTTGCAGGCAGTGTTCGACGCGCAAGGCGTCACCCCGGTCTACGCGGTCGATTTCGCCGTGGCCAGCCAGCCCGCGGCGGTCGATGCCCTGGCCGGGATCGCCGATGATGGGCGCGCCCTGATCGGCGCGCATCTGCACCCCTGGGTTACGCCCCCGTTCGTCGAAGAGGTCAACGCCCGCAACAGTTACCCCGGCAACCTGCCGGCGGACCTGGAACGCGGCAAGCTGGAGGCGCTGACCGAACGCATCGCCGAATTGTTCGGCCGCCGGCCGACCATCTACACCGCCGGCCGATACGGCATCGGACCGAACACGTTTGGGATCCTCGAGGATCTCGGCTTTACCGTCGATCTCAGCCCAATGCCGTCGTTCGATTACCGGGGTGACGGAGGGCCGGACTTTTCCCGATACGGCCAGCGGCCGGGTTGGTTCGGCCCCACGAGACGGGTGTTGTGCATTCCGAACACCAGTGCCCTGGTCGGCCACATGCCGCGGCTCAATCTGCGTTTGCTGTCCTCGGCGGTCATGCACGTGCGGCTGCGCGGATTGAAAATCCCCTCCGTGTTGTCTCGCCTGGGTTTGGTCGAGCGTATCGCGCTGAGCCCCGAGGGCTACTCGCTGAACGAAATGCGCCGCCTCACCCGCGATCTGTTCCGGGCGGGTCAGCGGCTGTTCGTGCTGCGGCTGCATTCGCCGTCGGTGGCGCCCGGACACACCCCCTATGTGCACGACGAAAGCCAGCGGCGGGCGCTGCTGTCCACGATCGGCCTCTACCTCGACTTCTTCCGGCAGGAGTTCGGCGGCCGGATGACCGACCCGCTGGCGGAGACGCGAACGTTGGAGTTGTCCCGATCCGGCGGCGCGACCGGGCCGATCCGGGAGGCGGCGCGGCCGGTGGCAAACGCGGCACCGGACGGCTCCGCTGCGCCGGACGATGACGCCGCTTCCGCCATGGAGCCCGGCGACGACCATGCACCCGGCCGATCCGCCGACACGCCCCGCGGCCGATCCGCCGACACGCCCCGCGGCCGATCCGCCGACACGCCCCGCGGCCGCTCCGCCGACCTGCCCCGCGGCCGATCCGGCGACGCGCCCCGCCGCCGGACCGGCGAAACGAGCCCGGGCCGGTCCGGCGAAACGACCGAACCCGGCCCGAGGCAGCGCGCCGCGTTATCGGTGAGCCCGATCGAAGACGCCGATCTGCCCGAGGTCGCGGGGTATTGGAACCGCAACCTGAACCCTGGCATTCCCTGCGACGTCTGGGTCAACGCCTTTCGCCATCCCTGGATGCCGGACAAACCAAATAACGGCTTCCTGCTGCGGTCCGGACGCAGGCTGGTCGGCGTACTGGGCGCGATCTACTCACGCCAGTCGATCGCGGGGCGGGCGGTCGATTTCTGCAATCTGACCAGCCTGGTGGTGGACCCGACCCACCGCGCGCACCTGATGGATCTGCTGTCGGCCTGCCTGTCGCAGAAGAACCTGTGCTTCACCAATTACACGCCGACGCCGGCGGTGGCGAAGATCCTGCGTCTGCTGCGTTTCAAGGAATTGCCGGCCGGCGAGTTCATCGTGCCGCACCTCCCGGTGCCCGCCATCGCGACCGGCCTCACCGCCATCGAGGGCGACGGCGAGCTGGGCCGCCGGCTGACCGGCGACGCGCAGCGACTGTGGCGCGACCATCGCGCCATTCCGTGGCTCAACCGTTTCGCGGTCGGCGATGACCGGCGCTGGTGTCTGGTGTTCTGGAAGCCAACGATCATCAAGGGCGTGCCGGCGGCCCACCTGCTCGGCGTCAGCGACAGCGATCTGCTGCATGACTGGCATCAGGCGATCGGAGGTCACCTGTTGCTGCATCATGGGGCATTGGCGAGCCGCATCGACGCGCATCTGGCGCCGAACGCGAACTGGCCCGGCATCGAGCGGCCGGCCACCGGGCCGCATCTGGTGCGCGCGTTACCGGACGTCTCGCCCCAGCACGTAAGTTTCCTGTATTCCGAACTGGCCGCTTTGCCGCTTTGAGCGGTGGGGCGCTCGCCGTTCCGATCGCGAGGCCGGCCGGACTGGCGGGGTCGTGACTTTCGCGCGGGTTTGGGGCCGGCGTTTGTTCGCGGCCGCGGTTCTGGTGTCGTCCGAGACGTCGGGAGTGGACCGTCGCCAGGTAAGTAAGGCTATTTTGGGAGGACGCAGAGGCGCGGAGGCGCGGAGGACGCTGCGCAGATCAGCCGATTTATGGCTGCCAGGCAAACCGCGGGACCGAGGGAGAAGCGGTGGCCGCGAGCGTGCCAGGCCGGCGGACGTCCCGACGATGGTGGCCCCGCGCCGCTCCGGGTCAGGCCACGCGGGTCATAGGTAGCGGCCGCGCTCCATGATCTCCAGCGTATACTCGCGGTAGGTCATTCCCAGAGCCTCGGCGCGCTCCAACCGGCGGAGGGCGATTTCCCGCGGCGGCGTTTTCCACGCGGCCTTGTGCGCCCGCCGCCAGCAGTAACCGCGCCAGCCGGCGTTCGCGTCGGGTGGGTCCAGCGGAGGGCCGCCGTTGTGCCCGATCGGCGCGGGCACGGGCATCGGGGCAGCCGCGCTCATGCGGGTTCGCGGTCGGACAGGTGTTTGCGCATGAACAGCAGATCCAGCCAGCGGTCGAACTTGCGCCCGACTTCTCGCAGCACGCCGGCATCCTCGAAGCCAGCCCATTTGTGCAGTGCGACAGAGGCCGTGTTGCCCGCCTCGATGCCGCCGATCATGACGTGGAACCCCCGCCGCCCGGCATCCGCGATCAACGCGGTCAGCAGCGCCCGGCCCACGCCGCGGCCCTGTGCCTCGGGATGCACGTAAATCGAGTGTTCGACGGTGTAACGATAGCCTTCCCATGGGCGAAACGCGCCATAGGAGGCGAACCCGAGCACGGTGCCCGCCGCATCCGCCACCAGCACCGGGAAGCCGCCGGCGACGCGCTCCCGCAGCCATGCGCGGCGCGCGTCCATCGTGGTTGGAGACAAACTCCAGACCGCTGTCGTATGCAAGATCGCGTGATTGGTGATCGCCAGAATGCGCGGTAGGTCCGGCTCATCCGCATCGCGGATTTCAGGCACGGCGGACGGCATGGAAATCCTCCATCGCTTGCATGCGGGCATAGTTCCACTATAATTCCATAATGTCCACTATAATGGAAACACCCGACACCGAGGCGATCCTGGCCAACCGCCTCCGCCTGGAGCGGGAAAGCCGCGGCTGGACGCTGGCCGACCTCGCGGCCCGCTCCGGGGTCAGCCGCGCCATGCTCAGCAAGATCGAGCGCCGGGAAGCGAGCCCGACCGCCGCCTTGCTCGGCCGCCTGTCCGCCGCGTTCGGGCTCACGCTATCGCAACTCTTCGCACATGCGGAAGGCGAGAGCGGCGGCCAGGTCGCGCGGGCCGACCAGCAACCCGTGTGGCGCGATCCGGAGACCGGGTTCCTGCGCCGCTCGCTCAGCCCGCCCGGTCCGGTTCCGCTGGAAATGGTCTGGGGCGAGCTGCCGCCGGGCGCCGAGATCTCCTACCCCGCCGCCTCGCTGGCATTCGTCGCGGATCAGCAACTGGTGGTCATCAGCGGCGAATTGACCATCGTCCTCGGAGGCACGGTCCACGCGCTGCGGACCGGCGATTGCCTGCGCTATGGCCCGCCCAAGGATGTCACGTTCCGCAACGACAGCGCCGCGCGCTGCCGGTATGTGATCGCGCTGCTTCGCGTGTCGGAGAGCCATGGTCAGCGGCGCGGCCGGCCCATGAGCGATCCCGATTGACCCGGCGATCGCTCGCTCGCGTCCGGCGCTGACGCATTCGGCGCGCCCGCCGAAAACGCCGATCGGGTTTCAGCGAACTCCATGCGGGCGAAACCAGCCGGAACGGACGTGTCCGGCGCATCCAATGGCCGGACCCGATGGCCGGCAACCCAATGGGTGGACCCGACGGCGGACCCGTGCGGTGGCCGTTGACTTGGCCATGGGATTTCAGCATCTCACAGGACATTCGCGACGCACCAACGTGACGGACCGCGCCTGTTCCGGCCGGCATCGGGTAGCCCCCCCATGGGACCACGGCCGGGACCACCGGGCGGGACCAGCGGCCGAGACCACCGGGCGGGACGACCGGGTGGAACGAACCGCGGGCCATCCAGGGCCGGCACCGCCGCTCGAGGCCACCGACGGAAGGTGCAGCGAATGGGAAACCAACAGGGGGACCGAATGCCGCTTGCCGAGGAGGCAGTCGCGCGAGCCGCTCCAACGCCGCGACGCCGGCCCTGGCCCGTCGCCATCCATTTGGCCGTGTTCGCCGGCGGCATCCTGATTCCCGTGCTGCTCATCGTCGGCTTCATGTTGATCGATACCGCGCGTCTGTGGCGCGAGGAGTTGCTCCATGACGCCCGCGTGATCGCGCAGCATCTGAACGCGACGATCGAGGTCGAGCTGCAAAAGGCGATCGCCGTCGGCCAGACGCTGGCGGCCACGCTGGTGCTCGATCCGGGCAACCTCGCGCGGTTCGACGCCGAGGCGCGCGATGTGAAGAAACGTCTGGGCGTCAATATCGTGACCCGCGACCTGTCGGGTCAGCAACCCCGGCTGCGGCCATCTTTCTCCGATGCAATGCGCCAGTCAGGTCGGTCCGAAGATCGTAGAATTCGTTAAGAGGTAGCTCATGCCGAATCTCGACAAGTCATGAACGATGCTGCGGATTGATTTCGAATGGAATAACAGGAATTATTCCGGACACCAATGGAATCCAGGTGAACAGTACGACGAAGTAGCCGAGACAGAATTCCCTCAGACCTCTGAGGCCTTGGCGGTGTTCTGGGCTACGGCGGCTCGAATCAGAGTTTTGAGAGCCTTCTCGTTCACCTTGTCGCCTTCGTGGAAGTCGATAGCGCGCCTCACTTTACCTTCGAGACTGGAATTGAAGAGACCCGAGGGCAATACGTCGTCGAACAGTGCCGGCAGAAACATGAACCATCCCCACGTCTTCTCCGACAACTGCGCCAACAAAGGGTAATAAAAATCCGTCCCGACATGTGAATCAAGGTCTCAGCCTGCTTCTGAATCACGCGAACAACATCAGGGTGACAATGCCCGGTTGAGACCACGGCAATCCCCGCGGCGAAGTCCAGGAAAAAGTTGCCATCCACGTCCTCGACCACTGCGCCCTGCCCACTCTTGGCGACGAGCGGGTAGTCACGAGTGTACGAAGGAGAAACGTATTGCTTGTCGAGCGCCAGAATCTTCTGGGCCTCGGGCCCGGGAAGCGCCGTCGTAATGTGCGGAAGTTTGGTTTCCATCAAATCTCCCCTCTCCGCTGCTTTAAGCAGCATCAGTGCTGGTTACGGGATCCTTCGGTAAGGAGATAGCAGAGAGGATTAATCGCCCCCAAAGAGGTTGGGCCGGGCTAATAACGGAAGAACGACTCGCAGATGCCACATAACTACTTCCGCTTCCAGCGCGCTCCAGCTTTCGTGTCTTCCAGTATAACACCGGCCTTGAGCAGAATTGCCCGAATCTCATCCGAACGGGCGTAGTTGCCTTTGCGCCGCACGGCCGCGCGCTCCGCAATCAACTTCTCAATCTCTTCATCACTCAGGGTTTCGATAAGCCCTATTCCCTGCTGGCCGTTTCCAACTTCAACTTGCACGGCATCTTTCAGGGCATCGGCCACCGAGTCTGTCGGAGTAACTGTCAGGGACTTCACGAAACCAAACTTTACCAGCTTGGCGTGGTCGTTGTCGTCGAGCACAGCGAAAACGCGGTCCCAGCGTCCA
>CAVRDN010000061.1:0-9498 GCA_963719675.1 uncultured Alphaproteobacteria bacterium | reverse complement strand
GGGACACCACCCGCTTGGGCGAACTCATCGTACGCGCCCTACAACGGCACGTATCAAGACGAAGATTCCGGGGGTTCCCGATCTGTTCCGCCGGTCCCACCTGAACACGGAGAAACTGCACGTGGTCGCCCAAGCGAGCCTGTGCGTGGTGGCCCAGGGCACGAACACCGTTAGTGTTCGACAGGGAAGTGTTCGCCTACGACGCCTCGAAAATGATCGTCTATTCGCTGGATATGCCCGTGACGATCCAGGTGACCCAGGCCAGTTTCGCGGAGCCGCTCTTGGGCGTGCGGGTGGACCGGCCCGCGCGCGCGGCGGCAGGCGCCGCGACAGCAGCCACGCGGCCAGCGCGATGCCGTAGCCGTCGAGTTCCGCCAGCCGAACGGTTGTATCGATGATTACGACTTTCGCGCAAAACACCATCGCGCCGAACAAGAGCATGAGGCGGAACGACCGCCGTCCGCGCACCGCGGCATCGATCAGCGTGCACAGCGTGAGCCAGATCGCCGTCTGGCGAAACAGATCGTAGACCGTGACCTCCGGGCCAAAAAAGATCGGCCGCACCGCGCGCCAATACTTGTGCAGATCGATCGTCGGCACGTACGGATACAGCCGGTACGCGAGCCAGGCGCCGATCAGCATCATGGGACGCAGCGCCACCGTGCCGTCGAGCGGCGCCATGGACATCGGGCCGGCGACGACAGCCCCAAGCGCGCCCACCAGAGTGCCAAGCGTGTTGGCGTAGAAGTCGGTCGCCTCGGTGTCCCGGCCGATGTCGTGGTCCTGCGTAAGCTCCATGCTCAACGACAGGCAGCCGCCCACGAACACCGTCAGCAGGAAGACGACGAAGCCGGGCCAGCGCCGGAAGCCGAGAGCGAAGAAGCCGCCGAACGGCACGTAAAGCAAGATATTCGCCAGAAAGTCGCCCCGTCCCGGCCGCGCATTCCACGTTCGCAGGAATGCCTCCACCGGTCCTGGGCCGCTCTCCGGCACGCGGAAATCAAATGGCCAGAGCGACCCGTAGAGGATGAACGCCAGCATGATGCCGGTGACCAACCAAAGCCTTCCGCGTGTGCGGTGCGCGGCGTCGCGCGAAGACGCTTCGTCGCCGGTTGTCAACGGTTTCGCACACCGAGACCAGATTTACCGCAGTTCCGGAAAATCCTCCTCGCGGAACTCCGTCGCCTCACGGGTGCCGGCGCTCGCGCGATCCTCTTCGGCGCGCCGTAGTTCCACCCGGCGGATCTTGCCGGAGATCGTCTTCGGCAAATCGGCAAACTCCAGCCGCCGCACGCGTTTGAACGGCGCCAGCCGGCCGCGCATGTGCTGGAAGATCGATAGCGCCGTGGCCCGATCCGGCGCGGCGCCGCCGACCAGCGAGACATAGGCTTTGGGAATCGCCAGCCGCATCGGATCGGGCGCCGGCACGACCGCGGCCTCGGCCACCGAGGGATGCTCGATCAGGACGCTTTCCAGTTCGAACGGGCTGATCCGGTAATCCGACGCTTTGAAGATATCATCGGCGCGGCCGACATAGGTCAGATAGCCGTCGGCATCGCGCGAGGCGACGTCGCCGGTATGATACACCGTGCCGGTCAGTCCGGCGATCGAGCCGTCGTCCTGCTGATAGCCGCGCATCAGGCCGGCCGGCGCCGGATCGAGCGAAATCGAGACCTGGCCTTCGTCGGCGTCGTTGTCCTCGATATCGATCAGACGAATGACGATAGCCCGGCGCCGGGCGGCCCATCGAGCCAGACTTCACCGGCTGGCCAGGCGAATTGCCGATCTGCGCGGTGGTCTCGGTCTGGCCGTAGAAGTCGCGGATCGTCAGGCCCCAGGCGGCACGGACCTGATCGATGACCTCGGGGTTCAGCGGTTCGCCGGCGCGCGAGGACCTCGCGCAGGCTGTGCTTCACCGCTTTCAGGTCCTCCTGGATCAGCATGCGCCAGACCGTCGGCGGCGCGCACAGCGAGGTCACCTTGTTGGCGGCGATCACCGTCGAGCATGTCGCGCGCGTTGAAGCGCGGCTGGTTGGCGATGAACACCGTGGCGCCGGCGTTCCACGGCGTGAACAAGCAACTCCACGCGTGCTTCGCCCATCCCGGCGACGAAATGTTCAGATGCACGTCGCCCGGCAGCAGGCCGAGCACGATACATCGTCGAGAGACTGCCGATCGGATACGACCGGTGCGAATGCAGCACGAGTTTCGGTTTCGCCGTCGTGCCCGAGGTGAAATAGAGCAGCATCGGATCGTCGGCGTTGGTCTCGCCATCGGGCGTGAACGCGGCGGGCGCTTGCAGCAAATCATCGTAACGATGCCAGCCCGCCGGCGCGTCGCCGACCGCGATCCGGATGAGTTCCTGTTTGAACCCGGCGAACTTTCCGACGTCGGCGGCGGTGGCGATGACGTGGCGCGCACGGCCGCGTTCGAAGCGGTCGGCGAGATCGACCGGCGTCAACAGCGTCGTCGCCGGAATGATCACCGCGCCGAGCTTCATCGCCGCCAGCATCACCTCCCACAGCGGCAGCACATTGCCGAGCATCAGCAACACCCGGTCGCCGCGTTCAACGCCCAGCGCGCGCAGCCCGTTGGCGACCCGATTGGAGCGTTCGGACAGTTCCGCGAAAGTAACGGACGCGGCGCCCTCGCCGACGATGGTCAGCGCGGGACGCCTGGCGCTGTCGCCGCGTGCCAGTTCGGCGTCGAACCAGTCCAACGCCCAGTTGAAGTGAGTTGGAGCGGGCCAGCGAAAGTCGCGATACGCGGTGGCATAATCGGTGCGATGAGCGAGCAGGAAATCACGCGCCGCCTTGAATGTTTCCGCGTTCTGTGGGTCTGGCGCCATGATTGCGTCCCTCCGTTATCCGCGCTTCTGTCCCGCCAGCCAGCGGAATACCACGGAAAAATCCTTGGTCGCCGTCGCCGGCTTCCATCGCCTTCTCGTAAAACGTCAGCGCCAGCGCGGCGAGCGGCGTCGGCGATCCGGTCGCCTCGGCCGCCGCCTGCGACAATTTCACGTCCTTGACCATCAGTTGCGGTCATGAATCCGGGCGCGTAGTCGCGGTTGGAGGGCGCCGCCGGAGCGGGCCCAGGCGCCGGGCAATACTGCGTCAAGGCCCAGGAATTCGAAGTCGCGGTGGAGCAGATCTCATGCAGTTTGTTCCAGTCCAGGCCGAGCTTCTGCGCCAGCAGAAATCCTTCCGACACGCCGACCATGTTGATGGCCAGCATCATGTTGTTGCAGATCTTCACCGCCTGGCCGGCGCCGGGCCCGCCGGCGTGGAAGATATTCTTGCCCATCGCCTCCAGGATCGGCTTGCCGCGGGCGAAGGCGTCCTCGGCGCCGCCGACCATGAACGTCAGCGTGCCGTTTTGCGCGCCGATCGTGCCGCCCGAAACCGGCGCGTCCAGCATCGCCAGACCGGCCGCCTCGGCCGCCGCGGTGACGGCGCGCGCGCTTTCCACATCGATGGTGGAACAATCGATCAGCAGCGGTTTGGCGCCCTTCACCGCCTCGATCAGGCCGCCCTGGTGCAGCCAGACGTCCCGCACATGCTCGCCGGCGGGCAGCATGGTGATGACGAAATCGGCGCCTTGTCGCGGCCTCGGCGGCGCTGGTGGCGGTCCTGCCGCCGGCGGCGGCCAGCGCCTGCAACGCAGCCGGCACTGAGGTCGTAGCCGGTGACGCGTGTGGCCGGCCTTGACCAGGTTGGCGGCCATCGGCGCGCCCATGTTGCCGAGACCGATGAAACCGATGGTTGCCATGATCACAGTACCTCGAAGATTTCGTAGACGGGACCTTCCGGCGGGCGGCTGCCCGTGCCGATGGCGATGATCCGGTTCAGCCAGTCGTATTTCGCCGCGGCGGTTTCGAACGCCACCGCGGTGCGGAAATAATACTCCGACGGATCGACGAACGTCGCCGCGTTCAGCCGCTCCATCACCGCCGGCCGGACCGTGCCGCATGCCGCGATAGGTCATGCCGATCGCCGCGCCGTCGTCGGTTTCCAGCACGATCCGCACGTCCAGCGTGGTCGAGCCATCCGGCCGCCCAATGATCCAGTCCGCGCCGCCGGGCAGCACGATGCCGCGCAGTTTCGGCCCCTCGAACGTGCCGCCGGCGACGAGGCCGACGCGGCGGTTGCCGTTCGGCGTGGCGCCGATCGGCTGCATGCCGGTCACCGACAACGTAAGGGTCATGAGATGGGTGGTGCGGATCTCGGCCATGGATCCTCGCCTTGAGGGTGTGAGGACTTCATGCCGGGGATGCGGGTTGGGAGCAACCGGTTGGCGCCGCCCACGACCCGGCGTAGCATCGCCGGCCACTCACAACCTCAGGGAGATGCGACGATGTCCGGGACTTACCCGCTGCCGACCGGCGACCTCAAAAGTCTTGGCTTTGCCAGCAAGCCGCTGGATCATCTGGACGCGCTGATCCGCTCCCACATCGATGAGGGACGCTATCCCGGCGCGCAGATCGCCCTGGCGCGGCACGGCAAGCTGGCGCTGTTCCGCACGTACGGCGACGCGAAGACCGAGGGTGGCAAGCAACCCGCGACCAACGAGACGCTGTTCCTGCTGTTCAGCCAGACCAAGGTGCTGACATCCTCCGCCCTGTGGACGCTGGTCGAAGAGGGCAAGCTTTCGTTCATGGACAAGGTCGCCGAATTCCTGCCGGAGTTCGCCGCGCGCGGCAAAGCCGATATCACCCTGGAACTGGTGATGTCGCATCGGGGCGGTTTTCCGAACGGTGACGTGACCAGGGCGACCTGGACCGATCACAAGAAAATGCGTGCCGAGGTCTGCGACTTCTCGCTCGACTGGACCCCGGGGACGAAATTGCAATACCACGCCCGTGCCGCGCATCTGACTCAGGCGATGGTGATCGAGGCCGTCACCGGGCAGGATTATCGGGACGTCATCCGCACCCGCGTGCTGGAACCGTTGGGTCTCGCTAACGACATTTTCGTGGGCGTTCCGGAAGCGCAACAGGCGCGTTGCGCCGACACTTACGCCAAGGAGCCGCGCGATAATTCGCCGGAGTTCAAGGCGGCGGGGATGCCCAGTGGGGGCGGGTATGCGACGGCGCGGGGCATGGCGGCGTTTTATCAGATGCTCGGGCATGGCGGGCGGCTGAACGATGTGCGGTTGTTCTCGCCGCGGCTGATTTCCTATGTCTCGCGCAATCACACGGGCGAGATGGGCGATCTGCAGATGGACGGCATTCCGATGCATCGCGGTCTCGGCCCGCACGTGCGCGGCGAGAGCGAGCGGATCCGCGGGCTGGGCACCATCGGCGCGCCGGTCACGTTCGGTCATGGCGGTGCCGGAACGTCTTATTCGTGGACCGATCCGACCAGCGGCGTGTCGTTCACGTATCTGACCAACGCCATGCAGGACGATCCGTGGCATTCGTCACGGCTCGATCGCGTGTCAAACCTGGTTCACGCCGCGATCGACTGAACCGCCGCCCATGGCGCGGGAAAAGCGGGGAGGGGGCGCGGCTTTTCCCCCTCCCACAGCACCGCGCCGGTGATCGACGTTCCCCAGGCCGAGGCGACCCCGAGCACGGTCAGCCCATCATGCGCGCGCGCGTGCGACACGACATGATGATGCCCGTGCACGATCATGCCCGCGCCCATCCGCCGCGCCAGGTCATCGATGACGGCGCTGCCCGCCGGATGGCTGCTCGGCGCCTCGTGCGTCACCAGGACTTCTGCCCGCTGCACGGCGAGTGCTTCGACATCCTCCGGCCAGATCGCGGCGGTGGTCAGCGAGTGCGCCAGCGCCGCGCGTTGCTTCGGCCCATATCCTGGCCCGAGAGCGGCGAGCGCCTCCGGGAGTTGATGCCGATACCGCAGTCTCGGCGGCGACGGCGGCGACCACACCAGCGGGCGGAACGTGCCGCCCAGTCCGGCGATGCGGACGCCTTCGGTAGTGATAACGCGGGCGTGCAGGGCGCCTGACGCGGTCAGCGGATTCCGCTCCGGCGCGGCGAGGTTGGCCCACATCTCAGGCCCACCGTCATTGTCGTGATTGCCGTGGATCCAGTGCAGCGCCACGCCGCGATCCAGCAGCGGTGCGGCCAGTTCGTCGAGCGGCCGGTCGCACTGGATGTCGCCCAGCAACACGGCGGCGCGGGGCGGCGTCGGCAGCGCGGCGAGGCCGGCCGCGACGAAATGCCAGTGCTGGTGGATGTCGCCGATGAAGACGATGGTCATGCGGTTCCGAACAAAGGGTGGCAGGGTTATCATGGCCGGATGAACACCGTTCGCCAACCGCTTCCCCCGCGAGTGACCGATACAATCGACGCGTACGAGGCGTTGTTGCGCAGGTGGAACGCGACCATCAACCTCGTCAGCGCCGCCGACCTGCCGCTGCTTTGGCCGCGTCATATCGAGGACAGTCTGCAACTCGGCACCATTGCCGGACCGTTGCCGCCGCGCGCGATCGACCTTGGTTCCGGCGCGGGTTTTCCCGGTCTGATCCTGGCGATCGCCTTCGGGATCGAGATCGACCTCATCGAGCAGGATCAACGCAAGGCCGCGTTCCTGCGCGAGGCGGTCATGGTCACCAAGGCGCCCCGGCGCGTGTTCACGCGATGAAGATCGAACGCGCGACATTGCCGCCCGCGCCGTTGGTCGTCAGCCGCGCTCTGGCGCCACTGCCCGTGCTGCTGCGTCTGGCGAAGCCATTGCTCGCGGACGACGGATTTTGCCTGTTTCCGAAAACCCGCGCCGCCGAGTCGGAAATCACGCGAGGCGGAACGGCATTGGTCGATGCGGATCGAACGGCTTCCCAGCCGGACCGATCCGAACGGCGTGATCCTGCGGTCAGCGAACTTCGTGCCGCTCGGCTGATTTGGTGATGGCGGTCGGTGTTTGTAGACTGCCGCACCCGCGACGGACGAGGGGACCCGATGAACGATAACTGTGACGCCTGATCCTCAGGCGGTGCTGGATGGGTTGGAGCGCCAGGCCACGCGGTATGAAACCCCGTGCGGCGACGGCAGAATGGTCTGGCATTTCTGGGACAAATCCGGCGGCCGCGCGCCGGTCGTGGTGTTGTTCCATGGCGGTGCCGGCTCCTGGCGTCATTGGGTGCGCACCATTCCCGCGCTGATGGAGACGTATCGCGTGCTGGTTCCGGATCTGCCCGGCCTCGGCAAGTCGGACTTTCCGCCTGATGGCGACAACGCCGAACCCGTCGCGCGCATCGTCGCCGACGGGATTGATCATGATCATTGGCGCCGACACTGGTTACGACGTCGTCGGGTTTTCGTTCGGCGGCACCATGGCGGCCTGTCGTCGGCGCGCTGCGCGGCAAGCGCGTTCGTTCCGTGACGATCATCGGTTCGTCCGGGGTCGGCTCGCTCGGGTCGTCGGTGCGGTTGGAGAAAGTGCGCCATCTTGAAGGGCAGGAGCGGCGCGACACGCATCGCATCAACCTTAGCCGGCTGATGATCGCCGATCCGGCGAAAATCGATGATCTGGCCATCGCCATTCAGGACTGGAACACGGTGCGATCACGGTTGAAAACGCCGGCGATCTCTCGCAGTGGCGCGATCCTGACCGCGATCGACGCGTTGCAATCGCCGCTGAACGGCATGTGGGGCGAACTCGACGCGCCGGCCAATCCGAAAGGCCCGGAGCGGGTCGCCACCATGAGTCTGCGCAAACCCGACGCCGACATTCGCCTCATCCCGAAAACCGGTCACTGGGCTGCCTACGAATTGCCGGAAATCGTCAACCAGACGCTGCTGGAAATGCTGGCTCGCACGAGGCCGGCCGGAGTTTGAAAGTCATGACTGACGCAAGCGAAATCGCCACGGGCCCGGCGACGACGATGGGCAACGCGGGACCAGGAATGCTCGATGGGATGCGGGTTATCGAGATCGCGGATGAGCGTGCGGAATATACCGGACTGTTGATGTCCGGCCTCGGCGCGGAAGTCATTAAAATCGAACCTCCGGAAGGCAACGCGACCCGGCGCATCGGTCCGTTTCTGGACGACAAGCCGGGTCCGGACCGTTCGCTGTTCTTCTGGCATTACAATCGCAACAAAAAATCCGTCGTGCTGGACTTGCAGGAGAAGCAAGGTCAGGATCGGCTGTTGCGTCTGCTGGAGGGCGCCGACGTTCTGCTGGATTCCAGTTGCGGCGCGTTGACATGCCGCTTTGGGCCTGGATCGCGCGGCGCTGGAAAAGCGCTTTCCCAAACTGGTGATCGCGCGGATGACGCCGTTCGGCGATGACGGCCCGTGGAAGGATTTTCACGGCTCCGATCTGATCCATCTCGCGCTGGGCGGGATCATGATGAACTGCGGTTATGATCCCGATCCGAACCTGGAATACGACACGCCGCCGATCGCGCCGCAGGCCTGGCACGCGTATCACATCGCGGGCGAGCAACTCGCGACCGGCATGATCGCCGCGCTGATCAATCGCCATCGCACGGGCCTTGGCCAGGACGTTTCGGTGGCGATCCATGAGGCGGTGTCGAAAAACCCCGAACTGGACATCATGCACTGGGTGATGCGGCGCGTGCCGTTGTGGCGGCTGACCGCTCGGCATGCGCTGGAAACGCCGAACGCCTCGCCCAGCATCGTGCATACCAAGGACGGCCGCTGGTTTATTTCGCACGGCATGGGCGCGCGGGATCTGAAGAATCTCGTGCCGCTGCTGAGCAAATATGGCATGGAGGCGGATTTGCAGCCGCCCGGTCCGGACGTCGATCTGAAGGCGCGCGCGGTGCCTGGCTCGACCGCGTCGGACGAGGCGCGGGCGCATATGCTCGACGTGGTGCAGCGTTTCGTGCGGGCGTGGACCTATAAGGACATGCCGTGGCGAGAGGCGCAGGACGCTGGCCTGCTGTGGGCGCCGATCCGCAAGCCGCACGAAAACGCGTTGGATGAGCATTGGCTGACGCGCCGCAGTTTCGCGGATGTGCATCATCCCGAACATGGGCGATCGTTCCGCTATCCGACCAGCAAATGGCTGGCGACCAAGACCAGTTGGAAGGTCGGCCGCCGCGCGCCGCTGGTCGGCGAGGATACCGAAACGGTTCTGTCGCGAAGCCGCGCGGCGACCGTTCGTGCCCGCGCAACCGAAGCCGTACGAGCGCCAGGTGACATCGGCGCTGCACGGCAAGCCGTTCCCGTTGCAGGGCGTGAAAATCCTGGATTTCGCGTGGTTCCTCGCCTCGGCGGGCGGCACCCGGTTTCTCGCCGCGATGGGCGCGGAAAGTTACAAGGTCGAATGGAAAGACAATCCGGATACCCGTCTCGCCGCGATGGCGCCGATTGGAGGACGCGCGGCGCGCGATGCCGCGACCGGGCCGTTGCCGGGGGTGAAAGACCTGAACATGGGCGGGCAGTTCAATAACAAGAACGCCGGCAAGCGCGGTATCTCGCTGAACATTCGTCATCCGAAAGGATTACAGATCGCCAAGGACCTCGTGCGGATCTGCGATGTCGTGGCCGAGGGGTTCTCGCCCG
>CAVRDN010000060.1:0-12744 GCA_963719675.1 uncultured Alphaproteobacteria bacterium | reverse complement strand
TGCTGTCCGCAGCAGGGCAAGGAAACTTCCGGTGGTCCGTAATTGCCCGTCTTCCGGGAAATGGGTGCACTGCCCACGCCCCGGGCCCTTGGCGAATGCGGCCATCAAAGCCGCGCTGCCGTCGGTGGATCCGTCATCCCGCCAATACAATTGCCAGTTGCCGTGTGTTTGGGCCGTATAGCTGCGAAGTTGGTCGCCCAGATAGCGTTCGCCGTTGAACACCGACAAGAGAATTGCGACACAGGGTTCGCGAGGTCCGTTGATCGGCTCCAGCGTGCCGTGCGGGCAAGACGATCGCGTTACGTCGTGATCCAGGTCCACAATTCCCTCGCACCACTGGTTCCAGCCCAGGTTGGGCTTTCGCGCGGCTGAAACCGTGCTACACGCCCCCTCCCATGCGCCACTTCCTTGACTTCGAAAAGCCGATCGCCGAACTGGAGGGCAAGATCGAGGAACTCCGGCGATTATCGGAGCCCGATGGCCTTAATATCACGGAAGAGATCGCGCGCCTGACATCAGTTGCCGATCGCCTCCTGCGTTCGACATACGCCAAACTGACCCCGTGGCAAAAAACCCAGGTTGCCCGCCACCCGGATCGGCCAAAGGCGTCTGATTATATCGCCGGATTGATCACCGGCTTCACGCCGCTCGCCGGTGATCGCGCCTTCGCCGACGATGCGGCGGTGATCGGTGGCCTCGGTCGTTTCCGAGGCCTCGCGGTGATGGTTCTGGGAACCGAGAAAGGTTCGGATACCGAAAGCCGTATCGCCCATAATTTCGGCATGGCGAGGCCCGAGGGCTACCGCAAGGCGCGGCGCCTGATCGAGTTGGCGGGCCGGTTTGGCCTCCCAATCCTGAGTTTTGTCGACACCTCGGGCGCGTTTCCCGGCATTGACGCGGAAGCCCGCGGTCAGGCCGAGGCGGTTGCCCGGTCGATCGAGGCCTGTCTCGAGGCCCCGGTGCCATTGGTCGCGACCATTATCGGTGAGGGCGGTTCGGGCGGCGCGGTCGCGCTTGCCGCCGGCGACCGCGTATTGATGCTGGAACATGCGATTTATTCGGTGATCTCGCCGGAGGGGTGCGCATCGATTTTATGGCGGGACGCGGCCCAGGCCGCTTCGGCGGCTGAGGCGTTGCGGCTTACCGCGGACGACCTGAGACGCCTGGGTCTGGTTGATGACGTGGTGCCGGAGCCGTTGGGTGGCGCGCATCGTGACGCCGCGACCGCGATCCAATCCGTGGGCGATGCCGTCGATGCGGCGCTGAAAGGGCTGTCACCGATGGACGCGGTGGCCCTGAAGACGCGCCGTCGCGAGAAATTCCTTGATATGGGCCGCGAAGCGATCGGCTGACCGCATTTGCGCGGACCTCAACAAACCACGGATCGTGCGAGCTCATTGTTCTGGCGCACACCATCGATGCCCACGATTGACGGCCATGGCCGTCCGATGCTCAACCTGCTTCTGTTGGAGGGCCAGAACGCTAACCATTTGTCAGGACGGCGTCACTATCGTGGCCACATGACCGAGATGGTTCAGGATAAGGCATGACCCGCCCAAGACTCCTGCAAGTGCCCGTGGCATGGAGCCTGTTCACGCTTGACGTGGCCCTCGTGGCCCTCCTCTGGCCGATCGTCTTGTTCCTGGCGCGAGTGACTGTCGCTGGCCCGGTGAGCAGCGCCACAGTGGTACAGGGGTTGGTCTATCCGCTGGCTGATTTGTTGCTTCTCTATGCGATGGGCCTGTATCGACGCGAGGCGTTCGTTGAAAAACGCCATTCGGCCGTGCGGATTCCGATGATCGTCGCCATGGGGGCTCTCGCCGGCCTGATCGTTTGCGAAGCGCTATTCAGTCTGATTCCCGCGATCCATGAGGGTCGCAGCCACCGCGACGATGTTCTGGTGGCGTGGTTGGCTTTCCTTGGCTTCACGGTTTGCGCGTTCGTCGCGCGCGTTGGCCTGGACGCTCTGCTGCGCCGACGGTTGTTGCGGCGTCAGTTGCTGATCGTTGGAGCGGGAACCCGGGCCTGGGACTTGTTGCGGATGCTGACCAAGGAAGGTACGAGTTTGAATTACGACATCGCCTTTCTGCATGATCCGGCTTTGGGCACCATCGATCCACGTCTCGCGAGCGATCCAGACGGAAGGATCTTGCGGACCGAGCGATTGTGTATCCTGGATGCGGCGCGCGAGGTGGCCGCCGATCAGATCGTGATTGCTCCGGATGAGCGCCGCGGCATGAATCTGGAGCAATTGCTCGCCTGTAAGAAGGCCGGCTTTCCGGTGGTGCAATATCTCAGCTTCGTCGAACATGAGATTCGGAGAGTTGATCTCAAACGCATGGACCTCGGATGGCTGGTATTCTCCGACGGGTTTTATTTCGGGGCCTTTGACCGGTTTCTGAAGCGCTCGTTCGACCTCGGCGTTAGCCTCGTCATGTTGATCCTGACCTGCCCGCTGCTTCTCTTCGGCATCCTCGCGATTCGCCTGGATGGCCCCGGACCGGTGTTCTACCGTCAGGATCGCGTGACGATTGACGGCAAAGTGTTTCAAATCCTGAAGCTGCGGACAATGCAGGTCGATGCCGAGGCGTCCGGCGCGGTGTGGGCGGCGCAAAAAGACAACCGCATCACCCGTGCCGGCGCGATCCTGCGGCGCCTGCGAATCGATGAGTTGCCGCAACTGGTCAATATTTTGCGAGGCGAGATGTCGTTCGTTGGCCCCAGGCCCGAGCGGCCGATGTTCGTCGATGAACTGGCGGAGCAAATCCCCTTGTATCGGGAACGCCATATGGTGAAGGCCGGTCTGACCGGATGGGCGCAGGTGAACTATCCCTACGGCGCCTCGGTGGAGGATGCGCGGTCGAAACTCAGCTACGATCTTTATTACGTCAAGAATTTCTCGATCCTGTTCGACTTCGCGATTTTGCTGCAAACGCTGCGCGTCGTGTTGTGGCCAAGCGGCGTACGTTGACTCCTCTGGGCGGCCGACGGCAGGTAATCTGAACATCCATCATCAGCGGGTGCCTGTTCCCATGCCAATCCGTGCCGTTTGTTTCGATGTCGGTGAAACCTTGATCGACGAGACGCGCGAATGGAACGGGTGGGCCGATTTCCTGGGCGTGCCTCGGCTGACCCTGTTCACGGCTTTGGGCGTCAGCATGTGGCGGGGCGAATCGCATCGGCGGGTTTTCGAGATCTTCCGTCCCGACCTGGATTTCTCCACCGTGCGACAGCAGCGCGCCGCCCTGGGTTGGCGGTACGGGTTCGAGCCGACGGACCTTTACCCCGACGCGCGTCCATGCCTGACCGAATTGCGCGAGCGGGGCTTCAAGGTCCTGATCGCCGGCAACCAACCGCGCGAGGCGGAGTCCGCGTTGCGCGATCTGGATCTTCCGGCGGATTTCATCGCGTCGTCGGCGGGATGGGGTGTGTCGAAACCGGACCCCGGTTTTTTCGCCCGGGTGATCGATGCGGCGGGGGTCCCCGCCGAAAGCATCGCCTATGTTGGAGATCGGGTTGATAACGATGTCATTCCGGCGCGGGCGGCTGGCATGATGGCGGTGTTTCTGCGGCGTGGCCCCTGGGGCTGGATGCATGAGGAACGCCCGGAGATCGACCAGGCGCATCTGCGATTGCGAACATTGCATGGCCTTGCCGACATTCTGTCCGGCGGCGCCGCGGCATGATCCGAACGGAGTTGTGTCGGACCAGCAACGTAAGGTCTTCATAGGGCCCGCGTCGGGCTTCCACGCTGTGTCGTTCCCATCCCCATTGGGCGCAAGTACGGGCGCAAGTACGGGCGCAAGGTTGCCGATGCGCGTCCTCCGGACAAGAATGGCCCGGACACCGGAGGACATTGAAATGGGACCCTTGGCGGGCGTGAAAATCGTTGAGTTCACCGGCATTGGGCCCGCGCCAATGGCGGCGATGATGCTGGCCGATATGGGTGCGACCGTCATTCGCATCGACCGTACCACCCCGGCCGATCTTGGGGTCCCCATGCCAGACAAGTTCGAGTTCACCAAACGCAGTCGGGGGGTCATCGGCCTCGATCTGAAACGGCCGGAATTGATCCAGCTCGCGCTGCGCCTGATCGACGGCGCGGACGCCTTGATCGAGGGCTTCCGTCCGGGGGTGATGGAGCGCCTCGGACTCGGTCCGGAAGTTTGCCTGAAGCGCAATCCAAAGCTGGCGTACGGCCGCGTGACCGGATGGGGGCAGGATGGTCCGCTCGCTCTCGCCGCCGGCCATGACCTGAATTACATCGCGTTGACCGGCGCTCTGCACGCGATCGGCCGGAAAGGGCAGAAGCCAACACCGCCGCTCAATCTGGTGGGCGATTACGGCGGAGGCGCGCTTTATTTGGTCACCGGCCTGCTGGCGGCAATCATTTCGGCTCGCGCGACCGGCGTGGGACAGGTCATCGACGCGGCCATGGTCGATGGCGCGCTGTCATTGATGACGCCGATTTACGCGATGAAAGCCGGTGGACGGCTAACCGCGCCGCGGGGCGAAAACCAGCTCGATTTAGGCGCGTATTTCTACGAGGTGTATGAGTGCTCGGATGGGCAATATATCTCCATCGCATCGATCGAGGCGAAGTTCCACGCGGAGTTGCTCCAGCGTCTGGAGATCGAGGCGACGTCGATGCCGCAATGGGACAGGGCGAAGTGGCCGGAAGCGAAAGATCGGCTGACGGCGTTGTTCAAAACTCGCACGCGCGACAGTTGGTGTCACGTGCTGGAAGGGACCGACGTCTGTTTCGCGCCTGTGTTGTCGATGGACGAAGCCCATGAGCATCCTCACAACGTCGCACGGTCGGCGTTCATCGATGTTGGCGGGATGCGTCAGCCGGCGCCGGCACCCAGATTTGGCGCGACCAAACTCGCGCATCCCACAGCGCCTGGGGCGGTTGATCCACGCGAGACGCTGAAAGCCTGGGGTCTGTCGAGCACGGAACTGGCCGCATTGCCGATCTGACCATGACGCGCTTGTGACAGGCATTGAGTGCGGCTAATCTTCGCTCCAGTTGCGATTGATTCGCAATAAGGAGACGTTCGAGGATGGGTCCCGTCAGTCAGATCGCTCGCCGTTGCGAAGCCGCCGTGATCACCGCCTACTCCGAGCTCCGCGAGCGCGGCACCGATGACATGTCCGCGTTCGTCGCGTGTACGACCTTGTATCGGATCCACCATCCGGAGGCCTCTTTGGGCGAGGCGAGGCGATTGGTGGCTGAATGGGTGGACCATCATTTGGACCGGGCGACCGGTTACGCCCGTATGGACGCCTGATCCGCCTCGATCTCGGCGATCACCCGCGCGACGGACAGGCGCGCCATCCCGTCGGTTTTGGAAACGCCACCGGCTGGCGTTATGGCGACGATCCGGCTGCTGTGATGAAACGGCGGGACGGCGCCGAACAGGCAGTAGGTTCGGATGCCGACCGCGGCGGCCATATTCATGACGCCGGTATCGTTGCCGACGTAGAATTCCGACAGCCGGAAGAGTGCCGCGATTTCGGAAAGGTTCCAGCCGATCGCGGTGGTCAGGGCGTCCGACCCGGCCAGGCGTTGAATGTCGACGGCGAGAGCGCCTTCCGCCTTGCCGCCAACCAGCACCAATTGCCTGGCCCCGCGCGCAACCAACGCCTGGATCAGCGCGGCGAACCGTGCGGCGCCCCATTGCTTGTAGGGTTCCGAACTGCCGATGCCGATTGCCACGCGACCGGTCGCGGCGCCCAGTCGTGATCGCACGGCTTCGATCGCGACGTCGGTCACGGGAAGAACGGGCTCCGCCTCGGCCATCGGGATGCCGGCGGCGTGGAGCCAGCTTGTTGCCTGTTCGAACGGATGCTGTCGGTAAACGTCGTCCGGCAGGAATGGAGGACGGTTGAGGAACCACTTCTGCATGCCGTAGCCATAACCGTGGCGCGCGGGAATTCCCGCCAGCAGTGTCAGAAGTGCGATCGTCCGGCTGTGATGGAGCACGTACACCGCATCGAACCGACGGGCGCGCAATGCGGACAGCACGCGGATAAATCCGACGCCACCGTCGTGCGCGCCACGCCGCGCCTCCGGATTGCGATCGAGCCAAAACACGTCGCGGATCGTGCGCTCGGCGCTGAATATCTGATCGGCGGCGGAACGAGGCTTGGTGATCAGCGTAACCGGTTCACCCACATGCGCGGCGATCGCGCGGATGTGTGGCAAATGCCAGATCATGTCGCCAATTCCGGGCAATGGCTGGACGATCGCGACGGACATGTTGGAGTCTCTCAGACCCGCGCTCTGATCATGGCGAACGCATGGGCGACGGCCGCGGCCCGGATGCCGCCTCGGTCGCCGGAAAGGATATGCTGCTCGCTGATAACAGGCTGGCCTTTCTTCGCCAGGCCAAAACACACCAGGCCAACTGGCTTTTCGGCAGTGCCGCCACCTGGTCCGGCGACACCGGTGACCGAGACCGCGATCGCCGCCCGTGAGCGGGCCAACGCCCCCTCCGCCATCGCCTGGGCGACCTCCTCGCTGACAACACCCCGAGAGTGAATGAGTGACATGGGAACGCCAATGAGTTCGTGCTTCGCCTCATTTGAATAAGTGACGAACCCCCGATCGACGACATCGGAGGAACCGGCGATCGCGGTCAGAACGGCGGCGATCAATCCGCCTGTGCAACTTTCCGCGGTGGCAAGCATGATGCCCTTCGCGCGACAGGCGGCAAGGAGTGTTTCGGCTTCGGCAAGCAACGCGTCGGGGACCATCGTGGACTTTCCTGACGAATGCGGAATGGGAACTGGAGCTGGGTTGCCAGGCACTGGCAAAGAACGCTCCGGCGATGTCGTTACTCACCGATCGCGATGCCGGCTGGCCGCCGGGCGTCGATCGCGCCGTAAAACAGGCCAGGCCGCATCTGGCCGCCCGCGGTGGAGTCCCGCGGGGACGCATCCGGAGCGACCGACTCGTCGCGCGGTGGTCCGACGGCGATCAGCGCGACGGCGCCAACATTGGGTTCTTCCGTGATCGTGTAACCCATGGCCCGCAGAAGCGCCCGCGTATCGGGCGAGAGCGCGAAATGTTCCGCGAATATGGTGTCGGGCAGCCATTGGTGATGCAGACGCGGCGCATCCACCGCGTCTCCTGGAACCATGCCATGGTCGATCATGTTCATGATGGTCTCCAGCACGATCGTGATAATGCGGGACCCTCCGGGCGAGCCAAGCACCATGGATACCTTGCCGTTCCGCAACACGATGGTCGGCGCCATGGACGATAGCGGCCGTTTGCCAGGCGCGATCGCGTTCGCCTCGCCCTGAACGAGGCCGAAGGCGTTTGGCGCGCCGGGTTTGACGGTGAAATCATCCATTTCATTGTTCAACAGAAATCCGGTGTGATCGGCCATCACGCCGGCGCCAAAATAGCCGTTGATGGTGTAGGTGACAGCGACCGCGTTGCCGGCCTTGTCGAGCACGGAATAACTGGTCGTTTGTGGAAGCTCGTGCGGCGGCGTGCCGGCCGCGACTTGCGATGACGGCGTGGCGCGGTCGGTGATGTCCGCGCGGATTTCATCCGCGTGCTCGGGAGACAGCAACCGCCGCAGCGGATTCCGCACGAACTCCGGATCGCCGAGGAAATTGTTGCGATCGACATACGCATGCCGCATCGCTTCGACCATCAGATGGATCGACGCCGCCGAATGGAAGCCCAATGCGCGCATGTCGTAGGCTTGCAGGATATTGAGAATTTCGCACAGAGTTGTGCCGCCGGATGAAGGCGGCGGGGCCGACAATATGACCTGACCACGGTACACGCAGGAAACCGGCCTGGCCTCCGTCACGTGATACGACGCGAAGTCGGCCGTGGTCAGCGCGCCCCCACTGGCCTGAGCCACGGCGTCCGCGATGCGTCCTTTGTAGAAAGCGTCAGGACCATTGGTGGCGACCTCCGAGAGAGTTTCGGCGAGATCCCACTGCGTCAGCCGATCCCCTGGTTCGAAGGGCGATCCGTCTGGCCGCAGGAAAATTCGCGCCACATCGGCCTGTTGACGCAGGCGAGACGCTTCGCGTGAGAGGATATCGGTGTCGCCGCGCGTTAAGACAAATCCGTCTCGCGCGAGATGGATCGCCGGTGCCATGACCGTCGATCGAGGCAGACTGCCATACTCGGACAGCGCGGTATCGAGGCCGAGGACGGTTCCGGGAACCCCCGCCGCGCGCCAACCGCGCAGGCTCGCGCCCGGGATCACGCGCCCGCTGCCGTCGAGGTACATGTCGGAACGAGCGGCGCCTGGCGCGGTCTCACGGAAGTTGATGAAGACATCTCGGCCATCTGCGAGGTGAGCGACGAGAAAGCCGCCACCCCCGATATTGCCGCAGCAAGGGTTCGTCACAGCCTCCGCGTAGCCAATCGCGACCGCGGCGTCGATTGCGTTGCCACCGGCGCGCAGTATTTCGGCTCCGGCTTCCGCCGCGAGATGTTGCGACGATACGACCATGAAGCGATCGGACTCGACGGCCAGTGGTGATGCCGCGCGACTCCGGGGCGCGATGAGGCTGAAGCCGGCCAACGTCACTGCCAGCGTCAGGGCGGCGCGACTCGTTGTGCGCGAACCGCCCGAGCGGCCTCCTTGGGTATTGGCTTTCGCATGGGCGACAAACGCGATCGGCTGGCGAAGTCTCATCCAGGCGCGGCCGACCATCAGATCGGGGGCTGCCAGATCGGTGGATCGATCGCGCCGACCTGGCTGGTGATGCGCTGATAAGCTTCCGGCCGCCGATGCTTCTCGAACGCGAAAATCGTGGTGCGGCCGAGTGCGCACTGATCCAGATTGAGATCGGCGGTGATGAGTTCGTCATCCCAGGTGGTCGCCATCGCGATGATCTCGCCTTGCGGGTTGACGATGATGGAGTGGCCGAACAGTTCGCAGCCGTCCTCGACGCCTGCTTTGGCCGTGGCGACGGCGAAACACGCGTTCTGGTAGCATCCGGCCTGAATTGTCAGATGGGAGTGAAACACCCGCAAATGATGTGCCTCGAATCCCCCTGCCTCCTGATTGAGACTGGGCGTGTTGTAACCCAGCATCACCAGTTCGACGGACTGCAGGCCGAGTACCCGCCACGCCTCGGGCCAGCGGCGGTCGTTGCAGATCATCATGCCCATGTTGAGGCCGTCGAGACCGCCCATCGGGGCGCGAACCACCGGAAAGCCGAGATTGCCAACCTCGAAATATCGCTTCTCCAGATGCTGCGTCATACGCCGCGGATCGAACTCGGCATGGCCCGGGAGGTGGACTTTTCGATACTTCAACAGAATTTCGCCGGACGGGTTGACCAGGATCGCGGTGTTGAAGCGTCGCTTTCGGAGTTGTCCGGTTTCGTCGGGTTCGTGCGAGATTTCGGCGTAACCGAGATGGAAGCCGATACCCAGGCGCCTGGCGGCATCGAACAATGGGGCGGTTTCGTTGGAGGGCATGGCCGTTTCGAACCAATGATCCGCCTCGGCGATATTTTCCTGGTAATGGCGTGGGAAGAACGTGGTCAGGGCAAGCTCTGGAAACACGACCAGTTCGACACCGCGATGATGCGCGCGCTCCATCAGCCGGATCATGCGTTCCACGGCGACGGAACGGGGTTCGGCCCGCTGGATCGGACCGAGTTGGGCGGCCGCGACGGTGATGGTGCGGTTGGTCATGGTGGCCTGGTCTCCCATGGCACTGAAACGGCGCGGCGCGACGGGCGTGCCGCGACGGATGAAGAAACCATGGATGGAGCCCGCCCAAAAGAGCGGGCCCGGCGACCGTCTCGCCCGCCGTGTTTCCCGGGCATTTCCTTCACAGCCGCGCGGATCGGATGATTCGGCGCGAGCATGGTTGGATTGACGCCCACGCGGCTCTATCTGCCATCGTTGTGCTTGCCTGCCGGGCCACCGCCCGGTAGGTGTCGCCTTTCGTCAATCAGGAGTGCGAAACATGGCCTACAGGGTCGCGGTCGTCGGCGCCACCGGAGCGGTCGGACGCGAAATGCTGAAAACCCTGGTCGAGCGGAACTTCCCCGTGTCGGAAGTCGCCGCCGTCGCGTCCGGTCGCTCGACCGGCACGGAGGTCTCCTATGGCGAGAAACGCGTGTTGAAGGTGCAGAACCTCGACACGTTCGATTTCAAAGGTTGGGATATCGGGTTGTTCAGCCCAGGAGCGTCGGTTTCGGCGGTGCATGCGCCGCGGGCGGCGGCGGCGGGGTGTATCGTGATCGACAACACGTCCCAGTTCCGCATGGACGCCGACATCCCGCTCGTGGTGCCGGAGGTCAACCCGCATCATCTGCGGCAGTTCACGAAGCGCGGCATCATCGCCAATCCGAATTGCTCGACGATCCAAATGGTCGTGGCGCTGAAGCCGTTGCATGACGCGTTCCGGATCAAGCGGGTGGTGGTCGCGACGTACCAGTCGGTGTCCGGCGCGGGGAAGGAGGGCATGGACGAATTGTTCATGCACACCAAATCCTCCTTCGTGCACGAGCAGAGCCCGCCGCAGCAATTCACCAAGGAGATTGCCTTCAACTGCATCCCGCATATCGATAAATTCATGGATGACGGTTCCACCAAGGAAGAGTGGAAGATGGTCGTGGAGACCAAGAAAATCCTCGACCCCGCGATCGCCGTTCACGCGACCTGCGTTCGGGTGCCGGTGTTCATTGGTCATGGCGAGGCGGTGAATGTCGAATTCGAGAATTCGGTGACCGCCGGGGAAGCGCGGGCTCTGCTGCGGGATTCGCCGGGCATCGAGGTCGTCGATGTGCGAGAAGACGGCGGCTACGTCACCCAACTCGAATGTCAGGGCGAGGACGCGGTGTTCGTCAGCCGGATCCGCAAGGACCCGACCGTCCCGCACGGGCTGTCGTTCTGGTGCGTTTCGGACAATTTGCGCAAAGGCGCGGCGCTCAACGCGGTGCAGATCGCCGAGACCTTGATCGCGCAAGGTATGTTGGCGAAGAAGGCGGCCTGATCTTCTGAATTTCTCGCTGGCAAGGCTGGCAAGATGGTGGTGGTTGGTCGCGTTGATGAAACGGGCCATCCACGCACCGCGTTTCATACGGCGACCGCGGTCACGCGCCATTTCGCGGTTTTAGTTGACCCTGAAGCCGGTGCTCGACGGAACATGAATGCGCTGCGGCGGGCGTGACAGCGGCCCCCGCGTTGTGCGACCGTGCGGCATGGTCGCCTTGCGCAAACCACCAGGGATCGTGCCCAGGGCACGCTCGGATCGGATCGATCGTGTCCCGGATATCGGCGCCACTCACGCGCCGGCGTCAGGTAGCCAAATGGTCCCTGATCCGGCCATCCTCATCGAACCTTGACGCTGGCGATTTCAGGAGGGAACCCATCATGAATGACTTGACCGTCGCCCCCGAGCGTCAGGCCTTCTACGATCGGCTCGGCCCGCAAAGCCTCGCGCCGTTGTGGGAGCGTCTGCACGCTCTGGTCACCCGCACGCCGATGTCGCCGGCCAGCCCGTATCACTGGAACTACGACGACGTGGTTCGCCCGTTCATGATGGAATCCGGCAGCCTGATCACCGCCAAGGAAGCCGAGCGCCGCGTCCTGATCCTGGAAAACCCGGGACTTGCCGGCCAGTCTCGCATCACCAACTCGCTGTTCGCCGGTCTGCAGATGATCCTGCCGGGAGAGGTCGCGCCGGCGCACCGTCACACCCCCTCGGCGTTACGGTTCATCATCGAAGGCCACGGCGCCTACACCGCCGTCGAGGGCGAGCGCACGATCATGGAGCCGGGCGACTTCGTAATCACGCCGCCGTGGACCTGGCACGATCACGGCAATGAGTCCGATCAGGCGATGGTGTGGCTCGACGGGTTGGACGTGCCGATGATCAAGATGCTTGACGCCAGCTTCGCCGAGCCGTCGAACGCCGATAGCCAGTCGATCTCGCGGCCGGTCGGAGACAGTCCGGCACGTTACGGCTGCCAACATGGTGCCGGTGGACTGGAAGCCCGAGACGAAATCGTCGCCGGTGTTCAGCTATCCGTACACGCGTTCGCGCGAGACGCTGGTGACGCTGGCGCGCAATGGCGATCCGGATCCGTTTCACGGCTATAAACTGCGCTACATCAATCCGGCGACGGGTGGTTCTCCAATGCCAACGATCGGCGCGTTCATGGCGTTGCTGCCCGGCGGGTTCGAACACCGCGCCATACCGGTCCACGGACGGCACGATCTACTCCGTCGTCGAAGGCACCGGCGAAACGATCGTGGGCGATACCGTGTTCCGCTGGAAACCGCGCGACATCTTCGTCGTGCCGAGCTGGCACACCCATCACCACCGCGCCGCGTCGGAGTCCGTGCTGTTCAGCTTCTCCGACAGGCCGGTGCAGGACGTGCTTGGCCTGTGGCGGGAAGAACGTTTGCATGCGTGACGTCCTCATCGCGGGTGCCGGTCTGGGCGGACTGACAGCCGCGCTCGCTTTGATCCAGCGTGGGCACCGGGTCCGCGTTTTCGAACAGGCGTCCGAACTCAAGGAGGTCGGCGCAGGCGTGCAAATCGGCTCCAACGGTTCGCGCCTGCTGATCTCGCTTGGCCTGCGGGAAGCGATGGAACGCGTGGTGTGCGTGCCGCTCGGACGCGAATTCCGGCTCTGGAGCACCGGCCAGCGCTGGCGGTCGTTCGACCTGGGTGAGACGGCGGTGCAGCGCTTCGGCGCGCCGTACTGGATGGTGCATCGCGGCGATTTTCACGCGGT
>CAVRDN010000059.1:0-105707 GCA_963719675.1 uncultured Alphaproteobacteria bacterium | reverse complement strand
TCCTAGAACGGTTACCCTGGCGGTAGCAGACCGGGACGGGAACGAAGACCAGTGCCGCTATTGACGGCAGCTCAAATCCAGGCCAAGTGGTTGGCCAACTATCAGGGCAGCTCGACCGCTATGACCAACGGGTCGAACGCCGTCACCACCTCGCCGGGCCAGCTCGCCGCCGCCCAGGCCGCACTGTGGATCCAGCGCATCCAGGCTTCCCAGGCCAAGTGGCAGAAGAACGTGGCCGCCGTCACCGTCGAACAGTGGCGCAGCGCCTACCAGACCCTCGGCATCCCCAACGGCCAGGCCGGCGCCACCGCCAAGCAGGGCAAGTACGGGACCTTCATCCAGGCCTACCTGACCTTCCTGCCGGGCGCCGTCGCCCAGGTCAAGGCCATGCCCAAGGGCACGCCTGCAGGCCGGGATCGCCCGGGCCACGACCATGATCACCCTCAGCTCCCAGTGGGGCGCCGCCCGGGCCTACCGGCCCAGAAAGAGAGTGTGACTCATGGGCGCAGCCTTTGAGACGGTGACCTCGTACGTCACCAACGGGACGGGCACCGCCGGCACCTACTACGCCGCCGCCGCCCAGTCGGGCCAGTCGCTTACCGTCAGGTCGACCCCGACCGACCTGGCCGGGAAGATGATGGCCGTTTTCGGACAGTCCTCGGTGGCCACCTATATGCGGATCAACTCGGCCCGCATGCACGACCAGGTGGTGGGCACCGAGTTCGCCATACCCATCTACTCGGCCGCCACCGCCCCGGGCCTGGCCTCGGGCATCGAGTACGAAGAGCCGCTGTGGAACACCGACATCCTGTCGGTGGCCTTCACCACCATGGCCACGGCCGCCTTCACCGGGATCGCCGGTTTCACCAGCTACTACCCGAGCCTGGGCGGTATCCAGCAGAACATGATGACGTGGGCGCAGGTCCAGTCCTACGTCAACCCGGCCAACAAGACCGGGCTGCACTACGTGAGCTGGGTGACGCCGACCATCGGCGGCACCGTGGGCGTGATCGGGGCGGGCACGGCCATCAACGCCATGAACGACCAGTTCAAGGCCAACCACAGCTATGCGCTGCTCGGCTACCTGACGCCGACGGCCGTGGGTGTGGTCCAGATCCAGGGCACCGACACCGGCAACCTCTACCTCGGCGGGCCCGGGTCGCCTGACCCGGCCGTGACCTCGGACTACTTCGTCCGGCTGTCCAAGGTGAACAACCTGCCCATGATCCCCATCATCCAGGCCAACAACAAGGGCAACACGTTCATCTACTTGACCGACGCCCACGCCACGTCGGGCACACCGGCCGTGGGGCTGGTCTGGCTCGACCTCGGCACCGGCGTCCCGCCCGTCGGCAGCTGAGCCCCCGGTGCGCCGGGTAAACGTCAACCTGGCCAACCTGTCCGCTGGACAGCTGGCCGGGACTACCTCCGTGGTCCATGGGCCCGGGTGCTTGACCTGGCACTCGACCTACGAGACTTCGGGGTCAGCCTCGGCCAGTTACCAGCTCACAGACGGGCCGACCACCTCGGGCGTGTCTCTCATGTACGTCACGTTGTCTTCGGGCCAGTCGCACTCGAGACAGCCTGGTGCTGCACGCCTTGCCCTTCGTGGAGTCTCTCCACCTGATAGTGCAGTCGGGGGCCGTCGGTGGCAACCTGGTGGCCTGGGTGGACCACATCTGCGAGGACGTGCTTGATCACCGGGCCCTGGTGCACGAGCTGGAATATCAGGCGGCCGTGGCCGTCCTGAGCAGCCGGTAGGCCGATGAGCACTTCGGGAGGTAGTTCGGGGGGCTCGGGGGCCGTCTCGTCCGTCTTCACCCGTACCGGGGCTGTTACGGCCACCACGGGCGACTACACGGCGGCCCAGGTAGGCGCCGTGCCCGCCTCACAGATCGTGACCAGCGCCGGCCCGCCCACCGCCGTTACCCCGGGGTCGATCGGCCAGCTCTGTGTCGACACCACCAACGGGGGCCTTTACCAGGCTCAGAGCACCACTACGGGGGACTGGGCCATTGTCGGCGGCCAGTACGCCGGCAGTGGAGCAGCCGGGACCTCGTCGCTGACCACCCATGCCGGCGGGCCGACGGCCTACCTGATAGCCGACGCCAACGACGCAGGTGGCGGTCAGTGCCGGGGAGGTCGGCATCACCGCCGGCGGGGTTCAGGCCGTTTCGATCGGCAGTACCTACGTCTCGCTCCTGGCGCCGCTGGTCACCGCCGGCGTGGCCACCGTCAACACCCAGTCTTTCAGCTCGGGAGTGGCGTTCACCCCTAACGCCAACGGCGACTGCTGATTACGGGATGGATCAGCCACGCCGGCACCCTGACCATCACCATGGGGCCGACCACCGGGGCCGAGAACACCCTGTGGTCAGCGGTGGCGGTGCTAGCTGACAGCCCTATTTCGTGGTGGGTGCCGGGCAGTTGGTTGTGCGTGATAACCCTGGCGTCGTCCGCCACCATGAGCAACCTGCACAAGACCTTGATCTAGGTGACCTCCACCGCCATAACCCTGTTGTCCCTGCTGTTCACCGGGCTGGTGGGCATCTTCGGGGCCGTATGGCGCATCGGCACCAAGGTGGGGGCCATGACCCAGGAGCTGAAGGAGCACGACCAGCGCTTGGCCGAGCTGGGCCAGCGGGTCTACGCCCATGACCAGTGGCACCTACAGCGGGGCGACCGCTAGGACTAACGTTGGCCCCATGGCAAATCCCAACCTGATGGAATCCCTAGCCCGCGCCCAGGCCGCCCAGAGCGGCATGGTCCGTATCCCCAGCCAGGCCGAACGTGACGAGGTGGTAAAGGTCCAGGGCATGCAAGTGCGGACCAACGCCGCCAACTTCGCCACCCAGCTCTTCGCCGGCAAGGCCCCCAGCCCCCAGACGTGGTCCAGCATCGCCAAGGTGATCGAGCTGTACATCTGGGGCGAGGTCAACCCTCCGGCATGAGGCCATGAGCGGTCCCGGCACCGCCTCGGGCCAGACTGAGTACACGGCCTGGGTGGCTCCCAGTTGCGCCCCGAACACGGCCGCCACCGCCTACCTGACCACCGCCGTCAACCTGGCCTACTGCTGGCTGTGGCGGGCCGAGTTCCGCATCCCGCCCGGTCACGCCGGCCTGACGGGCATCGCCCTGCAGGACAGCGGTACGTGGATAATCCCCTACGAGGGCTCCACGCCGGCCTGGCTCATCGGCGACGACGACCTGCTCGAGTACCCCTACGGCAAGGAGCTGGGGGCCAACGTGGTGCTGGCTTACTACAACACGTCAGCACCCTGTATACCCACGGCTGGCAGGTGCGGCTCATCTACACGCCCATGTCGCGCGCTCACGACCGATGAGGCCGTGATCGTCACGCCCAACGTGGCCGACTACCTGGGCGCCGGGGCGGCGGCGGCCACGGCATGAGCGACGCCCCCGACTGGCAGAAGGTCGTGGCCCTTACGACTAGCGTGGGGCAGGTGACCGACGCCCCCGACTGGCAGCGGATAGTGACGGCTCCAGGCGGCCAGCCGGTGGGTGGTGGCGGGGGCTCTAACTCCATCTACGGTCCTCAGGCTGGTGGCGGTGCCTTGGGGGTGACCATCCCGTGGTACTTCGGTAACACCACAGTTACTTACCCGTTGGGCGCCTTGGTGCTTACCATGTTTACTGCCCTGGTGTCGGGGACCATCGGCAATGTCCAGGTATGGGTGGAAACGGGTGAGATGCCCACCGCTGATGAGAACTTCCTGTGCATCTACGACGCCGGACAGACTACGCCGGGGCCGCAACTTTGCTGGGCCAGACGGCGGCGGGGGCGGTAGATGCTGGGTTTGCCGCCTCGGGCCTACATAACTTCGCCTTGGCCACCGGCGTGCCGGTGACGGCGGGTAGCAACTACTACGTGGGCCTGATCGTCAATGGCACGTCCTACTTCACCACTGTGCTTTTGGACACCGCCAGCGTGAGCACCGCTCTTATGAACCCGTTCGGGCTCGTTTACCCGCTCTATGCCAAGGTGGGAACAGGCCTAACCTCGCCGCCGGCCAGCGAAGCCTTCAGCGGCATGACCCTGCAAAGCGGTATCTATCCATACCTGGTCTTCTAGGTGAAGCTCCCCGTCACCGTCACCTCCGTGGTCAACCGGGGCGGCGGCCTGTACGACGTGACCGTGGCCTTTGCCGACATGACCACCGGTAACTACATCATCCCCGAGTCGATGGCCACCATAGAAGCCGTGACCATCTCGGCCCTGGCCATGGCCACCCTGTCCGAGACGAACATCACCCAGGTGACCTACCCCCACCACAAGCACCGGCGCTACAGTCCCCGGTAATGAGCGCCCAGGAGCAGGACCCCGTTGTCCCCATAGGGCCCGACTTCGCCGTGGGCGGGGTCGAAGGGGTGAGCACCCTCTACCTGTACGACACCTCGGCCGCCATCGCCGAGGCGGCCACGCCGGCCGAGGCCGATGCCGTCATAGGGGACATCCAGGCCAGCGTCACCCGCATCTACGGCACCACCCAGGCCGACGAGATAAACGGGGTGTGGCGGGGCATCCAGGCCGCCATAGACGACGGCGACCTCCTGCCCAAGGACATCCCCGGGTTCTTCTCCTACCTCCGTTACAACCTGGGCATCCCCAGCCTGACGGCCGCCGCCGTGGCCGCCGCCGGCATCGCCGGGCTGATCCTCAAGTACAAGCTGTCCCAGGGCTACAACCTCCAGCCCACGCCGCTGCCGGGCACGACGGCGGCCACCACCGCCCCGGTACAGCCCACGGTCACCCTGCCCCTGGCGCCGACGCCCACACCGGTCCCCAACCCGAACTGCACCCGTGCCGGTCACCACCCGCCCGTGCCGGTGCCCGTCTCGCCACCGGTCGTTTCGCCTCCGGTGGTGACCCCACCGTCACCGACCACAGGTCCGCCCCAACCTTCGGCCCCGGTGGCGGTGGGTACTCCTGCCACGACTGGCCAGCAAGTGGTGGTGGCCGCAGCCCAGGGCATCGTGAACCAATCGGTAACCGCCCCGGGCCTGACGCCGGCCGAGGCCCAGGCCATCTCTACTGCGCTCGGCATCTCGGTGGCCGACGTGTACGGCGTCGTGGCCCGGGTGGTCGACCTCATGTTGCCCCTGATGGCCCCCGGCCAGGTGCCCGCCGCCCTCACCGACCTGTTCAACGCCGTGGCCGTGCTCGAGAGCCAGCTCTCCCCCATCATCTCGGGCATACGGGACAACGGGGGCATGGCCACCGGGGACCAGCTCGCCGCCGCCCAGGGGGCACTACAGGCGCTCATGGCCCAGGTGGGCACGGTAGAGGCGCAGCTCGGCGACCAGGCCCCCAGCGAGCTCCAGACCGAGATCACCGCCCTTCAGGGCCAGGTGGGGGCCAACACCTCGGCCATTAGTACACTGGTGGCAACCGTCCCTACGCTCGCCACGGTGGCCGCCCTGTCGGACACCCAGGTCCAGGTGACCACCGCGGTGGAGCAGCTGGGCGCTACGGCCCCGTCCGTGCTCGGTGAGAACCTGGCCAGCACCACCGCCATAGCCCAGGACGCCCTTAGGATCGCTGAGGACGCCGAGGCCTGTTGTAGTGCCCAGACCGAGAACCTGTCCAGTGACGAGAACGCCTTGGGGGGCAAGTCCAACCTGCCCAACCTGGGCAAGATCGCCGGGTGGCTCTTCGGGCTAACCTTCGTGGCCGGCATCTTGGACGCCGTGGTCGCCGTCTTCGACCTGCCCGCCGCCTTCGCCGCCACCGCCGGCGACGCCGCCGCCATCTCCAAGTTCGCCGACGCCGTGGCCGTCGAAGTGCTCGCCAACCCGTCCTGGCAGCCGGCTCTGGTGGCGGCCTGATGTCCGACGCCGCATCCGGGGGCACCGGGTCGAACCTGCTCTCACAGTTCCTGGCCACGGTCACTTCGGCCTTGGAGAGCGCACCGGAGGCCCTGGCCCAGGCCTTGGGGCTGTACGTCACGGCCAAGGCGGCCATCTCAACGGTGGCCTCGGGTGTGGCGGCGGCGGTGAGCCAGGCCACCATAAACGCCGCCAATGCCAAGTACCAGGGCGTGCCTTTGTCCCCGGCGACATTAGCGACGGCTATTGTGAGAAATGTTTTGCCTGATAGCACAGGCGCCGCCGGGACCCCTCCAACCGGTTACCCTAAGCCGCTTATACTCGGGGGTCGAGGGTAACAGTCCCACTCAGGAAGCGGCCCTGAGTGGGCTAGACGGTAACCGGTTCGCCGCATTAGTGGGTGCCACCGGCATGAGCTACGGCGTTATTGACGCCCTGAGAATGCTCAACCGGAACACCAATCTTTGGGCGCTGCGCCGGGGCCGAACTGCCAGACGGCGACCGCCGCGTATATACCTACGGCACCGACCTGGGCACCGATTACGGCATAACCCCGGCCGAGTTCGCCGAGGTGGTGGCCCACAGCGACATTAGGCCGGAATATATCCCCGACCTGCTGAAACTGGCCCGTAACAGCATCAGCCCGGCCGATGCCGTCGAGATGGCGGTAAAGCAGATCATCCCGGTGGAAATAGGCCAGAACCTTTATGCCGCCGCCGGGGGCATCCCCGACCAGTACCAGGCCCTGGTGGACGCCGCCGGTGACGCCGCCGGCATCGAAAAGATGGTCGACCTCCTGGCCCACGGCCTTATTACCCCGGGCCAGGCCGACCAGGTCTTCGGGATGTCCCGGGTCAACCAGCGGTTCAAGTACATCTACATCAACCCAGACGGCACCGCCGGGCCCGCCCATGCCAAGTGGCTGGGGCCGTACGAGATAGGCAGCGCCATCGCCGCCGGTGACGTGGACGCCGCCACCGGCCTGCAATGGCTGCTCGACCAGGGTTACGACGAGGCCCAGGCGGCCGCCTTCACCACCTCCAAGGCCACCACGGTGGTGGCCAAGGTCAAAGAGGACACCGCCGGCCAGGTCCTGAAGCTCTACGCGGCCAAGCTCTACACCCAGGACGAGACGACGGCGGCCCTGGCGGCCCTCGGCTACACGGCGGCCGCCATCACCGTGCTCGAGGAGCAGGCCGAGGCCACGGCCATGATCGCCGCCCACAACAGTGCCGTGAGCCGGGTGCGGGCCGCCTACCTGGTGGGCGACATCACCCGCACGGTGGCCACCACCGACCTGCAGGCCCTGGACGTGCCGGCGGCGGCGGTGACCGGCTTCCTGGCCGACTGGGACGTAGAGGCGGCCACCCCGTCACGGCACCTGTCCGAGGCCCAGGTGGGCAAGTTGACCGAGAACGGCATCATCGACCATCGCCGAGGCGGTGGCCAAGTACAAGGCCATGGGCTTCGGCGACAACGACGCCGTACTACTGGTCACGTACATCTACCCACCGCCGGCGAGCTCGACGCCGCCGGTGACGGTAGCCTGAGCAGGCGGCAGATGGCGACCACCCAGACGAACAAGGCGCACCGGGCGCATTACCACCCGATCAAGGTGACCAAGGCGTGGGCGGCGTTCGTGGCCGCCATGGGGGACGAGGCCACGGCCACGGCGGCCAAGCGGGTACGGCGCCAGCGTGAGCGCAAGGCGGAGACGACGTATGCTCGGGGGGAACTAGGAGGTTCCTGAATGAGCGATCACGAGCCTGACGAGCGTTTCCCCGACCCCGACGAGTCCCAGATACGCCCCGGTGAGACGGCGGCACAGTGGACGGCCCGCAACCAGGCGGCCGAGCTGGCTGCCAAGACGGCGGCGGCGCAAGAGGCCCCGGAGCCGGCCGAGTGAGCGGCACCGTCAAGGGCGTCGACGTCTCGTCCTGGCAGCACCCCTACGGCGCAGCCATCGACTGGGAAGAGGTGGCCAAGGACGGGTACACCTTCATGCTGGTCAAGGCCACCCAGGGCACCGGCTACCAGAACCCCTGGTTGCACCGTGACATCGACGACGCCCGGGCCGCCGGGCTATTGGTGGGCGCCTACCACTTCTTGGAGGTCAACCCCGAGATAAGCCAGCAGGCCGACGTCTTCCTAAGCTCTCTGGTGGGCCAGGTGCTCGAGCTCGGCGTGTGGTGCGACTTCGAGCCGGGGGCCTCCCAGCCGGCCGTGGCCCAACAGGCCATGACCACCTTCGTGGCCGCACGCCAACGAGACCCGGCCCGGGTGCGGCCTGTACTGCGACCTGGCCTGGCTCGACGCCCTCAAGGCCGCCTACGTGCCCGTCCCCCGGCTGTGGTTGGCCGACTGGACGCCGGCCACGCCACATGTGGGCGAGATGATGTGGCAGTCCGGCCAGGCCGAGGTCAAGGGCATACCGGGCCTGGTCGACGTGGACGTGCTGACGTCGACCCGAGGCCTCAACCTGCCCACGGCCCCGACGCCTAAGCCGACGGCGGCAACGGTTTCGACGGTGAAGCTGCCCGCCGAGGACGAAGGGCTGCGGGTGGACGGGGATGTCGAGCCCTAGCCCACTCCAGTAGGGCTTCCTCCACTATCACGCCGAGAGGTTTGCCTTGCTCGGCGGCCACGATCTTTAGGGTACGGCGCACCTCGGGCTCCACCCTGATGTGTAGTTGTGCTGTCTTGGTCGGCATGGTATGATGCTACCACAAGACCAACTACCAGGAGGTAGCGCACATGAGTGATCCCGCCCGCAAGGCCTACGAGGAGGCCGTGGCCCCCGCCGACAAGGCCTACGAGGAGGCCATGGCCCCCGCCCGCAAGGCCTACAACGAGGCCTGGCCCCCGCCGACAAGGCCTACGAGGAGGCCATGGCCCCCGCCCGCAAGGCCTACGACGAGGCCATGGCCCCCGCCGGCAAGGCCTACGACGAGGCCATGGCCGCCGCCCGCAAGGCCTACGACGAGGCCGTGGCCGCCGCCGGCAAGGCCTACGACGAGGCCATGGCCGCCGCCCGCAAGGCCTACGCGAGGCCATGGCCCGCAAGGCCTACGACGAGGCCGTGGCCCCCGCCCGCAAGGCCCACGACGAGGCCATGGCCGCCGCCGGCAAGGCCTACGACGAGGCCGTGGCCGCCGCCCGCAAGGCCCGCTCGTGACCGACACCTCTACGCCGCTGGACCAGGCCCAGGCCGAGCTGGGCAGCTCGATGATGCCTCACCCCGAGGTGTTCTTGAAGGCCTACAGCCCCCAGGCCGCCTTCCTCTTCGTACGCCAGTGCAGCCTGGTGCTGGGCGAGATGGTGGTCGACGCCGCCATCACCACGGCCAAGGACGACGGCGACGACCAGCCCATCGTGACGGAGTGCCTGAACGCCGTAGCCCAGTGCATAGCCGGCGCCACCCACGCCCTGGTGGCCCTGGGCGTGCTGCCAATTGAGGCCGAGGAGGCGCTGGGCGATGGCCAACCTGCCGGGGACTAGCTGGCAGGCCCGTAAGGCCGCCCTGCGGCCCGAGAGGCGCAAGTACCCCGTCGTGGTCGCCGGTACCCCCTGCGGCCTCTGTGACCACCCCAGGAGCAGCCACAGCATGGTCATCATGCACGGCCGCTGCCACGGCCAGGGCTGTCGCTGTGACGGGTTCGAGCCGATGTGCGGGTGCGGTCACCCGCTCACCGCCCACGCCTTTGATACGCCCCCGGACCATTGGGCGTGCGCCTGCTGTGCCTGCAAGGGCTTCGGGGCGGTAGCCATCTTGGGGCAACAGCGAGCTGTTCTAGTGCCTGCCGGTGGCCGGCCCGGCCGGGGTCTAGTATCCCGACCAGACCGGGCACCTGTTGCCACTCCCCACAATTTCCAGGAGGTAGCGAAGAATGACAAGCAATAACCTACCAGAGAAAGTTTCCGCCGCCGACCAGCTCGAGGAGAAGCTCGACCAGCTCCCGGCGCTGGACACCACTGAAGTGGTCGAACGCACCCTTCACCGGATACTCAACGGCACAGGCCGAGGCCATCTTCGCCAACCCGGAGAGCGCCGGCCTGCGGGACATGGCCGGCCGGGTCATCATCGTCAATTCTGTGGCCGGCTGCTTGCCGAGCAAGATGAAGAGCGGGCTCAGCCGCTACGTGGTGCTCGACTGCACCGATCCCGAGACGGGCGAGGCCTTCGCCGCCACCACCGGCAGCATGTACGCCGTGGCTGCCGCCCTACGTGCCGCCGCCGCCGGCCTGCTCCCCCAGCGCCTGCGGGTGGTCGAGCTGGAGTCGGCCAGCAACCCCGGCCAAACCTCAGTGTGGTTGGTGAAGGCATGACGGCCTACGAACGAGGCCATGGCCGCCGCCGACAAGGCCTACGAGAGGCCATGGCCCCCGCCACAAGGCCTACAGAGGCCATGGCCGCCGCCGCAAGGCCTACGAAGAGGCCATGGCCGCCGCCGACAAGGCCTACAAGAGGCCAGGCCCCGCCTCAAGGCCTACAAGAGGCCATGGCCGCCGCCGACAAGGCCTACGAAGAGGCCAGGGCCCCCGCCTTCAAGGCCTACAAGAGGCCGGCCCCCGTCAAGGCCTACAAAGAGGCCATGGCCGCCGCCGCAAGGCCTACGAAGAGGCCATGGCCGCCGTCGACAAGGCCTACGCCGAGGCCAGGGCCGCCGACAAGGCGTTGCAGTGATGCCAGACACCCGCACCACTGAACAAGACATCTGCTGGGACCTTCACCACGTCATCACCAAGATGAACGCCGTGGCCCAGAAGTTGGCCGTAGCCGGCTACTCGACGGCCGCCGACGACCTGCGTACCCAGGCTAAGGGTTGGAAACGGGCCCTGGAACGCCTGGCCGACCGGAAAGTGCCGGCGTAGCACAAGCCGCCGGCTGGGGCCGATGGCCCGGGGTACTCACCTAGGGAGATGCCCGGAGCACCACCGCCGCTCTAGCCGGTCCTTGTGCCCCGCCGACCTAGACCCCCATCAACAGCTCGTGAAATTGGCGCCTACCTCTGCGGCTTCCGCTGTGTACAAAGCGTGGATGGCCGAGCAAGGCGAAGATGACCTACCCGTCATCCCCAGCCGGGCCCGGCTGGCCGAGCGGCTGGCGACCGAGGATGCCGAGCTGATGGCTTCCATGGACGAGACGGACTGGTGGTACTACTTCGACCTAGGGTTTGAAGGGTACGCCTGGTGAGCGACTTCGGCGACCTCGGCGACATCATCGGCACGCTGGGTGACCCCGGGGCTAACGCCTACGCCCGGGGGGCCATCATCGCCTACGGGGCGCGCAACGACATCTCGGCCAACCAGACCCTGCTCGCCCTGCGCTCGGTCGGCCTGGGTTTCCAGCGGGCCCAGTTCCTCTCCGTCTTCGCCGACTACAAGGACCAGATCGCCGCCGGCCAGACGGCCACCGCCCTGCCCTTCGACGCCAGCTCGGGCGAGCTGCTCACGGGCACGCCGCCGCCCAACTGGACCGGGCAGTACAACCACGAGGTCACGGCCACCTTCAGGACCAAGGACTCTGAAGGTAACTGGTTGTTGAACCAGGTGACCCGCAACATCACCTCCAACGAGCCGCTCTCCCCCGAGGAGGCCACCAATGCCGCTATGGACATCCTGTCAACCCCCGCCGACCCCGACGCCGACAGCGAGCCGCCCGCAGAAGCATTTTCGGAAGGGGATTCAACAGCAATACGCGCCCGAGTCGAAGAAGTCAGCAACGTATCGCTCCAGCGGTAAACGCAACGGCATCGGGAATATGATCCAGCGCATGGGCGAAGTGGGCGGACGGTGTGTCATTAGCAGCCAGCCGGGCGGCGGCTGCCGCGTGGAATTCAGCATCCCGCTGACTCGTCAGCGTTCGCGCGTTGCCATGCTGACGCAGCGTTGGCATGCGGGATCAGTCCGCAAAAATAAATCTGGCAAATCGTAAACTCCCGAACATACTGCAAGAAACTCGCGTAACATGAAGCCGCAAACCACCGGGACCGCCGCCAAAGCCGCCGCGCAAAAAGTTAAAATCGCCATCGTTGAAGATCAGCCGGAAGTCCGCGAAAACTGGAGCAAGCTGATCAATTCATTTCCCGACTTTGAATGTGTGTGCGCCTGTGTTTCCGGCGAGGAGGCGCTGCGCGAAATCCCAAAATATCGTCCCAGCGTGGCGCGCTCGATGGACATATTTTCTGCCGCAAATTTCAGAATCGAATCAATCGACCCAACATTTCCAAGTTAGAGTTGTTGCCGGAAACGCAGATCATCATCCTCACTGCGATGAACGACAAGGGGCTGATCTTCCTGCTCTGGAAGCCGGAGCGGACGGCTATTTGCTGAAGCGGACGAAGCCTGCGGACCTCCGCCGCGCCCTGCTTGACGTCATAAGTGGCGGCTCACCGATGAGCAGCGAAATTGCGCGACGCGTCGTGGAATCGCTTCGTCGCACGTCATCGACCGCGACGCCGGACGGCGATGCGACCTCGGGGAAGCCTGCCAACGACGGGGCGGCCAGCACCTCCGCCCCGGTGCGCCGGGCCCAGAGCCGCAGCAAGTGTGTCTTGCCGCGATCCGCGCCGCCCCAAAGCACGAGCCGCCGCTCCGGCCACATCTCGGTGCGGCCGAGCCAGGTCCGCGCGGCCTCGTTCGACGACGCGGCGAGGAAGCTGGCCTCGTCATAGACCGGCTCGGCCGGGATCATCAGGGGAAGCTGGCGCGACGCCACGTCAGGGAACCTCCGCCGGCGGATCGAGATACAGCGGGCTGACGAGGTAGCGGCGCAACCAGAACCGGACCAGGACGCCGATCGTCGCCGCGATCGGCACGGCCAGCATGACGCCGACGAATCCGAACGCCGCGCCCCCCGCGAACAACGCGAAGATGACCCATACCGCGGGCAACTCGACCCGGTCGCCGAGAAACCGCGGATAGATCACGTAGCCTTCCAGGATCTGACCCACGATGAGCACGCCGATCACCACGCCCACGTGCCGCCAGTCCGGAAACTGCGCCAGCGCCAGACCGATCGCCGTCACGCCGCCGGTCACCGAGCCGACATAGGGGATGAACGACAGCATGCCTGCGGCCAGCCCCACGATCAGTCCCAGATCGAGGCCCGCCGCAGTCAGACCCGTGGCGTAATAGAACGCCAGGATGATGCAGCACATCGCCTGGCCGCGGACCCAGGCGGACAGGATCCGGTCCACCTCCCGCGCCTGCGCCGTGATCACGTCGTTGTAGCGGCGCGGCACCCAACCGGCCACGATCAGGATCATCTTCGGCCAGTCACGCAGGAAGTAGAAGCTCAGGATGGGCGTCACGACGGCCAGCGTCAGCACGTTGAAGATCGCGAAGCCGCTGGTGATCACGCCGGTCGCGGTGGACAGCAGCACGCTCAACAGCGTCGCGGCCTGCCCGCTGACCACGTCGCGCAGTTTGTCGTTGACGACATCCGAGCCGAAATTGTCCTGCAGGTGAGCTCAGTTGCTCGCTGGCCCAGCCTTGCAGGAGGAACGCGTATTGCGGGATGCGGGTGGCGAGCAATTTGATCTGCAGCAGCAGCAGCGGATACAGCAGCAAAGCGAACAGCAGCACGACCGCGAGAAATGTCAGCACCATCACCGCGGCCGCCCCGCCGCGGGACAAGCCCAGCCGGGTGAGCCGTGTCGTCGGTGGGTCGAGCGCGTAGGCCAGCACCGCCGCCGCCACGAATGGCGCCAGCACCGACCCGAACAGTTCCAGCGTGAGAAATCCGACCACCAGGACGCCGGCGATCAGTCCAAGCCGCTGCGCGCGCGTCGCATGGATCAGCCCGCCTCGCGGGACACCGTCCTGGAGCGATGAACGGCCGGGAGGCCGGACGTCGCCGACGCCGATCTCACCCACCCGGACCTCATGCATCCCGATCTCGCCTGCCCGGCCCGCGTCGCGCGGAACCCCACTTCCGGGCGCTTCGGCTCCTATGCGCCCGACGTCGGCGGGCCTGAGTTCATCGGCCATAGGCGGCGAACCACACGTAGGCACCGCCCGAAACCAGCGTGGACGCGGCGACGGTCCAGATCAGGGTGGTCAGCAGCAGCGGCGCCATCAGGCCGAAGCCTTGCAGAAACAACGTCGCCGCGATCAGCACGATCTGCAGCGCGGTGTTCAGTTTCGAGACGTAGAGCGGTTTGATGACCACGGTCTGCCCCAGAATGCCGAGCACGATAACGCCCCCGACGATCAGCAGGTCCCGGAACACGACCAGGATCGCCAGCCAGTCCGGCAGTTCCCGCACCACGGCGAGGGTCACGTACATCGTCACCAACAGCGCCTTGTCGGCGACCGGGTCCAGCAGCGCGCCGATGGAATTACCGCCGTAGCGGCGCGCCAGCCAGCCATCGACCGCGTCCGACAGGCCCGCCAAAACGAAAAGATAGAACGCCAGAGCCAGCCGATGCTCGACGATCAGCCAGAACGCGAGCGGCACGGCGCAAAGCCGACCGAACGTGATCAGGTTCGGCGCCGTCAAAAGGCCCGCTGTGGCGCCTCGTCTGAGTTGCGTTCCGTCTGGCATGGGATGAAAAGGCGGCAACCCCTCATTGCCCACCAAGGGCTGGGCATGTTTGTTCGCGTCTCGTTTCCCGGCTTAGCGTATGGAGGGCCGCCGTGGCCAGTGCAGATCCGAGCGTGGATGGTCCGAATGGCGGTGCACCGTCCGGTGCGACGGGATCGCCGGGTGCGCCAAAGCCGAATGAGCATCTGACGTATCGCGACGCCGGCGTGGACATCGACGCCGGCGACGCGTTGGTGGAGGCGATCAAGCCGCTGGCCCGTGCCACGCGCCGAGCCGGCGGGATGGGCGGCCTTGGCGGCTTCGGCGCGCTGTTCGACCCGAAGGCGGCGGGGTTCCACGACCCAATTCTGGTGTCCAGCACGGACGGCGTCGGCACCAAGTTGCGCATCGCGATCGAGACCGGCCTGCACGCCACCGTCGGCATCGACCTGGTGGCGATGTGCGTCAACGACCTGATCGTGCAGGGCGCGGAGCCGCTGTTCTTCCTGGACTATTTCGCCACCGGGCGGCTCGACGTAACGCAGGCGACGGCGGTCATCGGCGGTATCGCCGAGGGTTGCCGCCTGGCGGGCTGCGCGCTGGTTGGCGGCGAAACGGCGGAAATGCCGGGCATGTATGGTGCCGGCGACTACGACCTGGCCGGGTTCGCGGTGGGCGCGGCCGAGCGCGGCACGCTGTTGCCGCGCGATGTCCGGCCGGGCGATGCGATCCTCGGCCTGGCCAGTTCCGGCGTGCATTCGAACGCGTTCTCGCTGGTGCGGCGGATCGTCGCCGCCAGCGGTCTGGCCTGGACCGCGCCCGCCCCTTACGCGCCAACCCCCTATGCGACCGCCCCCTTCGCGCCCGCACCGGAGGCGCCGCAGCGGTCGCTTGGGGAAGCGCTGATGACGCCGACGCGAATTTACGTGCGCTCGGTGCTGGCGCTGCATCGCGCGGGGCTGTTGAAGGCGGCCGCGCACATTACCGGTGGCGGGTTGCCCGGCAACGTGCCCCGGGTGCTGCCCGACGGCATGGTCGCGGCGCTGGAGCCGACCTGGGCCGTCCCTCCGGTGTTCCGCTGGCTCGCCCGCGCCGGGGGCGTGCCGATCGACGAGATGATCCGGGTGTTCAACTGCGGCCTGGGGATGGTGCTGGTGGTCTCGGACCCCGACGCCGCGGCGGACCTGCTTACCAAGGAAGGGGAGACGGTGTTCCGGATCGGCTCGGTTCAGGCGGGCGACAGCGGGGCGGAGGCATGCGTCACCTTCAATCCACCGGCGGGCTGGCTGGCATGAGGCGCCGGGTCGCCGTGCTGATCAGCGGCCGCGGGTCCAACATGGCCTCTTTGGTCAGCGCATCGAAGACAACCGGCTTCCCCGCGGAGGTCGCGCTGGTGCTGTCGAACCGGCCGGACGCGGCGGGCCTCGAACGCGCGCGCAACGCCGGCATCCTGGCCCGGGCGATCGATCACCGGCCGTTCGCGGGCGACCGCGCGGCGCATGAGGCGGAGATCCATGCCGCGTTGCGGGCGGCGGAGGTCGAGATCGTGTGCCTTGCCGGTTATATGCGGCTGCTGACCCCGATGCTGGTCGGCGCGTGGCGCGGCCGCATGCTGAACATCCATCCGAGTCTGCTGCCGGCGTTTCCCGGGTTGCACACTCACGCCCGCGCCATCGCGGCCGGCGTGAAGCTGCATGGCTGCACGGTCCACCTGGTGACGGAGCAAATGGATGAAGGGCCGATCCTGGCCCAGGCCGCCGTGCCGGTGCTGGCGGGCGATACCGAGGAGATGCTGGCGGATCGTGTCCTGGCGCAGGAGCATGTGATCTATCCGGCTGCACTGGCCGCCTTCGCCTCCGGTCGCGCCACCGGGGCGGCGCCCGCGAGCGCTGCGCTGCTCAATCCGATGCCGGTCTGACGGCGCGAGCCGACGTAGCCCGTTGGCGCCGGCGCCGGCGTCCCCAGGCGCGGCTTCGCTGAGCGCCGCCGATACGCGGTGCCCCCACGCGCCTCCTCTGGCCCTTGCCCATCGGGGCTGGCATGCCATAGAACAACCGCGACCGATCCACCGTTGCCGAGGCGTTCCATGGCTCACCAACCGACCGTTTTCCGCGGACCCGATACCGAGGAAGCCTTCTACGCGGACAAGGTTCGCTTCTGGGGTGGCGTGAACAAGGCAATCGTCGGCACGATCATCTTCATGGTGGTGCTGTTGGTCGGCATGGCGGTCTTCCTCCTGTAATCCGGTTTCCTGGTCCCCGGCTCATCGCGCCCACGGGCTCCTGATCCCACGCCATGCGGGCCCGGTCGGTGGAGCGTCGGCCGTGCCTGAAAGCGTCCGGTGCGAGTTCGGCGTCGCCGGCCGCCATCCCTCAGCCCGACAATCCGCTGCGCGGCATCGCGCTGTCGGCCGGTGCCTGCGCGGTGTTCGCGATCGCCGACACCACGTCGAAATATCTCAGCACCGGTATGCCGATTATCGAGATCCAGTGGATCCGCTACGTGCTGTTCTTCGGCATGGCGGCGACCCTCTGGCGCGCACGCCTGGCCGGACGATGCGTCCGCGCAATCCGAAGCTGCAACTCGTGCGCGGACTATGCGTGACCGGCAGCTCGGTGCTGTTCGTTTATGGCATTCGCGAAATGACCATGGCGCAGGCGACCACCATCAGCTTTCTGTCGCCGCTGCTGATCACCGTCCTTTCGATCCCGCTGCTGGGGGAGATCGTGGGCGTCCGCCGCTGGGCCGCCGTGCTGGCGGGAATGCTGGGCATGCTGATCGTGGTGCGGCCGGGAACCGCCGGTTTCCAACCCGCCGCGCTGTTTGGCGTCGCATCCTCCAGTTGTTGGGCATTGGCATTGATCATCACGCGCAAGATCGCGTCCACCGATGAGCCGCGGACGACGATTCTGTGGTCGGCGCTGGTGGGCGCCGTCGTACTGACCATTCTGCTGCCGTTCGAGGCCAGGTGGCCGACGTGGTGGCAGCTCTCGCTTTGCCTGATGATGGGTGTGATGTCCTCGGCCGGACAATGGCTCGTCGTGCTGGCCCATCGGCTCGCGCCCGCGTCTTTGCTGGCGCCGATCAGTTACACCCAACTGCCCTGGGTTACGATCGGCGGCTACTTCGTGTTCAGCAATTTGCCGGATCAATGGACCCTGGTCGGCGCATCGGTCATCATCGCCAGCGGTCTCTACACCGCGCACCGCGAACGGATCAGAGCACGAGCAGCCCGCGCGGCCCGTTGACAGCGTTACACTCGGTCACCTACCACGCTGATAAAAATAACGGCTTCACGGAGAGACGACCAAACCTTGCCGCCGCTGTTGAACATCAGCGATCTGCACACGGAATTTCGTACCGGTGCGGGGGTCGTGCGCGCGGTCGATGGTGTCAGCTACACCGTCGATGCCGGAGAAACCGTCGCCGTCGTCGGTGAGAGCGGTTCCGGCAAATCCGTGACCGCCTTGTCGGTCCTGCGCCTGATCCCAAACCCGCCTGGGCGTATCACCGCGGGCAAAGTGATATTCGCCGGCCGCGATTTGCTTGACGCTGTCCGAACCGGAGATGCGGGAAATCCGCGGCGGCGAAATCGGCATGGTGTTTCAGGAACCGATGACGTCGTTGAACCCGGTGCTGACCGTTGGCCGACAAATCACCGAAACGCTGGAGCAGCATCGGGGAATGAGCCGCACCGATGCCGTCAGTCGCGCCGAGGCTTTGCTTGGGCAGGTCGGCATCGCCGAGCCGGCGCGGCGTCTGAAACAATATCCGCATCAATTGTCCGGCGGCATGCGGCAGCGCGTGATGATCGCGATCGCGCTGGCGTGCGATCCGAAATTGATTATCGCGGATGAGCCGACGACCGCTCTGGACGTGACGATTCAGGCGCAGATCCTGGAATTGATGAAGGCGCTGACCCGGGATCTCGGCATCGCCTTAATTATCATAACGCATAATTTAGGCGTGGTGGCGCGGTACGCGGACCGGGTGAACGTGATGTACGCGGGCCGCATCGTCGAATCCGGACCGGCGGCGGAAATTTATCATGACCCCCGGCATCCATACACCGTTGCCTTGTTGCGTTCGGTGCCGCGGCTGGATCGTCCGCGGCAGGCTCGGCTGGATCCGGTCGAGGGACAGCCACCCGATCTGACCCGGCTCGATGCCGGCTGCGCGTTTCGTCCGCGCTGTCGCCTGGCCGATGAGGGGTGCGCTGTTGCCCGGCCGGCGTTGCATTCCGTTGGTGGACGCGGACCATTTCGCCGCCTGCTTCAAGGCCGCCGCATGAGTGAACCGTTGCTGACGGTGCGCGGCCTGCGGATGCACTTTCCGGTGACCGAAGGCATCGTGCGCCGCCGTGTCACCGGTGAGGTCAAGGCCGTCGACGGCATCGACTTCACGATCGCCCGGGGCGAAACCCTCGGCCTGGTGGGCGAGAGCGGTTGCGGGAAGACCACCACCGGGCGCTGCATTCTGCGCCTGGAGCGTCCGACCGAAGGCGAGATCGTTTACGACGGCACGAATATCGCGACATTGGACGGCAAGGCGCTGAGCCAGTACCGCCAGCGCATCCAGGTGATTTTCCAGGATCCGTACAGTTCGCTCAATCCGCGCATGAAGATCGGCGCGATCATCGCCGAGCCGTTGCATGTGCATGGCATCGAGCCGGACGCGAAGAAGCGCGACGCGCGCGTGCGGGAGTTGCTGTCGGTCTGCGGCCTCAATCCCAACTTCGCCGATCGTTACCCGCACGAGATGTCCGGCGGGCAGCGTCAGCGCGTGGGGATCGCGCGGGCTTTGGCGATGAATCCCGAATTCATTGTCTGCGATGAGCCGGTGTCGGCGCTGGATGTTTCGATCCAGGCCCAGGTGGTGAATTTGTTGGAGGATTTGCGGGAAAAGTTCGGGCTGACGTATTTGTTCATCGCGCACGATTTGTCCGTGGTGCGGCATTTGTGTCAGCGCGTGGCGGTGATGTATCTCGGCCGCATCGTCGAGATGGCCGACAGCGATGCGCTGTTCGATGCGCCGCTGCATCCTTATACGCGCGCGCTGCTCGCCGCCGTTCCGGTGCCGGATCCGACGGTCGAGCAAGGCCGCGACTTCCAGCCGGTCAAGGGCGAGGTGCCGAGTCCGATGAACCCGCCCTCCGGCTGCGTGTTCCATCCCAGATGTCCGATCGCGGTGCCGCATTGCGCGCGGCAACGTCCGGAGCCGCGGGAAATTCGACCAGGTCATATCGTGGCCTGCGATGAAGTGCGATAGAGGTTGTTCCGTATGAAACTGTTGTTTGGCCTGCTCGCGTTGCTGCTTGCCGCCCTCCCCGCGCGAGCGGAGGAAACGCCGAAACACGGCGGTATTCTGACGTTCATGATCCCGGCGGATGCGCCGCCCTCGCTGGATGGGCACAAGGAGACGACCTACGCCACCGTCCATGCCACGGCGCCATTCTACAGCACGCTGATCCGGATCAACCCGGAGAATCCGGCGTCCACCGATGATTTCGTGTGCGATCTTTGCACCGAAATGCCGAAGCCCACCGACGACGGCAAGACCTGGACGTTTACCATTCGTGACGGCGTGAAGTGGCATGACGGATCGCCGCTGACCGCGGCCGATGTCGCCGCGAGTTGGCAGGAAATCGTGCATCCGCGCCCAGGTGTCGCGAGCGCGCGGCAGCCGTATTTCGTCATGGTCGATTCGGTGTCGGCGCCGGATGCGAAAACCGTGGTGTTCAAACTGAAATTCGCCACCAGCGCGTTCCTGCCGGCGCTCGCCGATCCGTTCGCTTATATCTACAAGAAGGAAATCCTCGATCGCGACCCGCATTGGTACGAAAAGAACGTGATGGGCAGCGGGCCGTTTCGTTTCGTCGAGTATCAGATCGGCCAGTCGATGAAGGGCGAGCGCAATCCGGATTACTACCACAAAGGCCAGCCGTATCTCGACGGCTTCGAGGCGATTTTCGCGCCGAAGCAGTCGGTCATCATCGATGCGATTCGGGCCGATCGGGCCTCGAACGAGTTCCGCGGGTTGCCGCCTTCGGCGCGCGACCAATTGGTGAAGGAACTTGGCGACAAGATCACGGTGCAGACCAGCGACTGGAACTGCGTCAACATGATCACGGCGAATCATAAGAAGAAGCCGTTCGACGATGTGCGGGTGCGGCGGGCGCTGGCGCTGGCGATCGATCAGTGGAACGGTGCGCCCGCGCTGGCGAAGATCGCCAATGTCCGCACGGTCGGCGGTATCGTGTTCCCCGGTTCGCCGCTGGCGGCCACCAAAGCGGAGTTGCAGCAGATCGTCGGCTACTGGCCCGACATCGAGAAGTCGCGTGCCGAGGCGCGACGGTTGTTGAAGGAAGCCGGCGCCGAAAACCTGGCTTTCACCTTGCAAAACCGCAACGTCGATCAGCCGTATAAGTACATCGCCGCCTGGATCATCGACGAGTGGAGCAAGGTGGGCCTCAAGGTGACGCAAAAAGTGCTGCCGACCGGACCGTTCTTCGACGGCCTGCGCTCCGGCAACTTCGATGTGACGATCGACTTCAATTGCCAGGGGCTGGTCAATCCGCTGCTGGATGTCTCCAAGTATCTGCCGCACTCGGTGTATGAAGAAAACTACGGCAATTATGAGGACCAGAAGGACATCGACCTGTATCAGGCGGTGCTGCATGAGACCGACCCGGTGAAACAGCGCTCGCGGATGCGGGAATACGAGACTTACGTGCTCGATACGCAGGCGCATACGATCATGATGCCGTGGTGGGAGCGGATCGTGCCGATGCGGTCTTATGTGAAAGGCTGGAAGATCAGCCCGAGTCACTACATCAACCAGGATCTCGGAACGGTGTGGTTGGACAAGTGATGCCGCGGCACGCCGTCGCAACGTCATGGCCGGACCCCGACCCGTCCATTGTTCGCCGCACGGGACTGGACAGATCACCGGGTCGAGCCCGGTGATGACGATAAGAGGGGGGTGACGAACGATAAGAGGAGGGTGATGAACGATAAGAGGGAGGGGTGACGACGATAACAAATCCGCGGCGGCGACGTTGAAGACCGCCACCACGCCCTTTTAGCGGCGGTGTCCACGCCGCGATCTCGAGCACGACGCCTTTAGGAGTAACGCCAAAGCAAGCCGTAACGAACCGAACGAAAAATCAGGGAGGCTAACAATGCAGGCAAAAAAATCGCTTGTGACAACGCTGGTGGCGGCATGCTTCGCCGCCGGCGTCGCCCATGCCGCCACACCGTCGGAAACTCCGAAGCGAGGTGGCACGCTGACCTACATGATTCCGGCCGATGCACCACCAAGTCTCGACGGTCACCGGGAAGGCACTTACGCGACGATCCACACGGTCGCGCCATTCTACAGCGTGCTGATGCGGGTCGATCCGCAGAACCCGGCGGACACCACGCGGTTCGTCTGCGATCTCTGCCTCACGGTTCCGCAACCGACCGATGACGGCAAAACCTGGACCTTCAAAATTCGCGACGGGGTCCAGTTCCAGGATGGTACGAAACTGACCGCCGCCGACGTCGCCGCGAGCTGGCACGAAATCATCTTCCCGCCCAAAGGCGTCCTGAGCGCACGGGCAAACTGGTACTCGATGGTCGAACTCGGTCGAGTCCCCCGATCCGACGACCGTCGTGTTCAAATTGAAATTCGCCACCCCGGTGTTTCTACCGGCGCTGGCCGACCCGTACGCGTTCATCTACGAGAAGAAGATCCTCGATACCGATCCGCACTGGTATGAAACCCACGTGATGGGTTCGGGCCCGTTCAATTTCGTCAACTACACGATCGGACAATCGATCGAAGGCGTCCGCAACCCAAACTACTACCACAAGGGCGAGCCTTATCTCGACGGCTTCAAGGGCATCTTCGCGCCGAAGGAGTCGGTACGCGTGGACGCCATCCGGTCCGACCGCGCCGCGATCGAGTTCCGCGGCCTGCCGCCCTCGGCGCGGGACGACTTGACCAAGGCGCTCGGCGACAAGATCACCGTGCAAACGAGCGACTGGAATTGCGGCAATCTGATTACGCCAAACTCCTCCCGCAAGCCGTTCGACGACGTGCGGGTGCGTCGCGCTCTGCTGCTGGCGATCAATCAATGGAAGGGCGGACCGGCGCTGTCGCACATCGCCAACGTGCATACGGTCGGCGGGATCGTATTCCCAGGCTCCCCGCTCGCCGCGACGAAAGAGGAACTGCAAAAACTCGCCGGCTTCTGGCCCGATATCGACAAGTCGCGCGCCGAGGCACGCCGCCTGCTGAAGGAAGCCGGCGCGGAGGGCCTGAGTTTCGAACTGCTCAACCGCAATGTCGATCAGCCGTATAAGTTCGTTGGCATCTGGCTCGTCGATCAGTGGAGCAAGATCGGCGTTCACGCGACGCAGAAGGTCGTGCCGACCGGTCCCTGGTTCGCCGCGATGCGCGCCGGAGATTTCGACGTCGTCGTCGAAGCCAATTGCAACAGCATCGTCAATCCCGTGCTCGATACGCAGAAGTATCTGCCGCACGATGTGTTCGTCGAAAACTACGGCTATTATAAGGATCCGGTCGAGGCGGACCTCTACGATAAAATGCTCCACGAACCCGACCCGACAAAGTTGCGCGTCCTGATGCGCGCATACGAAAAGCAGGTCGTCGATACCGAAGCGCACGAATTCCCTATGCTTTGGTGGGAGCGGATCATGGTCTACCAGTCCTACGTCAAGGGCTGGAAAATCGGACCAAGTCATTACATCAATCAGGACCTCGCGGATATCTGGCTCGACCGCTGAGCGCGGTCGGCGATCTTACTGGCTTCTCCCGGCGCGGCGCGATAGGATACGAACGAAGTCGGTTCACGATCGAATGGAACCGCGCGGGGAGGAAGTGGTCGTATGCGTTGTCTCTGGGTCACGCTATCGATGTCGGCGCCGACCAATTGCCGACGCTGTGGTTTTACCGCATCGTGCCCATGCGCTCCCACATGAAGGGCCGGAAAATCGGCACCGGCCACTACCTCAATCAGGATCTGGCAAATATCTGGCTGGACAATTAGATGTATCGGTACATCCTCCGGCGCGTGCTGCTGACGATCCCGACTCTCTTCGGAGCGGCGGCGCTCGTGTTTTTGTTGATGCGGGCGATCCCCGGCGACATCTGCCTCGTCCGGTTGGGCGGCGGCGGCTCGTCGTTCGATCCGAAAGCGCTCGCCGCGTGCCATGCCGAAATCGGAATCGATCGGCCGATGATCGTGCAGTTCCTGGATTTCATCTGGGGCGCGATGCGGCTGGATTTCGGCACCTCCATGTGGTCCGGCAAGCCGGTGATCACCGAGATCGCCGCGCGGTTGCCGGTCTCGCTGGAAATCGCGATCCTGGCCACCGTGGTCGCGGTGTCGATCGCCATCCCGCTCGGCACGATCTCGGCGTTGAAGCAGAACAGTTGGCTCGACGTCCTCGTGCGTGTGTTCGCCATCGGCGGCATCGCCACGCCGTCGTTCTGGATCGGTATCGTGTCGATCCTGCTGGTGCTCGACATCACCGGCTGGATCACCGGCACGCCCTGGATGCCGCCGATCGACTATGTGCCGATCTGGAAGAACCCGATCGCCAACCTGTCGATGGTGGCGCTACCGGCGCTCACCGTCGGCTATCGTTACGCCGCCGTCAGCATGCGCATGACCCGCTCGGCGATGCTGGAGGTGATGAAGGAAGACTACATCCGCACCGCCCGTGCCAAGGGCCTGATCAACAAGCTGATCATCAACCGTCACGCGCTGAAGAACGCACTGCTGCCGATCGTGACGTTGATCGGGATCGAGTTCGCGTTCCTGATCGGCGGCCTCGTGGTGACCGAGCAGGTGTTCAACCTCAATGGCGTCGGCCGGCTGTTCGTGCAGGCCGTGCAAAATCAGGATTATACGCTGACCCAGGCGCTGGTGATGCTGACGGTCGCGGTGTTCGTGTTCACCAATCTCGCGGTCGATCTGCTCTACGCATGGCTCGACCCGCGCATTCGCTTCAACTGATCGGGGACGTCCATCATGTCCGTCACCGCCTTTGATCCCGATGCCCTCGACCTGCGGCCCTCCGTCTGGTCGCGCGGGCTGCGCTTCTGCCGGCGTCAACCGCTCGGCACGTTCGGCCTCGCGCTGGTGCTGATCATCGCCATCACCGGCATCTTCGCGGAGTTCCTGGCGCCCTATAACCCGACCGCCAACGACTTCGGCGCGATGACCGAGGCACCGTCGCTCGACCATCTTCTGGGCACCGACCAGTTCGGCCGCGATCTGCTGTCGCGCATCATCTTCGGCGCCCGGACCGCGCTGATCGTCGGCCTGTCCTCGGCGTTCGTCGGCGGCAGCCTGGGCCTCGTGCTGGGGGTCGCCAGCGCCTACGTCGGCGGGCTGGTCGATATGATCATGCAGCGGGTGTTCGACGTCGTCATGGCGTTTCCGCTGATCATCATGGCGCTCGCGATCGTGTCCATTTTCGGCACCGGGGTGCAGAACGTCATCATCGCCATCACCATCCCGCTGATCCCGCGCTGCGCCCGGGTGGTCCGCTCGGCGGCGCTGGTGATCCGCGAGGTGCCCTATGTCGACGCCGCCCGGGCCTGCGGCTTCAGCGCATGGCGGATCATCCTCCGCCACATGGCGCCGAACGTGATGGCGCCGTTCCTGATCATGGTCACCGCCTTCGTCGGCCAGGCCATCCTCGCCGAGGCGTCGTTGTCCTACCTGGGTCTGGGCGTGCAGGAGCCCGTGCCCGCCTGGGGTTTGATGCTGCAAGGCGGCGCCGAGGAGTACGCCTCCACCGCCCCCTGGATCGCGATTTTCCCGGGCGTGGCGATCATGCTGTCCGTGCTGGGCATCAACCTGTTCGGCGATGCCCTGCGCGATACGCTGGACCCGAAGCTGCGCGACAGGTAGACCCACCGGACGGATACGGTCCCGGGCCTCACCGTTTCCCCGTCATGGCCGGGCCTGACCCGGCCATCTGTCGCGGCACCGTGCCAGGCGAGATGGCCGGGTCAGGCCCGGCCATGACACTCCAAGAGGTTGCCAACCCCGGCGAAGGCACCGTCTGATGGCGTCTGAACTTTCGGAAATTTCCGACACCAACCGCGATTTCATTCGCGACATCGTCGCCGACGATCTGCAGGCCGGACGTGCCCAACAGGTCGTGACCCGCTTCCCGCCGGAGCCGAACGGCTATCTGCACATCGGCCACGCCAAATCGATCTGCCTGAATTTCGGCATCGCGAACGAGTTCAAGGGCCGCTGCCACCTGCGCTTCGACGACACCAACCCGGTGAAGGAGGAGCAGGAATTCATCGACTCCATCCAGCACGACGTGCATTGGCTCGGCTTCGACTGGGGCGAGCACCTCTACTACGCCTCGGACTATTTCGAGCAGCTATACGACTGGGCCGAGCATCTGATCCGCATCGGCAAAGCCTATATCGACGACACCGCGCCCGATGCGATGCGCGCCCAGCGCGGCACGTTGACCGAGCCGGGACAGAACAGCCCGGACCGCTATCGCTCGATCGAGGAGAACCTCGATCTGTTCCGCCGCATGCGGGCCGGCGAATTCCCCAACGGCGCCCGCGTGCTGCGCGCCAAAATCGACATGGCGTCGGGCAACATGAACCTGCGCGATCCGGTGCTGTATCGCATCCTGCATGCGACGCATCCGCGGACCGGCGATAAGTGGTGCATTTATCCGACCTACGATTTCGCGCACGGCCAGTCCGATGCGATCGAGCACATCACACACTCGATCTGCACGCTGGAGTTCGAGGATCATCGGCCTCTCTACGACTGGCTGATCGAAAATCTGCCGGTGCCGTCGCGGCCGAGGCAGTACGAGTTCGCGCGACTGAATATCAGCTACACGGTGCTGTCGAAGCGGATTTTGACCCGGCTGGTGTCGGAAAAGCATGTCAGCGGCTGGGACGATCCGCGCATGCCGACACTGGCGGGGATCCGGCGGCGCGGCGTGCCGGCGGCGGCGATCCGCGAATTCGTGCGGCGGATCGGCGTGGCGCGCGCCTACAGCACGGTGGACGTCGCGCAACTGGACGCGGCGATCCGGGAAGTGCTGAACCCGTCGGCGCCGCGGCGGATGGCGGTGCTGCGGCCGCTGAAGCTGATCATCGAGAATTACCCCGCCGGGCAGACCGAAACGTTGCGGGCGATCAACCATCCCGACGATCCCTCCGCCGGCGCGCGGCCGATCACGTTCGGACGGGAGATCTATATCGAACGCGACGACTTCATGGAGGACCCGCCGAAGAAGTTCTTCCGCCTCGCTCCGGGACGCGAGGTGCGGCTGCGCTATGGGTTCTTCGTGACGTGCAACGAAATCGTGCGTGGCCCGGGCGGCGAGATCGCGGCGCTTCGTTGCACCTACGATCCGGCGACCAAAGGCGGCAACGCGCCGGACGGACGCAAGGTGCAGGCAACTCTGCACTGGGTCGCGGCCGCCGACGCTGTCACCGCGGACGTGCGGCTGTACGAGCAGTTGTTCAACCGTCCCGATCCCGGCGCGGATGGCGACGTGATGGCCGACCTCAATCCGTCGTCGATGGAGGTGCTGACCAATTGTCTGCTGGAACCGGCGTTGGCCTCGGCGCCAGTTGGCGAAGCGGTGCAATTCGAACGGCTCGGCTACTTTTGCCGTGATCGCGACAGCACGGCCGCGCGGCCGGTGTTCAACCGCACGGTTGGGCTGCGCGATACCGCCAAGGCCCAGATCGCAGGCGACGCTCACTCGAAGCCGAACGCGGAGTTGCCGAAACGCGGAGCCCGCAAAGGCTGATACCCGGACTTCGCGCCGGCAGTTGAGTCATCACCGGGCCCTGACCCGGTGATCTGTCGCGGCACGCGCGGCGACGGTTCGCGGGAACGCAGACAAAGGCCAGGTCGCGCATTCACGCTGTCGCGATAAATTGTTGACACCCTCGCGGCTGTCGTACATTCGTGCGGCATGCACAACGCGTCCCGCCTGAGCATCGCCGACCGCCGACGCCGCCGTTCTTTGACGGGGGTGTTTCGTTCGCGCGTGCCTTAAGCCAAACGCGGATTGATCACAAAGGCCCCCGTCGGCAGCGACGGGGGCCTTTGTGCGTACTGGCTCTCCGTCGCTCCGATCTTCCAGCAAACCAGGAGCATGAGATGACCACACCACTCGCCACCAATCCGTTCGACGCGGTCATGGAGATCACGCCGCGGCCGCCCATTGTCTTCGCGGCCGGTCGCGGTTCCTGGCTGACCGACAGCGAAGGCCGTTCCTATCTGGACTTTATCCAGGGCTGGGCTGTGAATTGTCTCGGTCATTCGCCGCCGCCGATCATTCAGGCATTGACGCGTCAGGCCGAGCGTCTGATCAACTGCAGTCCCGCTTTTTACAACGATCAGATGGTTCGGCTGTCCGAATTGTGGCGCGGCATAGCGGGCTGCACCAGGTTTTCCTCGCCAACAGCGGCGCCGAGGCGAACGAGGGAGCGATCAAGCTCGCCCGTAAATGGGGCGCGAAACATCGCGATGGCGCTTATGAAATCATTACCATGGATCACGGTTTTCACGGCCGAACGCTGGCCACGATGGCGGCGTCGGGAAAACCCCGGTGGGAGCAACTCTACGCGCCGAAAGTGGCGGGATTCGTGAAAGTTCCGTTGAACGATCTCGATGCGGTCGCGGCGGCGATCACGCCGCGAACGATCGCGGTGATGCTGGAACCGATCCAGGGCGAGGCTGGTGTTTTCGAGGCCACGCGCGACTTCCTGCGCGGTCTGCGCGACCTGACGCGCGAGCGTGGTCTGTTGCTGATCCTCGACGAAATTCAAACCGGCATCGGCCGTACTGGGCGATTGTTCGGTTTCGAGCACGCGGACATTACGCCGGATATCATGACATTGGCCAAAGGTCTCGGTGGCGGTGTGCCGTTGGCGGCGCTCGTCGCGCATCGCGATGTTTGCTGCTTCGAGTACGGCGACCAGGGCGGTACGTTTTGCGGCAATCCGTTGATGGCGGCGGTTGGCTGCGCGGTGATCGACGAGGTCACGAAACCTGGTTTCCTGACGCGCGTGCGGCAGGCGGGCACGCATCTGACCGATCGGCTGCGCGGCCTGGCGCGCGAGTACGGGTGCGGCGACGTCCGCGGCCAGGGTTTGTTGTTGGCGCTCGATCTGAAGCGGGACGCCGCGAGCGCGATCGTCGATCGGGCACGCGAGCGTGGCTTGTTGATCAATGGTCCGCGCGCCGATTCGTTGCGCTTCATGCCGGCGCTGAACGTGACCGATGAGGAGATCGATCAAATGATCGAGATTCTCGACGCCGTCATGCGAGAGGTCTTCGCGGCCGATAAGCCGCGCGCCGCCTGACGCCGTCCGCCGCGGCGTGAACCCGCGATCACGCCGCGGCGGTCTCCGCGAAATGGATCAGTTCCGTGCCTTCCTCGACCATGTCGCCGACGACGTAGCGGATCACGTCGATCGTGCCGTCGCGCGGCGCGGTCAGGGTAATTTCCATTTTCATCGCCTCCAGCACGACCAGCGCCGCGCCTTTGGTCACGTTATCGCCGGCGCGAACCAGGACATGCGTGACGCGAGCCGGGATTGGCGCCACGACGCGATCGTCGCCGGCTCCACGCGCGCCCGACGGCACCAGCGGGTCGATCGTCGTAAACACGTGATCGCGGCGGCCACGATGAATCACGGTCAGCTCCGCGCCTCGCCGCACGACGCGGGTGCGATGGGTCACGCCATCCACGCTGACTCCGTTCGGTTCGGCGCGCGCGATCATCGTCGCATCGTCGAAGGTCAGTCGCGCCGCGCCATCGTCACCCGACACGACGCGGATCGCTTTCGTCGTTTCGCCCGCTCGCAGCAGGATCCGCTGGTCTCCCTCACCATTGAGACGAAACGAATCGGCGAGATCCCACGGATCGGTGGGCGCCACCACGCGCTGTCCTTCAAGAACCGCGAGAACGGCCGCCGCCCAGGCCGCGGGATCGGGTACCGCCGCGGCGGGATCGGGCCGGATATGGCGGCCGATAAAGCCGGTATCCAGGTCGGCCGCCAGAAACGCCGGATGTTTCGCGATCGCCCGCAACAGGCCGAGGTTGGTGGCGACGCCCACGACCTCGTACGCCTCCAGCGCCGTCTGCCATGTGGCGCGCGGCGATATCACGATCCGCTCCCCAAACGATCAGCTTGGCGATCATCGGATCGTAGTATGGCGTAATGGAGTCGCCCTCGCGCACGCCGGTATCGACGCGAACGTCGGCGGTTTCCTCCGGTTGGCGCAGATGCACCAGCGTGCCGATCGACGGCAGGAAATCCCGTTCCGGATCCTCGGCGTAAACCCGCGCCTCGATCGCATGACCGCGGATCGGGATTTCATCCCGCGCCAGCGGCAAACGTTCACCCGCGGCGACGCGCAACTGCCACTCCACCAGATCGAGGCCGGTGATCATTTCGGTCACCGGATGTTCCACCTGCAGACGCGTATTCATCTCCATGAACCAGAAGTCGCCGCCCTCGGCGATGAACTCCACCGTTCCGGCGCCGACATAACCCACCGCGCGCGCCGCCGCCAACGCGGCCTCGCTCATGCGTCGGCGGCGTTCGGGTTCCATGCCGGGCGCCGGCGCTTCCTCCAACACCTTCTGATGCCGGCGTTGGATCGAGCAATCCCGCTCGAACAGCGACACCGCGTTGCCATGCGTGTCGGCGAACACCTGGATTTCGATATGCCGAGGCCGCGTCAGGTATTTTTCCACCAGCACCTGGTCGTCGCCGAATGACGCGAGCGCCTCGCGCTTCGCGCCACCGATCGCCGCTTCCAGATCGGATGCGCGTTCCACGATCCGCATCCCCTTGCCGCCGCCGCCGGCCGAGGCCTTGATCAACACCGGATAACCGATCCGCTCCGCCGCCGCCGTCAAAGTCGCCAAATCCTGAGCCTCGCCGTGATAGCCAGGCACCAGCGGGACGCCGGCCTTCTCCATCAACGTCTTGGCGGCGGATTTCGAACCCATCGCGCGGATCGCCGCGGCGGGCGGACCGATGAACACCACGCCCGCGTTCGCGCAGGCTTCCGCGAAACCGGCGTTCTCCGAAAGGAAGCCGTAGCCGGGATGAACCGCCTCGGCGCCCGAGCGTCGGGCGACGTCGATGATCCGTTCGCCAACGAGATAACTTTCCCGCGCCGGCGCCGGCCCGATCGGCCACGCCTCATCCGCCATCGCCACATGGCGCGCGCCGGCATCCGCCTCGGAGTACACCGCGACCGTCGCGATCCCGAGACGCCGCGCGGTGGCGATGACCCGGCAGGCGATCTCGCCGCGATTGGCGATCAGGATTTTGCGGAACATCAAAGTCCTCTTCAGTATTTCGGACTGATCCATTCACATCCGGAACAATGCCAAACCGCGTCGGTTCGATCGGCGCATTCAAACTGGCCGACAGGCTCAGGCCCAGTACCCGCCGCGTATCCGCCGGATCGATGATCCCGTCATCCCACAGCCGGGCCGTCGCGTAATACGGATGCCCCTGCACTTCGTATTGCTCGCGGATCGGTGCCTTGAAGGCTTCCTCATCCGCGACCGGCCAGGTCTGGCCGCGCGCTTCCATGTTGTCGCGGCGAACCGTGGCCAGCACGCTGGCGGCCTGCTCGCCGCCCATCACGCTGATCCGCGCGTTCGGCCACATCCACAGGAACCGCGGCGCGTAAGCTCGCCCGCACATGCCATAATTGCCGGCACCAAACGATCCGCCGATGATGACGGTGAATTTCGGCACTGCGGCGGTGGCCACCGCGGTCACCATCTTGGCGCCGTCCTTGGCGATGCCGCCGGCTTCGTATTTTCGCCCGACCATGAATCCGGTGATGTTCTGCAAGAACACCAGCGGGATGCCGCGTTGCGCGCAAAGCTCGATGAAATGCGCGCCTTTTTGCGCGCTCTCGCTGAACAGGATGCCGTTGTTGGCGACGATCCCGACCGGCATGCCCCAGATATGCGCGAAGCCGGTGACCAGCGTGGCGCCATACAGCCGCTTGAACTCGTCAAATTCACTGCCATCGACAATGCGGGCAATGATTTCCCGCACTTCGAACGGCCGCCGCCGATCCGCCTCGACGATGCCGTACATCTCGCGCGCGTCGTAACGCGGCAGCCACCGGTTCGCGCATCGCCAACAGACGCCGGCTTCACCGTATTCAGATGCGCGACGATGCCGCGCGCGATGCCCAACGCATGCGCGTCGTTCTCGGCATAATGATCGGCGACGCCGGAGACGCGGCAATGCACGTCGGCGCCGCCCAGATCCTCCGCCGAAACGATCTCGCCGGTGGCGGCTTTGACCAACGGCGGGCCGGCCAGAAAGATCGTGCCCTGGCCGCGCACGATCACCGCCTCATCGGACATCGCCGGCACATAGGCGCCGCCGGCGGTGCAGGAGCCCATCACGACGGCGATCTGCGCGATACCGGCGGCCGACATGTTCGCCTGGTTGAAGAAGATGCGGCCGAAATGATCGCGATCCGGAAACACCTCGTCCTGGTTCGGCAGATTGGCGCCGCCGGAATCGACCAGATAAATGACACGGCAGCCGGTTTTGCGCGGCAATCTCCTGCGCGCGCAGATGTTTCTTGACGGTCAGCGGATAATAGGTGCCGCCTTTCACCGTGGCATCGTTGACCACGATCATGCATTCGCGGCCCGACACCCGGCCGATGCCGGTGATGATGCCGGCCGACGGCACCTCATCGCCATACAATCCGTGCGCGGCGAGTTGGCCGATCTCCAGAAACGGCGATCCCGGATCGAGCAGCGCCTGAATGCGGTCCCGCGGCAGAAATTTCCCGCGCGAGACGTGACGGTCGCGCGAGGCCTTGCCGCCGCCGAGGCAGACCGTTTCAGCCAGCCCGCGCAGGTCGGCGATCAGGCCCTCCATCGCCGCGGTATTGGCCTGGAAACCAGGCGCGCGCCGATCGATGGTGCTTTCCATGATCGGCATCGTCAGGCGGTCTCGGCGAACAGTTCGCGGCCGATCAGCATGCGCCGGATTTCGCTGGTTCCGGCGCCGATTTCGTACAGCTTGGCGTCGCGCAACAGCCGGCCAGTGGGATAATCGTTGATGTAACCGTTGCCGCCCAGAGCCTGGATCGCTTCCAGCGCCATCCAGGTGGCTTTTTCGGCGGCGTAGAGGATTGCTCCGGCGGCATCCTTCCGGCGTGGTCCGGCCGCGATCGCAGGCCTTGGCGACGGCGTAAACATAAGCCCGCGCCGCGTTCATCGTCGTGTACATGTCCGCCAGCTTGCCCTGCATGAGCTGGAACTCGCCGATCGCCTGACCGAACTGCTGCCGCTCATGCACGTAGGGCAGCACCACATCCATGCAGGCGCGCATGATGCCCAACGGACCCGCCGCGAGCACCGCGCGCTCATAATCCAGCCCGCTCATCAGCACGTTGACGCCGCGGCCGACCGAGCCGAGCACGTTTTCCTCCGGCACCTCGCAGTCCTGGAACACCAGTTCGCAGGTGTTCGAACCGCGCATGCCGAGCTTGTCGAGCTTTGGCGAGGTGGAGAAGCCCGAAACCCTTCTCCACCAGAAAGGCGGTGATGCCGCGCGGTCCGGCATCCGGATCGGTCTTGGCATAGACCACCAGCACGTTCGCATTGGGCCCGTTGGTGATCCACATCTTGGTGCCGTTCAGCACATAGCGGTCGCCGCGCCGATCCGCCCGCAGCCGCATCGACACGACGTCCGACCCGGCGCCCGGCTCGGACATCGCCAACGCGCCGACATGCTCGCCGGAGATCAGTTTCGGCAGATAGCGGCGCTTCTGGTCCTCGTTGCCGTTGCGAAAAATCTGGTTCACGCAGAGGTTGGAATGCGCGCCATAGGACAGGCCGACGGCGGCCGAGGCGCGGCTGACCTCCTCCATCGCCACCACGTGCTCCAGGTAGCCCATGCCGGCGCCGCCATATTCCTCGGCGACGGTGACGCCCAGCAGCCCGACGCGCACCAAGTTTCGGCCACAGATCGGCGGGGAACTCGTTGGCGGCGTCGATCGCGGCGGCACGCGGCGCGATTTCGTCGGCGGCGAAGATTCTCGACCACATCCCGCAGCATATCGGCGCCTCGCCGAGGTCGAAGTCCAGGCCGCGCATCTGGTTGCTCATGCGGTCGGTGTTCCCTTTCTCGACCGGGCCATTTCTGGCTGAACCCGACGCCAATACGCAACTTATCGCCCGCCCTGTCCATCGTCGCGCGCGGTCCGCCGGCCAAGCTGAACGTTTTGTTGAGAATTGCCGCCCCATAGATGCTAAGGCCTTCGGCGGCGCGGCCCGATCGGCCCGGACCAACCCCACCGGGGGTGTCACTCGGAGATATTCGACGCATGAAACTTTTATTGACCGGTGGCTGTGGTTTCATCGGCTCCGCCGGTGATCCGCCATCTGATCCGCCACACCGGTCACGTCGTGATCAACGTCGACAAGATGACCTACGCCGCCTCAGAAGAAGCGCTGGAGGACGCGCGTCACCACGCCCGCCACCTCCTGATCCGCGCCGACATCGCCGATGCCGCCGCCATGCGCCAGGTGTTCGAGGCGCACGACCCGGACGCCGTCATGCACCTCGCCGCCGAGAGCCACGTCGACCGCTCGATCGACGGTCCCGGCGGATTTCGTCCACACCAACGTCGTCGGCACCTTTACGTTGCTGGAGGCGGCGCGGCGGCACTTCGGCGGCCTCGATCCCGCCCGCAAAGCCGCGTTCCGCTTCCACCACGTCTCCACCGACGAAGTATTCGGCGCGCTGGACCATGGCGACGCGCCGTTCACCGAGACCACGCCCTACGATCCGCGCAGCCCGTATTCCTCGACCAAGGCGGCGTCCGACCATCTGGTCCGCGCCTGGCACCACACCTATGGCCTGCCCGACCATGGTCTCCAACACCTGCAACAATTACGGCCCCTGGCAGTTCCCGGAGAAGCTGATCCCGCTGGTGACGCTGAACGCGCTGGCCGGCCTGGCGCTGCCGGTTTACGGCGACGGCTCCAACATGCGCGACTGGATCTTTGTCGATGACCATGCCGCGGCCCTGGTCCGGGTGATCGAGGCCGGCCAGCCCGGCGCGACCTACGCGATCGGCGGGCGGCAACCGCGCTCGAACCTCGACGTGGTGAAGGCGATCTGCGCCCATCTGGACCGTCGCCTGCCCGATCCCGCCGGCCCGCGGGAACGGCTGATCCGCTTCGTCACCGACCGGCCCGGACACGACTTCCGCTACGAAATCGACCCGTCCCGCACCGAGGCCGCGCTGGGCTGGAAAGCGCCGCACGACTTCGAAACCGGCATCGCCCGCACCATCGACTGGTATCTGGCGAACCGAGCCTGGTGGGAGGGCGTGCGCGCCGCCCGCTACGCCGGTCAGCGACTGGGGACAGCAGCATGAAGGGCATTCTGCTCGCCGGCGGCTCCGGCACGCGGCTGCATCCGATGACCCTGGCGGCGTCCAAGCAATTGCTGCCGGTCTACGACAAGCCGATGGTCTACTACCCGCTGTCGACCCTGATGCTGGCCGGCATCCGCGACATCATGGTGATCTCCACGCCCGAGGACCTGCCGCAATTCAGGCGTCTCCTGGGTGACGGCAGCCGCTTTGGCGTGCGCTTCGCCTACGCCGTGCAGCCGAGGCCCGACGGCATCGCGCAGGCCTTCCTCATCGCCAGCGACTGGATCGCCGGCGCGGCCTGCGCCCTGGCGCTTGGCGACAACATCATCCACGCCGATCATCTGTCGCAGCTGCTGCAACAGGCGGCGAAAGGCGAGGACGGCGCCACGGTGTTCGCCTACCAGGTGCGCGACCCCGAGCGCTATGGCGTGGTCAGTTTCGACACCGCCGGCCGCGCCATCGACCTCGTCGAGAAACCCTCCGTCCCCGCCTCCAACTGGGCCGTCACCGGCCTCTACTTCTACGACCGCCACGTCACCGAAATCGCCCGCGGCATCGCGCCCTCCGCCCGCGGGGAACTGGAAATCACCGACCTCAACAAGGTCTATCTGCAGGCCGGCACCTTGCGGGTGGAGCGGCTGTCGCGCGGTTGCGCATGGCTCGACGCCGGCACGCCCGACAGCCTGCTGCAGGCCGCGACCTTCGTGCAAACGATCCAGTCGCGAACCGGTAATCTGGTCGGCTGTCCGGAAGAGGTGGCGTTTCGCATGGGCTACATTTCAGCCGACGCGCTTGCGGACACAGGCGACCGCGCTCGGGAAGACCGATCTCGGGCGGGTGCTGATGGAGTTGGCGGAAGGAGAACACGATTGAACGTCGAACCTCTGGCGATCCCCGATGTGCTTCTGCTGACGCCGCGACGCTTCCACGACCCACGAGGCTTTTTCTCGGAAACCTGGAACGAGACCCGTTATCGCCGATGCCGGCGTGGCCGGGCCGTTCGTGCAGGACAATCACGCCGTGTCCAACGCCCGCGGCGTGCTGCGCGGTCTGCACTGCCAGATCGGCGCCAACGCGCAGGGCAAGCTGATCCGCGTCGTGCGGGGCGCGATCTGGGACGTCGCGGCCGACCTCCGGCGCGACTCGCCGACCTACGGCCAGCATGTCGGGGTCGAGCTGAGCGCGGAAAACTGGAGCCAGCTTTGGGTGCCGGTCGGATTCGTGCACGGCTATTGCACGCTCACCGATGACACCGAGGTGATCTACAAGGTCACCGCGCCCTGGGATCCGGTCGCCGAACGCGGGGTCATCTGGAACGATCCCGATCTGGCGGTGACATGGCCGTTCACCGGGCGCGACGCGATCCTTTCGGAAAAGGACAGGCTGCTGCCGCGGCTGAGGGACTGCGAGACATGGTTCTGACCCGCCCGACCCGGCACCGTCGCGTGGCGGTCCATCCATCACCTCTCCCATCCTGGCCATGACCCCTCCCATCCTGGTGACCGGCGGCTCGGGACAGCTCGCGTCCGCGTTGGCGGCGCGGGGCGGCGAGCGGATCAAGGTCGTGGGGCGGCCGGCGTTCGATTTCGACCGGCCCGAAACGATCGCCGCCGTGTTCGAGGCGGCGACGCCGTGGCTGGTGGTCAATGCCGCCGCCTATACCGCGGTGGACGCGGCGGAAACCGACGAAGCCGCCGCATACCGCGCCAATCGCGATGGACCGGCGGAGCTGGCGCGCCTCTGCGCCGCCGCCGGCGTTCCGCTGATCCACGTCTCCACCGACTACGTGTACGACGGCGACAAGCCGGCCCCCTACGTCGAGACCGACCCGGTCGCGCCGCGCGGCGTCTATGGGGCAAGCAAGCTGGCCGGTGAGCAGGCCGTTCTGGCCTCGGGCGCGCATGCCATCATCCTCCGCACGGCGTGGGTCTACGCCGCCACCGGGAAGAATTTCGTGCGCACGATGCTGGCACTCGCGCAAACCCGGGATGCGCTGAAGGTCGTCGCCGACCAGCACGGCTGTCCGACCTCCGCCGCCGATCTGGCCGCCGCCATTCTGACGATCGCCGACCGGATCGAGGCCGACCGCTGGAACGACGCCTGGTCCGGCGTGTTTCATGCCGCCGGCTCCGGCGAAACGACGTGGCACGGCCTCGCTCTGGCGGTGTTCGCGGCCGCGGCGCGCCATGGCGCGAAAACACCCACCACCGTCGCGGCGATTACGACGGCGGAGTATCCGACCCCGGCACGCCGTCCGTCCAATTCTCGCCTGGACTGCGGCCGGCTGCGGCGCGTGTTCGGGATTCACCTGCCGGACTGGCGCGAAAGCGTGTCCCGCACCGTCGATGAGATCTTCGCCGCCTGATGGCGACGGGGAAGAATCCACGGGCGCGATGGCCCCTCGGTGACTCAATCGTCATCCCGCGCCGCGTCAAAACCCGGTCATACCGCATGACAGCTGTAACCGGGCGATGTTATACCGGCGGGCGGAAACTCCGCCTTTTCATGCCAGGCGGCGGAAAGATCGACGCGTTGCCCGACACCTCATGGCCGGTCTCCGAGCCGGCCATCCATCGCCGCATGGGCCTTACGGGATGCCGGCGATGAGGGTGGGGCGCCACTGCGTCGGTCTTTCGGCCGGTTGGGGTAACGCGCGCACCGTCGTGACCGCGCTCCGAGCCGGTCATCTCGATCTACACGTGCGACGACAGATGACTGGCTCGCTGCCTGGTCGTGATGGCGTACGTGAATTTTTTGGCTGGTTGGGATCAGGTTGGTAATATGCGGTTGTCCCGAGATGCGCGTCGCGCGGTTCTGCTCACTCTTTGTCTTTTGTCCGCCTGCGCGGCCGCCGACCCGACGGCGAGTCCGGTTCCGGTCCCAAAATACTACGGGGAAGCCGGCGACTTCCTCGCCGGGCGCTTCGAACTGAGCCAGGGCGATTTCGCGCAGGCCGCCGGAGATCTGCTGAAGGCATCGGCCGACGATCCCGGCGATCAGGACCTGCTGCTCCAGGCGTTTATCGCCTGTGTCAACGCCGGCCGGCCGGAAGCTGTGTCCCTCGCCGCACGCCTGCCCGGCAATCAGGTCGCGCAAATGGTGCTCGCCAACACCGCCGCGAACGCGGGCGACTGGAACAAGGCGGAGGACCTGTTCCGCGCGATGCCCCGTGACGGCGTCATGCAACTGCTTCAGCCGCTGCTCCTCGCCTGGGCGAGCCAGGGCGCCGGAGACGTCGATCAGGCGTTGTCCACGCTGCGGCCGCTGCTGGAGAACCCGCGCTATATGCCGATTGTCGCCTTGCACGCCGGCATGATCGCCGACATCAGCGGGCGGCCGGTCGAGGCAGCGGCGTTCTATCATCAGGCCGAAGGCGCGATGGGCGACGAAAGCCCGCGCACGGCGCTGATCCTCGCCAGTTGGTACGCGAGGTCGGGGCAACTGGCGGAGGCGGAAGGCATCCTCGGCCGGATGGCGAAGGCGGTGCCCGACGCGTCGATCGCCTTGCCTGGCATGATCGCCAGCCTGGGCCGGCGTCCCGTCGCCCGCGCGACCGATGGTATGGCGGAAGCCTATGCGACGTTCGCCGCCGCCCTGCGCGCCCAGCAGACCGGCGAGTTCGCAATGATCATGAGCCGCCTCGCGCTCGACGTGAAGCCGGACTCCGCGACGGCGCGCCTGCTGGCCGCGGATATCCAGACCACGTCCAAACATTACGACGTGGCGTTGAACCTGCTGGAGCGGGCCGCCAAAATCGATGACCCGATCGCGCCGATCATCCGGCTCCGGCACGCGGCGGTGCTTGAGCAAATCGGGCAGACCGACGAGGCGATCCGCGAGGTCGAACGGATCGGCCGCGATTATCCGGACAGCTCCTTGCCCGATCAGGAACTCGGCGATCTGCTGCGGCAGAAGCAACAATTCGCCGACGCGATCGACGCGTACGATCGCGTGATCGCCCGCATTCGCCAGCCGGTGCGGGACGATTGGGTCGTCTATTACAGCCGCGGCATCGCCTATGAACGTACTGGGCAGTGGACCCGGGCGGAGGCGGATTTCAACCATGCCTTGCAACTTTCGCCCGACCAGCCGTCGGTGCTGAATTACCTCGGCTACTCGCTGGCCGACATGGGCCGCAGCCTGGATCGCGCGCGTGAGATGATCCAGCGCGCGGCCGCCCGCAGGCCGAACGACGGCGCGATCACCGACAGTCTGGGCTGGGTCGAATACCGCCAGGGCAACGCGGTCGAGGCCACGAAGCTGCTGGAACGCGCGGTTGGGCTGGAACCCGAGGATCCGACCATCACCGAGCACCTCGGCGACGCGTACTGGGCGACCGGCCGCAAGATCGAGGCGCAGTATCAGTGGCGCCGCGCCCTGACGCTCAATCCGACGCCGGAGGATGCCGCGAAGCTGGAGGCGAAGATCCGGTCGCATCCGTACGGCACCGTCGCCAGCGGACAATAGGTCGCCTTGCCTCCGATCGCCGTGGATCCGACCGAGCGCGCGCCGGCCAAGATCAATCTGTTCCTGCATGTCACCGGACGGCGTCCGGATGGCTACCATTTGCTGGACAGCCTCGCCGTCTTCGCCGGGATCGCGGACCGGCTGAGCTTCACACCGTCGGAGACGTTGTCCCTGACCTTGAATGGACCGTTCGCGCCGGCCCTGGCCACCGAGTCGGATAATCTCGTGCTCCGCGCCGCGCGGATGCTGGCGGCGGAATGCGGTATGCCGCCCACCGGCGCGCTGACCCTGGACAAAGCACATCCCGGTCGCGTCCGGCATCGGCGGTGGATTCGCCGATGCCGCCGCCGCCTTGCGCCTGCTGTGCCGGACCTGGCGGGTCGCTCCGGCCGCGGACGTGCTGGATCGCATCGCTCTCACCCTCGGAGCCGATGTGCCGGTGTGCCTGCGCACCCGGCCGACGCGCATGCGCGGCGTTGGGGAGATCCTGGCTCCGGCGCCGAAGCTGCCCGCGTGCGGGCTGCGTGCTGGTCAATCCCGGTGTGCCGCTCTCGACCGTGGCGGTGTTCCGGGCTCGCGCCGGCGGCTTCTCTCCGGGCGCGACGCTGCCCGATGCGTGGGGGTCAGCCCAGACGATGGCGGCGGACTTATCCGGGCTGACGAACGATCTGGAGGCGCCGGCGATCAGCCTGGTGCCGGCGATCCGGGATGTGCTGCGCGCCATCGCGGCGACGAACGGTTGCCTGTTGGCACGCATGAGCGGCTCCGGCGCGACCTGCTTCGGCCTGTTCGCCGGCGCGCGGGAGGCCGCGGCCGCGGCGGCTGAGCTCGCGCGGCCCGGATGGTGGAGTTGGGCGGCGCTTTGGCGAGCGACCCGTTGCCGGGCGGCGCTTTGGCCGGCGGAACTTTGCCGGGCGGCGGCCGGGGCCGGTGATCGCGGCAAGCGGTCTTCGCGCTTTACGCGGAGCCCGTCCCGACCTATCACCGGATGGCCTGGACGGGTCCTGGTGGGGCGTCGCCAAGTGGTAAGGCAACGGATTTTGATTCCGTCATTCGGAGGTTCGAGTCCTCCCGCCCCAGCCATGGACATCGCGCATTGACCGTGAACAGCGCGCGCGGCCCCTGGACAGTGCGCCGCCCGGCATCGGCGCGAAGCGACCTGGCCGCGTCGGTTAAGTTGCCTGAATGGCACCTCGCGCGAGCAGCGTATCCAGTCCCGTGACGGTTCCGGAGAGCCCCCGCAGGACCGCGATCGCGCTGCCCCCGCCATGGCCCGACGGATCGAAGCTGACCACCGCGTCGGCGCCCTGATCGGCGATCGTCAGGTAATCGCCCAGCGATCCGACCCCGCCGGCCAGATCGATGTTCGCCGATGCCAGTAGCGCGCGAACGTCCAGCACATCGGTGCCCGGATCGAACCCCGATATCGAATTCGACCGCGTTCGCGCTCAGCACCAGCGTATCGGCGCTGGCGCCCGGCAGGAACTGGATCGTCTGGTTGCCGGCGCCGGGATCGATCACCTGGTTGGAGCCCGCGATGGTGATGATGGCGGGATCCGCGGCGCTGCTGGCGCCGGCGCCCTGCGACGCCGCGACTGTCGCGGTCGGAACGGGCGTCGCGGCGAGGTACGCTGTCGTCGCGGCCTCTCCCGCGGTCACCGACGCGTCGTTCAGCGATGTCCCGTCAACGCCGCTCAACACACTGCGCGCCTCGGGGATATAGGAAGCGGGCAACGCGCCCGACACACCAAATCCCGCACTGTACGTGCGCGTCGTGAAATCCTGCGCGACGGTGATTTTATTCTGCACCTCGATGGCGTCCGACGCCGTCGCGCCATTGGCGATCGCCAGCGCCGCCGCGCCCAGACCGACGGCCCCGCTGGTGATCTGATCGACCCAGTAAGACTGGCCAGCCTGGTCCGCCGCGCGATTGAACAGGTTCTCGTAAACCGAGCCGACGAACGCGGTCAGCCCGGTTTGCGCGGCCGGCGTGCTCAGATCGATCGTGCCGCCCGAGACGAGCGGCGTCAGAAACGGATACAGCGCCACGGTTTCCGCCTGCGGCGCGAACGAGTTGGCGATGTTGGTGAGCGCGAGCGACGCGCTTTGCCCGGCCGCCTGAGCCGCGACATTTTGGCCGCCCCAGTAGGCGTCGCCGGGACCATCCGCCGCCCGATTGAAGTACGCGATGTAAATCAGTTCGAGCTGTTGCGCGGGTGTGAGATTGCCGAGCAGGCCGGTGCCGCTTCCGGAAGACAGCACGACATCGGTGCCGCCGTTGGCGCTTTGCAGCGCGAAACTCGTGGAGCTGAAGGTGCCGGACATCGGCAGCGCCGCGAGCGTCGTGCTGCCGTTGCTGATCGTCAACGTTCCGTCGTTGAAGCTCGGCGTATAGGTGGCGGGCGATCCAAGCGCAGGAAGAAAGATCGTGTCGCCGGCGGCGAAATTGGCGATCGTGCCGGCGAATGCGCCCGGTGCGTTGGCGGACACGCCGGCCAGATCGAGCAGATCGCTTTTACCGTCGTTGAAGTTCATGACGACATTGGCCTGCACCGACCCGGCGACCTGCACCGTTCCGCCGCTGCCGATGTCGATCGTGCCGCCGCCGGTCGCCGTCAGCAGGCCCCCGATCGTGCCAATGAAGGGTACCGAGAGCGTCGGGAACAACACCGCCTGCGAGTTGGCGATGCTGCCCTCGATTTTGAATGTCGCACCCTCGACGTCGAGTGTGGGAAGCTGCGGCGTTTCACCTTCCGCGTACTGATTAAATCCGCTGAGCAGAAGATTGTTGATATCGACGGTGCCCGAGTTGACCAGCACATCGACGGAAAACGTATGACTGCCGATGTAAGGATCGCCCTTCGCGGGGTCGGGCTGATACAGTTGCAGCGCTTCGCCGATAACGTCGCCGGCGACCAGACCGACGTTATCCTTCCCGGGCCCTTGCGATGCCCCGGCCCCAGTTCCGCTTCCGCTGCCTGGAACGGCGCCCGGAGAGAGCCCTGGATTTTGGAAAACGAGGGTTGTGCCCTGGACCCAGTCGGCGCTGGTATTCCAGTTGATCTGCCCGGTATTCCATACAAACTGAGTTGCTTGCGTTTGGCCGTCGCCGGTTACCGGATACCAGACATAGTCGGTCATGTCGCCCCCCTCGGGAAATGAATAAAAAACAGAGTAGCGCCCGTGAAGCGATACGGGAAGAGCCATGAACCGTGTCAATTTATTAAATTACTCGTCCCGCGGCGACCAAAACGACCTGATCATCGTCAATTTTTAAGTTCCGGCGCGCTCGATCGGCCAGGCGCGAACCGCCTGACGCCAGCGATGTAACGACCAATTTCGTCAAACGCTTCATTGCCGTCACGACCTCGGCGCGGCCATGCTCTTCACGTCGATGCCAGACCCGATCAGCGACTTCATGCGCGGAACGATTCGCGGTGCCCGGCCGCCGGCCGGCACAATGGGTTGGCGGCGGCCGCTACACCGGATGCGTCGGTTCGCGCGCGGGTGGATCTTCCGGCAGCGGAATGAACTCCGCGTTGTCGTCGGGCGGCAGCGTCATCCGGCCGGATTTCCAATCGGCCTTCGCCTGCTCGATGCGGTCCTGCCGCGACGACACGAGATTCCACCAGATAAAGCGCGGCCCAATGTTCGCGCCGCCAAGCAGCATCACGCGAGCCGGCCCATCCTCGGCCGTCCCATCCTCGGCCGTAATAACCGGTTCGCCACCCGCGGCGAACACCAGCATCTGTCCCGCCCGGTACCGCGCGCCCTCATGCGCGACGGCGCCGGTCACGACGTAGGCGGCGCGTTCGGCATGCTCGGCGGGCAACGCCAGCCTCGCGCCGGGCTCCAGTTCGGCGTGCAGATAAAACAGCGGCGAGAAGGTCCGCACCGCGTTGGTCAACCCGTACGCGGAGCCGGCGATCAGGCGCGCCCATACACCGGGCGCGGACAGCACCGGCAGCGCATCGGTGGCGTGATGGGCGAAGGCGGGCGCGGTTTCCTCGTCCTCGCGCGGCAACGCGACCCACGCCTGCATGCCGTGCATCAGGCCGCCGGTCGAACGCAAGGATGGATCGGTTCGCTCCGAGTGAACGATGCCGCGGCCGGCGGTCATCCAGTTCACCTCGCCCGGCCAGATCTTCTGACTGAACCCAAGGTTGTCGTGATGGTGGATCTCGCCGTCGAAAAGGTAGGTGACCGTGGCGAGGCCGATATGCGGGTGCGGCCGCACATCGATCCCCTCACCGGGTTTGAACGCGGCCGGCCCCATGTGATCGAGGAAGATGAACGGGCCGATCATGCGCCGGCGGGCAAACGGCAGCACGCGGCCGACCGCGAGGCCGCCTCCGAGGTCTCTCGGCCGGCTATCGATAACCAGATCGAGCATGGATGCCTCCTGCGGTGGATGCCGGGTTCGCGATGAAACTTTCGCCGTGGCGTCGGCCCCGGACAAGACCCCCGGAGGCCCGCCCCAGGACACCGCCACCGAGGACGCGTCCCTGGTGACGCCGGGAGCACCCTCGGCGACCGGCCGGCGAACCGGTCCGGGGAGGGTTACGCGCCCTCGACCAGGACCGACTTCCGCGTCTTCCACGCCAACGACGTCGATCGTCCCGACGCCGCTGATCGCCGCCCCGTCACGGGCCTCGATCCGCACGCCACCGACCTCGAGCACGCCGGTCGCCGGCACCAGGTACGCATGCCCGATCGGATCGAGCGTCAAAGTCACGCGCTCCCCGGCCTTGATCGTGGCCCCCATCACCCGCGCGTCGGCCCGGATGCGCAGGGCGTCCTCGTCGCCCTCGAACCCGCTCGCCAGGGTCACGAACCGGCCGGAGCGATCGCCTTTGGGGAACTGCTTCGCACCCCAGGAGGGCTTGCCGCCACTCTCGGTCGGTTCGATCCAGATCTGGAACAGCCGTCGTGGTCTTGTCCTCGAGATTGTACTCGGAGTGGCGCACGCCCGACCCGGCGGACATCACCTGCACGTCGCCCGCCTCGGTGCGGCCCTTGTTGCCCATCGAGTCCTGGTGCGTGATCGCGCCCTCGCGGACGTAGGTGATGATTTCCATGTCGGCGTGCGGGTGCGGCGGGAAACCGGATCCGGCGGCGATCTCGTCGTCGTTCCAGACCCGCAGATTGCCCCACCCCATGCGCGACGGATCGTAATAGTTGGCGAACGAGAAGTGATGCTTCGCGTTCAGCCAGCCGTGGTTCGCGCCGCCCAGCGTGGCGAATTGCCTGCGTTCGATCATTGATGACTCCTCTGGATCTCGTCGGGGCTTTGGCCCCTGGTGCGCGAGGGAAATGGGGCTCGACGAGGGCGCAGAAAACAGAAAGGATGGAAAGTCATCATTTCCATTCTGGAGTATCCCCTGCCCCTTCCCGACCTCGAAGCCTGGGCGATTTTCGCCAAAGTGGCCGACACCGGGTCCTTCGCGGCGGCGGCGGGCGAACTTGGGCTGTCCGGCGCCACCGTCTCGAAGGCGCTGCGGCGGTTGGAGGCGCGGTTGGGCGAACGGTTGATCCATCGCACCTCGCGCCGGTTCGCGTTGACCGAGGCGGGCCGCGTGCTGGCGGTACGCGCGGCGCGGATCCTCGCCGAGGGTGAGGCCGCCGAAGCCGAAGCCAAGGCCAGTTCGGCGGTGCCTCGGGGCCGGATCAGGCTGGCCGCCCCGATGTCGTTCGGGCTGCGCCACGTCGCGCCGATCCTGCCGAAGTTCCTCACCGCGCATCCCGAGGTGTCGATCGATCTCCAACTCGACGACCGCCGGGTGGATCTGATCGCCGGAGGGATCGATGTCGCGGTGCGGATCGCGGACCTCGCCGATTCCAGTCTGTTGGCCCGGCGGCTTTGCCCGGTGCGCCGGTGGGTCGTGGGTTCGCCGGGATATTTCGAGCGTCATGGCAGGCCGGAGCGGCCGCGCGACCTGCGGGAGCACGCGTGTCTCGGCTACACATGGCTCGCCTCGGGGCAGACCTGGCATTTCACCGGCCCAGGCGGTGAGGCTGAGTTGGTGACGGTGAAAGGTCCGCTCAGCGCCACCAACGGGGAGGCGCTGACATTCGCGCTGGAGGCCGGGATCGGGATCGCGTTGCAGCCGGACTTCCTGGCCTGGGAAGCGGTGCGCGACGGGCGCCTGGCGCGGGTGCTGGATCGGTGGGACGCGCCACCGTTGGCGCTGCATCTGCTGACGCCGGCGGGTGCGCCTCGGCCGATCCGGGTCGCGGTGCTGCTGGAGTTTCTCGCGCGCCGGTTCACGTCAGGCGCGGCGCCATGGACGCTCGGCGCCACCGCCGCCGGAGCGGCCGCATGACCATCCCGCGCTCGATCGATTGGTACGGCGCGATGTGATCTGGGCTCCATCGGGCTCGCCGCCGGTCGATGCGCCGGCCCGCGCCAGGGCCGCGTCAGGGCCGCCCGGACAGGCGGCCCCTCGTGGTTCCGTCAGGCAGCCGGCAGGCGATGCAGCCCACACAGCTTGTTGCCGTCGGGATCGCGCAGGTAAGCGAGATACATCGCCCCGCCCGGACGAACGCCCGGCGGGTCTTCGATCGCGGTGCCGCCATTCTGGACGCCGGCCTTGTGCCACGCCGCCGCTTGCTCGGGGCTCGACATCGCGAAGCCGATCGTACCGCCGTTCGCGTGCGTGGCCGGCTTGCCATCGATCGGCTTGCTCACCAGCAGCAGGCCACCGTTGTGCGCGTAAATCAGCCGGCCCTTGGCGTCCTCTTTCCCCTCCCTGCCGCCGATCGCGACAAACAGGGCGTCGTAGAACTTTTTCGACCGGGCGATATCGTTGCTCCCGACCATGACATGGCTGAACATTCCCTCGTCTCCTTCCAGAATTCACCAGAGGCCGAAACCTCCATCCGGGAGCAGACCACGGTTCGCGGGCGGCGAAAAGAGCGGCCTGGCTGGCGCGACCCGTGCCTGGTGCATTCCGGCTTCGCGGTACGTCGCGATCCGCGCCATTGATCCAGCCGGGAGTTCGAGGCTATTGATCCCGATCAATGACCTGGGCCTGTTCGCATCGCAAACCGCACTCGACACGCCCCTCCATTCCAGGGTTCGCCCGGCATCGTTCTGCTTCGTTCGCCCTGTCCCTGGTTCGTTTGCCCCGCTCCTCTCGCCCCACTCCTCTCGCCCAACTCCTCTCGCCCCGATCCTCTCGCCATGAAAAAGGCGCCTGACGCATGAACGGTTTTCACGCCTTTTGTCACAAAGCGTTGGAGGACATCCGGGCACAGGGGCGATATCGCACGTTCACGCCGCTGGAACGCCACGTCGATGAAGCACCGTGGTACCGGCGTCCCGACGGGTCGCGCGTCCTGGTCTGGTCCTCCAACGACTACCTCGCCATGGGCGGCCACCCGGTGGTGATCGAGGCCGCCTGCGCCGCCGCGCGCACCATGGGCGCCGGCGCCGGCGGCACGCGCAACATCTCCGGCACCAGCCCGCTGCACGACGCCCTCGAAGCCGAACTCGCCGCGCTGCACGGCAAGCAGGCGGCGCTGCTGTTCACCTCCGGCTTCGTCTCCAACCAGGCCGCGCTGTCCACCATCCTGAACAGCCTCCCGAACGGCCCCGAACACCCCTGGCAGGTGTTCTCCGACGCCAAAAACCACGCCTCGATGATCGCCGGGATCCGCGGTTCGCGCGGCGTTTGCTCGATCTACCGCCACAACGACATGGCGCATCTGGAGGCGCTGTTGCGCGCCGCGCCCCCCGCCGCGCCCAAACTCATCGCCTTCGAGTCGGTGTATTCGATGGACGCCGACATCGCCCCGCTCGGCGCGATCCGCGACCTCGCGCAGCAGTACGGCGCCATGACCTACCTCGACGAGGTGCACGCGGTCGGCATGTATGGCCCGACCGGCGGCGGCGTCAGCGAGCGCGACGGCGTCGCGGGCGACATCGACATCATCGAGGGCACGCTGGCGAAGGCGTTCGGCTGCCACGGCGGCTACATCGCCGGCGACGCCGAGGTGATCGACTACATCCGCTCCACCGCGCCGGGCTTCATCTTCACCACGTCGTTGCCGCCGATGACCATGGCGGCGGCGCTGGCCAGCGTGCGGCATGTGCGCAGCGACCACGCCCGGCGGGCGAAACTGTTCGAGCGGGCGGACGCGCTGAAGCGCCGCTTCGACCGCGCCGGGCTGCCGCGGATCGAGTCCGCGAGCCACATCGTGCCGCTGCACATCGGCGAGGCGGCGTTGTGCACCGAGGTCAGCCAGCGGCTGCTGTCCGAGTTCGGCATGTACGCGACGCCGATCAACTACCCGACCGTGCCGCGCGGCGAGGAACGGCTGCGCTTCACGCCGGGACCGCTGCACACCGACGCGATGATGGACGATCTGGTGGGCGCGCTGACGGCGATCATCCCGATGGAACGGCGTCAGGCGGCCTGAGCCCACTGATACAGCCCAGCGGAAAACGCGACCCGCAACGCGCGGCACCGCGCCGGTCATCCGCCGCCGCACGCGCCGATCGAGATAAACCGGTCGGTGGCCGGTCATGACGCGTCCGACCATGATTTGACTGCGTCGCGGGGCTGGTGATTTCGCGCCGATCCGGTAACGCCCCGGCCACCCGACGCGTCACTCCGCCGGCACTTCGGCCCCCTCCAGTTCCGGCGCCAGGTCTCCCAGTCGCCCCCATGTCCGCGCCCACATCGCGAGACAAACGACCACACCGATCAGCACCGGAATTTGCAAGCCGAAATATTCCGCCGCCGCACCGTAAACCAACGCGCCCATCGCCGGCGCCGCCCGTGTGATCATCCCCCACAGGCTCAACACTCGCCCCACCATCGCCGGCGAGGCCGAGTGCTGCATCAGCGTTTGACACGAAATCCCATGCATGGTCGTGGCCGCGCCCATCGCCGCGATGCAGGCGACACCCAGGGGAAACCAGCGCGTCGCGACAAACCCGGCGGTGGCCAGCGCCAGCAGCATTCCGCAACCGACCGCGATACGGGCCAGACCATCGATCCGGCCCCGGATCGCCACCAGAAAGCCGCCGGCCATCGCGGCGCAGCCCATGGTGCTCGCCAACGTCGCCAGCCCCTCCGCGCCGCGGCCGAACAGCAAGGAGACATACGGCGGCAACATCTCCCCCACCGCGCGCAAGGTCATGCCGACCGTGGCGGCGAACAACATCAACGGACCGATCCCGGGATGCCGGGTCACGTAACGCAAGCCCTCCAACGCATCGTGCAGCACCGAGCCTCCGCCCCGCTTGCCCATCCGCACCGCCGGATCCAGCCGCAGCAAGGTCATTGTTACGCTGGCGTAAAAGAACCCCACGGCATTGACCGCGATCGACGGCACCACGCCCCAGGCGGCGATCATCGGCCCGGAGATCGCCGGCCCCAGAAACCGCGCCATGTTATACGTCAGACTGTTCAGCGCCACCGCACCCGGAAGATACTGCCGCGGAACAAGCCCAGGGATCAGACATTGCCGCGCCGGCTGCGCGAATGTCTCGGCGGTCCCGTTACAGAACGATAACAACGCCATGAATTCGATGCGGATCGTTCCGGTCAGGATCAGGATGATCAAAATGACCGACTGCGACATCGCCACGTATTGCGAGGCCATCGTCAGCCTGATGCGATCGGTCCGGTCCGCGACCGCCCCCGCGATGGGAAGATCACGACCGACGGCACCAGATTGCAAAACGCGATGACGCCAACCCACAGCGTCGAATGCGTCATCTCCCACGCCATCCAGTCGGTGGCGATCCGTTGCACCCACGAACCGGTCCAACACACCACGCTACCGGAATAAAAAATCCGCGCGTTGCGCTGTGCCAGGACTCCGCCGACAGCCGCGAAACTTGCCACACCCCGCGATCAGCGTGGCGTCGCGGCCGGTGGAGCGGCCGGTGGAGAAGCCGGTGGCGCGGCCGGTGTGAGCGTCGGTCCCGAACCGTTTCGCGCGTTGCGCTCGCATTCCGCCAGGCTCTGTCCGTAAGCGAACTGATTGGAGAGCCCGCGGCTTGGCACGCCCGCCTCATAGTTCGACGAGTACGGCGTGTTCACCGCCGAGGCCGGCGCGTAAATCTCACCGCGCTCGCGAATGTTGTACATTTCGTTCACACGCTCCCGGCATGCCTGCTGCGTCGCGAGATCGGTCGATCCATCGATCACGACCCCGTTCGGCTCCACGGTGGGGGCCGAACCACCCATCGATCCGGCGGAGCAGGCCGACAGCAACAACGCCAGTCCCTGGGCCGCTCCCAGGGCCAGCGATCGAGGAAAAGCGGCACGGCTCATGCGGAAGCTCCTGTAAGGCGTTGGGACGTATAGAGTGCGAGGCGGGCGCGGAAACCGATCGGGTCGAAGCGCGCCTCACCCGTCAGCGGTTCGGTCGCCGCGGCATGCAGCAGCGCCGGGTCGGGTTCGGCTCCGTCTCGTGCCAGCCGCAACAACGGCACGGCCCAGGGCGAGCGGGCCAGCAAATCGATCAGCGCGAGCAACCGGAGGCACAATGATAAGCCTTGCCGCGTGCCGATCCCGTAGATCGCATCCAGCGCGCCAGCCCAGCAACTGGCGTCGCGATCGGCCAGAACCAGATCGGAATGCGCGCCGTCTTCGCGCAGGAAGCGGAACACCCTGACCGCGCCCCATTGCTCGGCCAGCGCGGCGCGGCGCGCGGCGTACCACGCACGCTCCAGGTCGCGGCGAGAGACCGGCGGCAGCGACTCGGGCGGCAGATCGACCAGATAGGTCAGCGCCCCGTCGGGCGACGCTCCGACCCGGATCGGGTGGGTGTGGTCCTGTTGCTCCATCGCCGCCAAGATGGACCCTCGCGCCGCGCCGCGCCAGTGTCACGACCGTGATTGTCACGAGCGGCGACCTTCATGGGCGGTTACCGCATCGCGACGATCGGTGCGACGCGGTTGTTGGGCACCCGTTTGCCTGGGGAACGACGCGGTCCTGACACGCATCCTTGGCCCGTCGAATTTCCTGTGACCTAATTCCGGCGAACAGCCGCGAGAGGTCATCATGTCGAACGAATTGTATCCGCCTGACCGCGACCGAAGCGGCGCGACAGATCGCGGCGGGCAGCCTGAAGCCGGCCGACCTGATGGAAGCCTGCCTCGACCGCATCGCCGAGCGGGAGCCGGTGATCCACGCCTTCGCGCATCTCGACCCGCCGCCGGCGCGGGCCGCCGCGCCGCGGCAAGGCAGGCTGCACGGCATCCCGGTCGGCGTGAAGGACGTGCTCGACACCGGCGACATGCCGAGCGGCTATGGCTCGCCGATCTGGACCGGCTGGCGGCCGCGCGCCGACAGCGCGCCGGTGGCCTGGACGCGAGCGACCGGCGGCGTGGTGATCGGCAAGACCGTCACGACGGAGTTGGCAGACGTTTACCGCCAGCGGGGGAGCGGCGGGCGAAACCTCGTGCGGTCGGAGGCGTCAGGTGATTGACCTGCCCCAAGCCGAGGCGGATGCTCTGTTGGCCATGCAAAAGCGGCGCAAAGAGACCACCACATACCGACTGCCGGGCCACAGGGGGAAGCTGATGGTACCGCTGGAAGCCGTCACGGGCCGTGAGGCATTTATGCTGGATGTCGCCAGAGGCGGGATCAGCCTGGAGAAGCGCACCTACCAGCACCGAGGGCGACAAACGCTCATCCTGGCTCGACTCGATTTCGGCACGCCACATCGAAATCCAGATGATGAGGTAGTAGGCGTTCCTCACCTGCACATTTACCGAGAGGGCTTTCATGATAAATGGGCCATTTCAGTCCCGCTCGATAAATTTCCAAACACGGACGACCTTTGGGAGACGCTCACTGATTTTATTCGGTTTTGCAATATAATCGAGCCCCCCGAATTCGACCGGGAATTGTTTTCGTGAGCGAGATCGCAGAGCTTGTTGGTCGGTATCAGTCATGGCTTCGAGATCGGACGACGCTTCGTCAGATCAGGGAATGGACAGAAATCACGACTCCGTTTCTGGATCGGCACAATGACTGTATCCAGCTATATGCCAAAAAAGATGATGGAGGATATCTCCTCACGGACGACGGATACACACTTAATGATCTTGAGATGTCAGGATGCAGCCTTGATTTTCCTAAGAGACGCGAATTGCTTCAGACAACTTTAAATGGGTTCGGGGTGAAATTGGACGATGGCATCCTGAAGGTGCAGGCGTCAGCGGATAGCTTTCCCCTTCGGAAGCATAACCTCGTTCAAGCAGTGCTCGCAGTAAATGATCTTTTTTATCTGGCCTCGCCCACCGTCAAAAGTCTCTTCATAGAGGATGTGACCCAATGGCTTGACCTGATAGATGTGCGGTACATACCTCGAGTGAAATTGCCAGGTGCATCTGGGTTCGATCACATCTTCGACTTCGCTGTTCCAAAATCACGTCATCGTCCGGAACGGCTTCTTCGAGCGATGACAAATCCAAATAAAGATAGTGCTCAAAGCTTTGCCTTCGCCTGGATCGATACGAGGGAGACCCGACCGGAGAATGCGGTCGCCTATGCGGTCATCAACGACAATGAGCGGCAGGTACCGGCGACGGTGACCGATGCTCTGCGGGCCTATTCAATCCAGCCAATCGCCTGGAGCCAGCGAGATTTTGTCAAAGAGACTCTGGTTGCATAATCACCAGGTTCCGAAAGGTCGCTCTGTTGTGCCGTTGCCTTACCCAATAGCCACGAAGGTCGTAAGAAAACCATCAAAATGCGATCTCCGCCGTTGTAAGAAGGGACTCTCTGTTGTCTGATCGCCTGGTGGCAGAACCGGATGACGGAAGGAAGTGCATATGGCCGGAGCGAGCGATCTCCTTACGCTGACAGCTAAGCGGGCTGTTGGCCTGATCCAAGAAGGTAAACTGCGGCCTGAAGACCTGACTGAATCCCACCTCGCTCGGATCGCCGAACGTGAACGCTGATACGGGCATTCGCCCATTTCGATGCCGATTATGCACGGAAATCGGCTGCTCAGCCCAACCCGGACCTCTGCATGGCCTCCCTATCGGGATTAAGGATGTGCTGGATACTGCGGACATGCCAAGCCAGTACGGCTCCCCCATCTGGACCGGATGGCAGCCCAGGGCAGACTCTGCACCAGTCGCCTGGGCCAGAGCAGCCGGCGGGGTGTTTTACGGCAAGACTGTCACGACCGAGTTCGCCACCCGCAAGCCCGGCCCTACCGCCAACCCGGCTAATCCGGGGCATACGCCGGGCGGTTCATCGTCAGGCTCGGCGGCGGGCGTGGCGGACCGGCATGTTTCCGGTGGCGTTCGGCACGCAGACCGCAGGCAGCATCATCCGCCCGGCGGCGTTTTGCGGGGTGGTCGGCTACAAGCCCACCTTCGGCATGATCAGCCGGATCGGGATGAAGACTCATGTCCGATAGTCTGGACACCGTCGGCGTGCTGGCGCGCTCGGTCGCCGACTGCGCGTTCTTCGCCGGAGCCGTCGCTGGCCGCGATCTCGGCGATCCGGACGCGCATCCCGGCCGAGCGCCGCGGATCGGATTGTGCCAGTCGCCGTCATGGGATCTCGCGGCGCCGGAAACCGCGGCATTGCTGCCCGCGTCGAGACCGCGCTGGCCCGCGCCGGCGCCGCGATCCAGCCGCGCGAGTTGCCCGATGCCTTCGCCGCGCTTGAAAACCGCCCACCCCGATCGTGATGAACGCCGAATCCGCGCGCGCTCTGGGGTGGGAACTGGCGACGCATCCGGACGGTACTCAGTGAGGGTTTGCGCGAACGCATGGCCTTCGGTTTGCACCAGACCGAAGCGGATCTGACCGCTGCCTACGACGTTTTCGCCAGCACCCAGCACGCATTTCCCGATGTGCTCTCCGAACTCGACGTGCTGGTCACACCGTCCGCGCCGGGTGAGGCGCCGGCGGGTCTCGAGTGGACCGGCGATCCGGGATTTAATTTCATCTGGACATCGTTACATGTGCCGTGCGTGACGGTGCCGGCGGGCACCGGTCCCAACGGCCTGCCGCTGGGGATCCAGATCGTCGGCCGCCGCGGTGAAGATCGCGCCGTCCTGGCATGGGCGCGCTGGGTGCAGTCGGCGTTGGGGTAACGCCTATTTCGCCTGGTGCACGCTGATCCACGCCGAGAACGCGGTGATGAACGCCGTGAAGAACGTCCGCGTATTCTCATTGGTCAGCGCGCCTTTGTCGTCGAACAAATTCGCGGCGCCGCCGACGTAAGCTTCCGGCTGCTGCATCATCGGCACATTCAGGAACACCATCGACTGGCGCAGATGATGATTGGCGCCAAATCCGCCGATCGCACCGGGCGATACGGACATCACCGCGCCCGGCTTGCCGCTCCAGACAGACTTTCCATAAGGACGGGACCCGACGTCGATCGCGTTCTTCAACACGCCGGGCACTGAGCGGTTGTATTCCGGCGTCACGAACAGCACGGCGTCCGCGGCCTTCACCTTCTCACGAAACGCGACCCACGCCTGAGGTGGCGCGTCGTCGAGATCCTGGTTGTACAACGGCAGGTCCCCGATCTCCACGATCTCGGGCCGCATGCCTTCCGGCGCCAGCGCGGCGAGTGCATGGGCGGCGCGGCGATTGAGGCTTCCGGCGCGGAGGCTGCCAACCAGGACAGCGACTTTCTGGCTCGTGCTCATGCTGATTTCCTTCTCGGCAAACCGATTAATGAAACCCGGATCATGTGACTGCCACGAAAGGTCTTTCCCGTCCACCGGCGGGTGCCGGAACACGACGTCGATCGAACATGCCCGAGGCGCGCGGCGTTTTGGTTCACCCGCCTCATATGGACTTTTAATTCGATCCGACAAAGCACCGGACAGGCACGAATTTAATAGTATGAACAGCCACTTAAAACTTAAACCTTTTTAACAGGTAAAACGCCGGCTCGCTCCCAATCTGTCGGGAACAATCGATTACGCCTCGACTTTTCCCAGTATCCTGAAAGTCGCCACGCGAACGAAGGATCGCGCTTTAGGAGAGAATGAGCAGATGAAAAATCCGAACCGGACGCCGGGTGAGCACTCCGATCATACGTCCGACGCCGCGGCGAGTTCGAACAGCGAGCCGAGTTCGAACAGCGACGGGCAGGATGCGGTGACGCTATTGAAGGCCGATCACCGCGAAGTGGAGGAGCTGTTCGCGAACTACGAGAAGGCCACGTCGTCTTCGAAGAAAGCCTCCCTCGCGGCGCGCATTTGCCGGGACCTCATCGTGCATACCTTGCTCGAGGAGGAGTTGTTCTACCCGGCCTGCCGCGAGAAGAATGTCGAGCACGACGACCTCGACGAGGCTCAGGTCGTGCACGATACCGCGAAGCTGCTGATCGCGGAACTGATGACCGAGAAGCCGGGCGACGCGTATTTTGACGCGAAGGTCAAAGTGCTCGGCGATTACATCAAACTTCATGTCGGCGAAGAGGAGGATTCGAGCGACGGGATCTTCGCCAAAGCCCTCGCAGCCGGGGTCGACATGGACGCGTTGGGTCAGCAAATCCAGACGCGCAGGCCATCCCTCGTTGAGCGGAACGAATTCGCGCCGCCCAACCCCCGATCGCTTCATGTGCGGACCGCACGGACACATGCGCAGGAGAGTCAGGCGATGCCAAGATATTCCCAGGGACAGGACCGCGACGAACACGGCCGTTTCACGAGCGACAACGACTATCGTTACGGGTCGCGATATCGCGACGACGACGACTATCGCCGCGGTTCGAACGGCGACCGTCCGCGTGACGAGTTCGGCCGGTTCATGCATGACGACGACTATCGGGGACGCGACCATTCGCGGTCCGGCGAGTATGCGCGCTCCGGCCGGAACGGCGACTACCGGGACCGCGACGAGAACGGCCGCTTCATGAGCCACGACGAGCGGGGCGGCATGTACTCATCCCGCTCACGTTACGACGACGATGACCGCGGCGCGGGGTCGTATCGTCAACGTGACGAAGAGGGCCGGTTCATGAGCGACGATCGCGGGCGCAACGGGAACGACGATCGCGGACGCGGCGGGCGTTATCGCGACGACGACGATCGCAATGGCGGCCGCGGCTGGTATGGCGACCCGCGCGGCCACGCGGAGGCATCGCATCGCGGCTGGGAACACCGCGAGTTGGGTCGCTACGCGGAGTCCGGTCGTTACGCGGACGACGATGACGATCGCCGCGGCTATGCCGCGCGCGGCGGCCGTTACGAGGACCATGACCACCGCGGTGGTCACGGCGGCTGGTTCGGCGACCACGACGGTCATGCCGAAGCGGCTCGGAGAGGCTGGCGGAACCGATAGGTTTCCTCAGGGCGGCTCCGAAACACTGAAATGGAGAGAACACCATGACCGATCAAGCAACCCGCAACCCTGGGCAGCAGGCGAAACCTGGCCAGCAAATGCCCGGCCAGCAGAACCAGCGCGATGCGGCGGGAGCCCAGCACCAGCCCAATCAGCACCAGGGCAAGCCGGGCGAGCAGAACCAGAAGAACCCGATGGGCGGTTCGCGCGACCAGCAATCCGGCGGTCAGCAGCCCGGAGGTCAGCAGTCGGGAGGTCAGCAGTCGGGCGGCCAATCCCGCGGCGGCTTCGCGGATCAGAACCCCAGGGCCGGTGAACACGGGCGCGGCTAACTCTTGATCTGAACCAGTCGACGGGCGTCTCCGGAAGGGGGCGCCCGTCGCGCTGTACGGCGTCGGGGGGCCCTTGCGCACCGTCCCCGCATGGTAGCATTTGGACCCGCGCCCCGGGTCCGGGCGAATTTCATAAAATCGGAGAACAGCCATGGGTGACACTTTCACCTGGCAAGCGATCGCGTCCGGCGCCTGGAGCACCGCGGCCAACTGGGCCGACACGACGACCGACACCAGCCCGCCTCCGGCACCGCCCGGAGCCGCTGATACTGCTACCATCACCGGGCCGAGTGGCTACGCCACTTACCTCGCCGTAACCGGCCCAGGGGACGCTGCCAGCTTCACCGCGATGGGCAATGTGGGCCTGAGCGGGGGCACATTCACCTTCGGCACACTGACCAATGGTTCGTCGGCGACCTCGGCGTTGCTGGACATCGGGCCCGGCACCTCGGTCACCGCGGGGAGCGCGTCGTTCTTCTTCAACCCGGTCATGGTCAGCGGCGCCGGCGCGGCGTTGACGGTGACCACGCCGGTCGACATCAGCGGCAGCCTCTACGCCCAGGATGGCGCGAGCATCGCACTGGCCGGGCTGGCATTCACCAGTTTCAGCAACCTCTTCGCCGACAGCACGGCGACCGTCGAGATCGGCCCGGGAGGCGGGCCGGCGCCCCGGGTTGGCGCGATCACGATCGATGCGGGCGTGAGTATCGCGGGGCCGACGTCCGGAGAGGTACCTTCACCGGAACCGTCATCAACAACGGCACGATCTCCGTCGGCGGCGGCACCGGCACCGAGTTCATGGCGTTCGCGGGACCCGTCTCCGGTTCCGGCTCGCTGGTCGTCGGGAACAACGGCGGTATCGCGTTCGAGGCGACCGACTCGGCCCCGATCGTCTTCACCGGCACGACCGGCCTGGTGAATTTCGAGCCCGGCACGATCGGGTTCGTCGGCGGGATCAGCGCGGGCGTGATTTCCGGCTTTGGCGTGGGCGACACGCTCACCTTCTCCGGCGCGCTGTTCGACACCGCCACCTACACTCCGACCGCACCCGGACTCGGCACCGTGACGCTGACCGAGGATGGCGCCAGCGTGGGCACGCTGACGGTGGCCGGCAACTACACCGCCGCCACGACGCTGCTCACGCTGCCTGACATTTTCGGGATACCGAGATCGCGCTGGCGGCCGGTTCGACCGGCGCCGGGAGTGCCGGTCCGAGCGCCGGCACCGACAGCACGGACAGCTTCCAGTGGGTGCCAACCGCCGGGGGCGATTGGGGCACCGCGAGCAACTGGCTCGACAACAGCGTCGCCGCCACTGTCGCACCAGGCGCGAGCGACCTTGTCACCATCACCGGTTCCGCGACCCAGTTCCAGGTGGTGCGCGGTCAGGGCGACGCGCTGCAACTGGCAACCACCGGCGACGTCGCGTTGGGCGGGCTGTTCTCGACCGGCGCGCTGACCATCGGCTCATCGGGCGTCATCGGGAATTTGGCCCTCGCGCCGGCATCGTCCGTCACCGCCAGCGGAGTTTCGATCGGGAACATCAGCGGCACGTTGAGCGTGAACGACGCCACGCTCACCGATTCGGGCGTGTTGACCGACGACGGCAGCCTCATCGTCGTCAATCAGGGCAAGCTCACCGCCGCGAGCCTTTTGATGCAGTCGATTTACGGTATCTCGGTCGACGCCAACTCGATCGTCGATGTCGGCGGCACCACGGGCACCGCGGGCTTCGCGACCGTCGAGCAGGGCGCCAGCATCACCGGCTACGGCTCGATCGCGGCGTCGATCATCGACAACGGCGTGATCGCCGCGTCGGGCAGTTCGATCCAGATCGACGGGCCGGTGACCGGCAGCGGAACCCTGATGGTCGGCGGCGCCAGTTCCGTGATCACGCTCAATGGGTCGGTGGCGGCCACCGACACCATCACGTTCGGCTCCCAGGTCGGCACCTTGCGCATCGACGGCGCCATTCCATCCGCCGGCATCAGCGGCTTCGCGATCAGCGACGTCATCCAGTTCGGCTCTCTGGCATTCGACTCGGTCGCCTATACGCCGAACGGTGGAAACGGCACGCTGACGCTGCTGAGCGACGGGTCACAGGTCGGCTCGCTGACATTGCTGGGCGGCTTGCCGGCGGACACGAGTGTCATCGTCGCACCGCTCGGTTCCGGCACTGACGTCATGCTCGCCAGCGGGACGTTGGGTGCCGGCGTGTCGCCGCCGGGCGCCGGGACCACGACCGACGACACGTATCAGTGGAGCGCGACGGCCGGCGGCGACTGGGGCAACAAGCTGAACTGGACCGACACCTCAGCCGGCAGCACCAGCGTGGCGCCGGGAGTGAACGACACGGTGACCATCGCCGGCTATGGCGGCTCGTTCGAAGCGATCAGCGGGCAAGGCAATGCCGCGACGTTGAATACCAGCGGCGAACTCGCGCTGGGCGGCATTTTCCAGGTAGGCTCGTTGAATGTCGCCTCCCTGGCGACGCTCGTGGTTACCGCGGGCGCCTCCCTGACGCGGGAAGCCGCCGCTCTCCGGGCGGCTCCTCGACGTGACGGGGACCGGCGCGCTGCTGGACCAGTCCGGGCACGCTGCAGTTCGCGAATTTCGGGACCGCGAGCGCGACGGGCGGCGGCACGATCGTCACCGCCGGCATGGCCACCACCGGCAATTCGTTCCTGACCGTCTACGGCGCGTCCGCGATCGAGGTCGGCACGGCGGCGGATGCCACGACCGGCAGCCTGACCGTGATAGCGGCGCCACGCTCAACGGTGGCTTCGTGATCGGCGCGCCGGTCATCGACAACGGCATCATCGCGATGGGCAACGGCAATTGCTCGAGTTGAACGGCCCGGTGACCGGCGATGGCACGATCGTCATCGGCAGTCACGGCACGCTGTTCCTGTCGACATTCGTCGGGCCCAACGTGACGATCGAATTCGCCGACGCCACCGGCACGCTCAATCTCAGCAACCGCCCCCAGGGGTTCGCTCAACTCGCGCAGGACGCGTGCCCGGCGGCGTGGCGGCGCGGATCGTCGGTTATACCGCGGGCAACTCGATCCTGATCAACGACACGACGGTGGACACCGCGGCATTCACGCCGTCGGGACCGGACGCCGGCACGCTGACGATCGGCAACAACGGTTCGGCGGCCTACGCGCTCGACCTGACCAGCGACTATGCCGGCGCGAGCTTCATCACCGCGCCATCGTTCAGCGGCGGCGCCGTGCTGATGTCGGTCGAATGCTTCGCTTCCGGCACGCGGCTGGCGACTACCGGCGGGGACGTCGCGGTGGAGGACCTGTCGATCAGCGATTTCGTGCGGGCGCGGACACTGGGGATACGCCGATCACGTGGATCGGATGGCGGCGGGTCGATTGCCGCCGGCATCCCGAGCGATCGCGGGTCTGGCCGATCCGCGTGCGAGCCGGCGCGTTCGGCGACACCGTGCCGCATCGCGACCTGCTGTTGTCGCCGGACCACGCCGTATTGGTCGAGGGCGTGCTGATCCCGATCAAGCACCTGATCAACGGCGACAGCATCGCGCAGATGGCGGTGAATTCGGTGACTTATTACCACATCGAACTGGAACAGCACGACGTGCTGTTGGCCGAGGGCCTGCCGGCGGAATCCTGGCTCGATGCCGGGGCGCGCGCGCATTTCGCGAATGCCGCGGCTCCGATCGCGCTGCACCCGGATTTTTCGCCCTCGCGTCGGGAGCTGATCCGGGAGGGGACGAGCTGCGCGCCGCTCATCGTGACCGGCGCGGCGGTCACGGCCGCGCGGCAAACGCTGGCCGCGCGCGCGGGAACCCGCCGGCGTCGCGGGCGCGCGCCACCGGGTAGCCGGCGCTTACTCCATCGCCTGGGTCTCCACCGGCACCGCCGTCTTGCGCGGCATGCGCATCAGCAACAGCAGCAGCAGCGCCGGCAGCGTGGTCATGATCAGCAGCACGTAATCGTCGACATACGCCATGATCTGCGCCTGCTGATTGATCATGCGGTCCAGCAGCGTCGCCCCGCTGCCGCGTCGCCGGATCGAGCCAGTGATGCACGTGTTCTCCCACCGGCCCCACCATCTGCAACGCCCGATTGAACGGCGTGACCGATGGCCGCCGATCATCTCGTGCAACGCCTGCGCGTTGTGCGCCAGCAACGACGAGGTCGACCGATACGCCGATCGCCGCGCCGATGTTGCGCAGCAGGCTGAACAGCGACGCCCCCTCGGTGCGCATCGCCGGCGGCAACGTCGCGAACGCCAGCACTTGCAGCGGCGTGAACACCAGCCCCATGCCGCCGCCCTGGATGACGATCGCGATGATGATCTCCCGCTCCGACACGTCGGGCGTCCAGCCGGTCATCAGCCAGAACGACAGGCAGATCAGCAGCAATCCGGTGCCCACCAGCAGCCGCGCGTCGACCCTGGTGGACAGCCGCCCGCTGAGGTGATCGTCGCCAGGTTGCCGATGCCCGCGCGGCGCCATGATGAGGCCGGCGGTCTCCACCGGATAGTTGCTCAGCACCTGCAGCCACGGCGTCATCAGCGCGAGGCTGGAGACCAGCAACGTGCCCACCGCGAACATCAGCGCCAGTCCGGAGGAGAAGTTGACGTCGCGGAACACCTCGGGCCGGATCAGCGGATGGCGCGCCCAGACCATGTGCACCAGGAACAGATAGATGCCGAGCCCGCCCAGCACCGCCTCGGTGACGATTTCGCTGGAGCTGAACCAGTCCTGATCCTGGCCGCGGTCGAGCATCAGTTGCATCGCGCCGATGCCCATCGTCAGCACGCGCGAACCCGAGCCAGTCGAACCGCAGTCGCGGCTCGACCCCCGGCCGCCGGGCAGGAAGATCATCAACCCGGTGGCGGCGGCGAGCCCGAACGGCAGATTGATGTAAAAGACATAACGCCAGTTGTAGGTCTCGGTCAGATAGCCGCCGAGCGTCGGCCCCAGGATCGGGCCGAGCATGACGCCCATGCCCCAGATCGCCATGGCGAAGCCGCGCCGCTCGTGCGGGTAGATGTCCAGCAGCGTGGCCTGCGACAGCGGCACCAGCGCGGCGCTGAACATGCCTTGCAGCAGGCGAAACAGCACGATCTGCGCCATCGATTGCGCCGCGCCGCACAGCATTGAGCTGATGGTGAAGCCGATGATGGCGGCCAGGAACAGCGGCTTGCGCCCGAAGCGCGCGGCCAGCCAGCCGACCGGGGCGGTCATGATCGCCGTCGCCGTGATGTAGGACGTCAGAACCCAGGTGATCTCGTCGTAGCTGGCCGAGAAACTGCCCTGCATGTACGGCAGCGCCACGTTGGCGATGGTCTGGTCGAGCGATTGCAGCACCGTGGCGCCAATGGCGCACGCGGTGATCATCGCGCGATGATGAACGACTTCCTCCGGCATGGTGGCGATTAAAGCGGCCGCTGTTTATGGCCGGAGGATGTGGTCAGGCCGCCCGCCGCGTCAAACCTTCCCCGCGCACCTCTCGCATGCGCTTTCGTTGCTCGCGCTTCGGCACGCCCAATACGTCATCAGCGGGCGCGCCCGGTGACCTGTCGCGGCACATGCGGCGCCAGGAGGCGGGGTCAGGGTCCGGCCCAGAGGAGCCTGACACACCCCCTGGCCTCACACCCCCTGGCCTTACACCCCCTGGCCTCACCCCCCCTGGCCTTACACCCCCTGGCCTCACACCCCCTGGGCTGACGTGCTTTGGGCCGGGGGCCGCATCCCGCCCCATCCCGCCGCCGCCTGTGTCCCGAGATCACGGAACTTGTCCGAGATCGTCGCGAGCCGCGCATCCCATTCCTGGTTGATCGGCTGGTTCTCGATCAACGCGTGGAACCGCACCATCATCATGATCAGGAACAGCGGTTTCAGAAACGCCGCCCGCAACGGCCCGGCGAGAATCGCGGCGACCAGGATCGTAACGATCGCGCCCGATTCGCGCACCGCGTGCGGCAGCATCATGGTGATCGCCGCCGCCGGAGCCAGCAGCAGCAACCACAACACCACGGTCAGCACGCGCTCCAGAATGACGACCCACACGGCGGTTTTCAAAATCGGCACCGCGTTTTGCGCATAGTACACCATGCCCTCGCGCGCGCCGCGCCACGGTTCCTCGTCGCCCCGCGCCAGGTTGTAGGAAAGGATCACTTTATCCAGATACCGGGTGGCCGCGCGCAGGATGATGTTCACCAGATTGGCGACGCCCTCGAGCCCCGGGACGGGCAAAACCTCGCCAACCCAGTCGAGCGTGCGGTGAAACGCCGCCAGCACGCCGCGCACCATCAGGTTCAAGGCATACAGCGCGTTGACCTGGCCAAACCGCTCGGTTACCACGCGGCGGCCGTACGCGAGCATGGACTCCGAGCCGTTGCCGACCTGACCGCGGGTGATCAGTTCGGTGAGCACCGCGACGTGGCCGCAGGCCAGCAAATGCAGCACGTAGCGCAGGATGGTGCCCCAGACGAAGCCGGCGCCCACGAGGCACAGCATCAGCCAGACGAAGCCGAACGCGCCGGCGATGTGGGTGCCCAACCAGGCCGCGCCGCCGAACGCGACGACGAGCCAGATGATGCAGACGACCGCGCAGCCGAGCAGGATGCCGAATCGCGCCAGCGCATAGGGCAGGCTGCGCATCAGCAAGGACACCGCCGTGGCGAGGCCATGATCGCGTACCGCGAGCGGATAGACGTGGCGAACCTCCGCGACCGGGGCCATGCTCCCACCCGCCTGAGCCGACGCCACCTGGGCTCCCCAAACGCTCCCGCCACCGTTGGCGCCGGCGCCAAATCCGTTGCTGCTGTTGTCGGACATTGGACTCCTCCAGGGGCCGTCTGATCCCCATCCCCGGATTCGCTTTACCGCGATCGTCGCTTATTGGAAAGGAAATGTTGCAACGGATGCGATTTGTCGCTCCGTATGGGACGGTTCGCGCGGACGATCGATCTGAACCTTGGCTGTCGGGCTCCGCTTGAGGGCGCGCACCGCCTCACGCACACTCATCGCCGCATGTCTTCTCAGCCCCGACCGGACGGCACCGCCCGCCTGATGCTGTTCTTCGCGATCGTTTACGCGGTCGAGGGCATCGGCCAGGCCAAATCCGGTGTCGTCTGGCAACCGCTGACGCACTTCCTCAAGGCCACGCGCGGTTGGAGCCCGGTGGAGATCAGCGCCTCCCTGGCGGTGCTGGACGTGCCGTGGGTGATCAAGCCGTTGTATGGTCTGGTCTCCGACTTTCTGCCGCTGGCAGGCTACCGGAGGCGGTCGTACCTGCTGCTCGCCGCCATCGCGGCCACGGTGGCGTTCGCCTGGGTTGGCATGCTGACGACGCCGGGGGCAATCATTCCGGCCCTGGTGGTCACCTCCGTGGCGATGGCCACCGCGAGCACGGTGTGCGGCGGCCTGCTGGTGGAGAACGGCCAGCGGCTCAACGCCAGCGACGCGTTCGTCAATCAGCAATGGCTGTGGTTCAACATCGCCACCGTCGCGACCTCGGTGCTGGGCGGCTGGCTGATCGAGATCCTGTCGAGCCAGGACGCCTTGCGCGCGGCGGCGTGGGTGGCCGCGGCCGCGCCTCTGGCGGTGATCGCGTCGTTACGCCTCGTGCATGAGGAGCATGCCACGATCGACCGCGCCGGCTTCGTGCAAGGCCTCGCGGCGCTGCTGGCGGCGTTCCGCTCACGCGATCTGTGGCTGATCGGCGGGTTTTTGTTTTGCTATTACTTCAGCCCAGGGTTCGGGACGCCGCTGTATTTCGAGCTGACGGATGGGTTGAAGTTTTCGCAGGGGTTCATCGGACTGCTGTCCGCGGTGAACGCGGTGGGCTGGATCGCCGGCGGGCTGCTGTATCGTTACGCGCTGTGGCGCATGCCGCGGCGCGGTTTGCTGTATCTGTCGTTGGCGTTCGGCGTGGTGAGCACGCTGGCGTATCTCGGCCTGGTGGACCCGGTCAGCGCGGTGCTGATCTACTTCTTCGGCGGCATGGCGGCGATGGTGGCGAATGTCGCGACACTGAGCCTCGCCGCCGCGGTGTGCCCGCCGCGGGCGGAAGGGTTCACGTTCGCGGCGCTGATGTCGGTGATCAATCTGGCGACGCCGCTGTCCGATACGATCGGCGCGGTGATGTATGAGCACGTGTTTTCCAATCGGCTGGCGCCGCTGATCGTGGTGTCCGCCGCGTTCACCGCGTTGGTTGCTGGTGCTGGTGCCGTTCGTGGATCGGCGTTAGCCGGACAACGCCCCCAACCATCGCGTGACCCGCTCGGTCACCGCCGCCTCCCGGCCAACATAGAAATGATCGCAATCGGGAATGATCGCCACCGCGCACGGGCCGCCCGCGCGCGCCTGAAACGCCTCGGCGGGATAGTTGTCCGCGCTTTCCCGATCGCCGCGCAGATACAGCACCGGACAGCGAACCTGAGGCGCGAGCTCCAGAATGTCCGGCATCTCGGTCATTCTGTCCAGGAAACTTTCCGCCGAGATCACGTACCACCAGCCCGGCATCAGCAACAGCTCGCGGCCGCGGCCTTCCGCCACCATCGTCCGCGCCTGGGCCGTGATCTCCGCGAGCCGGTCGCCCGCCATCAGGCCCGCGCGACTCGACCGCGCGACACCGTCCCTGCCGCCGCCATGCGCCGACAACAAAATCAGCGCCGGCGTTTCCGGATGCGAAACGACGTGCGGCACCGCCAGCATACCGCCGTTGCTGTGACCGATGACGACCGGTGGCGGCAGCCCCCGCTCCGCCGCCCAGCGCGCCGCGGTGCGATTATCCGCGATCCCCTCGGATGTGAGTTGAAACGCGGCGCCCTCGGCCGCGCGGCTGTCGCGGATGCTCAGAATGTCGTGTCCACGCCGATTGAAGGCCAGACACGCATAGCCCATCGCCGTCAAGGCCGGCGGCAGGAATCGGGGCGCCCCGACATAGAAGTTCATCGTATTGCCGTGAAACAGCAGCGCCGCGCCGGTCACCGGTCGATCCGGCCAATGCAGCGCGCCGTCGAGCGGAGTGGTCTCCGTCGGGATCGAGATCAGTTCCGTTCGCATCGCGCCCTCCCGCTATTTCCCAATGCAGAACTGCCGGAAGATCGAGTCGAGGATGTCCTCGACGCCCACCTGGCCGGTGATCGTGCCGATCGCCCGCAGCGCGAGCCGCATCGCCTCGCCGCGCAGTTCCGGCTCGGTCGCGACTTCGGCTTCGGTCAGCCAGCGTGCCGCGGTACCGAGGGCCGTGCGATGCCGCGCGCGAGTCAACGGCGGCGGACCGCTCGATTGCGTGAGCGCGATCGCCTCGGCCGCCAGTCGCGCGCGCAGTTCCGCCAGACCGGCCCCGGTCAACGCGCTGACCGCCAGCACATCCGGCCTTTGTTCCGGGTTCAGATCGGCTTTGTTGGCGATCACCAGGCCGTCGCCTGCGTCCGGCGATCCCGCTTCGATCACCGTCAACACCAGATCCGCCGCGGCCGCTCGCGCGCGGGCGCGCCGCACGCCTTCCGCTTCGATCGGATCGGTCGTGTCGCGCAACCCCGCCGTATCGACCAGCGTCACCGGCACGCCGCCCAGTACGACCCGTGTTTCAAGCGCGTCGCGCGTGGTGCCCGGAGTCGCCGAAACGATCGCGACATCGCGTTCCGCCAGCGCGTTGATCAACGAGGATTTGCCGACGTTCGGGGCGCCGGTGATGGCGAAGCACAGGCCATCCCGCAATTTCTCGCCGCGGTGACGATCGTCGAGATGGGCTTCGATTTCCGCGCGCAATGAATGGACCGAGGCCAGCAGATCCGCTTCGACCTCGGGCGGCAGATCCTCATCGGGAAAGTCGATCAGCGCTTCCTGCCGCGCCAACGCGCCACGCAACCGGTCCGACCAGTCGCGATAAAGATCGCCGAGGGCGCCGTCCAGTTGCCGCAAGGCCTGACGTCGTTGCGCGTCCGTCTCCGCCGCGACGAGGTCGTGCACCGCCTCCGCCGAAACCAGATCGAGTTTGCCGTTCAGAAACGCGCGACGGGTGAATTCGCCCGGCTCGGCGGGACGCAGGCCAAGGCCCGCGAGCCGATCCGCGACCGCATCGATCACGGCGCGGCCGGCGTGTACGTGCAATTCGGCGGAGTCCTCGCCGGTGTAGGAGCGCGGGCCCGGCAGCCAAAGCACCATCGCGCGATCGAGCACGTCGCCCTTGGCGTCCCGCAGTGCCCGCACCACCGCGCGTCGCGGCAACGGCGGAGTTCCGCACAATGCGGTCAGCAGCGCGGCGCTGTCCGGCCCGCTGATCCGGAAAATCGCGATGGCGGCACGGCCGGCGCCCGACGCGAGCGCGAAGACCGTGTCGTCGTTCACCCCGTGGGCCGCATCACGGAGCCGAACCGTCGGCAACGGATCGGCCACCGTGAGCTTCGCACCGGTCGCGGCGCGGATTTCGTCCACCGTCATGCCGGGCGCGATCTGCCGCAGCAGAAAGCCATCGCCGGTCGGCTCGAACAAGCCGTAGTTGGTGGCGACGAGTTTCACCACGCCGCGCGCCGTGACCGGCAAATCGCATTCCGGCACCAGACGCGAACTGCCGTCGCGCGTTGTGTGCTCCAGGATGATGAACACGCGTTTGCGCGCAGGCGGCGAGGTCCATCGCGCCGCCGATGCCGCCGCCCTTCTGACCCTTCAATTTCCAGTTGGCGAAATCGCCGCGGCACGACACCTGATACGCGCCCATCACGGTGACATCGATGTGACCGCCGCGGATGATCGCGAAACTATCCGCGTGGTGCACCACCGCCGCGCCCGGCTTCAGCGTGACATTCTGCCCACCGGCATTGACGAGGTTCAGATCCTCCTGCCCCTCCGCCGCCACCGGCCCATAACCGATGACGCCGTTCTCCGAGTGATAGACGATATCCGTGTCGCCGATATCGGTGTTCGAGCACATCGTCGGAATGCCGACGCCCAGATTGACGACCCAGCCGTCCTGGAACTGACGCGCGATCAGATCGGCCATCTGCTGGCGGTTGAGGCCTTTGGTTCCGCTCATCGGCGTCGCTCCTGCCGTTTGGTGGGCCAGAGTCCCTCGGGGGCCGGCGGCACCTGAACCAGCCGGCGCACGAACAGGCCGGAACAATGCACCGCGTCGGCATCGATCTCGCCGGCCGGAACGATCGGCTCGTCCACCTCGACGATCGTGCATCGCGCGGCGGTCGCCATCACCGGATTGAAGTTGCGTTGCGCGCGGTGGAATTGCAGGTTGCCGAACGTGTCCGCCCGCCGCGCGCGAATGAACGCGTAGTCGAGCGGCAGCGCGTATTCCAACAGATACTCGCGACCGTTGATGACCCGCGTCTCACGCCCTTCGGCGAGTTCGGTTCCCACCGCCGTCGGCGTGTAGAACGCCGGGATGCCGGCCCCGGCGGCGCGCATCCGTTCCGCCAATGTGCCCTGCGGCACGAGTTCGGCGTCGCACTCGCCGGACTCGTAATATTTTGTGAACGGTAGCGTATCGGTCGGACGCGTCGCGGCGGTGAAGGCACAGATCACCTTGGCGACCTGGCCGTTCTCGACCAGCATTCCCATGTCGGGCATGCGCGGTTGCTGGGCGCCGCCGGTGGTGTTGCCCACCAGGGTCAGGCGCTTCGCGCCCTGCTCCAGCAACGCCTTGATCAGATTGAACGGCGTCCCGGGCATGGCGAAGCCGCCAAAGGCGATGGTGCTGCCGTCGGGAATGTCGGCCACCGCCTCCCGGAAGCTGCCGACCACTTTGGTTTTCGCGGCCATCGTCTCCTCGCCTGGTATGCGTGGCGATCAATGGGCACCGGGAGCGGGGTGTCAGAGCGCCGGGACGTTGCCCCCAGGGCAGCGCCCTGACGCTTACGACGCCTCCCGCATCGGCATCAGATGCGACAGGAACAGTCTCCGCGCAGGCGCGCCAGGAGTAGCGTTCGGCATGGGCCCGGCAGGCCTCCCGGTCCGCCTGCAAGCGCGTCCAGCGCGGCCTGGCGCAGATCGGTGTTCGATCGCGCCGACGCAGCCCAAGGCCCCGGTCAGCACGTCCTTGGGACCGGTCACCGGAAATGCCGCGACCGGCGTACCGCACGCCAGCGACTCCAGAATCACCAGCCCGAACGTATCGGTCAGGCTGGGAAACACGAACACGTCGGCGCCGGCATAGGCGCGCGCCAAGGCCTCCCCGTAACGAGGCCCGGTGAACGTGACCGCCGGATAGTCCCGCCGCAATGACGCCAGTTGCGGACCGCCGCCGACCACGACCTTCGAGCCAGGCAGGTCCAGATCGAGGAACGCGCCGATGTTCTTCTCCACCGCCACCCGGCCGACATAGATGAACACCGGCCGCGGCAGATTCCAGTCTTCCCGCGGCTCCGGCTTGAACAGATCCAGATCGACGCCGCGCGACCACGCCCGGATCTGGCTGAAGCCGCGCGCGGTGAGTTCATCGCGCAGCGACCCCGTGGCGACCATCGTTCCGGCGCCGGCGTCGTGAAACCGCCGCATCCAGGCATACACCGGGCGCACCGGAATGCGCGTGCGCGCGCTGAAGATATTCGGCGAACCGGGTGTGAAACGCGGTGGTGAAACGAAACCCGGTGCGCAACGCCCAACGTCGCGCCGCGAGGCCAAGCGGGCCCTCGGTCGACGATGTGCAGCGCCTCCGGTTGAAAGTCCTCGATCATGCGAACCAGTCTGCGTTTCGGAAACAACGCCAGCGCGATGTCGGGATACGTCGGACACGGAACGGTACGGAAGCGGTCCGGACCGATGACCTCAACGACATGGCCCATCGCCCGCAGTTCGCCGACCACCGTGGTCATCGTGCGCACCACGCCGTTGACCTGCGGATGCCATGCGTCGGTGACGATCAGGATCCGGTGCGAGGGCGCGTCGGGCAGCATCTCGATCAGAGCCGGGAATGGGATCAGGTCAGGCAGCTTGCGCGACCCGTGACTGGCGCGGCGCGAAGAATGACAGCCGGTTCAGGGCGGCCCAGTCGATGAGTTCCATGCGGCCGTCGTGGTGCTCGACGAGGGCGGTGCAGCTTTCGACCCAGTCGCCATCGTTCATGTACAGGATGCCATCGACCTCGCGCATTTCGGCGTGGTGGATATGACCGCAGACGACGCCGTCGAAGCCGCGCCGGCGGGCTTCGTCAGCCAGCGCGTACTCGAAACGATCGATCGCCTTCACCGCTTCCTTCACCTGCAGCTTCAACCACGCCGACAGCGACCAGTACGGCAATCCCAACCGGCGGCGCGCGGCGTTGAACCAGCGATTGATCACCAGCGCGGAGGTGTAGGCCCAGTCGCCGAGGAGAGCGAGGAATTTGGCGTAACGCACGACGCTGTCGAACTCGTCGCCGTGAATGATCAGCAGGCGCTTGCCGTCGGCGGTGACGTGTTCGGCTTCCTGACACAGACGAATGCCGCTGATATCGACGCCGGCGGGCAGCCAGGAGCGAAACATTTCGTCGTGATTGCCGGGGATGTACGTCACCTTGGCGCCGCCGCGCGCATGCCGCAAAATCTGCCGCAGCACGTCGTCGTGGTTTTCATCCCAATACCACGATTTACGCAAACGCCAGCCGTCGATGATGTCACCGACCAGAAACAAATGCTGCGCGGTGGTGCGACGCAGGAAATCGGCGAGAAAGTCGCCGCGGCATCCCCTTGTCCCTAAATGGGTGTCGGAGATGAAGATGCTCCGGTAATCGGCGCGAGCACCGAATCCAGCAGCGGAGAGGAGGGGCGCGTTCATTGATGCGCAGCACATACCGTCAGACCCGCGCCGCGTCAGTGAAGTTTCGATGACCTGGCGTAAAATCCACACCGCGTCGTCAGGTCATGGTTTTGTAATGGAACCGTCACCAAAGTGTCGCGTGCCAATGCCATGGCATACAACCTTATGGTGCGACGGGCGATTGGATTCGCTCCCGCATCCAGGAAGGCCACGCCTGTATGGTCATTGTCTTTAATCCGGTCGCCGGACGACGGCGAGCCCATTTACTCTGGCGCGTGCTGGACGTGCTGGTGGCGAATGGCGTTCGTCTGGAACTCGCGGAAACGCGCCGCGCCGGTCATGCCGAAGCACTGACGCGGGAGGCCGTGCGGCGCGGGGAACCGATGGTGGTCGCCGCCGGTGGCGACGGCACGATCGCCGAGGTCGCCAATGGTCTCATGGGCAGTGGCGCGCGGCTTGGAGTCATTCCGTTGGGCACCGCCAACGTGCTGGCGCATGAGCTTGGATTGCCGTTCTCACCGAAAGCGGTAGCCGCCGCGCTGGCATTCGGGCGCACCACGACCCTGTGGCCCGGCATCGCCTCCTCCGCCGACGGCAATCGTTTGTTCGTCCAGATGCTGGGCGTTGGCTTCGACGCGCATGTCGTGCGGCGGGTGACGTTTCCGATGAAGAAACTGCTCGGCAAAGGGGCCTATGTGCTGCGCTCGACAATCGAATTGACGCGGTACGCCTACCCTCCGATCCGGGTGCGGATCGATGAGGTCGAGACGCGGGCGGCAAGCGTCATCGTTTCCAAAGGCCGGCTTTATGGCGGCCGCTTCCGCCTCACCACCGATGCGCTGCCCGGCGAGCCAGGGTTCACCGTCGTGCTGTTCGACCGCGGCGGTCCGGCGTCCACGATGATGTATGGCGCCGCGCTGCCGTTGAACCTGCTGAGCTACGCGCCGGGCGTGCGGCGAATCCGCGCGGACCGGGTTGATTTCATCGGCAACGAGCCCGCGCCGGCGCAGGCCGATGGCGATCCGGCGGGATGCGCCATTACCTCGGTCACCAACGCGCGCGCGCCGATCCAGGTGGTGACGGGATAACGCGCTACGCCAGCGCCTGATCCAGATCGGCGATCAGATCGGCCGCCGTCTCCAGCCCGATCGACAGCCGGATCACGTCGGGACCCGCGCCGGCCGCGAGGCGCTGCTCATCGGTCAACTGCCGGTGCGTGGTGGACGCCGGGTGCAGAATCAAACTGCGCGTGTCGCCGATATTCGCCAGATGCGAGAACAACCCAACGCTTTCGACCAGTTTGATGCCGGCGTCGAAGCCGCCCTTGACGCCGAACGTGAACACCGATCCGGCGCCCTTCGGCATGTATTTCCGCGCCAGCGCATGATACGGGCTCGATCTCGAGCCCGGCGTAGGAGACCCACGCGACCTTGTCGTGACCGGCGAGAAATTCGGCGACTTTTTGCGCGTTCTCGCAATGCCGCTCCATACGGACATGCAATGTTTCGGTGCCGGTGATGGTGAGAAACGCGTTCATCGGCGCCATCGTCGGACCGTAATCGCGCAGCGCCACCGCGCGCGCCTTGGTGGTGAACGCGAAGTCGCCGAAATTCTCGTAAAATCGCAGGCCGTGATAGGCGGGCTCCGGCTCGGTCAGCGACGGGAATTTCCCGCTCGCCGCCCAATCGAATTTGCCCGGACTCGACCACCATGCCGCCCATGGAGTTGCCGTGTCCGCCGAGGAACTTCGTCGTCGAATGGGTCACCAGATCGGCGCCCCACTCGAACGGACGGCACAGAAACGGTGTCGCCAACGTATTGTCCACGATCAACGGAATGCCCACCGAATGCGCGATCTCGGCGATCGCGGCGAGATCGACGACCACACCTCCCGGGTTCGCCAGGCTCTCCACGAAGATCGCCTTGCATTTCGGCGTCAGCGCGCGGCGGAAATTCTCCGGATCCAGCGGATCGACGAAATGGCAGTGCCAGCCGAGCTTTTTGAAACTCAATCCAAACTGCGTCAGAGAGCCGCCGTACAGCGCGCGTGACGCCAGGAACTCGTCGCCCGGCTCCAGCATCGTCGCGAACACCAGGAATTGCGCGGCATGGCCGGACGCGGCGGCAACGGCGGCGCGCCCGCCCTCCAGGCTGGCGATGCGTTCCTCCAGCACCGAGACGGTCGGATTGGTCAGACGCGAGTAGATGTAGCCGAAGTTGTGCAAATTGAATAACGACGCCGCGTGATCCACGTCGTCGAAAACATAAGCCGTGGTCTGGATAGATCGGCGTCGATCGTGCACCCGTCGTCGGATCCGGTCGGGCGCCGGCGTGAATCGCCCGCGTTTCGAAGCCATAACGTCACGTTCGCCGCGGGCAACGGACGCGGCTTCTGACCGCCGGTCGGTCGGAGGCTCAGCCGCGCGATTGCGGATGATGCCGGAGTTGACGCCGCTCCACGACAACTCGCCACCCAGACGGCCGAATTCGATTTTGGGGCAGCGGTTCATGACGACTTCGATGCCCGCCGCCTCGGCTTTCTCGGCGGCCGCGTCGTTGCGGACGCCCAACTGCATCCAGACGACCTTGGCGCCGATGGCGATGGCGTCATCGACCACCGGGCCGACCTGATCCGAGGCGCGGAACACATCGACCATGTCGATCTTCTCGGGGATGTCGCGCAAGGAGGCGTAGATCTTCTCGCCCAGTTGCTCCTTGCCGGCGGTGCCGGGATTGACCGGGATGACGCGGTAGCCTTTGCCCTGGAGATACTTCATCACGAAGTAGCTCGGCCGGTTCCAGTTCGAGCTGGCACCGACCATGGCGATGGTGCGCACCGTCGACAGAATGCGGCGGAGCTTCGCGTCGGTGTAGGGAATGGGGTCGAGCGCGGACATCACTCTCACTCCTTCAGGGCGGGGCATGAGCTATCGCGGCTCAGGGATGACATCAAGCGGCCTCTTGCCGGGCAAATGGCCACCGTTCATGGTTTCGCGTCATCGCGAACCTTGGGAGGAAACGGGAGATGCCAGCATACGACGATGCTTTTGCCGCCCAGGATTATGTGCGGAGCACCGTTGGGGCGAGGTCCACGAACCGGCAAAACGACGTGATCACGGAGGAGAATACCAAGATTTACGATGCGGCGATGCAATACTTTCTGCTCGCCGACGCGCCGGTGCCATCGTCGGCACATAACCAGTCCAGCGAATTGCAGGAAGATCTGGCGAAATGGGCAATGGCGCTCAAGAAGCATCCGGTTGGACCGTGCGAAATGATGGCCGCGCTGGCGTTCGTCTGGCTGGTCGAGAAAGGCTCGACGTTCCCCGTGATACGGCTGTCGTTTCTGGGCGGCGATCATGTGTTCGTGGTCGCCGGGACCGGTCTGGACTTCAAAAAGCCGTGGCAGGAATGGGACTGCGATACGGCCGCGATCTGCGATCCGTGGGTCGAGCACGTCAGCCTCTGCAACAAGGTCGGCATGCGAACCTGGTTCGAGTTGTTGAACACGCACATGCATCATGACGCCGAAGAGGACACCAGGATCAGCGCCGAGGCGAAATTGATCCAGGGATGCGAAGTCAAATCCAAGGGCGCCTGGAAGTATAAGCTGTTGGAATAATCGGCATCCGCGGCCAATCGCCGCGGATGCCGCGAGCGGTTACCGCGCCTGCTGGATCGCCGACAGGATCCAATGCCCGCCCCGCGCCCGCACGAAGGTCCAAAGCTCGGTGGCCAGCACCCGCTCGGTCGGGCTGCCGTCCACAACGTGGCCCGCGCCGTCGCGCGTGACGTCGATCATCGAGAACCGCATCGCGACGGTCGCGTACTCCCGGCCGCCTTCAGCCCATGCCTGCGCGAGATCGCCGGATTCGAGGCGAACGTCGGTGACCGAGTTGGTCACGCCGCGGCTGGCGAAATCGGTCAGTTGCTCGGCGAAGTAGCCAACCATCTCGGGGGTCGCCATGCCGCGCAGCGCGTTCAGGTCGCGCGCGCTCCACGCGGCCTGGCTGGCCTGCAGCAATTGCTCGAACTCCTGGAAGTCGGCGGGCGAATCGGCGATGGGCGGCGGCCCGGATGGGCGAGGGGCCCCGACCACCCATCATCGGGCCTTGTTCAGGCGGGCCGCCGCGGGCGAACAGGCCTGGGCCGCCCGCCAGCAGCCGGCGAACGGTCGCCCATGATCCGCCGCCATACGAAGCGGCCGATCATCACGATCAGGAAGATCTGCAGCAGGAAGCCGAGGAAACCGCCAAAGCCCAGACCGTGGCCGAAGAAGCCGCCGCCGAACAGCATGCCGCCAATGCCGGCGCCGATCAGCCCGCCCGCAGACCCGACATGAACGGCGACCGCGGCTGCCCGTATCCGGGCGCGTATCCTGGTGCCATAGCCGGGCGTCCCGTAGCCCGGGCGAAGGCGAGTTGGGGGTCATGCTGCGCTGGATCGGCGCGGCGTCATCGGAGCGGTCCGGGTCGTGGGCGGCGCCGAGAACGTCATGCCGCCGCGGCTGCCCATCGAACTACCGCCGCCCAGACGCGCATCGGCGATCGCCGGCGCGAGCAGCAAAGCCGCCACAGCGAGCGCGGCGAAAAGACGAGAACGCAGTCCAACCATGGGTTTTTCGCTTTGTTGTTGAAACGTTCATCTATTTGGTGGACAGCGCCCGGTAACCCGCAAGGGGCGGTTCGACGGCCGCCCGTTACCCTCCCGCCATCGTCAGCCCCTCGACCCGCACCGTCGGCGAATTGGTGCCGCGGCGGAACACCAGATCATTGGCGGGCGTCAGGTTGGCGAACATCTCCAGCGCGTGGCCGGCGACGGTGATCTCCGCCACCGGCTCGGCCAGTTTGCCGTCGCGGATCAGGAAGCCCGCGGCGCCGCGGCTGTAGTCGCCGGTCACGCCGTTCACGCCGCCGCCCATCATCTCGGTGATGTACAGCCCGAGTTTGATGTCGGCCATCAGTTCGTCCGGCGTCATGGTCCCGGCGGCGAGCCACAGATTGGAGGCCGAGGGCGACGGCGGACCGCTGGTGCCGCGCGAGGCGTGTCCGGTCGAGACCATACCCAGTTGCCGCGCCGAGCGGCTGTCGAGCAGCCAGGTGGTCAGCACCCCATCCTCGATCAGGGCACGGGCCTTGGTCGGCGTGCCCTCGCCGTCGAACACGCGCGAGCGCGGGCCGCGCACCCGGCGCGGGTCATCGTGGACGAATATGCCGGACGCGAAGATCTTCTGCCCCAGTTTTCCTTCAGGAAGCTGGTCCCGCGGGCGACCGACGCACCGTTGATCGCCCCCATCAGGCTGCCAAGCAGCGAGGTCGCGACGCGGGGGTCGTACAGCACCGGCAGCTTCGCGGTTTTCGGCCGGATCGGATTGAGCCGCGCCAGCGCCCGGTTCGCGGCGCTCCGGCCGATCGTGGCCGGGTCGTCGAGGTCCGCCAGATGCACCTTCGAAGTCGTAGTCGTAGTCGCGCTGCATGCCGGTGCCCTGCCCACCAGCGCGGTGGCGCTGATCGAGTGGCTGGTGCCAACGCGATGACCGGCGAACCCGGCCGACGTAACCAGGAAGATCTCGCCGCGGCTGAACCCCGCGTCGGCGCCCTCGGAGTTGGTGACGCCGGGCACCGCCATCGCGGCGTCCTCGGCGATGGCGGCGCGGGCGACGAGGTCCTCGGCCGAGGGTTCGGCCGGATCGACCATGTCGAGGTACGTGCGAGTCCTCCGGCGGCGCGGCGGTATCGGCGAGCCCCGCGTAAGGGTCCTCCGGCACGACGCTTGGCCATGGCGACGGCGCGCTCGGCCAGTTCGGCGAAGCCGGCCGGGTCGATGGACGTGGCGGAGACGATGGCGGCCTTCTTGCCGATGAACACGCGCAGGCCGAGGTCCTGACCTTCCGACCGTTCGACATGCTCGGTCTTGCCGAGGCGGCGGGCGACCGACAGGGAGGTGCCGGCGACCAGCACGGCGTCGGCGGCGTCGGCTCCGGCGGCGCGGGCGTGCGCGATCAGGTCGGACAGGCGGTCCAGGTGGTTCATCGGCGCGTGGTCTCCTGGCGTTGGGCCGGTCGATGCGACCGGGTGCCCGCGCGGGACAGGTAAGGGCGCCGCGCGGGAAAGCAATACCACATTGGCGGCGGGGTGGGGGCAGATCGTGGAGCGGGACCCGGCGCCGCTCGCTCCGGTGACCCGCGGGCGGTCCGCCGGTGTCGTGCGGGCGCCCTCGCGATCAGGGCGCGAAGCCGGCAATCCGCATTACATTCTTATAGCGGAATATTCGTCCCGTGCGGCGCGAGGCCATAGTTGACCGCCCTCTCGCGCGAGGCGGTGGACATCGACAGGTCGGCGCCGGGAAATGGTGCTGACAGTCTCACCAGGAAATGGCCGTTGGCGACACCGCTCCGCCAACGGACAAAGCGTGAACGAGCGGCCAACTCATGTGCTACATAAACCGGACAAGATAATTCGCTATCGACAGATCTTCATCACACGGCGGTAGGGGAGAGGCCGGTTCGTTCGCGAGCCGGCCTTCCCCTGGTGACCACCAGCATACAACCGCATTCGCGGCGAAATCGTTCGCTTCAATCAACCACATCGAACATCAACGGAAACGGATCGAACATCGCGAACAGCCGCTCCACCGCCGCGGCGTCACCCTCGACCGCCAGCGCGCCATCGGACCGGGCGCGCAACGGTGTGATCGTCCCCAGCACGAGCGCCTCCAGCGTGCGCCGCGTGCTGCTCAGCGTGGCGACCGCGTCAACCGGCGCACTTTCCCGCTGCGACAGCACGCTGTTGCGCAATGTCAACGCGAAGACGGTGGCTCGATCGGTGACCGACCATCCGAGCGTCATCGTCACGCCCGCCGCGCACGCCGGGTTCAACCGCACGGCGAGATAATCCAGCAACAACGCCGTCGTCAGCCCCGACACCAGTGACGGCGACAGCATCGGCCGCGACGGCAGCACGCGCTTGCCCTCGCGCAACTCCTGCGTCGCGTACAAGTACGCGTTGCGCCAGGTCGCCGAATTCGGCGGCGAAACCAAGTTGCTCCAACGCGTCGGCCAGCAGAGCGCGCGCCGCCACGTGATCCGGCGCCGCCAGCACCGCCTGATGCATCACCTGCGCCACCCAACGGAACGATCCCGCCGCGAAGTCCTCGCGGGCCCGCGCCACCGCCGCGTCCACGCCGCCCATGTACGCCATCGTCCGCTCCGCCGTCTCCCGCGGCGGCAGCGCGTCGAGGCCGGCCGGATTGCCGTCGTACCAACCGAGATAACGCTGATACACCGCCTTCGCGTTGTGCTTCAGCGAGCCGTAGTAGCCGCGCGCGTACCACTCCCGCGCCAGTTCCGGCGGCAGCGCGATTTCCTCGGCGATCTCTCCCGGCTTGCGGCCGAGATTGAGCAGCCGCACCGACTGATCGTGCACGAATTTATAAAGGTCGTGCTGCTTCTCCAGAAATGTTCGCACGCGCGCGGTGCCCCATACCGGCCAATGATGTTGCGCGATCAGAACCTCCGTGCGCGGCCCGAACAAGTCCAACGCATCGCCCAGATATTTCGCCCACATGCGCGGGTCGCGCACCACGGCGCCGCGCAACGGCAGGAAATTATGCAGATGGTGCGTGGCGTTTTCCGCCATGTTCAGCACGCCCCATCGCGGCAGGAACAAATGCATCTCCGCCGGCGCCTCGGTCTCCGGCGCGAGCTGGAACACGATCTCCACGCCATCGATCGTATGGGTTTCAACGGGCTCGCGGATCAGATGCGTGGGCGCGATCAGGCTTTGCGTGCCGCGCGCGGTGATTTTGCCCAGTCCGGCGTCGATCTGGCCGAGGGGACCTTGATGGAGCAAGCCGCCGAACTGGAATTGCGCGCGGCGCGCCATGGCGTTGCCGGGCAGCACGTTCTCGCCGCCGACCGCTTCCATGAAGCCGTCCGGGGCGATCACCGGAATGCCGGTTTGCTCCGGCGGGATGACGCCATGCGCGCCGCCGAAATGATCGGAGTGGCTGTGCGTGTAGATGACCGCGCGGATCGGCCGGTCGCCGCGGTGGTCGAAATAGAGCCGCATCGCGGCGGCGGCGACCTCCACCGTGGTCAGCGTGTCGATGACGATGATGCCGCTGTCGCTCTCCACGATGGTCAGGTTGGCGAGATCGAGGCCGCGGACCTGGAACACCCGCTCGGTCACCTGGAACAGACCGTGGTGCATGTTCAGCCGGGCCATGCGCCACAGGCTGGGGTTCACCGTCGGCGGCGCGGCCTCGGCATCGAGAAATGCGTATGGTCTGAGGTCCCAGACGGATGTGCCGCTGGCGGTCCGGATCACGGGCTCGGGCAGGCTGGCGATGAAGCCGCGCGCGGCGTCGGCGAAGTCCGTGAGATCGGCGGGATCGGGAGCAGCCTCGCGGTCCGGATCGGAGGAGCGGGTAAAACGCGGGCCGGAAGACCCCGGCATGGACGCGGTCGTCGGTCGATTTACTTCCGGCATGTCGCTCATGGCCGCCCTCCGCGCTTGCTGAGGGTGAATCATGCGCCTGGGCGCGATGTCCGCGAAGTGCCCGTGAGGAGTGCCAGGCCCATGTCCCCTTGGTTGACGCCCGGGGACACTCCGACGACGGTACCTGATCGCGTTCCCGTCGCGTCAGGCGCCGCTTAACCTGTCAGCGCGCCGTTTCAGGCGGCTGCCTGAAAATACGTCTCGCTCGTGAGTTCCAGCTGCATCGGGAAGTCCTCGCCCACCAGTTCGGCGACGTTCGCATTGTCGCTGAACAGTTCAGCGGGCCAATCCAGCATCGGCACTCTGGTCAGCGCCGGGGTGCGTTTCCGACCGCGCGTCATCGATTTGGCCGCGACCGGATCGCGACGGGTCGAACGCGTCGTGACATGCACCGCTTCGTCGTATGAAAGTGCCTGGCTCATCGCACTGCTCCTTCGTGGGCCGCCTTCCTGAGCATCGAGCGGCCGGGCTCTGAATATTCGCTTGCTCGAGCGAACTGGTCGGGGTCGATGGGTGTTGTTTTACCCGCGCGAGCCAACCTCTTGAATTCGGTATTTCTCGGTACGTGGGCTTACGTACTTGTAACAGGCTCCGGGTCGCGGCAACGACCGCCGCCCGCGCTGGCGAAGTCTGCCAACCGTGAAATTCCTCAGTCTTTGCCTGATGTTTTCCGCGACGCGAGAGTTTTTCGTGAACCGCATACCGCCGCGTTCAGCCATTCGGCGCGGCCTGTTTTCCGGTCTAAGCCATTTGGCCAGGTATCATCGGCGAGCAATCCGCCGCGCCGGACATTCACGCACTTTGAAACAAAATCCGACCCGTCGCGCCGGTGAACGAAATCCGGCGGAGGCGGCCTCGTAACGAGCACCGCCTCCACCGGATTGACGACCGCCCGTCAACGACCAGGCGGATGAAACACCATGGTCCGCAATTCGATGCTCTCCCGCGGCGCCACGTCGGCCGGCGCGGTGGGATCGTCGAACGCCGTGTGCGGCATGAAGCGCGCCCGCCCGTCGGTCTCCGAGTCGAAGCACTTCAGCAACAGCGCCTCGTCCGGCTGCATCTCCGGCACGTAGAACCAGCGGTGGTCGGAATTGTAGGTGACCGCGTACGTCTCCCCCACCCGGTCGCGATACACCAGATCCGACGGCACGAGATCCCGCGGCGCCACCGACCGCGCATCGCACACCGCCAGCGGCGCATCCCGCAGCGGGCCGCGGATCGGGCGCCACAGATTGATGATCTGGGCACGGCCTTTCAGCAGTTCCCCGGCCTCGTCGCCCAGGAAGTCGCGGATCCGCCGAGGGCCGGATTTGGCGGTATGATCGACGTGCACGCGGGTGGCCGGCTGCCGCGGCAAGCCCGCCGCGCGATCGCCCGCTCCGGCGACCCGGCGGCGCACCGTGTGATCGAAGATGAAGACGCGGCTGGCACCCGTGACCTCGGCGATCAGGCGTTCGGCTTCGGGATAGTAAACGCCGCGCACCTCGTCCTCGTCGTAGAAATCGCGGACGGCGCTGACATGGCCCAACAACTCGAACCCCTCGCGGTCGAGCGAAATCTCCGCCTCGATCCCGCGCAGGTCATGGACAGGGACGATGTGCGACTCATGCGCGGTGTTCGACCGCGGCACACCGGGCGGCGGGTCGTAGGTGTAGGTGCGTGGCCGTTCGTTCATGCGGCCCAGATAATGCAGTTCAGCCTCGACGAAGGGCAGATCGAGGGCAGGACGGTCACGCAGTTCGGCATAAGCGCTCATCGTTTTGGATCCTCCTTGATTTCGTGGGGCCGGTTCAGCCGCGCCAGAACGGCTTGCCGAGTTCCCGTTCGACATCCCAGCGCGACAGCCCGAGGTCGCGCAGGTCGCGCTCCTCCAGCACCGGAAACGCACGCCGTTCCCGCATCCGGTTTCGCCAGAGCCCGGCCGTATGCGCGATCGACTGGACCAGCGAGGGTCGGCGCGACACGCCCGCACCGGGGTCCGCCTGACAATTTATCAGTGAGTTGTGGACGCATGTATGACATCGACGGTCTCCAGAAAAAGTGTTTGTTGACGCCAATTTGACCTCGCCGCCCCGCCGCGACAAACGATGCTTTGTCAGGCTTTACATGACAAAAATTCATGTTATGAACCGGCGTCATGCTGCTGCCCTCCCTCAATGGGTTGCGCGCCTTCGAAGCCGCCGCCCGCCACATGAGCTTCACCCGCGCCGCCGCCGAACTGAACGTCACCCAGACCGCGATCAGCCATCAGATCCGCCGGCTGGAGGAACAGCTCGGCCTGACCTTGTTCATTCGCCGCAACCGCATGCTGGAACTGACGCGGGAGGCGCAGGATTACCTGCCCTCGATCCGCTCCGCCTTCGCCGACCTGCATCGGGCCACCGCACGACTGCGCCGGGCCGATCAGGAGGCGCGGTTGACCGTCAGCACGACCGCGTCCCTCGCGACGAAGTGGCTGGTGTCGCGCGTGGCGGCCTTTCAGGACGCCAATCCGGGCATCGAGGTGCGGATAACGACCTCCACCCACCTGGTCGATTTCCAGCGCGAGGAGGTGGACATCGCCGTCCGCTATGGCCGCGGTTTGTGGCCCGGTGTGCGCGCCCAGTGGCTGATGGCGGAGCAGATCTTTCCGGTGTGCGGGCCGCAACTGTTGCGCGACAGCCGGCCGCTTCGCGTGCCCGAGGACCTCGCGCACCACAATTTGCTCCACACCACCGTCTCGCGGGAGGACTGGCAGCTTTGGCTCACCGCCGCCGGGCTGCCGGCCGAGATCGCGACCCGGCGTGGCATGACGTTCGATCAGGGGTTCATGGCGATTCAGGCGGCGATGGAAGGCCTCGGCGTCGCCATGGGGAGGTTCCATCTGGTGGAGGCGGACATCGCGGCGGGCCGGCTGGTGGCGCCGTTCGACATGGTCCTTCCGCAGGACGCCGGCTACTACGTGGTCAGCCCGGAGGCGACCGCCGACTCGCCGAAGATCGTCCGGTTCCGGGACTGGCTGATCGCCTCCGCGACGCCTGGGGCGCTGACGGCGGGCGGCGGGTAATGCGGACGGCCCTTACGGCAACAGCACGGTATTGGCGCGGCTGATCACGAACGCATCCTCGCGTTCCAGGAAGTCGGCCACGACCTCCACGAACGCCTCCGGCCGCTCCGCCGCGATCGCGTGCCCGGCGTCGTAGACAAACACCAGATGCGCATCCGGAATGAGATCCTTGTACAGCCGTCCCATCTCCGGCGGGATCATGCCGTCGCGCGTGCCGAACACCGCCAGCACCGGCATCGTCAGCCCGCGCATCTTCGCCTCGAGGTCCGCATCGCGATCCGGACCGCGCAACCGCCGCACCAAAGCCAGCATGCGCGCCGCGTGCGCCGGTTCCGCCGGCTGCCGCGGCGGCATCCGTTCCGGGTGAGCAAAGATCCGGCGGGAGATTTCCTCGGCCGTTCCGGTCGCCGGCCGCAGTCCCTCCGGCCGGATCGCCGCCGGCGCCTCCAGCACCAGCGCGCGCACCAGGTCCGGCCGCAGCAGCGCCAGCCACAGCACGACCTTGCCGCCGAACGAGGTGCCCATCAGGTTGAACCGCGTGAGGCCGAGCGCGTCGGCCGCCTTCGCCATGGTCGTCGCGAGTGCCGGCATATCCGGGGTGCGCGTGTTCTCCTCCGTGCCAAAGCCTGGCATTTCGAACACGATCACGCGGAACGTCCGCGCCAGCAGATTGTGTCCCGCGTTCAGCCGCAAGCCGCCGGCGCCATGCAAATGCACCAGCGGCGGCCCATCGCCCGCCTCCATATACCGGATGCGAAACCCATCCGCCTCGACAAACCGTTCCTGGAACGCCACGATCGCGTCTCCCGTCTAAATGTCGCGAATCCGCGGCAGCACTGCGCGCCCGAACAAATCCAGTGTTTGCATCAGTCGGTTTGGATCGGCCGAGCCCGGTGTGTTAAAGCCCAGGTCGATGATGCCGGCGCCGGTCAGTTCGCGGCATCGCCGGATCTGTTCCACCACCGTATCCGGTCCTCCAACGAAATTAATCGGCAACGCCCGGTTTACGCTGGGCGGCCGCGACTTACCCGCGATGTTACGCGTGTCCAGCGTCAACAGTGCGTTCGCCACCCCGTCACCGAGAGCGAACGCCGCGCGCGCCGGATATTCCTCCATCGCCCGTTGCGCCTCCGCATCGGTCTCCGCCAACACGATGTTGGCGCGGAATATGATCTGGTCGGCCGTCGGCTCCCAGCCAAAGCGCGCGCACTGATCGCGATAATAGCCGGTCGCCTTGCCCATCACCTCGAACGGGCCGTACCAGACGCCAAGCCCGATCCGGTTGCGCGCCGCGAACTCGCCGGCCTCGCGGCTGGTGCCCAGCGCGAACGTCGGCGGATGTGGCTGTTGCAGCGGGCGTGGCCAGACCGATACGGTGCGGTACTTAAAATGCCGGCCCTGCCATCCGAACGGCTGTGGCTCGGTCCACGCCTTGAGGATCAGTTCCATCCCCTCGTCGGTGCGCTCCCGCGACTCCTGGGGATTAAGGTCGTAGGTCAGCGCCTCATTGGTCGTTCCACGCAACAGACCGACCACCAGACGTCCTTCCGCCATGGTATCGAGCATCGCCAGTTCCTCGGCGAGCCGGATCGGATTGCTGTGCGAAACGATCGGGCCGAGCAGCGCGATCTTGATCCGGTGCACCCGGGACGACAGATACGCCGCCGCCATCGGCGGCGACGGCGTCAGGATGCGCGGCGAATAGTGATGCTCCGACAGGCTGACCCAGTCGAAGCCGAGTTTCTCGACGAACGTGATCCGCTCGACCATGCCACGATAAACGTCCGAACCCGCGGCGGTGTCGTAGGCGCCCGCCGGCATCGGCCATACGCCCGGCATCGCGTTGGGCGGCGTGTACCGTCCGGTTTCGAAATACGAGACTTTCATGGCGCGGACCTCGTCCGGATCAGCGGACTTTGTTGTACTGATAATCCTCGCGGGAGCCGCCCTCGGCGCGCAGGCCGGCCGGCATCGGCGGCCGCGTGGTGTTCACCTTGGCGTGCACGTCCAGCGCCGCCTGGTCGGTCCACAATTCCAGCAGCGCCAGCTTGTCCGGATTGAGCACACTCTGAAAGACTTCGAACTGTTCGCAGCCAGGCTCTTGCATCACCTCGGCGCAGCGGGTGCGAAACGCCGCCGCCAGTTCGCCGCCTTTGCCCGGTGCCGCGTTGATCGAGACCACCAATCGGACCGCCATGTTCGTTCCTCCCATGTGCGAATAACGCGCATGACCTGAGACCCGCGGCGCGAGCGCGTCAAGCGGGGCCGCTTAAACCGCATTCAGGCGGCGGGCAGCAACGCCTCGCCGTAGCCGCGGCGCTGCATGGTGTCGAGTTTCAAATCCACCGGCGAGCCCAGCCAAAGCGCGTAGACCGAGTGGTCGTCGACCATGTCGTCGGTCAGTGGGTGGATCAGAATGTCCAGCCCGCGGCGATTGAGCATCAACCACGACACGACGGTCTGGAACGCGTCCGGCTTAAAGATCGCCGCGAACTGAGAAACCGGGTGCGGCCCGACCGGCGCGTCGTTCAGGCGTCCGACCTGGACCGGAAAACCGGCGGCCAGGGTGTCCCGTAATGCCGCCGCCGCGGCGTGCGATTCCGGATTGTAGTAAACATGCGCGTGGTAGCCGTGCACGGCAGGCGATCCGGTCGATGTATCGGTCATGGACAGGCCCTCCCTTTTGTTGACGAAATCCTGGCAGTAACCACGCGCTGACACAAGACCAAGGCGTGGGCAGACCAAGGCGTGGGCAGGATCCTTACCGGAAGCGGCACCCCCGCCTCGTTCAATCCAACAGGAACTTCCGCGCGTGATCGGCGATCTCCGCCGCGCGCTCCCACGTCATGCAGAAACGACCGCCGGGCAGCACCACATGCCGCGAGTTCCTGATCCGCGCCCGCATCTCACCGGCGAATTTCGTATAATGGAAATGCTCGCCCAGCAGCAGCAACGTCGGCCGCGCGAGGTGGCGCAATCCATCGTCCAGGTCGAAGTTCGCCAGCGCGGTCACCGCCTGCCAGCGATTGCGCCCGACCTCGAGTTGCGCCGTGTTGATCCGGTCCATCCAACTCTGCGACGGGTGCATCGGCGCATGACCGGGGTCGCGCTCCAGCATGAACCCAATGGTGCGGGTGAGGGGAAAGCCCGACTCGTCCTCGGGACGCAGACCGCCGCGCAGTTCCTTGACGTGCGCCGCGGTGCGGCCGCGTTCGGGTGAGAACGGACAGTTCACCAGCACGACTTTCTCGATGCGATCGGGATGGGTGTTGGCGATTTCCACCGCCACGCCGGCTCCCACCGCCTCCCCGAGAACCGCCGTCCGTCGCATCCCCAGACTGTCCATCACCACCACGGCGCAGTGCACATAGTCGGAAAACGCCGGCTGTCCCGGCACCGGATCGGAGTGTCCGTGACTTGGATAATCCATCGCGACGACGCGGAAGTCGCCGGCCAGTGCCTCCATCAGTTCCAGCATCAGCGCCGAGGATTGCTGATTGATGTGAAACAGCATCAGGTTCGGGCCGGCCCCGGCCGCGCGATAATGAATGTAACCCAGGCCGGTGCGGACCAGACCGCGCTCGATGTCCATGGTGCCCTCCAATGGCGCGCCGCGCGGGCTACGCTACCGCTCCAGCACGCGCTCGACCCCAGGGTACGTCATTCGCAGATAATCATGAAACGCCGCGGTCCAGCCGACCGGCTCGATCACGGCGGCGTCCCCCCACGGCGCGATCTTGTATGTCAGCAGCAACCCATGCGAGGCGACGATGCTGACCGCCAGCATCGCGCCGCACATCGTTGTATAAAGTCCGGGCCGGACCGCGATCTTATCGCGCAATCGGAACAATCCGAACAACGCGAGAAATTCAAGGAACGGATAAAACTCCATCCGGTAGCGGAACGTCGCCGCGATCGCCATCAGAATGAAAATCCCGGGAACCAGCAGACACACCGCGATCCAGCGCGCGGCGATCGTGTCGATACCTGCCGATCTCCCGCGCCATAACCACGCAATCCCCTGGGCCGCCAGAAAGCAAAGCAGCATGTCGGACACGAGGAATGTCCCAGGCGGTGCCTCGACCGTGTAATACAGGCGGTTCTGTAACGCGCGAAACAGAAAGTGCCCGCCGGAGCCGATGATCGCCCACACCGGCAATACATATACGACAGCGCGAACGGGATGCGCCTGACGTTGAAATAGCCGTAATTGTACAGCACGTCGAAAACCGGATCGTTCGCCGGCAGGATGTCGTAGTAGCGATAATCCTGGAATGTCAGCGGCGAGCCCCAGCGCGCGGTGTTGATCGCGCCGCAGATCGCCGCGAACAGGATCAGCGTCAGCGACGGCCACAGCACGAAAGCCAGCCGCCCGCGCGTGGCGTTCCGGCGCGCGATGGCGATCGCGTCCGGCAGCATGATCATCCCGCAGGCGGCATAAAGGCCGATGGCGGTGCTGACCCGCGTCAACAGGCAAAGCCCGGCCAGAACCGCCATCACGACGACGTGCCGCGGCCGTCTCGCCGGCACGTCGATGCACCAGCGAAACGCCAGCACCATGAACAACGCCGCGATGGCGGCAGCCCAGAAGATCGACTCCTGATAGACGGATGGCCGGAGAAACTGCACCTGCGCGCCGCCGAACACCACCATCGCCGCGGCCAGCGGCAGCACGCGCCGGGTGCCGGCGCCCTGTCCCATCGCGCGCCCGGCCTGGCGCACGGCCGCGAGTTTCGCCATCGCCGCGAGAGTGGCCGCGAGGGCACAGAAGATCACCGTGAAGTCCACCGCGCGCAATCGGGGCGCCAGCAGGATCGGCCAGCGCACCAGCGCGGGCAGAATGCCAAAATACGCATAGGTGCGGCCGCCGCGGGTAAACCCCTCCTGCAGGATGACGGCGGGATCCACGTCGAAGCGGCCGCGCGCCATGTATTCGAGCATGCTGTTGAAGACCAGATCGTAGCGGATCGGTTTGACCGCGAAGAAGTGCCCGTCGGACAGCAAAGCCCAATAGTAGAGGAAGATGAACGCGGCGAGCGCGATGGCGGCCGCGGCGATGCGCCAGGAGAGGCCGCCGGTTTGGAGGCCGATGGGTGCCGCTTTCACCATGCTGGTACCTCCGGTCGTGGCGCTGGGACGCGCGATCGCGCCGGCGTTCATCACCCGGTCGCGCGCGCGCCGCCACCCCACCCGGCCTGACACGTACTGCCCGTCGGTACCGTGCCCGAAACGGCACCCTCGCCACCGCCACCCGCCCGCGCACACACCCGGTCACTGGGCCGCGCGAAGTCGCTCCGCCGTCCGTCTGGATTTTGGTCTATACCACGATATTTGGGACTCCTGATGCAATGTTGCCTACACGATACGCCCGCACGGGTTACTCCCATCCGCGGCGCACGTTAATTCGCAGATGAACCTGTTTTGTTCTCATGCATTTACCGGGGGACGGTGCTTCCGCCGCGTGCCAAAATCGTGGAACGTGATCCCTCGCTCGCAAATTTTGGCATTCGCTCCGACGGATGCCCCCCGCGATCCGCCTCATTGATCCGCCAACTCCGGCGGCGAGGCAGCCTGGTCCGGTGGTTCTGACTTCGGAGGGGATCGTGAACGACAAGGGGGATCAGCCGGCATGACGACCTACACCGTGGCCTCGGGCGCGACGAGCAGTGGCATCACGCTCAGCGGTGGCGATTCCCTGTATGTGTCGGCCGGCGGCACCGCCAGCGCCATCGTGGTCGGCAGCGGCGCGTATGAGGTCGTGTCCGCCGGCGGCAGCGCGATCGCCACGGTGCTCGACAGCGGCGGCACGCTGATCGCGCAACCCGGCGCGGCGACCCCGGGCACCGTGCAATCCGGCGGCGGCACGATCTCCTCCGGCGTCGTGGTGCTCTCCGGCTTCACCGTGGTCACCAGCGCCGCCGCCAGCCTCACCGGCGCGCATCTGGGCGCGGGCGAGCAGGAACTCGTCTACGCCGGGGGTGTCGCGGACCTCACGGTGGCCAGCGCCGGCGCCCAGGTGATGGTGGCGGGCAGCGCGAGCGGGACCTTGGCGGAGAGCGCGTCGTTCGTGAATGTCCAGTCGGGCGGTTCGGTCACCAGCACGACGCTGAACGATGCGACGCAGACCGTGTTCTTCGACGGCGTCGCCAGCACGACCTTCGTCATGAGTTACGGGGTCGAGGTGGTCAACTCAGGCGGCGAGTTGATCGGCGCCACGGTGTCCGGCTACGGCGCGACCCAGGTGATCTCCAGCGGCGGCGTCGCCAGCGGTACCGATGCTGTTCAGCGGCGGCTCTCAGGACGTGAAGTCCAGCGGCTCGACGATCGGTTCGGTGTTGAGCGGCGGCGAGGAATACCTGTCCGCCGGCGGCGCGAGCACCGCCACCGTGCTGGACAGCACGCCGGTCTTCGAACTCTACGTGGGCTACGTGGCGGATGGCGGATTCGAGGAGGTGACCTCCGGCGCCCGTGCGACCGGAACCGTGATCAACAGCGCCGGCTACCTGTACGACATTTCGGGCGGCGTCACCGTCTCGGCGATCGTGAACACCGGCGGCACGGAAGTCCTCAACCCGGGCGGGGTCGCCAGCGGCACGGTCGTCAACAGCGGCGGCTTCCTGAACGTGACCGCCGGCAACTATTACGGCTTCGTCGGCAGCGCCACGGCATTCGGGACCGTCGTGAGCAGCGGCGGTCAGGAGACGCTGGCCGGATACGGCGCGGGGAGCGGCGGCACGGTGCTGCCCGGCGGGACTATCCTCGTGCAGCGCCACGGCGTTTCCTTCGCCGACACGATCAGCGGCGGCGGCATCGAGTACGTGCTTTCGACCGGCAGCGCCTTTGGCACCATCATCAGCAGCGGCGGGGTGGAACTGGTGTCGTCGGGCGCCACCGTCAGTGGCGCGATCGTCGAAAACGGCGGCGTCCTGCTCGTGTTGCCGGGCGCGACCGACACCGCGCCGATGCCACAGGCCGGGGGCACCGTGGCCACCAGCGGCGTGGTCACTGCGGCAGCCCTCGGGGACCACGGCTTACCCACATGTCGCATCCGGGCTGACGATCGGCGACAACGCGGTGGAATTCGTGCTGACCGCCGGCACCGCGCTGAACAACACGGTGGACAGCGGAGGCAACCAGTTCGTCTACGGCGGCGGTGCGAGCATCAGCACCACCATCCTCTCCGGCGGCTTCGAGACGCTGTCCAGCGGCACCGCGAGCGCCGGCACCGTCAGCGGCAGCCTCACCGTCTCCTCGGGTGGCACCGCCAGCGCCAACAACGTGGTTTCCGGCGGCACCGAGTTCGTGCTGACCGGCGGCAACTCGGTGGACGACGCGCTCGATGGCGGCACGATTTCCGTGGGCTCGGGCGGCCACACCACCGGCAGCGTGCTCAACAGCGGGATAGAATTCCTATACAACGGCGCGGTCGGCATCAACGCGCTCGTCAACGCCGCGGGGGACCTGGCGATCGATCCAGGCGGCGTCAGCAGCGACACGGTGGTGATTGGCGGCTCGGAGTCCGTCTACGGCGGCTCGACCACCGATACCCAGGTCAGCGACGGCGGCGTCCAGCAGGTGGAGGAGACGACGGGGGTCATCAGCACCACGCTGAGCTCCGGCGGCACCCAGATCGTCGCGGATTCGGCGCGGGTCAGCGGCACCGTGATTCTCAGCGGCGGATTCCAGAACATCTCCGGCCTCAACTACACCGGCAGCGCGGTCAGCGCCGTGATCGACAACGGCGGCGAGCAACTGGTCACCCTCCTCGGAGTCAGCGACAACGCGCTGGTGAATGCCGGCGGCCTGCTGTTTGTCTCCGGCGGCGTCGCCAGCAATGCCACGGTCGAGGCCGGTGGCGCGCTGTTGGTGGCCAGCGGCGGCATCGTCAGCGCGACCGTCGATGCCGGCGGCTATCTGGTCGTGCTGCCCGGCGCCACCGACACCACGCCGACGATCGAGCCTGGCGCCAACGTGATCTCCACCGGCGTCGTGACCTATGACCCCGGCCAGCCGCTGCAGGTCCTACCCGTCCGTCGTCGTCGGCGCGACGGTGAGCAACGGGGGCGAGACGTTCGTCCTGGACGGCGGCACCGAGGACGCCGGCACCGTCGGCCCCTCGGGCCAGGAAATCGTGTTCTCGGGCGGGATCGCCAGCGGCACCACAATTCAGCCCGCGAGCGGCATCCATGGCGGCGGCCTGCTGACCGTGTCCTCCGGCGGCGTGGCCAGCGGCACCAACGTGTTCGGCACCGAGGTCGTGTCGTTCGGCGGATCCGCCGTGAGCGTCAACCTGCACAACGGCCTGACCGTCGGGTCCGGCGGCACCGCGACCGGCACGACGGTCTACGCCGGCTTCATGCAGGTATACGGGGTCGATAGCGGCACGGTGCTCTCGGGCGGCGAGGAGGAAATATTCTCCGGCGGGGTGGCCACCGGCACGCAGGTGTACAGCGGCACGGAATACGTCGTGCCCGGCGGCATCGCGAGCGCGACGACGATGTTCGGCGGCACACAGGAACTGGCGGGCGGTGCCGTCAACACCATCGTCAGCGGCGGCACGCAGGGCGTCTACATCAGCGGGAGCGCGAGCGGCACGATCCTGCGGCACAGCGGCACCCTGAACATCGTTTACGGCAGCGCGACCGCCACGGTGGTCAGCGCCGGCGGCCTGGAGGTCGATAACGCCCTCGCCAGCGGCACGGTGGTCAGCTCCGGCGGGGTCGAGGCGGTCAGCGCCAGTTATGGCGTGCCCACCGGGGCGTCTCCATCGACACCATCGTGGATAGCGGCGGCACCCAGACCGTGGTTGGAGACAGCTATTACGGCACCGGCTCGGCGACCGCCGATGCGACCGTGATCAGCGGCGGCGGCTCGCAGATCGTCGGCGGCGGCGGCTTCGCGTCGGGAACCCGGATCGCCGCCAGCGGGACCGAGGTCATCTCCTCCGGCGGGTTCGCCACCGGCAGCGTGGTGTCCAGCGGCGGCTTCGAGATCGTCAGCTCCGGCGGCGTCGCCAGCGGCACCATCGTCGATTCCGGCGGAACGCTGTTCGTACTGCCGGGCGGCAGCGCCTTGGGCACGATCTACTCCGGGGGCGGCGTGGCGTCGGGCGGGGTGATCGTGTTCGAGCCGGGTTCCGGCGTCATGGTCTATTCCGGCGTCGTCAGCAACGTGGTGCTCGGCGCGGGCGCCACCGAACTCATCCTGTCCGGCGGCACGGCGACCGCCACGGTCATCGACAGCGGCGGCGTGGAGGCCGTGTATTCGGGCGGCACCGCCTCCGGCACCACGGTGAACAGCGGCGGCACCGAGGACGTCAATTTCAGCGGCCTCGCCAACAGCACGGTCATCAACAACAGCGGCGGCGAGACGGTCAGCTCCGGCGGCACCGCCAGCGGCGCGGTCGTCAGCAGCGGCGGCTACCAGACCGTGCTGTCCGGCGGCATCGCCAGCGGCACCCTGGTGTTCGGCGAGCAGATCGTGTCCGGCCTCGCCATCTCCACCACTCTTGGCCTCGGCGGCTTCATGCTGACCGAGGCGGGCGGCGTCGCGAGCGGCACCGTCATCACCGGTATCATCGGCGCGAGCGGCGACGAGGCCGTGCTCGGCGGCGGCATCGAAAGCGGCGCGACGGTGCTGGGCGGCGAAATCGACGTGGTCGGCGGCACGTTGATCGACGCGACGATGCGCAGCGGCACGATCCTCATCTCCGGCGGCGGCAGCGCCAGCGGCAGCGTGGTGGATGGCGGCATCGTGGACGTGGCGTCCGGTGGCCTCGCGAGCGGCTCGGTGCTGACCAGCGGCGGCATCGAGATCGTCAGGTCCGGCGGCATCGCCAGCGCAACGCAGCTCGACCAGGGCGGCCTTTTGATCGTGCTGTCCGGCGGGATCGTCAGCGGCACCCAATCGAACGGCGGCTACACCCCGACCACCGGAGTCGTGCTGGCGCAGGCGGGTGGGGGCGTCACGTTCTACCCGGGCGCCGCCGACGGCGTGATCGTGAACAACGGCGGCACCGAGATCGTGTTGTCCGGCGGCTCCGCCAACAGCGACGTGATCGACGGCGGCGGCCTCGAGATCCTGCTGGTCGGCACCGCCGGGCAGGTGACCGCCGAGGCGGACACCGTCATGGGCCAGCAGTTGGTCGGCCCAGGCACGACGGTCAGCGACACCATCGTGCGGGATGGCGGCTTCCAGATCGTGTCGAGCGGCGGTGTGGCGCTCAACACCGTGGTCAGCAACGGCGGCAGCGCGGTGGTGTTCTTCGGCTCCGCCAACATGTTGACGATCGAGGCGGGCGGCAGCGCGACCGTCGAGGCCGAGGCGATCGCCAGTGGCACCACGGTGAGCGCCGGCGGGATCGAACACGTGGTCGATGGCGCGCTGGACAGCGGCGGAACCGTGGGCCCCGGCGGCTCGCAAACCGTCGGCTTCTTCTCGTTGGCCAGCAACACCGTGGTGCAAGGCGGCGGCGTCCAGATCCTGACGCAGTACGGCGAGGCCGGGAATGTCACGGTCGACAGCGGCGGCGCCCAGGTACATCTCCGGGGGCTACGCGCGGGGCACGGTGCTCAACGGCGGATACATGTACGTGTCGTCCGGGGGCACCGCCGGGCAGCGCCACGATCGACGACGGCGGCATGGAACTGGTGTTCTCCGGCGGCGAGGCCGGCAGCGCGACGGTCAACGACGGGGGCACCGAACTGTTGTCGGCGGGCGGCGTCACCAGCGACACCGCGCTGGCCCCCGGCGGCATGATCGACGTCGCGTATCTGCCGTTCGTCAGCGGCGGCATCGTGAGCGCCACCAGCGGCGGCGTGTTTACGGTGCCCGAGGGCGGCCAAAGCTACACGGAGCAACTGGCCGGGTCGTACGCGAGCGAGGTGTTCGGTATCAGCCGCGACACCGGCGGCGGCACCCTGATCACGGCCAAGTCAACGGTGGCCTGCTATCGCCGCGGCACCCGCATCCTGACCGACCGCGGCGAGCGGCCGGTCGAGGACCTGCGCGTCGGCGATCTGGTACGGACCATCGACGGCGCCGCCGAGCCGATCGTCTGGATCGGCCGGCGCGATGTCGTGTGTGCGCGCCACCCGAACCCGCGCCACGTCTGGCCGGTCCGCGTCGCCGCCGGCGCGTTCGGGGAGAGCACGCCCCACCGCGCGCTTTATTTGTCGCCCGACCACGCGGTGTTCGTGAACGGTGTCCTGATCCCCGGTAAAACACCTGATCAACGACACCACCATTGCCTGGGCGCCCGAGCCTGTCGTCAGCTACTTCCACATCGAACTGCCGCGGCACGAGGTCGTGCTGGCGGAAGGGCTCCCCGTCGAGACGTATTTGGACGGCGGCGACCGCTCCGGTTTCGCGAACGGCGGCGGAGCGACGGTGTTCACCGGGATTTCACGGCGCGGCTGTGGGAAGCGCGCGGCTGCGCGCCGCTGGTCGTAACGGGTGGCCACTCGCGGCGGCGCGTGCGCTGGTCGCGCGTTTCGTGCCGGCGGCGGCGGAACGCGGCGCTGTCGCGCGGAACGAGGAACGGCCAAGCCGCGCCGCCGGGTGACGCGAGCCGGGTGACGCGAGCCGGGTGACGCGAGCCGGGTGACGGATGGTCCGATCGGGCAACCGCCCGGCCGGAGCGTGACCGCGGTTGCCGGGCCCGTCATGGGCGGCCGTCGAGCCGGCCATCCATCGCCGGGCCTGCGTTTCGAGATGGCCGCCTCGGTGGCCGCGCGAGACGGTGCGGCGCAGTACGCTTCATCCTCGCGGCCCGTCGTACCGCCTGAATCTCTACCGGCAAGCGCCGGTTGCGGCGCGGAAACGCGACCGCTAGCTTCCGGCCAGTCTGGAGCGAGGGCGGCATGATTACGATTCTGTTCAATTTGGCGATATGGGTGCTGAACCTGTACAAATGGGCCGTCATCATCGCCGCGATCCTCAGCATGCTGACGTCGTTCGGGTGCTCAACACCCGTAACCGCATCGTTTGGACCATCAGCGACTTTTTCTACCGGATTACCGAGCCGGCCTTGCGCCCGATCCGCAACATACTTCCCAATTTCGGTGGTATCGACCTCAGTCCCTGGGCTCTGGTCATTCTGCTGATCGTCGCCGAAGAAGTCCTGATCCGAGTCGAACAGGCAATCATTTTCGGCACGTTGCGCCCCCTGTTGATATGAGTTTCTGGCGCGCTCAGACCAGCGGTGTCACGGTGATGGTGAAAGTAAAGCCGCGGTCGCGGCGGCCCGGCCTGCATGGCGTTCAGGAGTCGGCCGCCGGCCCTCGGCTCCAGGTCGCGGTGACCGAACCGGCGGAAGACGGCAAGGCCAACCGTGCCGTTTGCGCGATGGTGGCGCGCGCGCTGCGTCAGCCGCTCGCGTCCGTGCAAATCGTCTCAGGCGCCGCGCATCGTGAAAAACTGTTGTCCGTGACAGGCGACCAGGCCTTGCTCATCGAACGGCTGCGGGCGCTGTGACGGCCCGCCTGATCGATGGCAAGGCCGTGGCCGCGCGACTGCGGGCCGAGGTCGCGGCGCGGGTCGCGACGTTGCCGTATCGTCCGCGCCTCGTCGTGGTGTTGCTCGGCGACGACCCCGCCAGCGTGACCTATGTGCGCAACAAGGATAAGGCGGCGAAACAGGTTGGCATCGACGCCGAGACCATCGTGCTGCCGGCGGATACGTCGCGCTCAGCGTTACTTGCGCGGATCGATACGCTGAACGCCGACCCCGCGGTGGACGGGATCCTGGTGCAGTTGCCGTTGCCGCCGCACATCAACTCCGCCGCGGTGATCGAGGCGGTGGACCCGGCCAAGGACGTCGATGGGTTCCATCCCCTCAACGTCGGCCGCCTCGCGTCAGGCCAACCCGGCCTCGTGCCCTGCACGCCGCTGGGCGTGATGCGGCTGCTGGCGAGCGTCACCGTGCCGGTCGCCGGCGCCCGGGCGCTGGTGTTGGGCCGTTCCGCGGTGGTCGGTCGCCCGTTGCTGGCCTTGCTGCTGGCGGCGGACGCGACGGTGACGGTCGCTCATTCCCGGACCCGGGACCTCGCCGAGGAGTGCCGTCGGGCGGACATTCTGATCGCCGCCATGGGGCAACCGGAGATGGTGCGCGGCGATTGGGTCCGCCCAGGCGCGACGATCATCGACGTGGGGATCAATCGGCTGCCGAATGGGCGTCTGGTCGGCGACGTCGCGTTCGCCGAGTGTGCGGCCGTGGCCGGCGCGATCACGCCGGTGCCGGGCGGCGTCGGCCCCATGACGATCGCCTGCCTGCTGGAGAACACCGTCACGGCTGCGGAACGGCGACGCGGCGGGGGCCGCGACGAAGGCGGCGGCGGGCGGAGCACTCCCGGATCGGCGTAGGCCGCGCCGCGATCGCCGGGGCTCCGGGTCCGTGCCCGACCGGCCGAAAGCGCGATGGATTGCTGGCTCCGGGTCCGCGCCTGACCCGCGACCGACGGGCCGAAAGAATGACGCACTGGCGCCTCATCGTCATGGCCGGCCCCCGAGCCGGCCATCTCTCGCCGCACGTGCCGCGGCGGATCGCCGGGTCGGTGCCAGATGACGACGCGGAGAGGCCGGGGCTCCGGCTCCGCGCCCGACCCGCGACCGACCGGCCGAACAAATGACGCACTGGCGCCTCACCGATGGCCGGCCCCCGAGCCGGCCATCTCTCGCCGCACGTGCCGCGGCGGATCACCGGGACGATGCCAGATGACGGCGCGGAGAGGCCGGGGCTCCAGCTCCGCGCCCGACCCGCGACCGACCAGCCGAACGAATGACGCACTGGCGCCTCACCGTCATGGCCGGCCCCCGAGCCGGCCATCTCTCGCCGCACGTGCCGCTGCAAATCACCGGGTCGGTGCCAGGTGACGACGCGGAGAGGCCGGAGCTCCGGCTCCGCGCCTGACCCGCGACCGGCCGGCCGAAAGAATGACGCACTGGCGCCTCACCGTCATGGCCGGCCCCCGAGCCGGCCATCTCTCGCCGCACGTGCCGCTCGATCCAAACGTCCGCCACACATCCGCAACGAACCCGGATCAGCGCACCACGTAACGACCCGCGGCAAACCAGCTCCGGCCGTTCAGGCCCACGTCCAACCGGTTCACACCCATCGGCTGAGCGATCGATCCGGCGTTCAGCACGGGTCCCGGAGCGCCGAGGACCAGAAGCGGATGGCCGCGAGAGGGCTGAGGGGAACTCGGCACCACGCCGGCGGCGGCATAGGCTTTGGCCCGTTCGGCCGGAGGCAACGCCCACAAATAGGTGATGGCGTTGAACATCCGCAGGCTCGGGGCTTCCGGCGACCACAGCGCGTAATCCAGCGAGAACCGCGGCCGCGCGATCCGCACCCCGGCCTCGGTCCAGCCGTAAATGAAGCCGTTGGCGGGATACACCGAGCCGAGCGGGCCGCCCTCGCCGAACTGCACCCGGACCGAGGTCCAGTCGTTGGCGGGCGACACGTCCACCACCTGGACATCGTGTGAGATCGCGCCATGCTCGACGAACGCCGTCGGCCAGTTGGCATGGTCGATGAGGATCTTGCGATCGCTCAGCACCTGGGTGACCACGGCGACATGCCCGAGCGGCATGCGATCGATCCCCGGAAACGACAGCACGGCGCCGGGTTCCGGGTGGTTGCCGCGGGCATAAACGCCGGCGGCCTTGTCCCACCACGTCCAGGCGTCGCCGCGCAGGCCGATGCCGGACATGAAGCGGGCGTAGGGCACGCATTGCAGGTCGCCGGTGGTCTCGAACGTATCCGGCGGCAGGGGCGGATCCGGCAGCCACCGTGCGTCCTCATCCACGAACGCGACGTGCGCCGGCGTCCGCTCCTGCGCCTGCGCGCGCGTGGGTCGTTTCGCGCGCCCGGTCTCCGCCGGCAGCGCGTCCATCGCGTCCAGGCGCATCGTCACGTCGGGGGGCTGCCGGAGTTGGGGCGAATCGCGGCCATCGTCGCGCGCGGCCCCGGGATGGTCGGTTGGCGCGACCGGTTGATTTCCGCTTTGCGCGAGGCCTCGCGACGGCGCGCCGAGTGACAAAATGGCCACAACGGCCAGGATGGCGATCGCGGAGGCGCGCCCGGTAGCCATCAACCGCTCCCCTCAAAGTATGTTCGTTTGGACCCTTTCGGCGCTAACAGCCGAACGCTGGGGTGGCAACCCAAAGTGGAACGCGTCGGGCATAAAATGTGGCGAAATTCGCGATTGACCTGTGGATAAGTTGTCGAAGCAGGACTTTTTGCCTCATTCGCCGCGGAACCCCGTTTTCATCGAGCAGGTTTCATACGCTGTGGCCGGCGTGCAACGGCTTGTGGCAACGCCTCCTCATGTCCGACAATCGCGTGAGGCATGAGCCCAGTGAGGAGCGAGGAGCATGGACCATCCAGAACCGCTCGGAGGCACGCGATCCGGTCCGGACGCGGCGACAGGATCCGCCCTGGGCACCGCCGTGCCACAGGACCCGGGCACCCCCGTGCCACGCATTGTCCGCGTCGGCGCCATCGAGGTCGGCAACCACCGACCATTCGTCCTGATCGCCGGCCCCTGCGCGATCGAGTCCCCTGCCCATGCCCTGGAGATCGCCGACGCGTTGCGTGGGCTGTCCGCCACCACCGGCGTCCCGGTGATTTACAAATCCAGCTATGACAAGGCCAACCGCACCAGCGCCTCGGCCGGCCGCGGCATCGGCATGGCGGAAGGCCTGGCGATCCTCGCCGAGGTGCGCGCGCGGACCGGCCTTCCGGTACTGACCGACGTGCATGCCCCGGAGCAGTGCGCGCCGGCGGCGGAGGCGGTGGACGTGCTGCAAATTCCGGCGTTCCTGTGCCGGCAGACCGATCTGCTCCTGGCGGCGGGCGCCACCGGCAAGGCCATCAACGTGAAGAAGGGCCAGTTCCTGGCGCCCTGGGACATGGTGCACGTCGCCGCCAAGATCGCCAGCACCGGCAATCACAACGTGCTGCTGTGCGAGCGCGGCGTCAGCTTTGGCTACAACACGCTGGTCTCCGACATGCGCGCGTTGCCGATCATGGCGCGCACCGGCTACCCGGTGGTGTTCGACGCCACCCACTCGGTGCAGCAGCCTGGCGGCCAGGGTGCCTCGTCGGGCGGCGAGCGAGAGTTCGCGCCGGTGCTGGCGCGCGCGGCGTTGGCGGTCGGCGTCGCGGCGGTGTTCATCGAAACGCACGAGGACCCGGACCGCGCGCCGAGCGACGGCCCCAACATGATCCCATTACGACAGATGCCGGCTCTGATCGCCCGTCTGAAGGCCTACGACGATCTCACCAAGGGACTGTGATGACGGCGAAGGGACGCGCCGCGAAACCGCCCGCGTTTCGCCACCGGACCGCGAACGCGGCGGCCCCGCGGCACGCGGTCGCCGGACATGCCGCGACCGGGCATGCCGCCACCGGGCATGCCGCCACCGGGCATGCCGCCACCGGGCACACGCCACCCGGGAAAGCGGCGACCCGACAGGCGACGGTGGACGCTCCCTCGGCACCCGCCGGCCGGCGGCGCGCGGCGCGGGCCAACACGATGCCGTCCGCCCTCGACCGGCTGCGCGCGATTTGCCTCGAATTGCCGGAGGCCGCGGAGAAGCAAACCTGGGAGGTTCCTACATTCCGGGTGCGTGACAAGATCTTCGCCATGGCGCACGCTCCCGGGGAGGTCTGGTGCAAGGCGCCGCCCGGCGCGCAGGCGATCCTGGTCGGCGCCGCGCCGGAGCGGTTCTTCGCGCCGCCCTATGTCGGTCCCAAAGGCTGGATCGGCGTTCGTCTCGATGACGACTCCGACTGGGACGAGGTGGCCGCGTTGATCCGGCGCAGCTACCGCATGACCGCGCCGAAGCGACTCGCCGCGCTGGTGCCCGAGGAGCGCTGACCGGGAGCGCTGAACAGGAGCGCTGGCCGGGCAGGTTGGCCGGGCAGGCTGACCGGCGGCGCTCCCCGCGCGACATAAAGCCCGTGACTTCCTGGCAGCGACATCCTGGCCGCGACATTCTTACCGGCACGGCAACATAACCGTTGGAACCATATCGGGTCTGCCAGGTTGTTGTTGCGTGCGATGCGACCATCGCCGGTTCCGCCTCGTTTCGAACGGCGGCGGAATGACAGATTTTGTCACGACGACGGGTTTTGTCCTGAAGGGCCGCGATGAACGCGTGCGTTATGCACGTGCCAATCGCCTCTTCCACCAACAGGAAACATAGCGACATGCTTAAAACATCTCTTTTGACCGTGGCCGCCGCCGGATTGGCTCTCAGCGCGCTTCCACTCGCCACCCCGGCGCATGCGGCCGTGGGCGTGCGTGCCGGCGTTCTGACCTGCAATGTGGCGGGAGGCGCCGGGTTCGTGTTCGGGTCCGATCACGCGGTGAGTTGCACCTTCTCCGGCGCCGGCGGACGCATCGAGCACTACACCGGCGCCATTCAGAAGTTCGGCGTCGATATCGGCTACACGCGGGGCGGCGTGCTGATGTGGGCGGTGCTCGCGCCGACCAACAATCCCCCGCCGCATGCGTTGACCGGTGAGTACGGTGGCGTAACGGCCGGCGCGTCCGTCGGTGTCGGCGGCAACGCCAACCTTCTGATCGGCGGCTCGAACCATGAAATCTCGTTGCAACCGTTGAGCGTCGAGGGCGAGAAAGGCCTGAACGTCGCCGCGGGCATCGCCGAGATCACGCTGCGGCCGATGGGCTGACGCCGTTTTGTCGCACCCCCGGCCTCGCATGAGGCCGGGGAGGCGGCAGGGTCAGCAATCCAGCCGATACACGCGCCGCGCGGTGCCGGCGAAGATCGCGGCTTTTTCGTCCGCCGACGCGCCGGACGCGAGCCGCTTCAGCGCGTTGAACAGCGCGGCGTAGCCGATGCCCATCTTCTCGACCGGGAAGTTGCTTTCTACGACGCAACGATCCGGGCCGAACAATTCGATGCAGGTCTCCACGTAAGGCCGCCACGCGTCGGCGAGTTGCGCGGACGACGGCGGCGCCTCCATTCCCATGTAGTCGAACGCCGCCAGCCGCATCATCATGCCGCCGAGTTTCATCGTGACGTTCTGGCATTTCGCCAGTTCCGCGACGGACTTTTTCCAGTCGGCGAACACTGCGTCACGCTTGCCCGCGTGCCTGCCGTAGCCGAGCGGTCCGCCGCAATGTCCCATGATGATGGTGGCATACGGCAACGCCCGCGCCAGGTCGGTGACGTCGGGAATTTGCGGATGGAAGCCCCAGGCATCCAGCGACAGACCCAATGCGCTCAATCGTTTCATACCGGCACGGAAATCGTCGCGCAGGTAAAGCCCCGGCTGAATGTTCGGCGCGCTGTTGCCGATGATCGGGTCGGGATCGTAACCAGCCGAGTGCCTGACACCGCGAAACCGCCCACCGCCGGCACGGATCTGCGCCTCCAGCACCGGCGTCACCCAATCGCCCGCGGTCAGGTCGGCATAGCCGACGATGCCGGCGCAGACCCGGGTTTTTCCGTAACCGCCGGAATCGCTCATCGCCGCGATGCCGGCGACGAACTCGGTCTCGCCCACCGGCTTCATCGGCTCCGGACCGGACCTGCGATACATCGAGTGGCACTGCAGGAACACGCTGCCGACGATGTTGTGGCCGGTGGCGCAGTCCGCCAGGAACTCGTCGAGCAGATAACGAAACTCCGGCACTTCCCAGGACTCGCCACGCGCCCCGCCGCCGCGGCGCTGCCACAGATGATGGTGGGTATCGATGATCGGCAGATCCGGTTCGATGATCGGTTCCGGCGGTGCCTTCGCGAGCCAGGCGTCCCGTATGGGGAAGATGCGTCCGAACGCGGTTTTGGTTGGCGTGCCACTCATGGTCGTTGCTCCCGATCCGTTGGACAATCGATTACCGCGGATGCGGCGTGTCGCACAGAGCGTTGAACGGAACGGCGCAGGTGCGAGGGCATTGGTCCGCTCATCGCGGCCCAATCCTTCGAACCCGCTGGACCACCCATCAAAGCGCGAGCCCCTGTGAAATCTCCCCGTCAGCGCGATCAGGCAATGCCCTGGGCGATCCCACGCGCGCGCGCTACCATCGCGCCAATCTTTTGAGGAAACGGACGCGTGCGGCCCTGGCTTGTTCTCGCTGCCCTCGCGATCGCACGGGTCGCGTTCGGTTACCAGTTTCAGGCGGTCGCCACGCTCGGCCCCAACCTGGTCGCGCTGTTCCACCTGAGCTACACGGCGTTCGGCTCCCTGATCGGCGCTTACATGCTGATGGGCATGTTCGTCGCGCTGCCTCTGGGCGTGCTGGGGCGGAAGTTCGGCGATCGGCCGGTGCTGGCCTGCGGCCTCGCGCTGATGATCGTCGGCGCCGCGTTCGACGGCTCCGCCACCACGGCGTCCGGCATCGCTTTGGGCCGCACCATCGGGGGCATCGGCGCGGTGGCGATGATCGTCCTGCAAGGCAAGATCATCGCCGACTTCTTCACCGGCAAACGCTTCATGATCGGCATCAGCGTCTCCGCCTGCGCGTTCCCGGTCGGCGTGGGACTGGCTCAACTGGTGCTGCCATCGGTGTCGCGCGCGTTCGGCTGGCAGGCCGCGCTGGCGACCGAGGCGGTGCTGCCGGCCCTGGCGCTCGGCCTGTTCCTGAGCAGCTATCGGCAACCGCGCGCCGTCGCCTCGCAACCGCGCGGGTTCTCCTGGCCGACCCGGCACGAGTGCCTGCTGGTCATCATCGCCGGTGCGATCTGGACCGCGTACACCTCGGGTTATTCCGGCTACACGTCCTACGTTCCCGCCACGCTCGCGGCCCGCGGCGAGAGTGCCGGCGTGATCGGCCTGGTGCTGGTGATCGCCACCTGGGGCAACGTGCCGGCGACGATGTTCGGCGGCGGCCTGGCGGCGCGGTTTGGCGGCTTACGGATTTTCCTGGTCGCCAACCTGGCTTTGGTGATCGGCATGGCCGGCACCGCGCTGACCCGGGGGTCGATCGGAGGAGAACTCGGGTGGGCGTTTCTGATCGGCGTGCTGGGATCGATCCATCCCGGCGTGATCATGGCGGTCGGCACCCTGTCGGCGCGGCCGGAGAATCGCGCCGTCGCGATGGGCTTGTTCTACTCCGTCTATTATCTGGGCGGCACGATCAGTCCGACGCTGTGCGGCTTCGCGGCGGACCGCCTCGGCGGACCCGAGGGCGGCGTGCTGGCCGCGGCGGCGCTGTCCGCCATCACCGTGCCGCTGTTTTTGCTGCACCGGAAACTGGCCCGGCATGAAACCATGCTGGCCCGCGCGTAGGTCCCGCGCGCCGGTTAACGCGGGAGATGCTCCAGCGGCGGTGTCACGAACGAATAGACCGCCTGACAGCCTTGAGCGGAACGGCAATCGCCCGCCAGGAATTCCCGCAGGACGCTGGATCGCAGTCGTGGCCCGGCCACGAACGTGGTCAGCGCCATGAGGAAGATGAAGACGAAAACCCGCGATTCGCGCACGACGTCAATCCTGAACGGATCCGCTCCGATAGCGCGACCGTGGTGTCACGGTGGTTTCATGGCACGCCGCCCAAACCGGTCGTCTCGATCGGCGCGCGCGGCGATCGCGACGCATCGACCGGAGCGGCCAACGGCCGGCTCGCGCCCGGACATGTCGTATCGGCGGGATGCGCGCCGGAACGCACGCGGACTGACCTGGCGCGGCCGGGTCAAGGCCGCCGCGCGCGCCAGGCTCAGGTTACAGATAATACTCCGCGAGCGGCGCGAACCCATTGAACCGCTGGCTTGCGTAAGTCGTCACATACGCACCGGCCGACAGCAACTCCACCCGATCGCCGGCGGTCAACGCCATCGGCAGCCGGTAGTTCGACTTCTCGTACAGAATGTCCGCGCCATCGCAGGTCGGACCGGCGATCGCCACCGGCCCGGTCGCGCCGCCGTCATGCGGCGTGACGATACGATACTTGATCGCCTCGCCCTCGGTTTCGGCGAGACCGCCGAACCGGCCGATATCCAGATAGACCCAGCGTACCGGATCCTCCGGCTCCCGCCGGCACACCAGCACGACCTCGGCCGAGACAAGGCCGGCGTCACCGGACGATGAAACGGCCGGGTTCGATGACCATCTCCGGCAGGTTGTTGCCGAAATGCTCGACCATCGCGGTCATGATCGCGTCGCCGAACCGGTCGATCTCCGGCACGTCGTCCCGGTAACGAACCGGGAAGCCGCCGCCGAGATTCATCATGCGCAGATTGACGCCGGCCTCGGTCAGGTCGGTGAACAGCATCGCCGACCTTGGCGATCGCGACTTCGTACGCGCGCGTGGTGGTTTGCTGACTGCCGACGTGAAACGACAGTCCGTATGGATCCAGCCCCAACGTCGCCGGCCTTCAACATCAGCGCCCGGGCATTTTCCACCGTCGTGCCGAACTTGCGCGACAACGGCCAGTCGGCGCCTTCATTTTCCACCAACAGCCGGCAATACACGCGGGCACCGGGCGCGTGCTTGCGCCAGCTTCTGAAGTTCCTCGATCGAGTCGAACGCGAACAGCGTGACGCCGCGGGCGTGCGCGCGTTGGATCGCCGACACTTTCTTGATCGTGTTGCCGAAGCTGATCGCGTCCGGCGTGGCGCCGGCGTCGAGACACGCCGCGACTTCTTCATAGCTCGCGGCATCGAAAAAGCTCGACAGTCCGACCAGCCGCTCCAGGATCTGGGGCGCCGGATTGGCCTTCACCGCATAATAAATCCGCGCGAGCGGCAGCGTACGTCGCAGCGCGCGGAAGTTGTCTTCCACGCGGTCCACGTCGAGCACCAGACACGGCGTCGCCGGCTGCTGCTCACGCAAGGAATCGGGCGATTTTCGGAGTCATCGCACCCGGGCCCCCCTCTGTGAGCGCCCACCTGTCAAGGCGATGGGCGGAGTTGACGAAACGGTCGAACGAACCAGCGACCAAACGATTGCCAGAACGCTTGACGTCGTTGCGTAACCACTGAGGGCCAGAGGCACGTGCGTTGCTGCGTGGGGGGTGCACATAGGACCCCTACCCCCTTGATGCAACCCGGAATCTGCCCCCGGAGAATTTTTCGCGCCGCCGCCCGTGGTTTTTACCCGGAGCCGCGCCGCGCGAACCCCGCACTTCCCCTGCACCGGCAATTCTCCCAAAAGACGGGTCTCTGCCGGAACCCATCTCCCTCGGGACCCGTCACAGCCGCCCACGACCGCCAACTCCAGGACCGTCACCCCCAAGGAAACGTCACGGACAACCTCACCATCAGACAACGTCACCCCAAGGCAACGTCACCAGCAGGACACGTCACCCACGTCACCACCAGGACACGTCACCAGCAGGACACGTCACCGCAAGCACACGTCACCGGGGCCGGCGCGCTGACTCCGGTGGGCTGACCTCGGTGGGCAAACTCCGGCAGGCAAAAGGAAGCGACCATGGCGCTATGGGACCACGGCTACGTCACCGACGTGGCTTACACGACGAACGCGTATCAGGAGACGACGCCATCCTGGCTCGCCGCCTGCTCGGTGTTGCTGGGATACCGGCCCACCGATCTCGCCGCGCCGTTCCGCTACGCCGATCTCGGCTGCGGCAACGGGCTCGGCGCCCTGATCGTCGCCGCCACCAACCCGCACGCCGAGGTCTGGGGTTTCGACTTCAATCCGACCCACATCGAGAACGCCCGCGAGATGGCGGCGCGGGCGAAACTGACCAACGTCCATTTCGAGGATATCTCGTTCGAGGCATTGGCGCACGGCACGCTCGCCGCCGCCGATGCGTTCGACATCATGGTCGCGCATGGCGTGCTGAGCTGGATCTCCCCCGAAAACCGCCGGCACCTGACATCCATCGTCGGCCGCCGGCTACGGCCCGGCGCTCTGGCGTATATCGAGCTACAACGTCGCCTCCGGCTGGGCTGGCGTGGCGCCGATCCGCCTGCTCATGCGGCAACTCGCCGAGGCGGACCATCGCCGGACCGATCAGGCGACCGCCGACATGTTTCTGACCCTCGACAAACTGCGCACCGGCGGCGCCGCGTATTTCACCGTGCAGCCGGCCGTGGAGGCGCGGATCACCCAGATGAAGGCGCAGGATCCGCGCTATCTGGCGCATGAATTCCTGAACCGCGACTGGCATCCGATGATGTTCGCCGAGGTCGCCGAAGCCATGGCGGAGACCCGGACCTCCTACATCGGCAGCGCCACGACGATCGAGAATGTCGATGCCGCCGCCGTGCCCGAGGGCGTGCTGCCGCTACTGGCCGCCGCCGCCACTGCCGGCATCCGCGAAACCATCCGGGACCTCGCGAGCGCGAAGAACTTCCGCCGCGATCTGTGGCGCAAGGGCGGCGAGCATCTGGCGGGCCAGGAACATCTGGCGTTGGTGGACTCGTTGCTGCTGGTCTGGACCGGAAAAGCCGCGGAGGGCGAGGTCACCTTCGCCGGCCCGATCGGCACCGTGACGGGCCAGGCGGAGTTCTACCGGCCGATGTTGAATGCCATTCAGCAGGCGCCGACGACGATTGGGCAATTGCGCGCCCTGCCGGAGTTGCGGGACCGTCAACCGGGGGAATACGTGCAGGCCGCGCTGCTGCTGCTCGGCGGCGGTTACGCGCACCCGGCATGGCCATCCGGCGCACCGGCGGCGGGCGGCCACGACGCGCCGTTCGCCGTGCGGCCCGCCGCGCGAGACGGTGCCAGGCGGCTTAACCTCGCCATCATCAACCGGTTGCGGGCCGGGATCGATCTGCATCGCCTGGCCGCGCCGCTGCTCGGATCCAGCATGCCGACGGATGTGATGGAGGGCCTTGTGATCGGTCAGTTGCTCGACAACGCCTCACACGATCCGGAAGCGCTGATCGACGGCGTGACGCGGGACGTGTTGCGGTCCGGCCGCTCCTTGCTGCGGGCCGGCCAGCCGTTGCGCGACCAGGCCGACGCGCGCGCGCTGGTGGGAGAGACGGTGCGCAATGTGCTGGCGCGGCGCCTGCCGCTGCTGCGGGCGGCCGGCGTGGTCGACTGAGCGCCATCCACCCGGCGCGCCGGGTGCCGGGACCGGCAGACCGGGGGTCGAGGCCAGGGCGTCAGGCGTCAGGCGTCAGGCGTCAGGCGTCAGGCGTCAGAACACCTGCTCGCCATGCAACGCGATGTCGAGGCCTTCGCGCTCGTCGTCGCCGCTGACACGCAGGCCGACAACCTGACGCGTGATCGTCAGCAGCAGCCAACTCATGCCACCGACATAGGCGATGGTGGCCGCGACCGCGATCCCCTGGGTCGCCAGCAGGGCGGCGCCGCCGACATACACGCCCTCCGGCGCCGCCGCTGTCGCGGTCAGCCGGCCTACGCGAACCACCCCGTCGCCAGCGTGCCGATGATGCCGCCGACGCCGTGCACGCCGAACGCATCGAGGCTGTCGTCGTAGCGCAGCGCCAGCTTCAGGCTGGTGGAGGACCAGAAGCACACGAACCCCGCCGCCACGCCGATGATCAGCGCCGGTCCCGGCAGCACGAACCCG
>CAVRDN010000058.1:0-145922 GCA_963719675.1 uncultured Alphaproteobacteria bacterium | reverse complement strand
TGCGGCCGCGTCTCGAGGCTGCGTCGCAATCGGCCTACGACACGGCGCTGGAGCGTCTGATGCGGCCGCGTCTCGTGCTGCGGCTCGAACAGCAGATCCAGAAGAACATCAACGACCCGACTTTCGTCTATGAGGCGCTGAAGGTCTATCTGATGTTGGGCGGCAAGGCGCCAAGCATCGACAAGGACCTGATCGTCGACTGGTTCGCGCGCGACTGGGAGGAGAACATGTATCCCGGCGCGCCCTATCAGCAGGGCGCGCGACCTGCTGCGCGCCCATCTGGTCGCGATGCTCGACCTCGACTATGGCGAGACGCCGAAAATCTCGCTCAACGGGCCGCTGGTCGAGCAGGCGCAGGCGACGCTCGGCGCGCATGCGGGTCTCCGAGCGCGCCTACACGCTGCTGAAGTCCGAGGCGCATGGCGAGGCGATCGAGGATTGGATCGCTTCGCGGCGCGGCGGCCCGGACATGGCGCTGGTCTTCGAAGCGGCCAACGGCGCCAGCCTCGATACGGTCCGCGTCCCCGCGTTCTTCACCTATCAGGGGTTCTATCGCGCGCTTCTCGACCACATGCCGACCATCGCCGAGAAGATGCAGAAGGAGCAATGGGTGCTCGGCCCGTCGGGCGACCAGAGCGCCGTCAAGCAGCAATATGCGAGCATGATGCCGGACATCATCGACCTCTACGGCAAGGAGTTCGTCGCGGCCTGGAATGTCGCGCTCGGCAACCTGGCGCTTGCGCCCGCTGGTCGCCGACAAGCCGAAATATCTCGCGCTCAGCGCCGCTTCGGCGCCGACTTCGCCGATCAAACAGATCTTCGAATCGATTCGCGACGAGACCTCGCTGACGCGCGAGCGAAAGGCGCCGGGGGCGAACGCCCAGGGCGCGGCTGTGGAGGCGACCGCCGCGCAGATGGCTGTCGAGCCGCCTCGGCTCGACCAGCGCCCAGGCCCTCGTGCTGGCGATGAAGTCGCAGCGCAAGGCGGGCGATCCGATGCCGGAGGTTCCCGGCGCCTCGATCGAGGCCAATTTCAAGCCGTTCCAGGTGCTGCTCGACGGCGAGGCCGGCTCGCGGCCGGTCGACGCGCTGCTCGCCAATCTCAACGAACTCTATCGCGGCTTGACCCTGGCGGCGACCAATCCCGCCCAGGCCAAACAGGCGATCGACCAGGTTCAGGTGCAGGTCGCCAGCTTGCGCAGCAACGTCACACGGCTTCCGCAGCCGCTCGCGGGCATGATGGACAAGGTCGCCAAGGACGTCTCCGGCGACGCCAACGACACCTCGGTCGCCCAGCTTTCGCAGGCGCTCGCCGACCAGGTGACGGGCGCCTGTCAGCAGGTCACCGCCAACCGCTACCCGTTCGCCAAGAGCGACCGCGACGTGCCGATGGCCGATTTCGCGCGGATGTTCGCGCCGGGCGGCGTGATCGACCGCTTCTTCTCGACCAACCTCGCGCCGCTGGTCAACCTTTCCGGCAAGACCTGGGCCTGGCGGCCGAACGCCAATCTGACGCGCAAGCTTTCCGACACGACCTTGCGCCAGTTCCAGCAGGCCGCCGACATCCGCGACGCCTTTTTCCCGACCGGCGGCAATCAGCCGACCATCAATCTCGAGGTCAAGCCGGTGACGCTGAGCGGCGAAGCGCAAACCGCGACGCTGCTGATCAACGGCGCCTCGGTTGTCGCGCAGCAGGGAACCAACACGCCGACGACGGTGCAATGGCCGGGCGCGGGCGCGGGCGCCGCCTCGATCGCCATGCTGCCCGAGATGCCCGACCGCGTGTCCAAGCTGGAGCGCACCGGCGCCTGGGCGTTGTTCCGTCTGCTCGACGCCGGCTCGGTGCTGCAGCGCGGCAACGCGGTGAGCGCGAGTTTCGTCGTCGGCGGGCGCGAAGTGTCCTATCAATTCACCGCCGCCTCGCTGAACAATCCGCTGAGCCTGCCGTCGCTGCGCCAATTCAAATGTCCCAACGGATTGTGAGGCGCGATGCCCACCGGCCTCTACGGAAAGCTTCCGGCCAAGCGCGATTTCGTCGCGGCCAATGTCTCGCGGCGTCTGCTCGAGGTCTGGGAGCCGTGGCTGCAGGCGAGCGTGGCGACGTCGCGCCAGATGCTCGGCGAGGGCTGGCGCGACGCCTATAACAGCGCGCCGATCTGGCGCTTCTGGCTTGGCGCGAGCTTCTGCGGCGAGGCCGTGCTTGGCGCGCTGATGGCGTCGATCGACGGCGTCGGACGGTCATTTTCCGCTGACCGTCTTCGCGACGGAGGGCGAAGAGGCGCTGCCGCCGCCCGAACTCGACCCCAACGACGCCTGGTGCGAGGCGGCCGAGACGATTCTGCTCGACGCGCTGGAGCAGGACGCGGACTACGAAGGCGTCGCCGCGGCGGTGCTGGCGATGGCGCCGCCGGCGATGCTGCCGCGCGTCTCCGAGGTCTCCGGCATCGCGCAGCTTGCCGACGGCGCGGTCGTGGTGCGCGATTTCGGCGACGAATTGGCCGTCGCCTTTCGCGCGGCGCGGCGCTTCGCCCATCGCCAGACTTTCGCGACCCAATCGTTCTGGTGGACGATCGGCGGCGAAGGCTTCGCGCCAACCGCGCTCGCGACGACCGGCCTGCCGGCCCCGACGCGATTTGCCGACCTGCTCACCGGCCAATTCGAGGACCCTCCCGTCGCTTCCCCCTGAACGATCGCCCCTGACGATCCTTCCCCGGCGCGCTCGCCCGCCGCAGACCGGCGCCCGTCTTGCATAAAAATGCTGTAGAAAGACGTCGTGATGTCCCTCTCCTTCTTTTGCAAGACCGCGAGCGCCAGCCACGTCGGCAAGGTGCGCGAGATCAACGAGGACAGCCTGCTGGCCCGGCCGGAGGTCGGGCTCTGGGTCGTCGCCGACGGCATGGGCGGACACGGCGGAGGCGATCTGGCCAGCAACGCGGTGGTCGCGGCGCTGGCGACGATCGAGGCCCCCGACTGGCCGCCGAGCTTCTCGCGCGCTTCGAGGACCGCATCATCCGCGTCAACGCCGATCTGCGCGCGCTCGCCCGATCGCGCGGGACGCGGGTCGTCGGCACCACGCTCGTCGCGATCCTGATTCACGGCGCCCATTACGCCTGCGTCTGGTGCGGCGACAGCCGCGTCTATCTGTTGCGCGAGGGCGTTCTTACCCAGATTTCGCGCGACCATTCGGAGGTCCAGGACCTCATCGATCGCGGCATTCTCGATCGAGAGGAAGCCAAGTCGTGGCCGCGGCGAAACGTGATCACCCGCGCGCTCGGGACGGCCGATCAGGCGGCGCTCGAAATCGGCGACGGCCCGATTCAGGCCGGCGATCGGTTTTTGCTGTGCAGCGACGGGCTGACCAACCATGTCGACGACAGCGAAATCGCGGCGTTGCTCGGCGGCGACGACCCGCAAAGGGTTTGCGCGCGGCTGATCTCTTTGACGTTGCAGCGCGGCGCGTCGGACAATGTCTCGGTCGTCGTGGTCGGTTGCGACTATGACACGCGAACCATCCGCGCCGATGCGGCGTGGCGCGCCTGAGCCGCGCGGACCCTACTGCGAGATGATCACGCCCTGCGCGGTGTCCCGATGGAAATCGCCGAAGAACGGGAAGCGGCCGGGGCCAAGCGGCCGTATCCGCACCTTGCCCTGGTCGCCGGCCGGGATCACCTTCTCGACCGCCGGCGCGTTCATCTCAAACTCGTCGGCCGTGTCGTCCAGGTTCGTGACGATGATGAAGAACGGCTTGCCGCTCGGCACGTGAATCTCGGTCGGCGTGAAGCGATGGTTCTTCAGCGTGACCGGATAGCTCGCCAGATCCTCGGCGCGTGCGCGGCTGCTCGCCAATCCCAGCGCCGCGGCCAGCGCGGCGGCGAACCCGAAATCCTTCATCAAGCTCTCCTTGCCCGGCGCGGCGCCATTGCAAGCGTTCGGCGTCGTCACGTCGTCGCCGCGAACAGTCGCTGGCCGATGAATTCCCCCTCGGCGACGCCGCCGGGACAGGCGAAATGGCCGCCGCCGGTGTTGGTGACGAACTGGTTCATCATGTCGTAGCGCGACATTTTCTCGAAAATCTTGATGAAGCCGCTGCGCGGGTCGCGCTGATAGCACATGAAGATCAGCCCGGCGTCGAACTCCATGCCCTGGCGCCATGGCGGCCAGCGTTCGGCGGTGAAATTGGCGCCGTCGTTGTACGAATAGGCGCGGCGCAGGATTTGCGCGCCGTCGAGCGCCGCCTGATGGGCGATTTGCACGTGCGAATTCTCGGGAATGACCGGATTCCCGTTGGCGTCTTTGGCGTCAAGATCGATCGGATCGAATTCGTTGCCGGCGCCGAGCGGCGCGCCGGAGAGCTTCCGGCGCCCGAACGTCTGCTCCTGGAACGCGACGTTCATGCGGTCCCAGTGCTCGAGCGCGATGCGGGCGCGACGGACGACGAGGTAGCTGCCGCCGCGCATCCACGGCGGCGCCTCGTCGCCCGCCCACACCAACGCATCCATCGCCTTCGGGTCGTCAGGCGACGGGTTGCCGGTGCCGTCCTTGAAGCCCATCAGATTGCGCGGCGTGGTCTTCGCGCCGTAGTCGGAGACAAAGCCGGCCTGCACCCAACGGATCTGCGCGACGCCATAGGCGAGTCGCGCCAACTGGCGGATCGCGTGGAACGCGACCTGCGGATTGCCGGCGCAAGCCTGGACCGACAGGTCGCCCCCGGTGCGCGCCGGCGCCAACTGGTCGCCGGGGAAGTTCGGCAGGTCGACGAAAGCCTCGGGCCGATGGGCGCGCAGTCCGTAGCGGTCGCGTCCGTCCTTGACGAACAGCCCGGCGCCAAAACCGAAGGTCAGCGTGAGGCGCGCCGCCGACAGGCCGCGCACGTCGGCGGGATCGGGCTCGGCGGCCTGGTCGCCCGCGCCGGGAATGTCGACCGGCTTGCCCGCGCACAACAAAGCGGCGGCGTCGGTCCAGGCGCGCAGCAGGGTTTCGACAGCGGCGCGCTTGTCGGTCGTCAGGTCGAACGCGGCGAAATACGTGTGCGCCTGGGGCGACGTGACGATGCCGGCCTGATGGGCGCCGCGGAACGGAACGACGCCTTTCGCCGCCTCGCCTTCGGCGCCTTGCCCGGCGTCCAGCGCGAGGGCCGCGCCGGGCGCCGAGACTCGATCCGGCCGCCGCCAGGCCGGCGGCGCCGGTCAGGAAGCCGCGGCGCGTCGCCTGCGGCATGTCTCTCTGGTATTTCATTGCGTCGCCTTGGCCAGCATGTTGGTGTCGTCCTCGACGTAGTAGAAGCCGCTGCCGTCGGGCGCCATGGCGAGGCCGAACAGGTCGCCGTTGCCGGGCGGCGACTGGGCCTGATTGGAATCCACCCACTGCGCGGCGAGTTGCGCGCCGGACGCCGGGTCGAACTCGACGACCTCGCCGTTCTTGCCGTTGCAGGCCAGGATATGGCCGTTGCCTGTCGCGGCGAGCGCGAGCGGGCGTTGCAGCAATCCGTCCTTCGTCACCGTGCGTCCGGTTCCCGCGCTGCCCGAACGCGACGCCGCGCCATCGATCGCCACGATGCGGTTCTCGACCGCGTCGGACACGTAGAGCGTGCCGCCGATCAGCGCGAGGCCGGTCGGGCCGATCAGAAACACGTCCTTGTCGGCGCGCTGGGCGAAGCCGCTGGCGATCACCGTCTGGCTCGTGACCTTGGGTGGTCCGCCGGCCGGAACGGTCAACTGGATGCGCAGCACCGTCGCTTCCTTCACGACCACCGGCAGGCCGGTCGCCGGATCGATCTTCGAGGGCGTGGGAAGATTGTAGCCAGACATACTGACGAACAACGTCGCCTTGGCGCCGTTGTCGATCACCGCCATGTTGCCCCACGGGCCGTTGATATGCGAGCCCGTCCAGACGGTGGCGAGCCGGCCGTTGGAATCGAAGACAAGGAGGCAGCCGGCGCCCTTGGTCGCCGTCGTGCCGTCGGTGCTCGGCGTGCTGCCGACAATCACCCAACCGCTGCTCAGCATGGTCATCGCCGTGGTCAGGCCGATGCCGCCCGGACATTGTGGCAGTCGCTGCGGCAGCTTGGCGAACAGCGAGGTCGCGCGGGTCGAGGGGTTGAAGTCGATGATCGTTCCGCCGGTGCCCTGCAGGTTCGACGAGTTGTTGAAATTGTCGACCAGCACGTCGCCCTTCCGGATTTTACCTGAAGTCACCGGCGCCACGACCACGGCGTAGGGGTTGAGATCGCCATTGTCGGTGACCGTGCTGGTCACCGTCACGTGACGGCGCAGCCCTTCGAGCACGCTTGCCGCACGGACGGGCGGGGCGCTGAGGACCAGCAGCGCCGCGGCGCAGCCAAGGGCGCCGGCGGCGCCAATTCTTCGAGTGTGCGACACAGTCTTCTCCGTCGTTTATCGGCAATTCGCCGGGCGATTGAAGCGTTCGAGGTCTCTCCGCGCGTCAAAAGGTGATGTTGGTGCGCACGCCGATCACCGCTTCATTCTTGATTTTCTGGGTCGGATTGTTGGGATTGACGATGCCGCCGCCGGGATTGAAGACGTATTGAACGTCCGGCTGGATCTGCCACCACGGCGTGACCTCGTATTGGTAGGTCCCCTCGACGAAGGTCTCGTTGGTGCGCACCGGCGAATAGACGCCGGGGTTGTAGAAGGCGGTCGCCGCGTCGAGCCCCGACGCCGCATTGCTGACCCGCGTGAAGCCCATGCCGACTCCCGCCGTGTCGTCGTCGCGCCCGAAGAACGGTTCGTGCATGGTGAGACCGGCGTTGAGGCTGAAGCTGATCAGGTTGCGATCCTGCAACGGCGTGAACATCGGACGCAGGAAGACATTGATGTTGCGGTCGGGATCGTCCGCAAAGCGATAGATCATCTGGTCGGCGACGGCGTAGAACGCGTAGTCGCCGCGATGGGGGGCGGGAATCCCGTTGCTGGCGGGATTGGCGAGCGACATGCCGTTGCTGTCATATCGCAGGTCGGCGAAGTTTTCGGTGTCGTACCACACGCCGATCTTGTAGGTGCGGGCCAGCGGATCGCTCTGGTTGGCCTGGACCAGCGTGCCGGACGAGGGATAGGCGAACTGCAGTTCGGCGATCGCCAGCGCGCCCCCGTTGAGCGGGAAACTCGCGCCCGACGGGTTTTGCACCTGGGGATCGCCGGTGTTGTTGGCGACCGGACTGCCGTTGAACACGCCGGCGAGGACGGTGACGGAATCGGTGACATGGGCCCGCGCGCGCACGCCCAGCGCCGAGAGCGGATAGGCGGGACCGCCGCCGGGCAGATCGGCGGACGGCAGCATCGGCCAACCGAACATCGTGTTGACGAAGTAATTGGCGTTCGAACTGCCCATGAATTCCTGATCGAGGCTCTGCTGGCCGATCTTGATGTCGAGCTTGTCGTCGAAGAACTTCTGCTGGTACCAGAGCTCCCAGAGGCGCGTCGCGCGATCGGCCTCGATGCCGCTCGCCGTCTGCAACGTGCCGAGATTGTCGGCGCTGAGGCTGCGCCCATGAATCTGCAGGGCGCTGACATTGAACAGGCCGCCATACAGGCCGAACGCGCGCTGCGTGTCCAACTGCAGGACCGCGGTCGTCAGGCCGTCGTAATCGAAACCCTGGCGCGTTCCGCCGGTCACGTTGCCGAGGATCTCGCTGGTCTCGGTGATGCTGAGCGTCAGGCCGTATTTGGCGATCGCCGGCCGCAGTCCCCACATGTCGCCGAGCAGGTTGGCGCTCCGCGACGCGGTGCTGAGAAATCCGAACGGATTGACGCCGCTGGCGCTTGGCGATGGCGCAGCCGCGGCCGCGTCGGCCGGTTGCTCCACGGGCTGCCCCGGGCTGGCGACCACGGGCGGCGCGGCGGGAGCGGTGGCCTCGCCGGTCCCGATCGGCGTTTCGATGAGTTCGCCGGAATTGCCGGCGACCGGCGCTGAACCGGGAATGGGAGCAATCGCGGCGTTGGGGGCCGACGATTGTGCGACAGCGCCCGACGCGCAAAGAGCCGCCAGGCCGGCCGCGCAGCACAGCATCGCGCCGCGTCTGGCTCCGCCGGCGAGCCGAGCCGTCCAGTCGAAAGGACCGTTGGGATGGAGAAACAAAGCAACCCCTCGTTGACCGACACCCAAGACGCCGACAATAAAACGACGGGCGTCATGTAAGTCAATGAATAAATTGCAGTTTAGAATCACAAAAGACTCAGCAATACCATCTTAGAATGGATGTAAACTGGAGATCGTGCAGATTAAAACAATTAAAAACTGGAAGACTGTGAAAGCGCGGCGGCAAGATCGCGCGACACCTCGTCATCGCTGTGACGCGCCGCCGACGGTTTCGGCAGGCCGGACCGCGGATGGAGGTCACTGTCATTCAACGACGGGGCCGGGCGGCGCGCCCGACCGCGGCTCAATGGCTGGCCGACTCGAGCGCGGCGTCGACCATCGTCTTGGCGCCGGCGAAAGCGGCGACTTCCTGCTCGTTCGGGGCGGAGGCGGCCGCGCCGACGCCGGCGACCTCCGTTCCCATGTGCGGCAGGGGATCGACCGCGACGCGGTCGAGGTAATATTCGAAATGCAAATGCGGTCCGGTCGACAGGCCGGTGTTTCCGGACAGCGCGATGGTCTGTCCCTGCGTCACCAGTGCGCCGGGCGTGATATTGGCCGGAATTTCCGAGAGATGCGAATAGGAGGTTTCGAACCCCTTGTGCTGCAGCCGGATATGATTGCCAAAGCCGGACACCGGCCCGGCGATCTCGACCTTGCCGTCGGCGACCGCCCGCACCGCCGAGCCGATCGGCGCGCCAAAATCGATTCCGGCGTGAAGGCGCAGGATGTGCAGGATCGGGTGGAAGCGCATGCCGAACGTCGAGGTGACGGGCGCGCCCTTGATCGGGGCAAAAATGCCCCCGACGCTGGTCGGCGCCGGACCGCCGCCTCCGCCTCCGCCGCCAGCCTTCGGATCGAAGCAGCGGAAGGCGCCGTCGGGCGATTGGAAGGAATAGCAATCCACCGCGCCCGATGGCCCGGTCAGCCCGACATAGATCACCTTGCCGGACAATTTTGATTTGCCGCGAAAATCGCGCGCGTAGAGCACACGAAAGTTCTCCTCGGCCGGCAGCGGCGCCTTCAGGTCAGCGAGCTTGCCGAGCAACAGGATCGCCTCGCGGATCACCGGCTCCGGCACGTTGTTGCGCACGCTGGCGCTGTAGACGCCGTCGGACAGATTGTAGCGCACCGGCATGTCGACGCTTGGCGCGCCTTCGTCGAGCAGGCCCGGCGGGACCGCCGGCTGCGCGCCGACCTCGTAGCCGCCCGCCTCGGCGAGGGCGACGGCGCCGACATATTGCCTGTTCTCGTACATCGATAGTTGCGTGACGCGGTAGGCGCCGGACATGTCGAGCGCGCCTTCGGCGATCGCGAAACTCGACGGCGGCAGCGACTGGACATTGTAGGCGGCCTTGGCCGCCGCTTCGATGGCGCGCGCGCTGTCTTCGGTGAAGCCGTTGCGGATCAGCAGGTCGCCGATTTGCTCCTGGACCACCACCTTGATGATCGCCTCCTTGATTTGCGGCTGGGCGTTCGAGCCGCCGACCGACACATCGAGCTGGCTGCTGTTGAGGTCGGTCACCACCGACTGCTGCGCCGCCGTCGGCGTGCTGGCGCCGCCGTCGTCGTCGAAACCGGCGTCCGAGGCCGCGCTGGCGTCGATGGTCAGTTGCGCGCCGTTGACGAGGCTGGCGTCGGCGACGTCGGCGCCCTCCGCCGCTTCTGGAAACTTGCCCATGAAGCCGCCGTCCGAAGACACCAGCGGCCCGGCGACGAAAAAGGCGGCGCTTTCAACTTTCGGCGCGCTGGCCGCGAGAGTGGCCGGCAGCGCCACGCTCAGCGATCGTGGCGCAACGGTGGCTCCGCGATGGACCAGCACGGGATCGCCAGGCAGATCGATCATCGTCGAGATCGGGCCGATCGCGACGGGCGCGGCTTCCGGCGTTGGCGGCTCCGCGACGACGACCGCAGCAGGGGCGGGGGTGGGACGGCGGAACAGGAGCCGATAGCCGACAAGGCCGGCGCAGCAAAAAAACACCGCCACAGCGATCGCCAGCAGCGTCAATCCGCCACGCCGCGTCATTTCGAGAAAACTCGGCTCCGAAGCTCGCCAGCTTGCACGATAGCCGAACCGGCGCGCAAAATCACGCGCCTTTGCTTCGCGCAGGCGTCAGACGCCGCGCCCCTTTTCGCGAAGTTCAACGCGGTCAGAAGTCGCGGGTGATCGACAGCGTGCCGGCAAGGCCGCTGCTGTTGGTCGGGAACGACGCCGGCCCGACATAGGCGGCGGGAGTCGCCTGGCGGGTCGCCTCCAGCATGATCCCGGCCTGGAAGTCGAGATGAGCGACGGGGTCCCAGTGCGCGACGAGGCCGCCCAGCACACTGTTGGCGGTGGTCGAGATCATCACCGGAGAATTGCTGTAGCGGACGGTCGCGAAGGAAATTTCCGGGATCAGCGAGAACTCAGGCGAAAAATGGTGCTCGAGGAACGCGGCGGCGGTCCAGGCGGTCGGCGTCGACCACAGGCCGACGTCGTAGTTCAAGGCGTCGGTCAACTGATAGATCAGCCCGTTGCCGTTAATGTTCATCCCCTGGTCGCCCGGACTGAAGGCCGTGTTGGGAATGCCGGAATAGCCGAGCGCCGCGTGGCTGTAGACCCCTTGCAGCGCAACTTTGTCGCCGTTGCCGAGCCAGGGAAGATTGGCGGTGGCGCCGGCGAGGACGGCGTAACCCCAGAAGTCGCCGGTGTCGCCGGAAACGCCGATCACCCGGGTGTTGTGCGCGACGGCCGACAGTTGGGCCGACCCCCAGGTCTCATCGGCGCGGGCGGCGGCGACGATGTCCGGATAGCGATCGCCGAGATAGGTGTTGTTGAACCCGCCGTTGAAGCCGTTGTTGACCTGGGCGCCCGTCCCGTCTTCGAACGAGATGGTCGCCGAAAGGCCGCCGCCAAACGTTGCGGTATAGGCGAAGACGTCGGGCTGGTTGGTGCTGACCCGATCGGGCGAGTAGAAGTCGTACCAAGAAGGTCCGCCCGCCAGATAAGAGAAAAATGAGGGGGCCTTGCCGGCGGTCAGACCCGCCCATTGCACGTAGGCGACGTTGAGGATCGTCATTGTCAACGCCGTTTCGAAGCCGTTGCTGTTGATGCCCTGAATTTCGGCATAGGCGCGCAACACGCCGTAGGACGTCTGCTGGCGGACGTCCAGATCGATCTGGCCGCGCGCGGTGAAGCCCAACGCGTCCCGCGACTTGCCGCTCGCGATCTCTTGGGCGGTGACCGGGCTTTCGCCGGGAACGCCGGTGAAGGCGAGGCCGGATTGGCGGGTTACGTTGCCGGCGGCGATCTCGAGATTGACGTAACCGGAGATCCTCAGGCAGGTGTCGGAGCCGGGAACCACGAACCCGGCCATTCCCCCGACGTTGCAGGTCTGCACATAGGCGATCGGCGCCGCCTTGAGGGTCGGCAAATCAGCCGCGCGCGGCACGCCAACGCTCGCGGCGCTGGCCGATAAGCCGCACACGATGCGCCACGCAAGCGCCGATGGCCGTCTCAAATTCATGCGCGTTTTCAGACCCCGATCTTCGACTTGTGAAGCCCGTCCGGCTGGAGCGCCAGAAACGATTAACATGAACCGCCGTCGACTTGAACCTGGTCGCGCAGGGACGAGTTTCGTCCAAATTCTTGCTCGGCCGGCCCCCTTCGCTCGTCGTTGCTTGCCGGCGGCCGTCGAGTGAACTAAGACTTCGCTTTGCCCAGGCTCCTATGCGCATTCTTTCTCATATCAGCCGACGATGCCCAGGCAGACCAAATTGGACAGCCTGTTCCGCGGGGAAAAGTCCGACGCCGCGGCCTCCGCCACCGCTGTGCACACCGAGGCGGCTCGCATCTTCGCGCGCGGCTTCGCCAATGGCGGCTTCCCGCCGCGGACCGCGACTACCTGGTTAATCTCGTCGCCGAGCGCGCGAGCATTTCGCATGACGCAACCGCGAAGCGCGTGGACGACGTCATCGCGCAGGAGAAGGCGGCCGAGTCAAGTGCGCGCCGCGCGGACACCGCGCGCAAATCGACCGCCGCGTTCGCGATCTTCACCGCGATTTCCATGCTGATCGGCGCGTTCATCGCAGCGCGACCGCCGCGTATGGCGGTCGCCTGCGCGACGAGCATCCCTGATCGGGTCGCCGGTTTCGCGAAACCGGCCGGCCAACAACAAATGCGTGTTCTGGTGATTTTTTGTCATCCCGACGAACGAGCTTCGCGAGCGCGCTGCACGCCGGCTGTGATTGAAAGTTTGACAGGCAGGGCCATTCCGTCATCGACCTGGATCTGTACGGTGAGGGTTTCAATCCGATTATGACCCTGAAGGAGCGCGAGGCGTATTCCGATGGTCCCGCTGTATTACAAATCCGTCGAGAAATACGCCGAACAACTGGCGTCGGCCGAGGCGATCGTTGCGGTGTATCCCACCTGGTGGTATGGCCTGCCGGCGATGCTCAGGATATTTCGATCCAGTCTCGGGCGCCGGGAATCGCGTATGATGTGACGCCCAGGGGCACCTCGATACCAGCCGCCTCGGGCATATCAAACGTCTGGCCGTGGCCACCACGTATGGCTCGCCGGGTGGCTCATTCGCTTTTACATGGGGATCCGGAGCGCAAATTATGGTCCCGCGGCGTACGCAAGCTGTGCGCGCGCGGTGCTCGTTGGATTGGTACGCGCATTACAAATAGAGTACATACCGCGCCGGCCCAACTCGCCGCGTTCATCGCGCGGGTCAAACGTGGGGTGGGTCGTTGGTAGAATGGTCAGAACGGCCTCATTCGCGCGGTCTCGTAAAGGCAAGTGTCCTGTCGTTCATCGCCGATGACGCGCTCAGCCGAGGCGCGTCGATCGCATTCTATGTCGTGACGTCCATCGTGCCCGTGCTGATCATCGTGATCAGTATCGCGGGGGCGGTATTCGGCGCCGAGGCCGCGCAAGGGGCGATCGCGGTCGAGCTTTCGAACGTGATCGGTACGCAGGGCGCCGAACTGCTTCAGTCAACTCTGCGCGGAGCCTCCGACCGGTCGGCCGGTATCGTCGCCAGCACGATCGGCGTTGTCACGTTGCTCATGACCTCGTCCGGCGTGTTCAGCGAAATGCAGGCCGCGCTCAACGCGATCTGGCGAGAGCCGCCCAGGCGCGGCATTGTCGCGCGTCTGTCCGCGGCCGCATCGTCAGCCTCGGCCTCGTCGTCGGACTGGGCATCATGCTGCTGCTTTCGCTGGCCGCCGGCGCCGCGCTGACGGTACCCGACGCTTACATCAACGCTCATCTGCCATTTGGAAAACTTGTCCTGGCTGGCATCAACTTCGGGGTATCGTTCGTGCTCGACGCGCTGCTGTTCGCGGCGATCTACAAGATTTTGCCCGATACGGACCTGGAATGGCATGACGTCCTGGTCGGTGCCGTTTCAACCGCTGTACTGTTTGGCGTGGGCAAGTTGTTGATCGGGTTGTACCTGCAATCCAGCGCCATCGCCTCGACATACGGCGCCGCCGGCGGACTGATCGCTTTGCTGTTATGGATTTATTATTCGGCGCAGATCTTTCTGCTCGGAGCCGAGTTCACCAAGGCTTACGCCTGCCGGAAAGGAAGCCAGCAGGACCGCCCGGAACTCATGCCGGAGTTGGAGTTGGATCAGGGCCGGACATCCGCCGGATGAACTCGGCGATGAGTTCCTTCAATGACGCCAACGAGGCGAAGTCCATCACCATCGCGACATAGCCCACGACCTGATGGCCCTTGAGGCTGAAGTTGATGTGCACGAACAACACCACGTCGTCGGCCATCGACACCGCCAGGTCGAACAGGCCGACGCCGGTGCCGCGGATGATTTCCGGCAAAGACATGGTAAGGCTGCGTTGCAACAGGTTCGCCACGGTCGCCATGCAGGCGTTCAGGATGATGTTGCCGATTTCGGCCAGCGCTTCATGTTCCAGTTCCAGGATATCCTCGAGCGACAGATCCTTGCCGGCGACCGCGCGGACCAGTTCAAGACTGTTCTTTTCGGGAAATATCAATAGCGCGCGGCCTGAAACATCGCCGTTGAACGCCTGCCGGACCGCCACCAGGAGTTCGTTCTGGGACTGGCTGATCAACTCGGCGGCGCGGGAGCGTGAGACGACCATGACGGAGGGCACGGACAACAGGACCTGCTCGCCGACCATGGTGCCGAGGCTGGCGGCGGCGCGGCTGACCCCGATGTTGACGAGTTCCGCCATCGCATCGAGTTCAAGTTCGTCAAGGAAAAACGTGCCAGGCTCCGTCATCGCCGCCCATCCTCAATCATCTCCCTGATTGTTACAGCGACGGCTTCCAGTGAAAAGGGCTTGGTTACCATCTGCATTCCGGGTGCCAGGAAATCGGCGCGCCGCGCCGCGTGCCCGGTGTATCCCGTTACAAACAGAACCTTCAGGTCGGGCCGATGTTCCCGCGCGATATCCGCCAGTTGCCGGCCGCTCAGGCCAGGCAGGCCAACGTCGGTGATCATCAGGTCGAGCCGCCGGTCCGATGCCAGCACGGGCAACGCCGTTTCGGCGTCGGGTGCTTCGACGGCGGCATAACCGAGCTCCTGCAACACGTCGGCGATCAGCATGCGAACGGATGGCTCGTCCTCCACCAGCAGCACCGTTTCCCCATCGCCGTGCGGCATCGCCTCGCGCGCGAGGGGCGCCGCGCGCTCCACATTCGCATGGTCGTGGCGGGGCAGATACAAGCGGACGGTGGTGCCGCGCCCGACCTCGCTGTCAATTCTGACGTGGCCGCGGGATTGTTTCGCGAAGCCATAGACCATGGACAGACCGAGGCCGGTGCCCTGACCGATCGGTTTCGTGGTGAAGAAGGGATCGAAGACTTTCGCCAGTGTCTCCGGGGTCATGCCGATGCCGGTGTCGGTCACGCAAATGACCGTGTAATCGCCCGGCTCGACTTCCGACTGAGGCGATGCATCGGCGGCGCGAATGACCGCGCGCGCGGTTCCAATGACAATCCGGCCGCCCTCGGGCATCGCGTCGCGGCCGTTGATAACCAGATTGAGCAGCGCGTTCTCGAGCTGGTTCGCGTCGGTGATCGCCTGCCATAAACCGTCGGCGAGGGCGAATTCCATCGCTACCTGCTCACCCACGCTGCGCCGCAGCAGGTCCTCCATGCCGCAAATCAATTGATTGACATCGACGGGGCGCGGATCGAGCGGTTGGCGGCGGGCGAACGCCAACAGGCGGTGCGTGAGCGCCGCCGCCCGCTGCGCGGAGGTCGAGGCCGCGTCCATGAAGCGCTGCACATCCTCCAACCGGCCGGACGCGATGCGCCGCTTCATGATATCCATCGCACCGAGAATGCCGGTCAGCAGATTGTTGAAATCGTGCGCGATCCCGCCGGTCAGTTGACCGAGCGCCTCCATCTTCTGCGACTGGCGCAACGCCTCCTCGGTCTTCGCCAGCGCGGCCTGCGCCTCCCGCTGCGCGGTCACGTCGCGGCCGACGGCCTGCAGCAGATCGTCGGCCATCACGGCGCTCCATGCGAGCTGGCGGCTGCCGCCCTCGCGGCTGCGCACGCCCAACTCGAACATGCGGGCGGTTCGGCCTTGCGCCATCTCGTTGAGCACCGAGCGCAGCAACGGATGATCTTCAGGCACGATGAAGTCGCGCAACGGGGCACCGATCAGCGCCGCCTCATCCCAGCCAAGCAATGACTTCCATGCCGGATTGGCGGAGGCGATCGTTCCGTCGCGATGCACCACCAGCATCACGTCGGTGGTCAGGCGCCACATCCTGTCGCGATCGGCGGTCCGCTCCGCGACCCGTTGTTCCAAGGTCTGGTTCAACCCCCGCAACGCTTCCTCGGCGGCGCGCCGTTCGTTGATGTCGCGAAAGATCGCGGTCACGAACGTCCGCTGATCGCTCTGCCAGGCGGAGGCGGAAACTTCGAGATATGTCGGCGTTCCGTCCGTGCGGCGCGCCATCAGTTCGGTGGGCCGGGATGGCGGCGACCCGCTGAGCACGGCGGCCCAGACCTCGGCCCAGGGCTTTTTGTTCTGGATGAGGGCGCTGATCGGCTGTCCGGTGAGTTCTCCCGCGCGACAGCGGAACTGGCGTCCGGCGGCGGGGTTCGCCATCTGGATGACGCCGTCGGTATTGAGCGTGAGGATCGGATCCGGCGCGCTTTCCACAACCGCGTCGTAGCGGGCGTTCTGCCGGTCGCGCAGCACCCGCTCGCGCTCCGTCGCGGCGGTGACGTCGGTGATTTGCACCAGACACAATGCCGGTTCGCGTTCGATTTGCCGTACCGCGACGTTGTGGATCATGTCCTTGCCGTCACTGGTCCGCAACGGAAACAAGGAGGCGTGCAACGAATGCGTCAGAACGCTGGAAACGCCGTACGTCGCCGCGTCGCTGAGCGCCTGGATCAAGCGCGTGCTGGCGACGCAGGGGAAGACGTCCTCCAGGCACCGTCCGGCGACGCTCGCCGCCGGCATCCGCGCGGCCGCCGCGATCCATTGATTCCAATGTGAAATGCGTCGTTTCGCGTCGAGTACGATCAGCCCGGTGTTGATCGCGTCGAAGACACCGTGATGAAATGGAGGCTCAGGGTGCGACATGGCTTGTTGAAGTTGCCCCACCCAGCCGCGGCTCGATCGCATCAAGGAATTCCGCCAGTGCGCGCTGGGTCAATGGCTTCGGCAAAAATCCGGCGCCGATCGCCTTGGTCCGCGCCACGATCTCATCCTGTGCGTTCGCGGAGATGATCGCCAACCGCATCTCCGGCTTGATGGCATGCATCGCGGCGGCGAGTTCCAGGCCGTCCTGGCCCGGCATATTGAAGTCGAGCAGCGCGAGATCGATGGATTGAAACGGCTGGCACGCCATCGCTTCGGCGGCGTTCGCCGTTTCGATCCGGACCCAGTCCGGCCGCAACGTGTCGAGCAGCCGCCCGATCGACATGCGAGCGAGCTTGCTATCATCGACGATCAGTACGCGGTAAGTCATTATCTCCACCCGTTTTTTCAACGATCCCGACGGTGGCCCGGACGCTGTCCACAATCTGGTTATCGAAACGCCTGCCTTGTCAATCGGCCGAGGGCAGGACGCGCGCGCCCGCGAGAACTGGTTCGATCCAATGCCTCAGTTGAATGCTTCGCGGCGGCCCCCGCATCGCCGGACCCGCCGCCATGAGTATCTGAATAACAGCCGTATGCGCATGGTCACAGTCACGCCAATCAATCGTCGCGGCCGGCTCGCGCAGCAGCAACCGCGCGAGCGTTTCCGCATCCTCGACCGCACAACGTCCCTCCAGAATGATTGTTCCGTCATCCGCCGCCCGAACGGTCATCGTGGCGCCCCGGATTGGGATGCCCCGGATGGGGATGCCCCGGATCGGGATGCTTCCGGCGGCCGCGCGGGGTTCAACGATCGCGCGTCGTCAGGACAACGCAAAAGTTCCCGCAGGTCCAGCACGATCAGCACCCGGCCGTCGCCCAGTACCGGTAGTACCCGCGAAATCGCCCATGCCGGCGAGCAGGCCCTCCATCGGCTTCAACATCACGTCCATGCGCTCACCGAAACCATCGACCTCGATCGCGCCCATTTGATCGGCGAAGGTAACGACGACGGCGCGGGCTTCGGACCCTTCCGCTCGCGCCGGTGTCGTTTGAGCGTCATCGAACGAGGCCAGTGTCTCCGACAGGCGCACCAGGGATATGGTCCGGTCGCGCAGGACGAACGCCTCGGCGGCGCCAAGCCGGGCGATCCGGTCGCGCGGGATCCTGACGGTCTCGACCACATTGTCGATTGGGATACCGAAAATCTGGCCGCCGACCTCGACGGTCATCACCTGGATCATCATGACCGTGAACGGCAGGGTGAACCGCACCGTGGTGCCGCGCCCGGGTTCGCTGGTGACGGAAGCCCGGCCGCCGATCCGGCTGATGGCGGAGCGCACGACGTCCATGCCGACACCGCGGCCGGACAGATCGGTAACGGTGGAGGAGGTCGAGAAGCCCGGCGTGAATATCAGGTCCGCCGCCGCCGCGTCGCTCATCTCCGCCAGAGCCTCGGGCGAGGCGGTGCCGAGTTGGGCGGCGACGCCCCGAACCTTGGCCGTGTCGATACCGCGGCCGTCGTCGGTCACGTCCACGATGACCAGGTCGCCGTCGCGAACCGCGCGCAGGCGGAGTTCGGCGACGCCGGGTTTGCCCATCGCGAGACGGTCCGCTTCCGGTTCGACGCCATGATCCAGCGCATTGCGCAAGACGTGCAACAACGGTTCGAACAGCGCCTCGACCGTCGCTTTGTCGGCTTCGGTGCTCTCCCCCTCGGTCACGAGGCGAACCGATTTTCCGAGATCGCGGGCCATTTCCCGGACCAAACGCGGGAAGCGTCGAAAAACCTGCCGCATCGGCAGGACCCGAATCCCGAGCACCGCGCGTTGCAGATCGCTCACCAGCCGATCGAGCAGCGAGTGCCGCTCCTTCAGCATGTGCGCCAGGCTCTCCGGCTCGTGGCCCTCCTGAGCCAGCCGGGCCACATGGCCGATGGCGTTCTTGGCGACCGTCAGTTCGCCCGTGAGCGCCATCAGGGCGTCGATCCGCTCCACGCCGACGCGAAGCGCGCGTACGGCGCCCGATGCCGAGGGCGCGAACTCCGAAGGCACCGACGCGGCGACGTCGCCGGGCTCCGCGAGATCCGGCTCGAGAGAACCGGCAGGCTCGGGATCCTCCTGGCCCTCAGCGCCCGGTTCGGGCGGGGCGAGACCGTCCGGCGTGATCGGCGACAAGGCGGCGACGGCGGCCGACAGCGGCTCGTCCCGTTGGGGAGAGCCATCCGCCGGCGGCCGCGCGGGCATTGCCTGTTCGGGCGGTCGCGAGACAGCATCCGTCGGGGTGGATCGCACGGACGGTGGCCCGTCCGTCAGGGTGGATCGCGCGGATGGTGGCCCGTCCGTCGTGGCGGATCGCACCGAGGGTGGCCCGTCCGTCGCGCGCGGCGTTGCATGCTCCGGCACCAGCGAACCAAGCACGGCGAGAAAGGCGGCGGCGGTGCCGTCACGCTGGCTTCGCGCGACCGCCTCTTCCACGGCGAGGGCGTCGGCGATCCGGCCAGCCCGCCGCAGCACGTTGCCGGCGACGAGACCGGCGGCGCCGAGGCGACCAGCAAAGCCCTCGGCCACGGGCTCCGACGCCAGCAGCACCTGCTCCCGCAACACAGTCACCGCCTCCGCCGCCAGATCCGCCGATGCCGGCAAAGGCCAGACTTCGACCTGCCCGGACGCCGCGCCCAGAACCGCCGCGACGGTCTCCGGCCCGTCCGCGACAAGCGCCGTGAACACCAGGTTGCAGGCGTAGGGGTCGAGGGTTTCCAACGGCGGCCAGGGTTCCGCGGCAACAAGCTCCTGGACGAGAAGTCCCGGCAGGCCGCAGACGCGCTCGAATGGATCGACGCCCCGAAAGAAACAATCGGCGTCGGGCCGATAGCGCAGCGCCACGCGCGCGCGGCCCGCATGCGTGGCGTGACGGGTCAAAAATGGCTCCAGCCAGGCCGGCCCTCCATCCGACCCCTGGGCGGCAGAGGCTGGTGACAACCTGGCGGGCAGTGTGGCGGCGACCGCGTCAGACCCGCTCGGCAGGTCGCCGCTGGCCTCGATCGCATCCAGCCATCGCTCGACCTGATCGAGGCACCCCAGGCAGTCGCCGATCAGTTCGGCCGACACCGTGCGCGTGCCGGCTCGCACCGCGGCCAGTACGTCTTCCGCGGCGTGCATCAACTGGCTCATGGCGGGAAAATCGACGATCCCGGCCGCGCCCTTCAACGTGTGGATGCCGCGGAAAATACTGTCGATCAGATCCTTGTCCGCGGGCGACGCCTCAAGCGCCAGCAAATCTTCCGTCGCCTGCTGCACGAGGTCGCGGCTCTCGATCAGAAACTGCTCGAGGAACTCATTCATGCCGGTGCCCCGCAGAGCAGGCCGGCATAGGTGACCAGCGTCTCCCGCGCCACCGGCTTGATCAGATAGAAATTCGCTCCGGCCGCGCGGGCGAGCGCCGCGTCCGTCGTCGAGGATTCGGTGCTGGTGACCAGGGCGGGCGTTGCCGCCAGCGGCATCGCCTGCCGCCGCAGCGTGCGCAAGAACGTGATGCCATCCATTTTCGGCATGTTGATATCGACCAACAGCAAATCCGCCGGCGCGACCAGCAATTTCTCCAGCGCCTCGAGTTCGTTCAGCGCCTCGTCGATGGCATAGCCGGCGGAGCCCAGAATTTCCCGATAATAGAGTCGCACGAGGCTGGCATCATCGACGATCAGGATGCGCCGTGTCGCGAGCCCGCTCATGCGTTATTTCCCGGCCGCTGATAGACGATGGCGTCGGCGAAGCGTCGCACCTCGAACAGCGGCGAAATCCGGCTCATCAATTCCGAGTGCCCGAGACAGAGGAAGCCGCCCGGCAGCAGGCATTCGTACAGGTTCTCGGCGGCGACCCGGCGGGATGCGTCATCGAAGTAAATCAGCACGTTTCGGCAAAATATGATATCGAATCGACCGAACGCGGCGGTTTCCGATGCCTCGATGAGGTTGACCGGCGCGAAACGCACCGATTGGCGCAGGTCGTCGAGGATGCGCCAACGCTCATCGCCCAATGCCAGGAAATATTTCGCGATGACATCGGCCGGCAGATTCATCAGCGCACGTTTGCCGAACACGCCGTCACGGGCGGCCTCCAGCGCTTTCGTATCGATGTCGGAGCCGACGATCTCGATCTCGTACCGATCGACCGGCGGCCAGTTTTCCAGCAGCCACAACGCGATCGAATACGGTTCCTCGCCGGTCGAACATGGCACCGACCAAATGCGCAACGGATTTCCGAACGCGGTCGGCGCGTGCTGTTCACGCGGCGCGATGCGGGACGGCAGAAGGTCGGCCGTCAGACACCGCAACTGATGGTTTTCGCGGTAGAAGTAGGTTTCGTTGACGGTGAACGCGTTGACGAACTGCTCCACCTCTCCCAATGCGTCGATGCGCAGCCGCGCGAAATAGCTGGCGAACGTTGTCGCACCGGTCGCGGCCATGCGTTCATTGATCCGCCGCTCGACATAATACCGTTTTGTTTCGGTGAAGATCATGCCAGTCCTGCGGTAAAGGAACTCGCAGAGCCGGCGAAACTCCTCTTCGGTGACGGCTTTGGTCTCGGGTCGTCCAGGGGGTTTGTGTTCGCCTGGGGTTTTGTGTTCGCCTGGGGTTTTGCGTTCGTTTGGGGCTTCGCTTCCGCGCGGGCTGTCTTTGCCACGCGGGCTCTCGTTGTCGCGCGGGCTTTCGTTCTCTCGCGGGCTCTCGCGTCGCTTCGCGGATTCGCCTCCCTTCGAACCCAGAGACACATCAGCCATGTCCGGCCGGACGCTCGGCGACAATCCGTTCCATGGCGGCGTTCACCGCGAACGTCAGGAACGTCGCGTCACCGAAACGCCGCGCGCATCGCTCCAGCACGGGCAACGCCTCCGCGTCTCCGATATCCGCCAGCACATCCACCGCCGCGGCACACACATTCGGCTCGGGCTCATGCGCCAGGAGGTCACAGAGCAGCGAGGTGGCCTCCGAAGACGGCAGTTCCCGGGCAAGGTCGCAACTGATGACCCGGATATCGGCGTCGGGATCGCGCAACAGGTCGGGCAATACGCCACGGGCCACGCCGATCATCGCGCGCAATGCGTCGAGCGCGCCCATGCGAAGGTTCGCATCGTCGACACCCAGGCAGGGAACCACCGCATCCACGCTCTCCCGATTGCCATGGCGAACGAGGCTGGTGAAGATCGCCTCCCGGACACGCGGGTCCGTCTCTGTCTTAAGCGCTGCTCCCAGGGTTCGGGTTCCATCGACCATGCTGGCAACCGTCCCTCACGTCGGCAAGCATCCGCGCGGCGGTCCAGCGCTCATCCGGTGTGCCGGCGCGGAGCATCTCGGCCACCGAGCGGGCGTCGGCCCCGGTGCCAAAGGGGCCTGTGACAGAGGGGCCGGTGCCAGAGGGGCCGGTGCCAGAGGGGCCGGCGCCAGAGCTGCCTGTGCCAGCGGGGCCAGTGCCAGAGTGGCCGGCCGGAGCGGCCGGATCTTTGCGTATCAGCGGCATGTCACGGCATCAGTCGCAGCAGGCATTCCGCGATCGCATGGACGGGGACCACCCAATCCGCGCCCTTCGCGGCCACCAGTTCTCCAGGCATGCCCCACACCACGGCCGTCTCCTTCGCTTCAGCGATGGTTTTGCCACCCTGCCCGTGCAGTTCGGTCATCGCGGCGGCGCCATCGGAACCCATTCCGGTCATCAGCACTCCGATCAACTGGCTCGCGGGCAAATGGTTCATCGCGCTGCGTACCAGAACGATCCGCGCTGGGATGCCACGGATAATCCGCCGCCGCCGGAACCGGCATCACCACCGTTCCCTGAGCGCGATGACTGACGACGATGTCGGCATCTCCCTTCCCGATGTAGACATACCCGGGCAAAACCGGCGTTGGCTTCACCACCTCGGTCACGCTCAGCGCGCACAGCCCGTCCAACCGCCGCGCCAGAGGTCCCGTGAACGTCGCCGGCATGTGCTGCGCCACCACGATGGGCCACGCGAAGCTCGCCGGCAGGGCGGTCAGCAAAAGCTCCAGCGCGGGAGGACCTCCGGTCGAAGTCCCGACCAGGACCAACCCATCGCCGGTGACGGCATCCTTCGCTCGCTTCGGTCCAGGATTGTCGTCGCCGCCGGCCCGTCCCGCCGCGGCGGCGTGGCGACGCGGGCGGAGGGCCGGTTTGCCGACCCGATGCCGCACGCGCTCCATGAGTTCTCAGGCTGGCGCGTGGCTTCGCGCCGGCGGCACCCCTGACTTTGGCGACCAGCGTTTCGGCGAGTTCCGCGAAACCCAGGGAAATGGCGCCGGCCGGCTTGGCGACGAAATCGACGGCGCCGAGGTGAAACGCCTCGAGGGTTGCCTCGGCGCCGTGTTCGGTCAGCGACGACACCATGACGACCGGACACGGGTGCTCGATCATGATCCGATCCAGGCACGTGAGGCCGTCCATGCGCGGCATATTGATGTCGAGGGTGACGACGTCGGGCTGATACGCGGCGAGCACTTCCAGCGCCTCAACGCCGTTCCGCGCCACACGGCATTCAAAATCCGGCTGCGCACCGAACACATCGCTCAAGAGTTTCCGCATCAGCGCGGAGTCGTCCACGATCAGAAGTTTGATCACAATCGGGCCGGCGCGCCGAAGCCTTCCGGCGCGTCCGGCGTCTCCACCGGATCCATGCGATCCGGCCCGTCCGGGCGATCCGGCGCACCGGGCATGGCGGCGTCGAGATCCAGCTTATCCAGCACGCCACGCTCTGCCCGCGTCAGCAATCCGGCCGGATCGAACAGCAGGATCATGCGGCCGGTCGCTCCCGTGTTGATGACGCCGCCGATCAGCGGCGTCGCGTCGCCTCTGGCATCAGGCACGCCGTCATGAGCCAGATCGGGGGCCGGCCGGATCGCATCCCACGGACAGCGCAACACCTCGGAGACACTGTCCACGATCAGGCCGGCGCGATGCCGATCGGTGCGAACGACGATCAACCGCTGGCCGTCGCCCGTGAACTTCGGGAGGTCGAAGCGGCGGCGCTGATCGACCACCGGCAACACCTCGCCGCGCAGATTGATCACGCCCTCCAGGAAGTCCGGCGTCTTCGGCACGCGGGTTATCCGCGTTGGCACGCGCGCGACTTCATCGACGGCGCTCACCGGTAGCGCGAACTCCTCATCGCCCAGCCGGAAGACGACGAACGGAGTGTCATTGGCCGAGCGCGCGGAGGTGTCCGGACGCGGCGACATCGTGCCCGATGGGGTGCCCAATCGCCGCATCACATCCTCCCGGAACAATTGTTCGGGTGCCAGCACGGACACCAGATGCCGGCCGCCGTCGCCGCGGAAAATCGCGGTGATTTTCGACTCACCGCCGCCGCGGGCGGTCAGCATCGCGGGCGCCGCGTCAAGCTGGCCCGGGGCGGCCCGGATGATCGCGCGCATGCCGTCGGCGACGAGACCGACCAGGACATCGCCGACCGCGATAACGACCACTTTCTCAGCGCCATGGCGCGCCTCAGCAAAGGGAAAGCCCAACAGACCGCGCAGCGACAGCAGCGGCAACAGGCTGTCGCGGTAGGCGATGACTCCCAGCAACACCGTCTCCGCCCGCGGCACGACAGTGATGGTACTGGGCACGGGCACAACTTCCCGCACGGTCCCGATGGGCAGCGCGTAATCCTGACCGGCCACGTCGAACGACAGCAGCAGGTGCTCGTCCTCGACCGTTTCAGGAGCCCGCTCAGCCGCGACCTGACCCGATGCGAGATGCGGCGCGCGAGGCGGCCTGATCCGTTCGGCGAACGCCGCCGCGAGCAGGGCGGGGAGATCGAGGATCCTGGCGACCTGCCGCGAGCCGGCATCGGGCTGCTCGCCCAGTTGCCGCGCCGGCTGGCGCGTGTCGTCTCCCGTCAGGTGCTCTCCCGGAGGCCGCCCGATCCGGTCCCCGTCTTGCTCCCCCGCGCGTCCGCGGGCGGGCTCGCTTTGTCGCGTGGCACGCGGTTGCCCGGTTCCGGAACGCATTGCCTCTCGCGTGTCGGAAGGCCCGGCGCCCCGACGACCGGGTGCGCGAAAGGCTCCGCGCAGACGCTCGCCAGGGTCGGCGGCCAGTTCCGCCTGACGTATCTCGATCTGATCCGCCGGGGGGACAACCAGAGCATCCACCGTGTCGACCGCGAGAGCGACGGGTGTCGCGCCGGTCGTGACGATCGCCCGGGCGGCGGCGCTCGCGGCGAAGGTGCCGCGGCCAAGCAAAGACCGCGTATCGACCATGGGCAATATCGCGCCGCGCAAATTCGTCAGGCCCATGAGGCTTTTCGGACTGTGCGGCAGACGGGCGATCGGCGGGATGCGAATGATCTCGGACACCTCCTCGCCCGGCAGCGCATACAGCCGGCCGGCGACGTGGAACACCAGGAACCGTCCCTCGGCCGCGCGGCCGGGCGTGGCCCCGGCCTGAAATCGCCGACGGGCGATCAGCCATCCGACTGCCTCAGTTCTTCGGCGAGCGAAGCGATTTCCTCGATGGCGGCGGCAAGGTCTTCCGCCCCCTTGGCCTGCTGCGCCGAGGCCGAGGCGGCCTGCGAGGACGCCGCGCTCGCTTCCTCCGCCGCCGCCGCGATCTGCCGCGCGCCCGACACGACAGCGGCGAGATCCACGAGAATGACCTCGGCACCGCGCAGGATGGCGTTGTTCGCGGTATTCAACGCACCGACCTCGGCGTCCATCGCCGAGAGCGCGAGGGCGATCCCCGTGTTCTTCTCCATCTCGGCGTCGGTCAGCGTGACCGTTTGCTCAAGATCCCGCCGCACCGAGGCGATCTGATCCATGATCCCCCGCACGGTGTCCTTGATCCGCTCCGCGCTTTCGCCGGCGTCGCGCGCCAGGCCGCGGATGTCGTTGGACACCACCGCGAAGCCTCGGCCGGAGTCGCCCGCCCTCGCCGCCTCCACGGCGCCACTGACCGCGAGCATGCTGGTTTGCACGGCGATCAGCGCGATGCCATCGACAATCTTGTCGATCCGCCGCCCCATCGCTTCAAGGCTGACGATGTGGTCCAGGCTGGCGCCGATATCGGCCGACGCGCGCCCGACGCCCGACACGAGGTTTTCCATCGCCAAACGATTGCCGCTCACCGCGTTCGTCAGCCCTTTGACGCGCTCATTGGCGCGTTCCGCGTTCCCGAGGGTGAAGTTGGCGTGACGCTCGATCTGCTCCAGCGCCGCGGAGGTCTGCTGTGTCGCGGCCGCCTGCAGCTGGGAGCCGCTGTTGATCTGCGCCACCGCGGTCATGATCTGACCTGCCGCGGTGGACAGTTCCTGCACGGTCGCCGACAGTTGCTCGGCCATCGCGCCGATCTCACCGGAGTGCGCGGCGTCCAACTCGCCGGCGCGCAACTGCTCCGTCAGGCTCGCCAGCGAATGCGCCGCGACCTGTCCTTGATCGAGCGACTGGGCCTGCTGCCTGATCGCGGTCTGCGCTTCGGCCGCGGCCGCGGATTGCTCCTCCGCGGCCGCGGCGACCTGCTCGGCGCCCTTTTGCGCCTCGGTCGCGGCGTTGACCGCCTGCACCGCGGCGGTCGCGATCTCTTCGCTGCTGAGACCGAGTTGGCGCATGTCCTCGCGCATGCGGTCGAGGCTTTCGACAACGTCGGTGCCGGCCTTCGCCTCGTTCACCGCCGCGTCGGCCGCGGTGCGGATCGATCGCGCGGTCTCGCGTACGGTGGCCTGGATCGTCTCGGCGATGGTCTGAACGTCCCGCGCGCTTCGTTCCGACTTTTCCGCGAGTGAGCGAACTTCGTCGGCGACGACAGCGAACCCTCGGCCATGATCGCCGGCCCGCGCGGCCTCGATCGCCGCGTTCAACGCCAACAGGTTGGTCTGATCGGAAATCTGCCCGACGCTGTTGGTGATCTCGCCAATCTCCTGGGCGCGACGCTCGAGCTCCGCGATGATCCCGATGGAGGCCTGCTGCCGCGCGGCGCTTTTTTCGATTGCGCGGACGGACGTGGTGATCTGCGTCGCGGTGTCGGCCAATCTGGTCCGCACCGCGTCGGTGCGGCGCCGCAACTCCTCGGACTGGTCGCGCGCGGCGGCCAGGTTCCGCACCACCCGCCTGATCGCGGCCAATTGCTCCTGCGACGCGCCCGCCGCTTCTTCCCCGCCGGCGGCGATCTGTTCCATGGCACGGCGGAGTTGCTCCGCCGCGGCGGCGGCTTCGGCGAGACCGCTGGCCAGTTGTTCCGTGGCCGCCGCGACGCGTTCGGAGGCTTTGGCGTATCGGCTTGCCGCCGGACGACTGCCGTTCGGTCGGACTTCGGGGGCTTTGCGAGGGCGTGCTCGCGTCGCGGCATCAGCTTTCGCGACGGACACAGCACTTTCGGCCGGCAGCGGAGACTTGACCACCCCCGCGGCAATCTTTGAAGTCTTCACCAGAGCCATTGGATCCTCGGCAGGTCGGGTCGGGGCCTTATCCCGCGCCGAACATGAAGACGAAGCCGCGAAAACGCAACACGAAGCGGGCGTCGCGACCAATGCGCGATAAACTCGAAGACGATCGTTGCCGATCGTGTGGCGCGCGGTATGGTCGGCGTGTCGTTCATTCCGGAGGTCCGCTCATGCCCGCCAGTCTGTCCGCGTCGCAGGTCGCGCAATATCAGCGTGACGGCTTCTTGTTTCCGGTCGATTGCCTGACGGCCGACGAGGTGCGGTATTTCCGCGGCCGCCTGGAGGATTTCGAGCGCGAGCAAGGCGACACGTTCGGCAGGCTGCCCGATCTGGTACGGTCGAAATCGCATTTGCTGTTTACCTGGATGGACGAACTGGTGCGCCATCCGAAGGTGCTGGACGCGGTGGAAAGCGTGATCGGGCCGAACATCCTGATCTATCACCTGACGTCATGGCTGAAGGAGCCAAACGAGCCGTCGCACGTCTCCTGGCATCAGGACGGCACCTATTTTGGCCTGGAGCCGGCCGAGCAAATCACCGCCTGGATCGCGCTGACCGACGCGACGCCGGAGATGGGCTGCATCAAGATCATGCCGGGCAGCCACGTGATCGGGCAGCGGCCGCACAAGGATACGTCTATCGCCCGGCAACCTGCTGTCGCGCGGCCAGACCATCGACCATCCGCGGCTGGACTACACGCAACTATGTGATGATGCCGTTGCAGGCCGGGCCAGATCTCGCTGCATCATACGCATATCGTGCACTCGTCCGAGCCGAACCGGTCGAACGAGCGCCGCATCGGCATCGGCGTCAGCTACATCCCGCCGCATTGCCGGCTGCTCAACGACGTGCGGGTCAGCGCGGCATTGGTGCGCGGGCGAGACGATTACGGACATTTCGATCTGGAGCCGCGACCGACAGGCGATTTCGACGCCGGGTCTCGCGCCGCGCATGCCGCCGCGGTGGAGCAATTCTTCGAGTCCAACAAGCTGCTGGCGGCGCGGCGGCGGTCGGGGAACGTCGGAATTCTGACCGGCGCGCGCTAATCCCTTACGATCGGGCAACTTTCATCACGCGCCCAGTCGGCGAAGCTGAGGTAGTAGACACGGACATCGTCGAAGCCGGCGCGGACCGCCGCGGCCGCGGCCAAGGCCGCCCTCCCCCGCCCTCGCAATGGGTCACGATATGATCGCCTGGGCCGAACCCGACGCTCTCCAGCATGCCGCGCAGCACAGGCGCCGGATGAACCATCCCTTCTCCATCAGGTCGGCATGCGACAAATGCCGCGCGCCCGGCAGATGTCCCGCAGCGCGGGCGATTGCGGGCGTCCTCGCCGGTGAATTCCGCGCGGGTCCGGCTGTCGAACACGTGCGCGGCACCGTCGAGTTGTTGCTTCAGGGTCTCACGATCGACCACACCGACCGCTCCCGCGCCGGGCTTCGCCTGGAACCCGTTCGGCGACGGCGCGGCGGCGGCCGGCACCCGGTCGCCGCGGAAGCGCGGGCCAACCGCCGTTCAGGATCGACGCACTTCAGGCCGAAATATTGCAGGATGAACCAGACGCGCGCGGCATTGGTCATGGCGCCGCTGTCATAGGCCACCGCGGTCACCGACGGGCCGACGCCCGAGCGATCCGAGCGCCTCGTCCCAATACGCGGCTCTGTTCGAAGCCGATGTCGGCTGATTTGATCGCGGCTTGTCCCATGCCTCCAGCGGCACGCGTACCGCGCCGGGCGCGTGGCCCGCGTCGAACGCCGCCTGGTCGCGCGCGTCCAGATAGCGGACCGGTCCAAGTGATGACAGCGCGGCGGCGTCGATGAAGGGATCGCTCGGCATGGCTTGTCTCTCTCCCGATGGTCGTGCGGCGCAGGATCAGCAGTTCCGTGCCTCCGGTCAACGCGGGCGGCCAGACACGCGGGCGGCTCGAGGGCGGGCCGAGGGCGCCCCGAGGACACATTGACTCGCTCGTACTGCGGTTTCACTATGCCCATTCAAAAGCAATCGAGGGAACGACGGCGATGACAAACTTCGTTTTGGTGCATGGGTCCTATCAGGGCGGCTGGATCTGGCAACACGTGGTGACGCGGCTGCGGGCCGCCGGGCATACGGTCTACGCGCCGACGCTCGACGGATGCGCGGAACGGCGGCATCAGTTACGGGCCGGAATCGATACCACGACCCACGCCACCGAGATCGCCGAGCTACTGTTCTTCGAAGATCTGCGCGATGTCGTGCTGGTCGGCACCAGTTCGGGCGGCATGGTGGTGTGCCGCGCGGCGGAACAAATGTCCGATCGCGTCGCTCGCATCGTGCTGGTGGATGCTCTGGCGCTGTTCCCGGGCGAGCGGACGCGCGACATCGTCAACCGCTCCGCGCCGCCGCCGTTCGGCCTGGCCGCCGGACCCTCGCGCGAGGACGCGGCCAAGGGGTTGTTCGCCGATCTGGAGCCGAAGATGCGGGAGTGGGTGCTCGACCGTTATACGCCGCATCCGGTCGGATGCTCGATGACGCCGGTGAAGCTGACGGACTTCTGGCACAGGTCGTGGAATGCCACGGTGATCTGGTGCAGGCGCGCGGAGAACCCCGGCGAGGCGCATCAGCGCCGCGCGGCCGAAGCGTTGAAGGCGAAATGGTTCGAATTGGATACCGGGCATTATCCGATGCTCAGCATGCCGGATGAACTGACCCGACTGTTGATGAATCCGTGAACAAGGAGGTCTCGTCATGATGCCCGCCGAATTCGATATCACCGGGAATGTTGTGTTCATCACGGGGGCCGGGCGAGGCATTGGCAAAGGGTATCGCCCAGGTGCTGGCGGAGGCCGGTGCGGATGTCGCGATTAACGCACTGACGCCGAAATATGTCGAAGGCATGGCGGCGGCGGTTGCGAGAGGTTGGATTGCTGGCGTTGTAGCTCGCGTCGGAGGCATCGGATTACATGACCGGACAGACGTTCCTGTTGGACGGCGGGCCCGGGTTATAGGCTTCGCCCATGGCGTGGTAGGATCGGGTAATGGATCCCTCCCCCATTCGCATCTTCGTCGATGCCGACGCCTGTCCGGTCAAAGCCGAGATCTATCGCGTGGCCGAACGTCACGGCGTCAAAGTGCTTGTCGTTTCCAATAGCCTCATGGCGATTCCGGCGGCACCGTGGATCGAGCGCGTGATCGTCGCCGCGGGACCCGATGCGGCCGACGACTGGATCGCCGAGCGGGCGGCGCGCGGCGATGTCGTCGTGACACAGGACATTCCGCTCGCGGCGCGGGCGGTGAAAGCGGGGGCCGACGCGATCGGTCCGACCGGCCGGCAGTTCACCGAGGCGTCGATCGGCGACACGCTGGCGACGCGCAATCTGATGGACGATTTGCGCTCGGCGGGGCTGGTCACGGGTGGACCAAAGGCGTTCACGCAAAAGGACCGCTCGGCGTTTCTGTCGGCGTTGGACCTGGCGATCGTGCGACTGAAGCGGGCGGGGTTCGGCGCGGGCCAACCGGATCTTGCCGGCTGACTACCGCCGCACGAACGTCCAGTACAGCGGCCGCCGTCCCGCTCGCAGCGCCTTCGCCTCATACCGCGTTGGCGGCCAGCCCATCGGCCGCGTCTCCGCCGGCGGGGGCGCCTCGAACAACGTCTGCGCCGCCATGACGGAGCGCACCCAGTCCTGATACGTCGGGTCGTCGCTCGCGACGCGCCACACGCCGCCTGGCCTCAGCACGCGCGCTACTTCAGGCACCATCGCCGGATGCACGAAGCGGCGCTTGGCATGCCTCGCCTTCGGCCACGGGTCGGGGAACAACAGAAACAGCCGATCGAGACATGCGTCCGGCAACTGCGCCAGCAACAACCGCGCGTCGTCCGGCCACAGGCGCAGATTGCCGGGCAGGGTCTCATCCGCTTCGCCACCCTCCGGCACGAGGCGGGACAGCAATGAGCAAATGCCGTTCTCGAACACCTCGCAGGCGATCAGACCGATGCCGGGGAAGGCGGCGATTTGCGCCAGCGCGTGCTCGCCGCCGCCGAAGCCGACCTCCAACCATAATGCCGATGGCCGCATCGCGAACGAGCCCGCCGGATCCTCGGGATCGACCAGCAACCTGGGCAGCGTGACCTCGAGCAGCTTTTCCTGCCGCGGCCGCAGCTTATGACCACGCGCGCGGCCGTACAGCCGATCCGGCGGCGGCTTGACCGCGTCAGGCTTCCTGAGCGACGGATCCACGACGCCTGGCGGCTCCGGCGCTCTCAGCCCCGGACCTGGAAACGCCGAGGATGCCGGCGCGAGAGTTCCCGGCCCGGGACCTACCGCCTCCGCGGTTACCGGCCCAATGCCGCTTTCAGCGCCGGGACCAGATCGGTTTTTTCCCACGTGAAGGTGCCCTTCGCCTCATCCGGCTCGCGGCCGAAATGGCCATACGCCGAGGTGGGCACGTAAATCGGCCGGTTCAAATGCAGATGCTCGCGGATGCCGCGCGGGGAGAGGTTCATGACGTCCCGCAACGCCTTTTCCAGCCGCGTCTCGTCCACGTCGTTGCCGGTGCCGTGAAGGTCAACGTAGACCGACAATGGGTGCGATACACCGATCGCGTAGCTGATCTGCAGCGTACACCTCTCCGCGAGACCCGCCGCCACGACGTTCTTCGCGAGATACCGGCAGGCGTACGCCGCCGAGCGGTCCACCTTGGTCGGATCCTTACCGCTGAACGCGCCGCCGCCGTGCGGGGACGCGCCGCCGTAGGTATCGACGATGATCTTCCGCCCGGTCAGCCCGCAATCGCCGTCCGGCCCGCCGATCACGAATTTGCCCGTCGGATTGACATAGAACTCGCGCTCCGGCGGCATCCAGCCTTTCGGCAGCGTATCCTCCACCAGCGACCACAGCATTCGTTTGATATCGACCTGCTCCAGGTGCTCCTGATGCTGCGTCGATACCACGACCGACGTCGCGCCCACCGGCTTCCCGTCGAGGTAACGCAGCGTCACCTGGCTCTTGGCGTCCGGCAGCAGGCCCGCGACCGAGTGATCGCCGGCGACCCGGCGGTCCCGCATGGTGCGGAGGATTTCGTGCGCGTAATATAACGGCGCCGGCATCAGGTCGGGCGTTTCCCGGCAGGCGTAGCCGAACATGATGCCCTGATCGCCCGCGCCCTCATCCTTGTTCCCGGCGCTGTCCACACCCTGGGCGATGTCGGAGGATTGCGAGTGCAGCAGCACGGTCACATGCGCGTTCCGCCAATGAAACCCCTCCTGCTCATAGCCGATCTCACGGATCGCCATGCGCGCGAGGTGGGTCAGCAGTTCGGGCGTCACCGACTCGGGCCGCGGGTTTCTCCGGCGAGCACCACGCGATTGGTGGTGACCAGCGTCTCACACGCCACGCGCGAGTAAGGATCGGCGGCCAGGAACGCGTCGAGTACGGTATCGCTCAGACGGTCGGCGACCTTGTCGGGATGCCCCTCGGAGACCGACTCGGAGGTGAAAAGATACTCGCCTGTGTCGCGCATGAGGGCTCTCTCCGTGGCGGCGCCGATTGACGTGGTTCCCGTTGGTGGTCCGGATAGTTCGGGACCGGCGGTGTGTGACGGAACGGGTTGCCAGGGTCAAGATGAAACCCTGGGGTGAGGATGCCGGGTCGGCAGGTTCCTGATATCGCTCCGCGCTCACGTCACGGGCACCCGCCCGACACGGCGACCCGCCCCGTTCCGGCGACAGGCGATCCGTCGGGGCGCCACCCGCGGTACCAACAAACAAGAACTCTACTTGATCCACGTCAATGTGCGCGCGACCGGAAGTCGTCAAAAGAAATCGCGCCTTGCCTGGATTGCGATAGTTCGAAGGGCGCGAAATCAAATAACAGGAAGGTAACGAAACATGTTCTCTTCACGGATACATGCGGCCGTCTTAACGGGCGCGCTGCTCATGGCCGGCACGGCGGGAGCCGCCTTCGCGGCGCCGGGCGATACACCGGCCTTCGTGGGACGTGTGTACGCCATTCACACGGCGGCGGTCGGCGCGTGTCCCTCGCTGGATTGGCACATCGTCGTCGGGCAAAACAACACCTTGTCGGGGTTGGTCGCGTCGGGCGACATGAAGTCGGTATTCCGGGTGTCCGGGGCGATGACCGCCGGGAAGACGTTCCATCTCGACGGCAAGGAGATCGGCGGCAACCGGACCGGCACTGTCGATGGGAAGGTGCGGGATGACGGCTACCTCGTCGCGACGATGACGAGCATGTCCCGCACGTCAGTCTGCAACGGCAAGCAGTTGATCGTGAAGTGGTTCTCGCCTCAGGACTTCGGCGGCGTCGGCGGCGAGGGGGCCGGAGGCTGATTTTCGAAGCCGCTCGCCGATCAGGCGGCGTGGCCGGCTGACGCGAGACGCGCGCCCTGAAGCAGGGTCCGGCCGGTGACGGCCGGGCCTTGCCTCGGGGTGCGCGCCGTGAGCGGTGGCCAATGGCAAGGCGCTCGGAGCGCGGCTGAGGCCCGCCCGCAGGATCGTCGGAGTTTTCGATCGCGGCTGGTATCCACTCGCGACGTGGTTCGCGGCTTCGCGACGCCGGGCGAATCGAATCCGACGTTAATCATTCTTCAATCATTCAGGCGCAGTCTCCCCGCACCATGACGATGCTCCACACCCACTCCTCCGACAATGACCGGCGCCCCGAGGGACGTCCCTGGTGCCCCGCGCCCGATCGCCTGCCGGCGTTTCCGCACGCGGTGCGGATCAGACCCAGGGGCGGGAGGATGCGATGGAGGGACCGGGACGGGTCGGTGTTCGAATGGGAAAGCCGCGATGGCGCGCTGGAGATGTACGGCGCGCATGGCTGGCACCTTGGTGAATACGACCACGTCCACGGCGAAATCCTGAAGTTGGCGGAACCGGGAAGGAAGACGCGGCCATGAGCGTGACCTGGCATTTGCGCGGCTACGACCGGCACAGTGAGCTTTTGGCCATGCAATACGAGGTGCATCCGGACATGCTGCCGGCGATCCGCGCCCTCGTGCCGGCGCCGAACGACGATCCCGCGATGCTGGATCCGTACGAACTGTCGTGGGATCAGACCGTTCAATTGGCGCACGTATCCGGATGGTCGATCGATCCGAATCGGTTCGACTACTTCATTGAAGCCGATGAGGACTGGCGCCAGGTCGCGGCCAAACGCGAGGCGCTCGCGGCCGCCGCGTGAAGCGCGAACAATCCACGAGATCGCCGGACTGACGTTGCAGCCCCGCTTTCGGCGTCCATCTCAGGGCAGACGCGCGCGGCGAAGATCTCTGTCCTCCCGCGTCCGCGCCGGGTCATGTCATGCCGAGCACGTCCATCATCGAATAAAGCCCAGGTGGTTTGCCGATGACCCACAGCGCCGCCCGGACCGCGCCGGTCGCGAACGCCCGGCGGTCGAACGCGCGATGCGTCAGGGCGATGTGCTCGGTGGCGGACGCGAAGATCAGCGTGTGTTCACCGACGACCTGGCCGCCGCGTAGCGCCGCGAAACCGATCGCGCCGGTTTCTCGCGCGCCGGTATGACCATGACGGCCGCTGACCATCACGTCCTCCAGTTTCCGGCCGCGGCCCTTGGCGACGGCGCGCCCCATGCCCACGGCCGTTCCGGATGGGGCATCGACCTTCTGGCGGTGATGCATTTCCACGATCTCGGCGTCGTAGGCATCGGCGGGCAGCGCGGCACCCATTCGCTCGCACAACGCCAGCACGAGGTTCACACCAGCGGAAAAGTTTGACGCGTAGACGATCGGGATGGACCGCGCGGCTGCCTCCACGGCGGCCTCGTCGGCGGCGGACAGGCCGGAGGTGCCGAGCACCCAGGCCTTACCGGATGCAGCCATCGTGGCGGCCGTCGCCTGTGCCGTCGATGCGTGCGTGAAGTCGATCACCGCATCGGAGACCGCGGCGAGCGCGGCGAGATCCGGGAGCAACGTCACTCCGGCGGGAGCGGGCTTATCGGACCCCGCACGCCCGATCCCTCCGGCGAGACTGGCATTTGCCGCGGGCACTTCCTCCGCCAACAGCCGGCCCATGCGGCCGGTAATGCCCATGATGCCGATACGGTGTGCCATGCCTGCCTCCCTGGATCACAGGGTAAACTCTCCCAGGCCAGGAGGTTCGCGTCCAGGGGCGTGACAACGGCCGAGCGTTCGCCGCTCGGCCGTTGTCACGGCACCCGTCCGCCCAACGGTTACACTTTATCGCGGGCAGTATTATCGCGGGTAGTACGTATTATTGCGGGTAGTACCGAGGGCGCGGCGTAATACGCCGGAGCCTGATAATATCCCGGAGCATACGCGGGCGGTGCGTAATATCCAGGTTGCGGCGCGTAAACGACATGAGGCTGCGAAGCGATGATGCCGCCCACCACCGCGGCCGCCCCAAGTCCGAGCAGAGCGCCCGCGAGAACACCGCCGCCGCCCCCATGGTAATAGCCGCGATGACCCCACCCGCCATGGCCTCGCCATTCGGCGTGCGCGGCCGGAGCGGCGAGCAAGCCCAGAGCGACCGGGGCGGCGATCAGCAGCGTCTTAAGATTCGTCATGGCCGTTGTTTCCTTTTCCTGGCCTCATGCTCCGAAAGATGGTGATCGGCCGTGGCGGGACTGTGGCGGCGCGGTGAAATCATCGGGGCGTGCGAACGGGTCAGAAGTGCTTGCTCCGCCATATCCGCGGCGAAAGTTCTTTTGCTGCCAGACAGGATAGCGCGAAGCAGCGGATCGTGGGGCAGCCCGGACCGCCAACGCGACCGATGACGCCGACGACCGCGGACGATCAGACCAGCGCGCGGCCATCCATGCCGCTGAACGACACACCCAGATGGCGCAGAATCGTTGGCGCCAGATCAACGATGCGCACGGCGTCCGCCCCGCGTTCGCCCGCGCCAAATCCTGGGCCATCGATCAGCAACACCGGCGACTGCTCGAACAGACCGAGGCCGCCGTGTTGGCCGCATCCAAGGCGATCGGGTTTATCCCAGCGCGGCATCGCCGCCAGCGACCGCCCAGGGACGCCATACGCGTTCGGGCCATTGTCGGAGCGCATCGACACCGCGAACGCCAGTCCTTGATGCGGCGCGTGCCCGACCTGATCCAGTTCCTCGGTGGCGAAAACGGCACCGCACCAGGATGCCGCGCGAAGATGGGCGTCGAGAGCGGCGCGGCGGTCGTCGGCATCGGGATGCAGATAGATCAGCGTCGCGGTCCCGTTCGCCATCGCCACGACATCGGCCGAGTCGGTGCCACGTTTCAGGCCGGCCGCGATCAGATCCGCCTCCACGTCGATCACGCCGCTCACGGTTTCGTGACCATGATCGGAGGCAACGATCAGCAGAAGTTCGTCGCCCTTGTCGCGTTCCCGCGCGACGGCGTCGATGACCATTCCGGCATGCCGGTCGGCCTCGCGCAGCACGGTCAGGTGCTCGGGCGAGCCAAGCGGCACGTTGTGTTGAATGTGATCCGGTTCGCCGCACCACAGCACACCAAGCGCGGGCCGGCGTTGTTGAATGACCTCGCCGATGAAACGCTCCGTCATGGCGCGGTCGCCCGCCGCGTCCAGCGTGACGCGCAACGGATCATCGACGGGTCGTGATCCCGGTCCAACCGAGATCGCCCGATGATAAACATAACCGAAGCCGTCAGGATCATGCGCCCGCGCGGCGCCCGGTGAGACATTGTTGAAGACAATCGCTCCGCCATGCGGCGCCAGGCGCTCGGCCAAGGTGGGGACCGCGAGCGCGTGGCCGGTCGCCGCCTTTTTGTGGAGCAGGAAGTCCGGGCGGCCGACATCGTGCGGCACCAGCACGCCGTTCTCCAGCAACGCCACCGCGTTGCCTTGCAGCGTGTGGCGCGCGGGGAAACATCCGGTGGCGAAGGTCGCCGATACGATCCGTGTCGCCGAGGGAAACGCGCTGCGAAACGCCGGGAAATATTTCGCCTGCCGCATGAACGCCACCAGCCGAGGCGTTGTCGCCTCGGTCACGAAATCCCGGCGCAGGCCATCCAGAACAACCATGATCGCGCGACGCATCATAAGCCTCCGTCGATGCCGGGTCAGACCCGGCGCACGCCCCAGAACAATGGGAATCCGTTCGGAACCCCATCGATCGTGTTTTGCCACGCCATCGGTTGATACCACACACCCAAAGGCAGATGCGGCACGTCGATCCAGCACTGCAGTTAAATCTCGGCCGCGATTTTCTTTTGCGCGTCGAGGTCGGGCGCATCGACCCAGGCCGCGCGCAATTCCTCGATCTTCGGACTGTTGGTCCAGCCGAACCACGCTTTTTCGCCATTCGTGCGCAGGAAGTGCAGTGTCGGCGTCTGCATGTCGAGACCGTTCGCGGTGGTGCTCAGCGCGCTCCAGCCGCCCTTGTCGACCGGCTGCCTGTTCTCGCGGCGCACGATCGCGGTACCCCAGTCCATCGACTGGGTTTCAACGTTCAACCCGACGGAGCGCATCATCGCCTCGCTCACGTCGGCCATCGCCTTCCGATAATGCGGATCGCTCGGCGCGAGCAAAACGACTTTCTCGTTGTTGTAGCCCGCATCCTTGATGGCGGCGGCGACCTTGGCCAGATCGCGCGGGCCGTTCAGCACGTCCATCCCCGCGTCGGACGCCATGTCCGTGCCGGGCGTGAAGATCCCCACGTGGTCCTTCCACATGGTGGGGTCGTCGCCGACGATCGCCGTCATGAAATCCTTTTGCGATACCGCGCCCAGCAGCGCGCGCCGGATCGCGGCGTTGTTGAATGGCGGCTGCAGGTTATTCATTTTCATGATGCCGAGCGTGCCGTTGTGATCCTTGATCTCCACCCGGATTTTGCCGGTCTTCTTCAGCAGCGGGAGCAGATCGGCGACCGGCAGTTCCCACCAGTCCATCTCACCCGCCTGCATCGCGGCGGCGGAGGTGCCGTCATCGGGACTCGTGATCCACTCCACGCGTTCGAAATTCACGACTTTGCCGCCGGCGGTCCATCCGGTGCTGATTTCCTCTCTGGGCTGATAACGCTCGAACTTCGTGTAGACCGCGCGGGCTCCGGATACCCATTCGTCGGCCTTGAAGCGGAACGGACCGCTGCCGACCATCTCGGTCACCGCTTTGAACGGGTCGGTCTGGGCGAGCCGCTCCGGCATCATCGCGCACATCGGCGTGGAGATCTTGCCCAGCGCGTAGGGAAGCAACGCGAAGGGCTTTTTGAGGCGGATTTCGATGGTGCGATCGTCGAGCGCGGACATCGCATCGGTGCGCGCTTTCATCAGCGATCCGACGCCGTCACGCACCGACCAGCGGGCGATGGAAGCGACGCAATCGCGCGCCAGCACCTTCTCGCCGTCGTGCCACAGCAGGCCGTCGCGCAGTTTCAGCTTCCAGCGTTTGCCGTCATCCTCGACGGAGAAGCTCTCCACCATCTGCGGCTGCATTTTGGTATTGTTGTCCATGCCGAACAGAGTGTCGAACACCATGTAGCCGTGGTTGCGCACGGTGTAGACGGTGTTGATGATCGGATCGAGGATTGTCAGGTCCGATTGCGGAATGAATTTCAGCGGCGCGGCGTCAGCCCCCTTGGAAATGGCGGGCGCAGCCAACGCGGCGGCCAATCCGGCCGCGAATGTCCGGCGTTTGATCATTGACATTTCCTCCATCGTCGTGACCGCGGTTCGCGCGGGTCCTTTGTTTGAGCACGCCGCCGTTCTCGTTCCAACACGGCACGGGACGCGAGGCATTCGTTACGCTCGCGCCGGCGCGTTTACCAGGCACGCCCCTTAGCCGACATGGTCCTGCTCCAGCCAGTCCTCGCTTTGCATTTCGTCAAGGCGCGAGGCGGTGCGCTCGAACATCTTCGCATTCTCGCCGCGCCGGTAAAGTTGGTCCGGCGTGGCGTCCGCCGAGGCGATCAGTTTCACGCGCTGATCGTACAGCGTATCGATCAAATTAATGAACCGCCGGGCCACATCGTAATTGTCGGGCGACAGACGAGGGATCCCGTCCAGCACCAGCGTATGGAAATTCGTCGCGATCGCGAGATAGTCGCCCGGCCCCAACGGCGTGCCGCACAACTGGGAAAAGTCGAAGCGCGCGACGCCCTCAGCGACGGCGGGAACGACCAGCTCGCGCCCGGTGACGATCAGCGTGACCGGCCGCGGTTCCGCCCCTCCGGTCAGGGCGGCGAACGCCTCGTCCAGCGCGCGGCGGGAAAATGCGTCGGCGGGCACATACCAGGTGCGCATCCCGCGCATCCGCTCGCGCCGGAAATCGCGGCCCGCGTCCATCATCACGACATCGAGCCGCTGTTTGATCAGCGCGATGAACGGCAGGAACGCGTCACGTCCCGGCTGGCCCTTGAACAAGTCGTCCGGCGCGACGTTGGACGTGGCGACGACCACGACGCCGCGGGCGAACAGCGCCTGGAACAACCGGCCGAGGATCATGGCGTCCGCGATGTCGTTGACCTGGAACTCGTCGAAGCAAAGCAACGCCGCCTCGCGCGCGATGGTATCCGCCAGCGGCGGGATCGGATCGGTGCCGTCCGGGTTGGCGCGCTTCCAGGCAAAGACCCGGGCGTGCGACGTCTGCATGAAGCGATGAAAATGGATGCGTTGTTTGCGGGCCACCTCGGCGGTTTCGAAGAACAGGTCCATCAGCATGGATTTGCCGCGGCCAACCTCGCCGACGAGGTATAACCCCTTGGGCGTTCCCTCCGGCGCCAACGGTTCCGCGGTCTTGCGGCGCCGGAACCGGCTGAGCAGACTGCTCCCGGGCGGCCGTGCCGGCGTCGGATCGTAGCCGCGCAGGGCTTCCCACAAAGTTTGCAGCCGCTTCGCCGCGTGTTCCTGCGACAGGTCGGACGCCAGCTCGCCCGCCGCGACGAGGGCGCGGTACGCGGAGAGTGGACCCGAGGGTGGGGAATGGGTGATGGTCGTATCCATGGCGGCGCGGTCGGATAGCGCGTCCCGGCCGTTACCGCCAGATTGATCCGCCGGTCACAAGGAAACCCCATTGCCTCCAGATCCCCAGGCTCTCCTTCCACATGTCGTGGACGCGGTCCTCGAGGCCGGCGCCCTGGTCGCGGCGGAGTTCGCGCGGCCGGACGGGCCGCGGTTCAGCGACCATGTGACCGCGCCGCTGGATCATGAGATCGAGATGCTCCTGCGCGATCGGCTGCTCGCGCTGGTGCCGGCGCGGTTCGTCGGTGAGGAAGCCGGAGTGCTGGAAGCGGCGGAGAATGATCCGCGGGCGGAGGGCTGCGTTTGGGTCGTCGATCCGCATGACGGAACCCGTGCCTTCCTGGAGGGCAAACGGGGCAGCGCCGTTTCGGTGGCATTGCTGCGCCATGGCATCCCGATCCTGGCCGTCGTCTACGCTCCAACCTCTCCCGACCACGGGCCGGACCTCATTCACTGGGCTCACGGAGGCGCGATCGTCCGCGACGGGCGGGTGGTGACGATCGACCTGCGCCAGCGCGACCTCGCGGCGGGGGACGTGGTGTTCCTCAATCATGGCGCATGGCAGCGGCCGGTATGGCACGGTCTCGCCTGCGCGCCGGCGGGGTTCATGCCGCTGCCCTCGATCGCCTACCGGCTGGCGCGGATCGCGGTGGGGGATGGGATCGCCACGCTCACGCTGCGGCCGGTCAACGCGCTGGATATCGCGGCCGGTCACGCTCTGTTGATGGCGGCGGGCGGCGTGCTCGTGGCCGAGGACGGCGTCCCGGTCACCTACAACGATCTGGGCGAGAGCCGGCCATCCGCCTGCTTTGGCGGTGCGCCGCGGGTGGTGGAGACCCTGCGGGGGCGGACCTGGCGCGGCAGTCAGGAACCGCGGCGGGAAGCTCGGGTGACGCTGACCTGGCCGCGCGAGGTACCGGAGGCGATGCTGGATCGCGCCGCCGGCTGTCTGTTGGGGCTGGCGATCGGCGGCGATCTGGGGCCGGACGTCGAACTGGCGCAGATCGTGGCGCGCAGCCTCGTGGGACGGACGGACTACGATCGCGCGGCAATGGACGCGGCGACCGCGGCCTGGGTGGCCACGGGCGGGCGGATCGAAGAGGTCTCCCCCTTGGTTCGGGCGATCCCGCTCGGCATCTGGGCGCGCGATCCGCCGGCGGCGGCGGCCGTCGCGCGACATGCCTGCCCGGACGCGCCAGGCGCCGCGCATCTCGCCGGCGCGATCGCGGCGGCCATGCGCGGCGAAACGCGGGACGCCGCCACCGCTCTGGCGGCGAATGCCGCCGAGGCATCGTCAGAGCCGCGTTGGACCTCCGCCATCGCCGGCGCGCTGTCGGGGGCCGTGCACGGACGAAGTGTGTTCCCGACGCCTCAGGTGATGCGCGTTCTGACCTGGCGGCCGGAGGCTGGACTTGGCGTGGCCAACCCGCGCCCCGAAGTCTGCTGGACGGACGACCTGGTCGACCTGGCCGAGGCCCTGCTATGCCAGGGTCAACGCCCCTTCTGATCGCCGAGAACCTCATGATCACCCTGGACTATCAGAAACTCGCCGAGACGCCGGCCGCGACCGAGCCGTTTCCACACATCGTGGTGCCCGGCTTCGTGCCGCCGGACAGCTTGCGCGCGGTGTTGGCCGACTTGCCGCCGTTGAACCGGCGCGGCTCGTTTCCTCCGGATTCGGTGCGGCTGGGGCCGGCCGCCCGCGAATTGGTCCGCGAGATGGAGGGCGAATTGCTGCGCGACCTGATCGCGGCCTGTTTCGATCTGAACCTGACGGACGCGCCGACGATGCTGACGTTACGCGGCTGGACCGGCGAGCGCGACGGCCGCATTCACCGGGACTCGACGGCGAAACGGGTGACGGTGCTGCTGTATCTGAATTTGGACACCCAGGCGTTCGGCCGTCAGGAAGGCTGCCTCAGGCTGTTGCGTGGCCCGGAGGATCTGGAAGACTACGCGATCGAGGTGCCCCCGGTGAACGGCACGCTGCTGGTATTCCCGAACGTGGAGACCGCGTGGCACGGGCATCGTCAGTTCGTTGGGCAACGCTACAGCATTCAGCTCAACTATATGACGACGGACGATAAGGCCCGCGGCGAATTGCGGCGGCATCGGTGGTCGGCGTTCGTCAAACGGCTGACGATGGCGGCGTAACCGCGGGATGCGCGGGATGCGCGGGATGCGCGGGATGAGGATAGCGCGCGGGTACGCCTGACACACCTTGGCGATCCAAATTGGGGGCGATCCAAATTGGGGGCGATCCAATTCGGGGGCGTGGCATATTGGGCGAGGCCACGAAATTAATTTCGCGAGCGGCCCGTCGGTTTACACTTTATTCGTGATCTCGGTTCACTACTCGGCCCCTACCAGACAGTTATGCCGCCGCGGGGGCCGCCATGGACGATTTGCTTGCCGATTTTCTGACCGAAACCAACGAGAATCTGGCGGAACTCGACGTCGCGTTGCTCGCGTTGGAGCGTACCCCGGATGATGCCGCGACGCTCGGACTGATCTTCCGGATGGTGCACACGATCAAAGGCACCTGCGGCTTCCTCGGCCTGCCGCGGCTGGAGCGCGTCGCGCATGCGGCGGAGAACGTGCTGGGTCAGTTGCGCGACGGCAAGCTGTCGGCCTCGCCGGACATGGTCAGCCAGATCCTGACGGCGCTGGATCGAATCAAGGCGATCCTTTCGGGGCTGTCACAGTCCGGGGCGGAACCGGCGGGCGACGACGCGACCCTCATCGCGGAACTGAATGCCACCGCGTCGGGACGCGCGCCCGCGCATCCCGAACCGATGACGAACAGCGCGACCCCGGTGCCCCCCGCTCCCGGGCTGCCCGCCCCTGCCCGCGCCGCGGCCGCGTCCCTTCCCACGCCCGGGTCGCCACCCGTCGCGGCGGCGTTACCCGCCGCGGTCGAAGCCAAATCGTCGCCGGGACCGGCCACCGCCCCGGCGCCACCCGCCATCCCCGCGCCATCGGTCGCGGCGCCCACGGTCGCGGCGCCAGCGGCCACCGCACCGGTCGCGGAACCAGCCGCGGGTCAGGCGGTCGCGGCGGCGCAAACCATTCGCGTCACCGTCGATGTGCTGGAAGACCTGATGACCTTGGTCTCCGAACTGGTGCTGACGCGGAACCAGCTTCTGCAACTCGCGCGGATGCAGGAGAACAGCGGTTTCACCGCGCCGCTGCAGCGGTTGTCGCACATCACCTCGGAATTGCAGGAAGGCGTGATGAAGACCCGCATGCAGCCGGTCGGCAATGCGTGGAACAAACTGCCCAGACTGGTGCGCGATCTCGCGCATGACCTGAACAAGAAGATCGAGCTCACGATGCTCGGCGCCGATACCGAACTCGACCGCCAGGTGCTGGAGCTGATCAAGGATCCGCTGACGCACATGGTGCGCAACAGCGGCGATCATGGGCTGGAGAGCGCGGCGGAACGCCGGGCCGCCGATAAGCCGGAAACCGGGCGCATCACTCTGAACGCCTATCACGAAGGCGGCCATATCATCATCGAGGTCGGCGACGACGGTCGTGGCCTGCCGGCGGACAAGATCCGCGCCAAGGTGCTGGCCAATGGCCTCGCCACCGAGGCCGAACTCGCGGTCATGTCGGAAGCGCAAATTCAGCGGTTCATCTTCCGCGCGGGCTTCTCGACCGCCACCAATGTCACCGCCGTGTCGGGCCGCGGCGTCGGCATGGACGTGGTGAAGACGAACATCGAAAAGATCGGCGGCACCGTCGATCTCAAGAGCACAGCCGGCCAGGGCACGACATTCTTCATCAAAATCCCGCTGACGCTGGCGATCGTTTCGGCGTTGATCGTCGAATCGGTGTCGGAACGGTTCGCCATTCCGCAAATCAGCGTCGTCGAACTGGTGCGCGCGCGCCGGGCCGGCGACAATTCGCCGGGGACCACCGGCGAGAGCGTCATCGAACTGATCAACGATACCCCGGTACTGCGCCTGCGCGACCGGTTGCTGCCTTTGGTCTCGTTGGGCGATCTGCTGGGCCTCGGCACGTCCGAAACCGGGTCCAGCGGCGCCCATATCGTCGTGACGCAGGTCGGCAACAGTCTGCTGGGCATCATCGTCGATCGCGTGTTCGACACCGAGGAGATCGTTGTCAAACCGGTGGCGCCCATCCTCCGTCACATCACCATGTTCAGCGGCAATACCATATTGGGCGATGGCTCGGTGATCATGATCCTGGACCCGGCGGGCATCGCGCGCACCACCGGCGTTGGCGCCGGCGGCGGCGACAAGGTCGTCAGGCAGGACACGGTCGAGAGCGCGGCCTCGAGCGACCGCATCGCGCTGCTGCTGTTCCGGGTCAATGGTGTCGAGCGCATGGCGGTGCCACTCAATCTCGTGGCCCGGCTGGAAAACATCGCCCGCGACAAGATCGAGCTTTCGTCGGGAACGCCGGTCACGCAGTATCGCGGCAAACTGATGCCGCTGGTTTCGTTAACGAACCAGGATGACGCCACGACGCCCTCGCAATCGTTGCTGGTGTTCGCCGATGGCGACCATGCCATGGGCCTGATGGTCGATGAGATCATCGACGTGGTGGAGGACCGGCTCGATATCGAACTGGCATCCGCCCGGCCCGGCTCACTCGGCACGGCGGTCATCGGCGGGTTGGCGACGGACGTCCTGGATACCGGCTACTGGCTGACCCTGGCGTGGCGCGACTGGTTCAGCGCGACCGCCAAAGGCACCAACGCCCCCAGTCGTCACGTTCTGGTGGTCGAGGACAGCGCGTTCTTCCGCAATCTCCTGGTCCCATCGTTGACCGCCGCCGGGTTCAAGGTCTCGGCGGCGGCCAGCGCGGCCGAGGCGCTGCGAATGCGCGACGCCGGACGCATGTTCGATGCGATCGTGTCCGACATCGAAATGCCGGACATGGACGGTCTCGCCTTCGCCCGCGCGGTGCGCGCCGATGGTCCCTGGGCCGATCTGCCGATGATCGCGCTGTCGGGCCACGCCGAACCCAATCAGGTCGAGGCGGGCCGCGACGCGGGCTTCACCGATTACGTCGCGAAAGTGCAGCGCGATCAGATCATCGATTCCCTGCGCCAGTGCCTGACCGTCATGGCGGTGCCGTGACGTTCGGGCTTTGCCGCGCTCGCCAGCCCGTCGATGGTCCAGGTCGATACGGAAGCGCGATGATAACGGCGCGACGCCGATCATGAGATCACCGGTGAAGGCAACGCGCGCGAAACGCAGGAGTGCAAGATGACCGTCGATTTATTGGACCGGACCGCGCAGGCGACCAGCGAGGAACAGGTCTACGTCACCCTCACGGTTTCCGGCCAGTTGTGCGGCATTCCGGTGCTGGGTGTGCGCGACATCCTGGCCGAGCAGCCGATCACGCGGATCCCGCTGGCGCCGCCCGACATCGCCGGCAGCCTGAATTTGCGCGGCCGCATCGTCACCGCGATCGATCTGCGGCGCCGGCTGAATTTGCCGCCGCCGGAGCCCGGCCAGAAGCGCATGTCGGTGGTCGCCGAACAGGGTGGCGAGCTGTACGCGCTGCTGGTCGATCAGGTTTCGGAAGTCATGAGTTCTCGACACCAGCCTGTTCGAACGCAATCCGCCGACTCTGGAGCGGAACTGGGCGTTGTTCAGCACCGGCATTTACCGGTTGGACGGACGGCTGCTGGTGATCCTCGACGTCGCCCGCCTGCTCGATTACGCGATCCAGGGCTGAGCGCGACATGAACCGGAACTGCCTCGTCGTCGATGACAGCCGCGTGGTGCGGAAAGTCGCGCGCCGAATCCTGGAAGCCAACGGCTGCACCGTCGCGGAGGCCGGCGACGGTCAGCAGGCGCTCGATGCCTGCCGCCTCGCTTTGCCCGACTTCGTGCTGCTGGACTGGAACATGCCGGTGATGGACGGCCTGACGTTCCTCCGCGCGCTGCGGGAGGAGTTCGGTCCGGATATCCCGGCGGTGATCTTTTGCACCACCGAGAACGATATGGCGCATATCGAAATGGCCATCACGAGCGGGGCGCAGGAATACATCATGAAGCCGTTCGACGAGGAAATTCTCGTGGGCAAGCTCGGTCAGGCCGGGTTGTTGTGAGCGGACTCGCGCGCGCGGCACCGGTTCCAGGCGCCACGGTGGCGCGGGTCATGATCTGCGACAACTCGGCGACGATCCGCGGCGCCATCGCGCGCATGTTGGAAGCGGACCCCGGCATCCAGGTGGTCGCCAAGGTCAGCAACGGCCGGATGGCGATCGATGAACTCAAACGCACCAAGGTCGATGTGCTGGTGCTGGATATCGAGATGCCGGTGCTGGACGGCATGGCCGCATTGCCCCTGCTGCTGCGAACCGATCCCGGCCTGCGCATCATCATGGCCTCGACCCTGACCACGCGCGGCGCCGACATCGCCATGCGCGCCTTGCGGATGGGCGCGGCGGATTACGTGCCGAAGCCAACCTCCATCGGCGCCGCCACCGATGAGCGGTTCCGAGTCGAAATCATCAGCAAGGTGAAGGGCCTCGCGCGGCTGCGTCATCAGAGCTCCGCGCCGGCGCGCCCGGCGGCGCCCATCCGGACCCGCGCGATGCCGGCGCTGGCGCCGAAATTGCTGGCGATCGGCAGTTCCACCGGCGGACCGCAGGCATTGTTCACGCTCATTCAGGCGCTCGGACGTTCGGTCCCGGTCCCCGTGGTGTTGACCCAGCACATGCCGGCGACGTTCACGCCCATTCTGGCCGAGCATATCACCCGCCTTGGTGGATTGCCCTGCGCGGAGGCGAAGGACCACGAGCCTCTGGTGCCTGGCCAGATCTATCTGGCGCCCGGCGACAAGCATCTGATCATCGAGGCCGATATACGGGCCGGCGGAACGCGAAGCGCGATCGGCGGGGCGATGGCGCGCGCGCGATTGTCCAGCGACCCGCCGGAGAACTTCTGCCGGCCTTCCGTCGATCCGATGCTGCGGTCCGCCGCGGCGGTGTGCGATGGCCGCGTTTTGGTCGCGATGTTGACCGGCATGGGGCACGATGGGCTCGCCGGCACGCGCCGTGTGGTCGAGGCCGGTGGCGCGGCGATCGCGCAGGATGAGGCGACCAGCGTGGTCTGGGGTATGCCGGGCGCCATCGCGCAGGCGGGGCTGTGCCATGCCGTGCTGCCGCTGGCCCGCCTCGCGCCGAAGCTGCTTGAAATGTTGCGTGCGGGCCCGAAATGACCGCGCCAGTCACCTCGGCATCATTCGCGGCCCTGGCCGGACTGTTGAAGACCCGGTCCGGACTGATCATTGGTCAGGACAAGATCTATCTACTGGAAACCCGTCTCGTCGCCCTGTTGCGACGGGAGCAACTGGCGGATCTCAACGCGCTGGCGGATCGCCTGGGCAGGCCTGGCGGAGAACCGCTGGCCCGCGAAGTGGTCGAGGCGATGACCACCAACGAAAGTTTCTTTTTTCGCGACGACAAGCCATTCCAGCATTTCCGGACCACGGCGCTGCCGCGGTTGATCGCCGCCCGCCCGCCCGGTACGGCATTGCGCATTTGGTCCGCCGCGTCATCGACCGGTCAGGAGGCCTATTCGCTCGCCATCATCCTCGCGGAGAGCAAGGCGGTGGTAGGGTCGCGGCGGATTGAGATCGTCGGCACCGACATCGCGCGCGGACCTTTGACGCGGGCGCGGGATGGCCAGTACACGCAGTTCGAGGTGCAACGCGGCCTTCCGGTGCAATACCTCATGAAATATTTTAAAAAGGAAGACCCGCACTGGCGGATCGCGCCGGAGATCCGCGAAATGGCACAGTTCCGTGAGTTCAATCTGCTGGGCGATCTACGCCCGCTCGGCCGGTTCGACATCGTATTCTGCCGCAACGTGCTGATCTATTTCGATCAGCCAACCAAAACGCGTGTACTGGAGGCGATGGCCGCGCAGATGCCACCGGACGGTGTCCTGTATCTCGGCGGTGCCGAAACAGTGCTCGGCATCACCCCGCGGTTCGCGCCGTTGACGGGTGAGCGTGGCGTTTATGGCGTCAGCGGCGCGGCGGCGGAACCGCGCGTGGCGGCGCGGGCGTAGACGGATCGGCCAGCCGCGACGCGTTCGATGGTCTAAACCCCGAACTTCTGCCGCCAGCCCAGTCCGGCGACGGTATCGCCGGCGGGGCGGTATTCGCAGCCGACCCAACCCATGTAGCCAAGCTCGTCGATCCGCCGGAACACGAACTCCCAGCCGATTTCGCCCGTGCCGGGCTCGTTGCGCGCCGGCACATCGGCGATCTGCATGTGATCGATCACCGGCATGAACTGCTCCATGCGCTTCGTGATATCGCCCTCGGTGACCTGCACGTGATAAACGTCGAATTGCAGGCCCAACCGGTCCTTGCCGATGGCCTCGACGATCGCCGCGCCCTGCGCCTGGGTGTTGAGGAAATAGCCCGGCATATCGCGATGGTTGATCGGCTCGATCATCAACTTCACACCCGCCGGGCGAGCCTGTTCCGCCGCCCATGACAGGTTGGACGCGTAGACCGCCGCGGCCGTGGTCAGCGAAACATCGGCGGGCACGATCCCGGCCATGCAGTGCACGCGGCGACATTCCAACGTGGCGGCGTAGTCGAGCGCGCGCTTCACGCCCTCGCGGAATTCGGATTGACGGCCAGGCAACGAGGCAACGCCGCGTTCACCCGCGGCCCAATTGCCGGGAGGCATATTGAACAGAACCTAAGTCAATCCCTCCCCCACCATCCGGCTGCGCAATTCGGCGGCCGAAAATTCGTACGGGAACAGGAATTCGACGCCCTCGAACCCGGCCTTGCGCGCGGCGGCAAACCGTTCCAGGAACGGGACCTCGTTGAACATCATGGAAAGATTGGCGGCGAGGCGCGGCATGATGGACCTCCGATCGAATGCGGCAGAAAGTTACGCGCCCACTGGCGTTTTGACCAGCCGGAAGCGCCAGCCTCGGTGATCGAGCAACAAATCCTGATGGCGTTGTTGATCGGCGGCGTGGTGATTGGCTGCGTCGCGGTGCTGTATCCGTTTTTATCCGCTTTGCTGTGGGCTGGAATTTTAGTGTTCACGACCTGGCCGTTGCATGAATGGGTACGCGCGCGCCTGCATTTGGGTCGTACCGGCGCGGCACTGGCAATGATCGCGATGACGGCGGTCGGGCTCGTCCTGCCGATCGCTCTCGCGGCGCCGGGCGGCAGCGACGACGTGGTCCATCTCCGTCATGTGATCGAGGCATCGTTGCGCGGCGGCCTGCCCGCCTCGCCGGACTGGTTGCGCGATATCGCGCTCGTCGGTCCCTCGCTCGCCGAACTATGGGATCACTGGGCCGCCGACATCGGCGCGATGCTGGAAGCGTTGCGGCCGTTTTTCGGCGTGATCCTGGAGGGCGGTCTCAGCGTGCTTCTGGGTATCGCCAATGGCGTCGTGATGTTCCTGCTGGCGCTGTTCGTCGCGTTCTTCTTCTATGTGTATGGCGAACCGATCGCCGCCCGGCTGCGGCTGATCCTGCGCCGCGTCGCGGGCGACCAGGCCGACCGGCTCGCTGAAGTGACCGGCGCCACCGTGCGCGGCGTCGTCTACGGCATCGTCGGCACCGCCGTGGTGCAAGGCATCCTGACCGCGCTCGGGCTTTGGATTTCCGGAGTTCCCCGGCCGGTTTTGCTGGGCGGCGTGGCCGGGCTGCTGTCCGTGTTGCCGGTCGGAGCACCCGTCGTCTGGATTCCCGCCGCGCTTTGGCTGCTCGGCACCGGTCACGTCGCCTGGGGGATTTTCCTGGCGACGTATGGCGTCGGCGCGATCTCCGGCGCCGACAGCGTGATCCGGCCGTGGTTCATCGCCCGCGGCGCGCATCTGCCATTCCTGCTGACCATCCTGGGTGTGCTCGGCGGAGCGTTGGCGTTCGGCATCCTGGGCGTTTTCCTCGGGCCGGTGCTTCTGGGCGTCGGCTACACGTTGCTGAACGAGTGGGGGAAGGAGGAAGGGATCTCCCGGCCATAGTACCTTTTGGTTCCGCCGCCGCGGCCGGTGTTGCCCGCGCGGGAAATATCCTGATCATGCGCTGATGTTCGCTTTCGTCACGACTCGGGTCTTACAGGCCATCCCGGTGCTGCTGGTCGTCGGACTGGTCTCCTTCGCGTTGTTCGACTACGTCGGCGATCCGGTGTCGATCATCCTCGGCCAGGACCACACCGAGGCACAGCGCCTTGAACTGGTGCGTCAGCTTGGCCTCGATCAACCGTTCTTCATCCAGTTCGCGCATTATTTGTGGACCGCGCTGCACGGCCAGTTCGGCATCAGCTATCGGCTCGCGCAGCCGGTCTCGCGGCTGATCGCCGAACGCGCGCCGGCGACATTGGAACTGGCGCTGACCGCCACGATCCTGGCGATCGCCATTGGCATTCCGATGGGCGTCTACACCGGCATTCATCGGGACACGTGGTTCTCGCGGTTGTTCATGGCGCTGAGCCTGATCGGCGTATCGCTGCCGGTGTTTCTGGTGGGCATCCTGTTGATCCTGATTTTTTCGGTGACGTTGGATTGGCTGCCCAGTTTTGGGCGAGGCGATGTGGTGGCGGTGGGGTCGTGGTGGACGACGGGCTTTCTTACCTTGTCGGGGCTGCGCGCGTTGATCCTGCCGTCGATCACGTTGGGATTGTTTCAGATGACGCTCATTTTGCGTCTCGTGCGCGCCGAGATGCTGGAAGTGTTGCGCACCGATTATATCCGCTTCGCGCGCGCGCGCGGGCTGACCAATCGGTCGATTTATTTTACCCATGCGTTGAAGAACACGCTGGTGCCGGTGATCACCATCATCGGATTGCAATTCGGTGGACTGGTCGCGTTCTCGCTGGTGACCGAGACGGTGTTTCAATGGCCCGGCCTCGGACTGCTGCTGGTGCAATCGGTCGCGGTCGCCGACATTCCGGTGATGTCGGCGTATTTGCTGCTGATCTCGCTGGTGTTTCTGACGATCAATTTGGTGGTCGATTTGCTGTATTACGCGGTCGATCCGCGGTTGCGCATGACGCGGCGCGGTCACTGATGAGCGGCGCGACCTCCGGCCCGCGGAAATTTTTGCGCAGCGACTTCGTCTATGGCTTTCGCGGTTCGCCGGTGGCGATGGCGTCGGCGGCGGTCACCTTGGTGCTGATCTGCGCCGCGGTGTTCGCGCCGTGGATCGCGCCGCACGATCCCACCGATCTGGCGAGCCTGTCGCTGCTCGACAGCTTCAAACCGCCCTGGCCGTCGGCGGATGCCGATTGGTCGAACGTGCTGGGCACCGACTCGCAAGGGCGCGACGTGTTGTCGGCGATCATGTTCGGAATGCGGATCAGCCTGCTGGTGGGCTTCTGTTCCGTCGTGATCGCTGTCGTGCTGGGCGTCCTCGTTGGTCTCGCCGCCGGCTATCTCGGAGGCGTGGCCGACACCATTCTGATGCGCGTCGCCGATGTGCAACTGACGTTTCCGGCCATCCTCACCGCGCTGATGATCAACGGCATCGTCGGCGCCGCGCTGCCGAAAGCCATGCGGGAGGAGATGCAGCTTCCGGTGATCATCGTGTCGATCGGCGTCAGCCTCTGGCCAGGAATTGCGCGCACCGTACGCGGCTCGACATTGGTGGAACGCAACAAGGAATACGTGCTCGCCGCGCGCGTGATCGGCGTGCCGGCGTGGCGCATCATGCTGAGCCATGTGCTGCCCAACGTCGTCGGTCCGGTCCTCGTGCTGGCCACCCTGGGGTTGGGCGGCGCGATCCTGACCGAGGCGACGTTGTCGTTCCTGGGCGTCGGCCTGCCGCCGACGCGGCCGTCGCTCGGCACGCTGATCCGCTATGGCAACGACTTTCTGTTCTCCGGCCAATGGTGGGTGACGATCTTTCCCGGCGTGGCGCTGGTGCTGATGGTGTTGTCGATCAATCTGTTGGGCGACTGGCTGCGGGACGCGCTGAACCCGAGGCTGCGATGACGCCGCTGTTGGACGTACGCGAGCTGATCGTCGAATTTCCCACGCGGCACGGTCTGCTGCGCGCGTTGGACCGGGTTTCGTTCCGTATCGCGCCGGGCGAAATCCTCGGTGTCGTTGGCGAGTTGGGCGCCGGGAAATCGCTGACCGGCGCGGCGATCGTCGGCCTGCTGACGCCCCCGGGCCGCATCGGCGGCGGCGCGATCCTGCTGGATGGCGACCGGATCGATGATCTGCCGCCGGAGCGCCTGAGGCGTATCCGAGGCCGGCGCATCGGCACGATTTTCCAGGATCCGCTGACCACGCTCAATCCGTTGCTGCGCATTGGCCGACAGTTGACCGAAACGATGCGCACGCATCTCGATCTGACCGATGCGGCGGCACGGCGGCGCGCGATCGAGTGGCTGGAACGGGTCGGCATTCCCGATCCGGCCCGCCGCATCGACGCCTGGCCGCACGAGTTCTCCGGCGGGCAGCGCCAGCGCGTGGTGATCGCGTTGGCATTGTGCGCCGAGCCCGAGTTGGTGATCGCCGATGAACCGACCACCGCCTTGGACGTTTCGGTGCAGGCGCAGATCATCACGCTGTTGAAAACGCTGACCCGCGAGCACGGCACGTCGGTGATGCTGGTGACCCACGACATGGGCGTGATCGCCGAGACCGCCGATCGGGTCGCGGTCATGTACGCCGGACGCATCGCGGAGATTGGGCCGGTCGCATCGGTCATTCAGCATCCGGCGCATCCCTACACCGACGGCCTGATGGGCAGCATTCCAACGATTGAGCACCGGGCGGAACGATTGCGTCAGATCGACGGCTCGATGCCGCGGCTGGATGCGATCCCGTCCGGGTGCGCGTTTCATCCGCGCTGCGCGCGGGCGTTCGCGCGTTGCCTGAGGGAACAGCCTGGTTTGCTCGACGCGGGCGAAACCCAGGCGGCGTGCTGGCTGCATGCGATGGAAGCCGCCAATGGCTGATCCGCCGATCCTGGAAGCGCGCAACGTCACGCACGAGTTCGACGTCTCGCTACCGTCGTTGCAGCGCGTGCTGTCCCGCGAACCGCGGCGTTATCTCCGCGCGGTCAACGATGTGTCGTTTGGCATCGAGTCCGGTACGACTTTGTCGCTGGTTGGCGAGTCCGGCTGCGGAAAATCGACGATCGCGCGGCTGTGCGTCGGGCTCTACACGCCGAACCAGGGCGACATTCGCTTCGAAGGCATGACCCTGGCCGATGCACGCAAACAAGGGCGCGTGCGCCGGCAGATGAACATGATCTTCCAGGATCCGTACGCCTCGCTCAATCCGCGCTGGCGGGTCATGGATATCATCGCCGAGCCGATCCGAACGTTTGGACTGGAGAAGGATCCGGTCTCGGTGCGACGGCGGGTGGAAATGCTGCTGGACTCAGGTAGGGTTGGCGCCGTCCGACGGCGGAAAGTTCCCGCACGAATTTTCCGGTGGACAACGGCAACGCGTTTCCATCGCGCGCGCCCTGTCGTCGGAGCCGGTGTTTCTCGTGTGCGACGAACCCACCAGCGCGCTGGACGTTTCGGTGCAGGCGCAAATCCTGAATTTAATGCGGGATTTGCAACGACGGCTTGGGCTTACCTACTTGTTCATCAGCCACAACCTCGCCGTGGTTCGGCACATGTCCGATCGGTTGGGCGTGATGTATCTCGGCCGCATCGTCGAGCTGGCCTCGCCGAAACGATCTTTCCGGCGGCCGTTGCATCCGTATACGCGGCTGCTGCTGGATGCCATTCCGGATCTGGATCATATCGGCCGGTCGCGAACGCCGGTCGGAGGCGATGTGCCGAGCCCGATCGCTCCACCTCCTGGCTGCGCGTTTCATCCGCGCTGTCCCTTGGCCAACGCGCGCTGCCGGGAGGAGGCACCGGCGGTTGTCGATGTGGATGGAATTCAGGTCGCCTGTCACGCGGTCAGCGAGGGGCGGGCCTGAACTCGCGCCACAGGCGACTTATCACAAAGCAAACTCAACCAAAGACTGCATTCATCCCGGATCTGAAAAGTTTCTGTAACCTTCTCAGCCATATCTATTTCGAGATTGTCGCCCTGAACGGTCTCGAAACCTGGAGGCGAGAGATTATGGCAAGGCAGGCGGGAACGGCTGACCATGTTGAACGATCCGGCGCACTGGATGCGATCCGCGGATTGGCGATCACCCTCGTGGTCGCGCAACACTGGTTCAAGATCCCGTTCGGCTGGACGGGCGTCGATTTGTTTTTCATTCTGAGCGGCTACCTGCTTGGTGGCATTCTGCTCGATAATCGGTCATCCGCCGGGTACTTTTCCACGTTTTACATGCGTCGCGCGTTTCGCATATTGCCGCTGTACCTGGCTGTTGCTCGCGATCAGCTTCGCCGATCCCATCACCTGCCCGTACCGCTGGCAATACTCTGACGTTCACGCAAAACTTCGCGTGGGCATCGGGAGATTCGACGGCGTGTGGACCGACGAGCCTGACCTGGTCGCTGGATGTCGAGGAGCAGTTTTATTTGCTGCTGCCCTTGCTGATCCGGTTCGTTCCGGAACCGATATTGCCGCGAATCTTCCTTTGCCTGATTGGAGCGGCGCCTATTTGCCGTGCCATCCTCGTGCATTTCTACGGCAACGCCCTGTCCGCGTATGCGTTGCTGCCGGGACGCATGGACGCGCTGTTCACCGGGACGCTGATCGCATGGATCGTGCGCCAGCCGGATCTCATGGCCGCGATACGCCGGCGTGTGCACCTGTTGTGGATCACTGCCGGCATCGCCGCGACGGGATTCGTGGCGATGGGGCTGAGCGGCGGCTTCGACTGGAAAACGCCGTCGATGTGGACAGGCGGATTCTCCATGGTCGAGGTTGGCTATGGGTGCGCGATGCTCGCGATCATCGCCGGAAACTGGCGCCCGGACCCGGGCTTTCCGCTGTGCGCGATCGGGATCGGTGCGTACCTCGATCTACCTGTTCCACGTTGTCGTTCCTGAAGCCGTCGATCAGCTCTACGACGGACGGCTGGCGTGCGTGCGGATCATGATCTACTTCGCCGGGGTGGCCGGTGTCGCGGCCCTGTTCTGGTGGCTGATCGAACGTCCGCTCATGCGCTGGGCGCGTGGCATCTGGCGATTTGGACCCGCCAGGCCGCTGTACCTCGCGGTTGGCACAGTCGACTGATACGAAGCGCCGAACGGCACGGATGCCCGCGGCCGCGGCCGTCTCGCAGCGTTTGTGACTGTGTTGGCTGACAGGCGCAATGTCCGGCTCGTCGCATCGAAGCATCCGACGCGAGTGATCCGGCGGACGGCGACCGACCGGGCTGTCGCCATGGTGCATTCCGCCGCATAGTCGCGGCCAGGAGTGGCCCAGGCAAACCGGAAATGCGCGATGCGAACGTTTAATGTGCTGACCCTGACGCGCATCAGCGCCGAGGATCGCGCCAGGATCGAGGCGATCGATCCGCGGATTCGACTGACCGATGCCGGAGGGTGGTTCGATGGCGAGTATCGTGACACCTGGCCGGCCTTCAGCGCGAGCCGCTATCTGGCACCGAACGCGACAGGACAGGGCACGCGGGAGGAGCGTGATCGCCTGCTCGCGGACGCGGAAATCATTCTCGGCGGTTGGCCCTTTCCATTCGACCTGCTTGCTCGGTCGCCGAATCTCAAATGGTTCCATCAGCGGCCGGCCGGAGCGAGCAACCTGCTCAAGGGGGATCTGTGGGGCAGCGATGTGACCGTGACGACGTCTCGCGGTTCGGGCAACACGCTGGCGATCGCCGAGTATGCGGTGGCTGGGATTCTCCATGTCGCCAAAGGGTTCTACCGGGTCGCGCCGGAGCGTGAAGCCGCCGTGTTCGACGCGCGCGCGTATCGCCCGTGGCTGCTGGAGGGCAAGGCTGTTTGCGTCGTCGGCGCCGGCGGCATCGGGCTTGAAGTCGGCCGGCTTTGCGCGGCGCTCGGCATGCGGGTGGTTGGCACGCGCCGCCAGCGCCGGCCGGATCAGTCACCGCCCATGGGGTTCGCCGAAATCGGCGGCGCCGAGGATCTGGAGCGGTTTCTGCCCGACAGCGATGTCGTGGTCATCTGCTGCCAATGGACGCCCGAGACGACACGGCTGTTCGACGCGAAACGGTTCGCCGCGATGAAAGCCGGCGGGATCTTGGTCAACGTCGCGCGCGGCGAAATCGTAGACGAGGACGCGCTGGCGGATGCGCTGGAACGCGGTCATCTGCGGGGAGCCGCGCTCGATGTTTACGTCGGGGAGTTCGAACGTCCGCCTCTGGATCGGCTGTGGTCTGATCCGCGCGTGCTGATCACGCCTCACATCTCCGGCGCGAGCGATCAGGATCGGCATGGCGCCATTGAACTATTCTGCGAGAACCTGCGCGCTTACATCCACGACAAACCGTTGCAAAATGTAATCGACTGGGCTCGGGGTTACTGAACCCGCGGCTTCGCGTCGCGCATGAAGTCGTAACGATCCGCGATCCCATGCACGGCCCGGGGCGACCAGGCCTTTGTGTGACGCGTGCCCTGGCTGTTTCGTTTCCTCCGGCGACCGCGCTGCCAGATTACCGTCATCGCCGGTCGGCGATACGGGGCGGTACGGGCCGCTCGAGATCGCCGGCCATGACGTGTCCGCCAAAGAGGCAAGCTTTCCACCTGGTATAACTCCCGGCGACCGGGAACTCCGGCTCAGGCCATACATTCAGATCGTGGTGAGGACGCGCGGACGGATCTGGGCGTTTCCCGGACCCGTTGTGTCAGGCGTGCCGCGCATCCCGGTGCCGCGCACGTCGCGACCACTTATCAGATTGCCGCGCCGCGGCTCAGATTGCCGCGCCGCGGCGTTTCTCGCGACGCCGCGGGGAAGAATTTCAAATGGAGACCGGACATGAGCGATCACGTTTACAGCATGACGGAAATTGTCGGGACCTCAAAAACGAGCATCGATGATGCCATTCGACACGGCATCACGACCGCCTCGAAAACCCTCCGGCATCTGGAATGGTTTGAAGTCACCCAGATCAAAGGGCACGTTGTTGACGGCGACGTCGGTCACTTTCAGGTTTGTATGAAGCTCGGCTTTCGTTACAATTCGAAGTAATCGCGTTCACACCAGATCGATCGCGAACCGCACCAAATCCGCCAGGGCGCAATGTTGCAAGGCGCCCTCGGCGGTCGATCGTAACACCACTTTCGGCGCGGCGTCGGCCTCCAGCGCTTCTTGCCATCGCGGCGCGCACAGACACCAACGGTCGCCGGGCTTCAACCCGGCGAACCCATATTCCGGCATCGGCGTGGACAGGTCGTTGCCGGCCTGTTTGCTGTAGGCGAGAAACGCCTCGGTCATGACCGCGCACACGGTATGACTGCCGACATCCTCGGGACTTGTCTCGCAACAGCCGTTCCGAAAAAAGCCGGTCATCGGTTCCGTGGAGCAGGTGTCCAACGGGCCACCCAGCACATTGCGAGAGGGCCGGCGGCCCGGCCGGCCGCCCGTGTCGTCCAATGGCACTCGAAGCTCCTCGCGATGAACCGATCAGAGAACCCGATCCTATCCCGCGCCACGCGATCGCGCCACCTCCTGTCATGCCCGGCGCGTTGTCATGCCCAACGCCGGCGCACCTGGGCGCCACCGCGGCGGCTCAGGTTTTCTCCCGTCGGAATCGGCCGATGTCCAATGCTTCGAAGAAGTCCGCGGTCAACGCGGCCTTTTCAGGTTCCAGCGGAATTCCGGTCGCGTCGGCGATCCGGGTGATCCCGTCGAAGCCGCCGATCACGCCGGCCGCGTCGGCAAGTCCGGCCTCGCCGATCGCGGCGCGCACCGTATTCCGCGCGGCGGCCAACACCGCGTCATCGCGTCCGATCGCGGCGTCGGCGAACGCCAGCAAAATCCCGCCGTGCGGAACGGCGGAACCGCCATCTCCCCGCATCACCGCGTCGAGATTGAAGTCCAGACCAGCGTGGCGGCCGCTCGCACGGAGCAAGGCCAGGTGGCTGGTCGTTCAATACTCACATCGGTTGAGCGCGGCGACGCGAGCGGCCAGCAGTTCGATCTGCGCGTGGCTGATCGCGCGATATTCAACGCCGTAGTCCCGCATTTGCGGGCCGGACTGATACAGTTCCTCCAACACGTCCCACCAGTGGATCATGCTGTCGGGCACGAGACTCAGCGCGCGATGGATGTTCGCGCCGACGCGGCGGCGCGGACCGGGGTGGTCGCCATAGAGGTCGGGATCGGCGTCGGTCCGGTCCTCCGGCGCCAGGGTGGCGACAAAGCCGAGGCCGGGTTTGGCGCCCGATGGACGGCAACGCGAGGGCGTGCCGGGTGCGGCCGGCGGCAAAGCCAGGGGCGCCAGACCGGCGCCGCGGCGGAAGGTGTCCACCGCGACGGTGACGGCCACGACGGATACGAGTTCGACATAGGCTTCCTCGCCCAGACCGAGGTTCCGAAGATGGTGGAACCAGGTCTCGCCCAAACGGCCGGGGTCGGTGCGGATGCGGTGTATGGCCTCGATCGCGGGACCGGAAAGCGACGGTTCCGTGACGCTGTGGTCGCCTCGCACGGCCAGCGGCGAGACAGCGGCGGCGCGCGCGGCGCAAAAGTCGCACTCCGTCGCCACCCGGGTTTCCCGGGCAATGGCGATGCGCTCCGGGCCGGTCCACCATGTGCCGGGGGAGCCCAGCCGGCGCCAGGCAGTCCGCTGAGCAGCTTCAAGGGCGGGTCGCATGCGCGTGATCCTTCCGCGGGCCTGGGGAGCATCGCGGCACCGGTTGGGCGGGTCAAGAACATGGTGTCCAAAACGGGCTGTCCAGAAAACGGGGGGTCCACGTCTCGCCTGTCACGACGGTGGTCGGGGGCGACCCTAAGTCGATCTCACCCCCTCACGAGACCAGTTTCTCCAGCGTCGCCGCCATTTCCGTCCCTGTTTGATCCGCGCGCAATGGCGCGATGAACCGGCCATTGGGTGCCATCAGGTACAACACCGAGCTGTGATCCATCGAGTAGTCGTCCGGCCCAGGGCCGGTGCGATGTTCGGCGTAGTAGACGCGATACGCCTTCGCCGCCGCGGCGATCTGCTCGGGCGAGCCGGTCAGCCCGACCAGCCGAGGACTGAACGCGGCGGCGTATTGCTTCACCACCGCCGGCGTATCGCGCTTCGGATCGACGGTGATGAACAGCGGCTGCATCTCGGTCGGCCTTGGCGCCCGATCTTGTCCAGCGCATCGGCGACGCTGTTCAGTGTGGTCGGACACACGTCCGGGCAAAATGTGTAGCCGAAATAGACCAGCAAATATTTGCCGTGCCAGCTCTGATCGGTCACCGGTTTGCCGTTGCCATCGATCAGCGAGAACGGACCGCCCACGGTCAGGCCCGCCGGCTGCGAGCCGGACAGAAACAGATAACCTCCCGCCGCGAGCAGCATCACCGCGATCAACAGGCCGATGAGGGCATAGACGGTGCCGTGGGAAGGACCTCTTTCAGTGGTGGTGTTCATGTTCGCCTCCAGTCCCGATCGTCGGAGGCTCGGTGCAGATCGTTCGAACCTCTTGCAGAAGGCGTCCGGGGTCGGTCCATCCGTCGCCGTCCTCCTTACGCCAGACAGACCGTAGCACACCCGCGGGGTCGATCAGAAACCACGCCGCGATCGTGTGGCCATCGGCGGCTCCCGCCAGGATCGCATACGCGGTCGCATCATCCGCCCCGCCCTGGGCTACGCAGTCCACACCGGCGAGCGGCTCGGCTTCCGCGTTTCCATCCGGGAGCCATACCGTCACCACCGCGATCCCGTTGACCGGAGGCACGGCGGCCAGCGGCGTTGGTAGGCTACCCAGGATGATGCGGACAGCGCGGCCACGCAGGTCCGAAAGCGCGTGCGCATCGATGGCACCACACGACACCGCGAATGAGGGCGCCATCACGACGCTGGGCCATCCGCCGAGACCCCGGGCGCTCGCGCCGGCGTTCAGTGCGTGAACGTAATCGATCAGCGACCATCGTGTCCGCTCGGGCAGCATGGTTTCGAACGCGGGCATCAGGGCCGTGCCATCCGGCTGGTTGATCCCATGCGAGATATCCCAGAACAGATCGCCCGAGGGATGCGACCAAATATGTGGGCGCCGCAGATCGGCGACAACGCCCAGTCCACCGGCACCATCGCCGGCATTGCCGTGACATGGAACGCAGGTGGTGGCGAATACCGTCCGGCCGGCGGCGATGCTGGCCGCGCTGAAGCCGGTTGGCGACTGGCGATAGCTCGTGGGCGTGGCGGGAACCAGCAGCAGCCTCAACGAAGGTCCCCACACGATCAGTACACCGACCATCGCGAGAACCGCGACGATCCTGGCCCGCCGCACCGTGAATGCGATCGTCAGCAGCAACACCGCGCAGCCGAGCGCCACCAGAGTTATCGCCACGAGACGGCGCGGCTCCGGGTTTCCCAGGACCTCAAGGCTCGGTCGGAGCGGAAACGGCCACGGCACCGCGGCGAGCAGCGAAGTCAGCCACGCGATCATGGCTCAGCCGCCGCGGTAACGCGGATCGCGACGCCGCCAGCGTAGATGACCCGTGCCTCGGCCTGTTCGGCTGCGATGGTCAGACCGCGCAATGGCGGCCCAATTGTCCGGGTGTCCTCCGTCGGCAATCCGGAAAACAGGGTCGCGGCGGCGGCGGGAGGCAGGACGCGAACGCAGCCGCCGCCGCCAAATTCGATGCGAAAACCTCCGACCGGATCGGGCTCGGCCGGCCGGCCGGCGAGGCGCGACAGCCTGGTCATGGTCTCGGCCGGATGGTCGGTGGCGTAGACGGCCTCAATCAGCCGCACCGCGCGATTGGGATGCGAGACAGCGTCCGGCAGCCAGAGGCGATCGCGGGTCAACTGACGGATCAGCAGCACCCGGCCCTCGGGCGGATCCGGCGGCATGAGCAGCGCGAAACGGGCTTTGACGCCGGATCGCACCGCGTCGCGTTGGGTGGTCTCAATTTCGCAGGCGACCCCGGCGCGTCGAAGCCGGTCACGTGCCGCCACTTCATCCGCCACCTCCAGCGCCAGAATGTGAGCCCCTGGGCCGCGCGCCAGGAAACGGTCCAATGTGGCGCTGACCTGGCCCGGCACCACCGCCATCAGTTCCAGGTAGCCGCCGTCCCGCAGCATCACGCAGCGGTTGGCGGTCCGTCCGCTGGCATGCGCGACTCTCGGTGTCAGGTAAAATCCGAGATCGGTGAACGACCGGGCGAGCGCGTCCAGGTCCGCGCCGACAATGCCGACATGGTCGAGGCCGATCGCCGCACCGCTGATCTGGGCCGGAGCAAGGACGGACATGAGACGCCTTTGATCTCCGGCCGGACCCAGGTCAAGAGATCGCCACGTCGCGTGGGAGGCCGACGCGAAACCGGACGCGGCTTCACGGCGTCTCCCAGTGCAACACGACTTTCTTAATTTCTTTGTCATTCCACGCGGTGACCACGCCGGTGACAGTCGTGCCGTGGCCATTCCTGGCGCTGCTGATCCAACTGAGGTGGTAACGGTAATCCGGACCGAGTTGCTCCAGCGCGAGCGACGTCGCGAGGTCGGCCGATTGACCATGCAATGTAAGCCACAACAACAACGCGGCCAGCGCGGTGACGCCGGCCCCGCCCTGCGCCGGAAGGCTCATGTCCCATCGCCGGATGCCCGCGGCGGTGATCGCGTCCTGAACCGCGCGGTGGCCGAGCCGCCACGCGACCCAAAGCGTCACGCCCGCGACCGCGACGATCCGGGCGCCCCACGCGCCAAAGACCGTCGGATCCAGACGGATCTCGGTGATGCTCAGACTGAGCGGCTGGAACAACGGCGCCGCGACGATCCCCACCACGCAGGCCGCGAGCACGAAGATGGCGAGGCTGCGCACCCACAACGCCATGCGCGGACCACCCATCAGCAGAGCAAGACCCGCCGCCACCGCGACGGCGTCGAGCACGCCGGGGTATGGGCCCGTCCTGGCCAGACGGAGGATCGTTACGATACCGTCAATTAGGCCCGCCGCGAGCAAGACGGCGCCAACGCGTTTCATAATCTGGCTATGCATGTGGCTCGGGGTTCTCCGGATTACACGGCCGCATCTGACATCTCTCCGTACTGTCGGCAATTGGCCGACGTCTGGCGGGAACATGCCAGGGTTCCGAGCCCAGGGTGTCGGGGAAAACCCTTGCCAGCAACCGGAACTTCGGCCAGGCTCCTCGGCCAATCAGCCATAAGCTGCAAATACACAGGGAAAGGAAGTCTTCATCATGTCGTACGCGAACAATACAGCAGCCACCGGACCGTGGTGGCGAGAGCCGACCAAAGATCAATGGTACGCCTTCATCGCCGCCTGGCTCGGCTGGACGTTGGACGCGTTCGACTTCACGGTTTTTCTGTTCTTACTTGTTCCGATCGCCAAGGAATTCCACGCCGATCTGACATTGGTCGTGTTGGTCGGATCGCTGACCATGTGGATGCGTTTCGTCGGCGCGGTCGCGGCCGGCTGGATGGCCGATCGTCTGGGCCGTCGCGCGCCGCTGATGATCTCGATCCTGTGGTATTCGGCGTGCAACTTCATCGCCGGCTTCTCGCCGACATTCCTCTTTCTGCTGGTGTTCCGCACACTGCTGGGCATCGGCATGGGCGCGGAGTGGCCCGCCGGCGCTGCCCTGGCGACCGAAAGCTGGCCGACCCGCTCACGCGGCCTGATGGCGTCCGTTCTGCAAGGATCCTGGGCGTTGGGTTACCTGATCGCCGCCGTGCTCTATGCGACCTTGTTCGACGACGATCGGCTGGCGCGGCATGCTGTGGATGGGCGTGCTGCCCGCGTTGGCCGTGGTTTGGATCCGCGTCTACGTGAAAGAGCCCGAGGTCTGGGTCGAAAACCAGCGGCAACAGAAAGAGAAGAAATCCGAGGTGAAGATCCCGGTGGCCGCGCTGTTCCGCAAAGGCGTGGTCTGGAACACGATCACCTGCTGCTGGTGGCTGATGAGCGCGTTCACCGTCTATTACTCGATCTTCGGGCTGTTCGCGACATATCTGACAAAGGAATTGCATCTGACAGCGGCGCAGGTGGGCTGGCCGTTGGCGTTCTCGAACGGACTGACGTTCATCTTCAGTTTCTTTTGGGGCAGCCTGACGGACAGTATCGGCCGGCGTTGGGCGATGATCATCCCAGCCGTCATCGGGGCGTTCGTGGCACCGATCTATCTGTTGACGACGGACTACACCACGCTGGTTGTCGCGTTCTCGATCCAGGGGGCGTTCGCCGGGGCGATCTACGGCATCAACCCGAGTTATGCCAGCGAGCGCTTCCCGACCGAGATCCGGGCGACCGGCGCGGCGTTCTGTTATCACATGGGCGCGGTGGCGGGTGGTTTTGTCCCGCCGATCCTGACGTATTTCGCGGTCGAACGCGGCATGGGATTCGCGATGCCGATGTTGATCGGGACCGTCGGCGGTCTGGCCAGCTTCGTGATCACGTTGTTCTTCAGTCCGGAGACCAAAGGCAAAGTCATGGTCGGCGATCTGCAGCTTGTGGCACCAGGAGAGTAACGATCGTTTCCGGCCCGGTCTTCGGACCGGGCCCCGGCATGTCCCGCGGCCGGTTTTTTCACGGCCGATCGGCGACGCGGACATCGGCCGTGAACCTTCCTTCAGGCGTCGCTACGCGTCTCCCTTCCCCAGAAACCGGTACCCGACCCCTTGCTCCGTCACGATCAGAGTTGGTTCCTCCGGCGATTCCTCGATCTTCTGCCGTAGATTGCGCATGTGCACGCGCAGCACCTGGACGTCCGGCTCGTCCGGCCCCTCCCAGCACTTCGCCAGCAAATGGCGGTGCGTCAGAACCTTCCCCGCATGGATCGCCAATTCGCGCAGCAATGCGTATTCGCGCGGCGTCAACTTTGGATCGACCCCGTTCACGCGCACCTGACGCTTCACCAGATCGATCATCAACCGCCCATCGTCATAGACCGGTGTGCCACCCTGCATCCGTAACCGGTGGCGCAAAGCGGCCCGCACGCGAGCCATGAACTCCGCCACGCCAAACGGTTTGGTGACGAAATCGTCCGCTCCGAGATCGAGCGCATTGACCTTGCGCGCTTCTTCGTCCAACGCCGACAGCACCAGAATCGCCGGCGCGCCGAGGGTCAGGATCGGCGCGATCAGTTTGGAGCCGTCGCCGTCCGGCAAGCCCAGATCCAACACCACCAGATCGGGCCGCGTCTCACGCGCCAGCGCGAGGCCGGCGGCGGCGGTTTCAGCCTCCGCCACGTCGAAGTCCTCGGCGGTCAACGTGGTGCGCAAAAACCGGCGGATCGACTTCTCGTCATCGACAATCAGCGCCCGCAATCGTTTCGGGGCAATGTTCATGCCAGCACCGCGGCCCTGGGAAAGGTCAGGGTGAACACGGCGCCCTTGCCGTCGCGCCGGTTATGCGCGGCGACCGAGGCCCCCATCAGGCCGGCGAAGCCCTTGACGATCGGCAAGCCCAGACCGGTGCCACCCGCCGCCGCGTTTTCGCCGCGCCAGAACTTTTCAAACAACTTCGCTTCTCCATCGGGCGGTAGGCCCGGGCCTTCATCGAGCACCACGAACTCCAATGCGCCATCCCGCAGTCGCGCCTTGACAGTGACCGTGCCTTTGCCGCCGTGCAAAACGGCGTTCTCCACCAGGTTCAGCAACGCCTGATGCAACAACGCGCCGTCGGCTTTCACCAGCGGCAGTTTCGGCTCGACCTCCGCCACCAGCCGCACGCCATCGGCGAGTGTCGCGGCGCGTTTCATGACGGATGAAACGATGTCGGAAACCTCCAGCGCCTCTTGCCGCGCCTTGATTCCGCCGGCGTCCAGCCGCGTCATGTCGAGCAGCTTGACCACGTAGCGTTGCATCCGGTCGGCTTCGGATTCGATCCCGGCCAGCAACTCCGCCCTTGTGTTCGGATCGTGCTTTTCGCCATACGCCCGCAACGAGGACACCGCGCCCAAAATCCCGGCGATCGGCGTCTTCAGATCGTGCGACAATGACGCCAGCATCGTGGCGCGCAACTTCTCCGCGTCCATTTCGACGCGCGCTTCCTCGAACGCCCGCGCGATGTGGGCACGCTCCAGCGCCGACGCACCCTGGTCCGCCATCGCATCCATGCGCCGCCGCTCCGCCGGGGATAATTCCGCCGTGCGCGAGATCGCCAGCACGCCCGAAAACAAGCGCGCCGTACGCAACGGAATGAAGAACCACGGTACGCCGGAAAGGGTATCGGTGCCTTTCCCGGCCGGGATGCCCTTGTCCATCGTCCAGTGCACCGCCGCCATGTCGGCATCGGTCAGCGTCGGCGTCCCCGGCGCGGTGGCCGCCAGGCGCAACCCGCTGACACCCACGCGCGCGAACACCGCGCACTCCGCGTCGAACGCGCGCGCGGTATACGCCGCCAGCGTCCGCGCCACGTCATCCTCGCCGGCCACCGCGGCGAGGCCGCGCGCCAGGCCCAGAAGTTCTCGCGAGGTGCGCGCTTCGGTGCGCGCCGCCAGCGTCTGGTCGCGCGCGCGTGCCGCCAGCGACGATACCACGATCGCCGCCGCGCCGAACACGATCAACGACACCACTGCCTGCGGATCGTAGACCAGGAAACTCAGGCGCGGTTCGGTGAAGAAGAAGTCATAGGCAAGCACGCTGAACAACGCCGTCACGAGCGCGGGCCAAAGTCCCGAACGCAGCGCGCTGATCAACACCGGGGCCAGGAAGATCAACCCCAGGTTCGGAACGCCGAGCCAACGATCTATCGGCACCGCGACCCCGATCGCCAACGCGGTCGTGACCGCCGCCTCGATGAGGCCGCGGGGTGTCAGGGTAGAGGACGGTACCACGGCGCCGACTTTTTGCCGTTTCGCGCTGGCGATCTCCTCCGGCACGACGTGCACCGCGATCGTTTCCGAGCGATTGATCAGATCGCTCACGACCGAGCCGAACAGCGCGGTGAACAGCAGCGGACGTTTCGCCTTGCCGACGACAATCTGGGTGACGTTCTGTTCGTTGGCGAAGGTCAGGATGGTGTCCGACACGCGATCGCCCGGGAGCGTCGCGGTCTCGGCGCCCAGTCGGGTGGCGAGCAAAAGAGCGTCGTTGATGCGCTTGCGCTCGTCGGCGGAGAGCGCGCGATCACGACTGGTCTGCACGTGCGCCGCGAGCCAGGTGGCACGGGCCCGATCCGCCAGACGTTTGGCATGCCGGATGACCTCCGGCGCCGCCTCGCGTTCATCGACGCAAACCAATATCCGCTCATTGGCCGCCCATGGCACCGTCTCGCCCTGGGCCTGACGGAAACCGCGGACCTGGATATCGATCCGGTCCGCGGCGCGGCGCATCGCCAGTTCGCGCAAGGCCGACAGATTGCCCGGCGCGAAATAGTGCCGCATCGCACGGCGGGCCTGGTCGGGGGCGTAGACCTTTCCCTCGCGCAACCGCTCGATCAACTGATCCGGCGTCAAATCGATCAGTTCGATCTCGTCGGCGCGTTCGATGATGGCGTCGGGAACGGTTTCCCGCACGCGCACCCGGGTGATCCGCGCGACGATATCGTTCAGGCTCTCGACATGCTGAATGTTCAGCGTGGTCCAGACATCGATGCCGGCGGCGATCAGTTCCTCGACATCCATCCACCGTTTCGGATGCCGCGATCCCTCGGCGTTGGTATGCGCCAGTTCATCGACCAGAGCGATCGCCGGATGCCGCCGCAGCAGCGCGTCGAGATCCATTTCCTCCAGTTCGCGTCCCTTGTAGGGAACCTTACGGCGCGGCAGGATTTCCAGGTTTTCGCACAACTGCCGGGTTTCGATCCGGCCGTGCGTTTCAACGACGCCGGCGACGACGTCGATGCCATCGGCGCATTTCTTTCGCGCGTCGGACAGCATCTCATAAGTTTTGCCGACACCCGGCGCGGCGCCCAGATAAATCTTGAGCTTGCCGCGCGTTTCCGCCTCCGCCCGCGCGAGCAGGGCATCGGGAGACGGACGGTTTCTGACAATGTCGCTCAAGCGACGGATCTTTCCGGTTGGCTGGTCGGTTCGAGATGGCAATCAGTCGCGGCGGGTGACCCGGCCCGGCGATTGTAAGCGTTCGCGCGCGAGCACTGTCGAACATGGCCGGCCAGACCGGGTCCATGAGACGATAGCACAATTCCGGGCGCGTCGATGTGCGAGTCCCACGCGGCGGACCCTTGGGAGGCAACCCGCCGGATCGGTTGAACAGGCGGTTTCACGGACGGCGGGCATGGCGCGGTCAGATGTCACATCGGCGGCGTGAAGATTCCAGATAGATCCCGGTATCGGAGTATAAAGATTGTCGAAAGGCCGCGGCACTCCGGCCGTGCGTGCATCGACCCAGGGCGGTCAGACCGCCGCGATATACGCCTGCCTGACCTGAGCCAATCGTGAGGTCAAGGAACGAAACCGGCGACAAGCGCGCCAAAATGCGGATCGAACGCGGGGTCGTAGACGCCGGAATGACCGGTTGGCTCCGGCGGTTGAAAGATCGATAGCAGGTTCGCGCCGAGCCGGGCACGCGCGATCTCCAATCGTCGGGGCGGATCGGGGTCCCAAGGATCGTCTCGCAATTGTACCAGAACGACATGCGTGCCGTTGTTCACCGCCGCATCCCAAAGCGCGGTCCAGTCCGCCATCGCCTGGGCTCGGCGCGACTCCTGGCGGCCGTGCGCGGCGGGATCGAACGCGACCACGCCATCCGCCAGGCCCGGATGCGCCAGAACCGTCAAGGCGATCCACGCGCCGCGGGAGTGACCGGCGACGACAACGAGATGGTAGCCGCTTTCACGTAACGCATGAATTTCGCGCGCCAATGTCTCGCCGCCGCGGCCGAGCGGATCATCGCCGCGATCACGATTGAAGCACCAGACATCCATTCCGGTGGCGGCCTCTCGACCAACGAAATCCGGCGGTGGCGGCGGACCGGTCTGATCCCGGCCGTAGGTTCCGGGAACCCACACCAAAGCGCCCCGCGCCTTCGCCGGACCAGTATAGGCGAACTCCGCCGCGCGAACGAATTCCGGTACCGGACGCGAACGCCGGCCCGGTTAACAAAATCAGGCAGACGGCTAATCGAAGCAAGACTTCATCACCTGAGCGAACGCCCTGGCGCGATGACTGATGGCATGTTTCGCGTCCGGTTCCATCTCGCCGAACGTCTGTGTCCGGCCCTCGGCGACGAACATCGGATCGTAGCCGAACCCTTTGTCTCCGCGCGGCGGCCACACCATCGTGCCATCGACTCGCCCGACAAACGTTTCGGTGTGATCGTCCGGCCATGCGAGGCACAAAGCCGCGACGAACCACGCGCGCCGATCCGCCGAGTCGCCCACGCGTTCGTTCACCAACGCCATGGCCTTGGCGAAATCCTTCTCGGGTCCGCCCCAACGCGCCGACAGCACGCCCGGCTCGCCGCCCAACGCGGCGGCGCAGAACCCCGAGTTATCCGAAAACGCCGGCAGTCCGCTCGCTTTCGCCGCCGCCAATGCCTTGATCCGCGCGTTGCCGGCGAAATCCGGCGCGGTTTCCTCGGGCTCCGGCAGGCCGAGCGTTCCGGCGGAGACGATCTCGACCTGGTATGGGCGCAACAAATCCGCCAGTTCAGCGAGCTTGCCTTTGTTGTGGCTGGCCAGAACGATTTTGCTTCCCGCTTGTAGTTTCCGGCCCATCAGTCGCTCAATGCCTTGCGCTGCGCCTCGAACAACGCATTGGTACCGGTCCGCGCGAGGCGCATGAGTTGCCAGAACGCTTCCTCGGAGAACGAGTTCTTCTCCGCCGTGGCCTGGATTTCGACCAGGCCGCCGGCATCGGTCAGGACGAAATTGGCATCCGCGTCGGCCGAGGAATCCTCGTCGTAATCAAGATCCAGCACCGGTTGGCCGCCGACGATCCCGCAGGACACCGCGGCGACCTGGCCAATCAGCGGCACGGTCTTCAACACGTTCATTTTTACCAGATGGCGAAAGGCCAGCGACAGCGCGACCCAGGCACCGGTGATCGAGGCGCAGCGCGTGCCGCCGTCCGCGTTCAACACGTCGCAGTCCAGCGTGATCGACATCTCCCCCATCGCCTGCCGGTCCACCACGGCGCGCAGCGAACGCCCGATCAGGCGCTGGATTTCCTGCGTGCGGCCGCTTTGCTTGCCGCGCGCGGCCTCCCGGTCGCCGCGGGTGTGGGTGGCGCGCGGCAGCATCCCATACTCGGCGGTGACCCAGCCCAGTCCGGAGTTGCGGAGGAAAGGGGGGACACGGGTCTCGACGGAGGCGGCGCACAATACTTCCGTGCGCCCCATGCGGATGAGGCAGGAGCCTTCCGCGTGGTGCGAAAAGTTAGTGGTGAGCGAGACGTCGCGCAACGCGTCGGCGGCGCGGCCGGATGGGCGCATGGTGGGTGTCCTTGTTTTGGAGCGCGGTCATACCAGCAAGGACGGTCGCGGCGAAGGGCCAATGCTTTCGCCTTCTTCGGATCGGCCGTAGAGTTCGCCACCGGGAGGACGGGTCGTGAAGCATTTGTACCGCATCTTATTGATGGCGCTGTTGTTCGCCGCATCTACCGCCTTCGCGGAGACGACCGTACGGGTCGGTGTGTCCGCGCGCGATCTCGGCGCGTTGGATCCCGCGTTCGGCATCGGCAACGGCGACGAGTTTCCGATGCGCCAGATCTACAACACGCTGGTCAGCCCCAAGGACGGGACGTCGGACATTCGCCTCGACCATTTGCAGGGCGAACTGGCGGAAACATGGGAGATGTCGCCGGACGCGCGCACCTTCACGTTTCACTTGCGCAAAGGCGTGCAATGGCAGCGCGGCTATGGCGAGGTGACGGCTGACGATGTCGCCTTCACGCTGGCGCGGATGAAAGACCCGAAGACCGGCACAGCGTATTCGTCAAACTTCCGGCAACTGGAAAGTGTCGAGATGCCGGATCGCTACACCGTCGTGCTGCATCTGTCGGTGCCCAATCCGTTCTTTCACGCGTTCGCGCTGATGCCGCGGTTCGGCGGCTATATCCAATCCAAAAAAGCGGTTGAGGAACTCGGCGACAAGCTCCGGCAGAACCCGGTTGGCAGCGGCGCGTTCGCGTTCGTCAGCTATGAGCCGAAACAGAAAATCGTGCTGCGGGCGTTCGATCAGGTACCTGGGGCGGCAAACCGAAAATCGACGTGCAGGAAGTGCTGTTCCTGCCGGAAACCGCGTCTCGCACGTTGGGTTTCATCAAGGGCGACGTGGACATGATCGAAGGCGCGACGGTCCCCGGATGGCTGCCGAGCCTACGCAAGCAAATGCCCGATCTGGTCGAGGATTTTGGCCGGCCCGGCGCGGTGTTCGCGATGCATCTCAACATGACGCGCAAGCCGTTGGACGATCTGCGCGTGCGGGAGGCCATCGCCCACGCGATCGATCTGCGCGTGTGGCAGGCGGCGTATGGCGACTTCGTCGAGCCGATGTATGGCGTGTCGCCGGTCGGCTTCTATGGCGCGCTGACCAAGGAAGACATCCCGGCGGATTGGCCATTCACCTACAATCCCGATCTGAGCAAGAAATTGCTGGCCGAGGCGGGCTATCCGAACGGCTTCGCGATCGACGTCTTTATCTCGGAGCGGGAGGAGTACAAATCCGCGCTGCTGATCGTGCAGGAATTGCTGCGCAAGGTCGGCATCCAGCTCAATATCCGCGTGGTGGATCACACCAGCTATCACGCCGATATCCGCAAGGATCTGGACTCGATGATCGTTTATGGATCGGGTCAGCCGCCGCTGACACAGGCGGTGCTGAACGCATTCTATGACTCGCGGGCGATCGTGGGGAAGCCAACCCGCAACATGAACTTCAGCCATTACGGCGATGTCGCGGGCAACTCCGACTCGCTGATGGATCAGGCCAATCAGGAGACCGACGATACGAAGCGACTGGCGCTGTTGAAGCAGATCCAGCTCGATGTGCTGCGTCAGGTGCCTGCGATTCCCTTGCCCAGTCCGGCGTCGAGTTGGTTTCATAATGGGAAGACGCTGGAGATTGGATATCCGGTGAAAGCCTATATGGGAACGTTTACGTTGGGCAAAGCAACCAGCAAGCGCTGATGCCGAGGTATATCGCTCGCCGCCTGCTGGAGGTCGTGCCGACCGTCCTGCTGGTGCTGACTCTGGTGTTCCTGGCGCTGCGTGTGCTGCCTGGCGATCCGGCGATCGCGGCGCTGGGGGAATTCGCTACTCCGGACGCGATCGAATCGTTCCGCCACAAGCTCGGTCTGGATCAGCCGTTGTGGGTGCAATACGTCAGCTTTCTACGGCAGGCGCTGACCGGCGACTTCGGACAGTCGATGACCAATGGGACCTCGATCAACGCGTTGCTGGCGCGATCGTTGCCGTACACGATGGAGCTGGCATTCGCCGCGTTGCTGTTCGGCATGGTGATCGGCGTGCCTTTGGGCGTTTGGACCGCGACGCGGCGCGGCGGAACGGCCGATGGCGTGGCGCGGATCTTCGCGCTGCTCGGATTCTCCTTGCCGGACTTTTACCTCGGCGTGCTGTTGCTGCTCGCGTTTTCGTTGCGGTTGGATTGGTTCCCGATGCTGGGCGGCGGCGAGGGGTTTCTCGATCGCATGCATCATCTCGTGCTGCCGGCGATCACGCTGGGGCTGGTGATGGCGGCCTTCATCATGCGCCTGACGCGATCGTCGATGCTGGAGGTGCTACGGCGCGACTATGTCCGCACCGCGCGCGGCAAAGGCGTCGCCGAGTCGCTGGTTATCTTCAAACACGCGTTGCGCAACGCACTGATCCCGGTGACGACCGGCATGGGAATTTATCTGCTGACGACGTTGTCAGGGACTATCACGGTTGAGTTGGTTTTCTCCAGGCCAGGACTGGGGCAGTTGCTGATCGGCGGGATTTCGGCGCGAGACTATACGATGGTCCAGGCCGGCCTGGTGGTGTTCGCGTTCTTCGTCGTGGTGGTCAATCTGCTGACCGATCTGCTATGCGCGGCGATCGATCCGCGGATCACGCTGAGATGAGCGGCCACGTCGCGGCCCGCGCCTATATCAGCGGCAACAAGGTCGCCGCGGCGGGTATGGCGATGAGCGTGCTGCTGATTCTGCTGGCGCTCGCCTCGCCCTGGATCGCGCCACAGGATCCGTTGGACCAAAGTTTCCTCAATGCCGGCCAGGGGCCATCGGCGGAGCACTGGCTTGGTACCGATGCGTTCGGCCGCGACGTGTTCTCCCGCGTGCTGGTGGGTGCGCGGGTGTCGTTGACGATCGGCATCGTCGCGCCTTTGCTCGCCGCCGCGGCGGGCGTGTGGCTTGGCATGATCGCCGGGTACTTCGGCGGCTGGACCGACCGGCTGATCTCGCGCGCGTCGGACTTGTTGATGTCGTTTCCGTCGCTGTTGCTCGGCGTGATGATCGCCGCCGCGCTCGGGCCCTCATTTCAAAGCGCGGTGATCGCCATCGCGATCGCGTTGTTTCCCCGCTTCGTGCGACTGGCGCGCGCCGCGACGCAGGTGGTGCGCCGCGAACCGTTCATCGATGCGTCGATCGCCGCCGGACGCGGCGCCGGATCGATCATGTTGCGTCACGTGTTGCCGAACATCGGCGGCTCGTTGGTCGTCGCGCTGACGTTATGGATCGCCACCGCCATCCGCCTCGAAGCCGCGTTGTCGTTCCTCGGTCTGGGCGCGCAACCGCCGACGCCATCCTGGGGCAACATGATCCGCGACGGGATGAGCGACCTGGTCGGCTCCCCCTGGCCCGCCGCCTGCGCCGGAGCAGCGATCACCGTAGCGGTGCTGGCCTTCAACATGGTGGGCGACGCGTTGCGCGATCTGCTGGATCCCGAGATCGACACGTGAGCTTGCTCGACGTCGCCGATCTGCGCGTGCATTTGTTCACCAATCGCGGCGTGGTGCCGGCGGTCGACGGCATCTCGTTCTCAATTTCGGCGGGCCAGGCTCTGGGGATTGTCGGCGAGTCCGGCTGCGGCAAAACGATGACCGCGTTGTCGCTGATGCGTTTGTTGCCGTCGCCTCCCGCGCGAAGTCATCGGCGGATCGATCCGCTTTCAGGACGAAGATGTCCTGGCGATGGACGCCGGCCGGCTGCGCGACCTGCGCGGCGGCGCCATGGCGATGATCTATCAGGATCCGCAAACCAGCCTCAATCCCGTGTTCACCATCGGCGAGCAAATCGCCGAGACCGTTCGCCTCCACCGCGCCGACTTCCGCGCCGCCGCCTGGGCTCGCGCGGTCGAGATGTTGCGCGTGGTCAACATTCCCGATCCGGCGCGCGTGGCCGGCAGCTATCCGCATCAGCTGTCCGGCGGCATGCGGCAACGCGCGGTCATCGCGATGGCGCTGGCCTGCGATCCCCAACTGCTGATCGCCGATGAGCCGACGACCGCGTTGGACGTCACGATCCAGGCTCAGATCCTCGATCTGCTGCGCCGGTTGCGCGGTGAGCTTGGACTGGCCGTCATTCTGATCACGCACGATCTGGGGGTGATCGCCGATCTCGTGGATGAGGTCGCGGTGATGTACGCCGGCAAGATCGTCGAACACGCACCGGTCCGCGCGCTGTTCGCCGATCCGAAACATCCCTACACGCGCGGCCTGTTGCGCTCGGTGCCGTCGCTGGAGATGCGGGAACATCGGTTGCGCACGATCGACGGCACGGTGCCGCCGCCGTTGGCGATGCCCGCGGGGTGCCGCTTCAATCCGCGCTGCGCTCTGGCGTCGGCGATTTGCCATGAGCAGGAACCGCCGATGACCGAGACCGCGCCGGATGCGCGCGCCGCCTGTTGGGCGCTTCCGTCATGACCGAAATGCTGCTGTCGGTGCATGGCCTGACCAAACATTTTCCCATCGCACGCGGCGGCCAGGTGACGGCGGTCGATGATGTCTCCTTCGACGTCGCCGCCGGCGAAACGCTCGCACTGGTGGGCGAGTCGGGCTGCGGCAAAAGCACCACTGGCCGAATGATCCTGCGGTTGACGGAGCCGAGTTTCGGTTCAGTGCGATTCGACGGCACCGACCTGACGCAACTCAAGGGCGCGGCGTTGCGCCAACAGCGGCGCGCGTTGCAGATCGTGTTTCAGGATCCCTACGCCTCGCTCAGCCCGCGCAATCGGGTCGAGGACATCGTCGCGGAGCCGCTCGATGTGCATGAAGCAACGCTTTCGCATGCCGCGCGCCGTGATCGCGTGGTGGAGCTTCTGCGGCTCGTCGGCCTGGACGCCATTCATCTGCGGCGGTTTCCATTCGAGTTCTCCGGCGGACAACGGCAGCGGATCGCCATCGCCCGCGCGTTGTCGGTGCGGCCGCGATTGATCGTCGCGGATGAACCCGTCTCCGCGCTGGATGTTTCGATCCAGGCGCAGGTGGTCAATTTGATGCAGGACCTGCAGGAGAAGTTCGGGCTGTCGTATGTGTTTATCTCACATGACCTGGCGGTGGTGCGGCACATCGCGCATCGCGTGGCGGTGATGTATCTCGGCCGGCTGGTGGAGGTCGCCGATACCGCCGCGTTGTTCGAACTCGCCGCATCATCCGTACACGCAGGCGCTGCTGTCCGCCGCGCCGGTCGCCGATCCGGACCGCAGGCGCACGCGCATCGTGCTCGGCGGCGATGTGCCCAGTCCGGAGAACGTGCCGACGGGGTGCCATTTTCATCCGAGGTGCCCGATCGCGCGCGACATCTGCCGCACCGTCAGGCCGGAGCCTGTCATGGTCGGCGCGGGCCGGGTCGCCGCCTGTCATTTCGCGGCACCGTTTCCGATCCCGGCTGTCGTTTGACAAAATCTCCGCCACAAGGCGGTAATCGCGAACGACCAGTCAGCACGGACCGCATTCATGAACCATGTCAGCGCCACTTCCAGAGGCCTCGATCCTGTCGCGCGGGCGCGGGACATTGGCCCGCTGGTCGCGGAGGCCGCCGACCAGATCGAACGGGATCAGCAAATCCCGGCCCCGGTGCTGGCGAAAATCATTGAGACACGGCTGCCGCGCATGCTGCTGCCGCGCTCCGCGGGTGGCGATGAGGTCGAGCCGTGGATCTATCTGCGAGCCATCGAGGAGATCAGCCGGTACGATGGCTCGGTCGGCTGGAACCTGTTCGTCGCCAACAGCGCGGCGTTGATCGCGCCGTTCATTCCGCTCAGCGCGGCGAAAACGATTTACGACGATCCGCGGGGCTGGATCGCCTGGGGTCCGCCGAACCAGTACACCGCGACCGCCGTTCCGGGTGGGTATCGGATCAGCGGTCAATGGCATTTCGCAAGCGGCTCGCGGCAGGCCACGTGGATGGGCGCGCATGGTCACGTGATCGAACCGGATGGCAGCCGCCGCCTGAACAAGGCAGGCCGGCCGACGGTGAAAACGTTGCTGTTCCCGAAGCACAAAGCGACGCCGATCCATGACTGGGATACGCTCGGCATGCGCGGCACCGCGTCCGAGGGCTACCGTCTGGATGACGTGTTCGTGCCGGAAGAATTCACCGGCACGCGCGAGGATCCCAGCCTGCGGCGCGACCCTGGCCCGCTGTATGCCTTTACGATGCAGGGACTTTACTCGGTAGGCGTGGCCGGCGTCGCTTTGGGCATCGCGCGCGCCATGCTCGACCAGTTCATCGCGCTGGCGAAAGAAAAAACCCCGCGCGGGCTGGCTCGTCTGGCGGACATGCCGGTGGTGCAATCGGACGTGGCGCATCGCGAGGCCGCGTTGGGTTCCGGTCGGGCCTATCTGACGGAAATCCTGAAAGACGTCTGGGAGTCGGCCGACGACATCGCGCCGATCGATACCGCCGCGCGGATCCGCGTCCGGCTGGGCTGTGCGCAGGCGATCAAATCGGCGATCGAGACGGCCGACTACGTTTATAAAGCGGCGGGCGTGTCGGCGATTTTCAAGGGCACCCCGTTCGAGCGGCGGTTTCGCGACATGCACACGCTGTCGCAACAAATCCAGTCGCGCGACGCGCATTTCGAAATGGTCGGCAAGATCATGTTCAATGGTGATCCCGACGGATTGTTTTTGTAATCAACACCTGGGAAGGGGTCTCACATGGCGGCTATCACTTTGGCGCAGGCGCAGACGATCGTTTCGGCGGGCCTCGCGTTCTCCCGCGAGAAGAAATTCAGTCCAATGGCGATCCTGGTGCTGGATGCGCGCGGCGTGCCGAAAGCGTACGGCGCCGAGGACGGGACCGCGCTGCGCCGTTACGACATCGCGCATGGCAAGGCATACGGCGCGCTGGCGATGGGCGTGGGCTCGAAGACCCTCGGCGCGCGCGCGGTGGAGCGGCCGCACTTCATCGGCGCGGTGAACGGCGCGATCGACGGCGCCATGGTGCCGGTCGCGGGCGGCGTGCTGATCAAGGTTGACGGCGAAATCATCGCCTGCGTCGGAGTAACCGGCGATAGCTCGGACAACGACGACCTCGCGGCCCGCGCCGGGATCGCCGCCGCCGGATTGATCGCCGACCCGTCCTGACACCAGGCAGTTGTTAACCCGTCCGTGCCTACCATCGGCGGATCACGCATGATGGAGCACGGACGTGGATCTTCCTGTCACGGCACCGCCGGACACGCAACGCGTTCTCGGATTTAACATCGTGAACGACCCGGTCGCCAGCTTGGGCGCGGCCGAGTTCACCAGCGGATTCGAAGCGGGCACGATCAGTTTCTTCGACCGCGTGTTGCCGTGTTGCGATCGCATGATCGATTTCGGCGCCTATATCGGTTTTACCGCGCTCCACGCGGCCTGCCACGGCGTGGAGGTGTTCGCGTTCGAACCCAACCCCGCCGCGCACGATCTGTTGGCGCGCAACGTCGCCGTCAACCCCGATCTGGCCTCGCGCGTGCATTTGTTCCGCCACGGCATCGGACCACACGACGAGGAGGCGGTGCTGTACGCCAAGGCGCAGGCGGACTCCGGCGCCTCGCTGCATCGAACGATCGAGCGCGGGTCGGTTATCCGGGGCATGGCCGCCGCGACCATCACGCTGCGTGACGCATCCACTGTTCTGCGCGAGGCCGGCGTGGATCGTCGCACATTATTGAAGATCGACATCGAAGGCGCGGAATACCAGGTTTTGCCGGCGATCGCGCCTGTTCTCGCCGAGGCGAAGCCCTGGCTGCATGTTTCCTTTCATCCGTTCAATCTGATCGCGGGAGATGATGCATATCGCACCGAACTGCTGCGCCTGCGCGGGATGCTGGACGCGGCCGAGGCGCTGGTGACTTACCGGTTCCTGCACGTGTTTTCCGACGGAGTGTGGGAAACGCTCGGGGCGGACGACCGGCTCGAGTTCCTGCGTCATTATCTGTTGCGCGCGAAACCGGTCGCGCGCATCCGCTCGCCGCAATACGGGTTTATCGATGCCGTCGCGTTTTCCGATCTGCCGTTGCCGGGAGCCGTTTAACCGGGTGCACGATCACGCACCGCGCGAAGCACCCCGATTCCGCATCGCAGTCCGCACTGGCGGCGTTACGCCGCGTCGTACAACGCGAGATACCCATCCGCCATCGCCGCGCGCGACGGCGGTTCCGGCACCGCGTCATGCAACCGCTCCCACAATCCACCCTCGGTGCAGGCGCGGCGGATGGTGGCGGCGAGCGAGGCCGGATCGCCCATCTCGAAATGCAGCCCATCGACCTCGTGCGTTACCCGTTCCGCCATCCCACCGACATTCGAGCAAATGACCGGCCGGCCAAACATCCACGCTTCCGAAATGACGAGGCCGAAAATCTCCCACCACACCGAAGGCACGATCGTCCAGTCGACCCGCGCCATGCGCGACTGGATCTGATCCAGGCTGTAGGCGCCATTGAAGGCGACGATCCGGTCGGATGGCGGCAGTTGCCGCTCGGCTTCCTGAAACGCCTCAATCTCGCGGCGCACCGGTGGTGAGGCATGCTGAATGCCGCCGCCATTGATGTCGATGCGAAATCGCGTGAACCCCGCCTCCCGCAGCAGGCTCACGGCGCGCAGCAGCACGGTGACGCCTTTGTCGTCGTGCAGCAATCCGAAGAAGCCGAACCGATCGCGCGGCCCCTCGGGCGGCGGCAGCATGGGTCGCACCATGCGGGATCGCTCGCCATTGGTCACGTGGCCGATGCGGTCGCGTGGAATGCCCCAGCGCACATATGGTTCGATCATGAAATGACTTGGGCAGGTGAACCGGTCGACGTGGCTCAGGTGACGCTCAAGCCAGAGCTTGCGGATCAGGAATTCATCCGGCTGGCGGTCCGGCAAACATTGATGGCAGCGCACCGGGCTGGCGCGGTCGCATAACGAGCCGTCGGTGCGCCGGACCATGTGGCCGTCGGCGGCGCAAATCGCGGCGAACTCGTGGAAGGTAAACACGATACGGCATGACGGCAGGATGCGCCGCACGGTACCGATCAGATCGAGACCGATCGACATGAAGTGATGAAAATGCACGACATCCGGTTCGATCGTACGGAGCAGCGTGATGAACGCCTCGACCAGCAACGGCTCGTTGTTGCGGTGCAACCAATGATCGTGGTCCGTCTGGTGCAGCAGATAAACGCCGTCGCGTCCCTCGAAGCCGGTGATGCCCGCTTTCGGCTGGTGCACGTCGCCGGCCTCGCGGTCCACGGCGGCGAGCATGGTGCACTCGACGTCTGGTCTGGTGCGCAATTCCTCGAACAGTTCCTGGCAGACCACGGGCGACCCGCCCAGCACCAGCTCCGGGTGACCGAGACTGATCAACAGGATTTTCCGCGGTCCACTCACGCGGTCAGGCTCCGACACTCGAGGCCGGAGCCGGCGCGGCGTTGAGCAACGGTGGATCGATGCCGAGCAGGTCCGGCACGATCATCGCGTCCCATTGGCGATGCAACAGCCATGAATTGAGGATCGCGCCGCCTTTCGACGGCTCCGCGCGAACTGGCTGCCGGCGCTCGAAGTGCCACATGGGCAAAGGGTGGATCCACGCCGGCACGCCGGCCTTCAGGCTGCGCAGGCACAGGTCGATGTCCTCATGCGCGGCGCGCGCGTAGTGCCGGGTAAACCCGCCCAGAGTTTCGAACCAGCCGCGATCGACGGACAGGAAGGCGGCGGAGACCCCGGGTACCGGCCGCGCCCGCGGCCAGGAGCGCGCGGCCGCGGGGGCCGGGTGCGTGATGCTCTTCAACTGAACCGCGGTGATCCGGCGCGGCAAATCGCGTGGCCGGGGCAACAGCGAAGTCTCCCGCGCGAAGTAGTAGCCGCCGTGCGACAGCGATCCGTCCGGATGATACAGCGGCGCGCCGAACAGCTTCGTTCGCGCCGCCGGCGCGTTATCCAGCAAGGCCGAGTGCCGCGCAGCCCAGCCGGCTTCTCGCGGCAGGACGGTCTGATCCATGAAGATCAACCGGTCGGAACGCGCGATGTCCGCGGCGGCATCCTCACCCGTGCCAGCGGCATCGCCTTCCGGCTGCAGCACGATTGTCAGCGCCAGCCCGAGGGTGGCTTCCGCGACCCGAGCGGCTCGTAACGCCGGCTCGAACTGATCGGCATTCGTCACGACGACGATGAACTCATATTCCTCGGCGCCCGGCGCGTCGCCCGCCAAAGCCAGCCGCGGCACGATCTGATCCGCACCGCCGCGCAGTGTCGTGATGACGGAACCGCGGAAGCGTCCCCGCTCCGGGCCGAACCGCTCGATCAGCCGGCGGGCGCGCGCCTGCTCGACGATCAGCCGGTTGATCGCGGCGATCTGCACGCCGACATGCTGGTCCAGGATGGCGTAGATTTCCTCGGGATCCATCTCGCCGGAAGCGGCGGTCGGCAGCGCGGCCAGGGCCAGGTCGCGCAAATCCGCGTCGGTGGCGACGACCGGATCGCGCCGGGTCTGGGTCTCGATCCCGCTGGCGAAGCGGAAGGTCGGCGTATTGGCGGCGCGCGGGTCGATCTGGGGCGCGTCGGCGCCGCCGACCGGAGCCGCGACCAGCAGGAAGCCGAACCGGTAGCCCGGCGCCGCTTCCAGTGTCCGCTCGACGTCGGCGCGCACCAGACGTGGGAAGGCTGTCCAGTTGTGCCGAATTTGCGGCCGGGTCTCAAGATTGATTTCCGTCAGATGGTCCGATCGGTCGTTGCTCCAGCCCGTCATCAGCGTTGAGCCGGACGCGGAGATGGTCAGCGTGTCGATCGCGAGTTGCGGCGCCGCCGGACCGGCGTAGGCCGCGAGAAGCGCGCGATACTCGGCCTTATCCAGTCGCGCCTCGGCGCGTCCCGCGCGGCGGAAATGCTCGAGCCCAGACGTCAGGACGCCCCGGCGCACCGCCTCGGCGATGTCCGGAAACGCACGGAGATAGGTGGTTTCGTCGAAATCGGGATCGACCGCTTCCGCGGCCTCGGCGGGGATTTCCGCCGCATCGCCGGGTTCCGTCTCCAGCGCGGCGTCATCGCCATCGGCTTCGTCGGACCCGAGGTCGTGGCGACCGTCGGGCGCGACAATGGCTCTCACGATCCTGGGACGGATGGCCATGATGCGCTCAGCCGAGAACCAGGTTGGGCCGGCATGAGCGCAAGGGGAGTCTCCATTGTTGACTTGAACGCGCGTCGGATATCAATCTACGGACTAAATCTCGTGTGTCCATTCGTGTGCCGGATCTCATCAGGATACAATCCCGACTTAATGACATTCACATTTGTATGCAACCATAGATGGTGGAACGCGTGCGATTTCATGATGCGTCGGTCGGCGCGCAGTGATCGCGAACGCCCCACGCCTCCCTCGCGGGAGGCCAGGTGAGTTCCGGCGCGCGCCATGGCCACGTCCTCGACCACACCGCGCGACCCGATCGAGGCGGCGGTGTGCGGGGTGTTTCACGACCTGGTGGCCGCGCCCGCCGACGCCGGCTGAACGGGCGGAGTGGACAGGCAAGCTGGCGCGTGGCGTGCCGGTCCGGGAGTTGCGGGCCCTGCTGGAGGCGACGCCGGAGCACACCACGCTGCGTACTCTGGGCAATAATATCCGGGCGGTCCAGGACACCGGTTTGTTCGACGACGTCTGGTATCGGCATCGCTACCCGGACGTGGACGCGGCGGGGATGAGCCCGCTGCGGCATTACGCGCAACATGGGTTGCGGGAAGATCGCGCCCCCAATCCCTGGTTCGATCCGGTCTGGTACCGTGTCACGCATGGCCTTCAGGCGCAGGACATTCCATTGTTCCACTACGTGTCGATTGGCGAGGCGAGCGGTCTGCGTCCGTCTCGCGCATTTCGACCCGTCCTGGTATCGCGTCACCTACAAACTGGGGCCAAAGCGCTCCCCGCTGGCGGATTTTTGCCGGCGGCGGCGAAGCCAGACGGTAGCGCCCAGCAGCGAGATGTGGGCGGCGCTGGGCTTGCCGGAGCCGGTGCTGACGGATGTCGCCGACGACGTATTCCTGAGCATCGGCGACGATCCGGCGGATTGCGTGGTGCTGCGCGACCAGGGTTTGTTCGACGAGAATTATTACGCGCTGCACAGCGGCGACGTGTTGGCGACCGGCGCCGACCTGTTGCGGCATTATTGTGAGTTCGGCTGGCGGGAGCAGCGCCAGCCAAATTTTTATTTCGATAGCCGATGGTACACCGCCACCAATCCGGAGGTCGAGGAGCTCGGGGTTAATCCTCTGTCGCACTATCTGCTGGTAGGGGAACCCGAAGGGCGACGGCCGATCGTGTTTTTCGATCCGGTTTGGTATCGAGAAACCTACGACGTGCCGGAGGAATTGTCGGCTTTGGCGCATTTCCTGGCGCATCGGCGGGAAGGCAAGGTTTCGCCCAATCAGTACTTCGATCCGGTGTTTTACTACGCGCGAAAAGGCGAGGTTATCCGGCCTGGGCGTGATCCGTTCGCGCGGTTTTTGGTGGCGGGGTTGACCGAGGACGTCTCGCCGTCGCCGCACTTCGATCTGCCGGGCTGGCGCCGCCGGTCGATGGGCCGGGTATCGCGGAACTTCCGGCATTTGCTGGATCCGGCGAAGGACAACCCGCTGGTGCATTATATGCTGACGACGTATCGGTGAGGCACGCGCCATCCGGCTCCGCTCTCACGTCGTGCCGGGCCCGGCCATCGCCGCCTGTGCCGCGAGAGATCACCGGGCCAGGCCCGGTGACGACCGCTTGACGGCGGACGCTGACGGCCAGACGCCCGACGACGTCGGCCAGACGGAAACGTCCCGGCGCGTTTACTCCCCGGCTTTGGCGCGACGCGCGGCGAGGCGGTCGATTTCCGCCTGAACCGCCGCCGGCCGACTGTCCGACAAACTGATCGTGGTGATCGCGGGCGTAAACGTAACTTTCCTGCCGCCATTCGCGGGAGCCCTGGAAATGCGGGTGCACATAGCGCGCCATCAGTTCGTAATGGCGTCGCGTCGCGCCGAAGTCAGCCCAGTTGTGGGCGAGTTCAAGGATTGCGCCGAAGCCGCCGGAGCCTTTCAGAAGTCGTTCGATATGCGCGATGGCATCATCCGGCGTGCCGATGCAGGCGTTGCCGCTCTCGATCATGAACTTGTAACGATCGGTGATATCGCCCGGCACGATCGGGAACGTGGCGACATCGCGAAAGTAATCAGCGAAGTGATCGAGGCCGAATTTCACGTTTTCGCGCGCCTGCTCGCGGGTTTCGGCGATGTGGAACAGTGTCACGAACCGCCACTTGTCGCGGTTTGGCTGGTGATGATTGAGCCGCGCCTGCTCGCTGTAGAGCGACCAGTTCTCGGCATGATGCACCATGGCATCATGACTGGTGCCGCCGATCGACAGCATGCCGATGCCGTGCCGGCCGGCGGCGAGCGCCCCCGCCGGAGACCGCGCCGCGGCGACCGCCATTTCCATGACCGGCTGCGTGTAACTCGGCAATTGCAGTTTGGCGTCTTCCAGCGTGTACCAGTCGGTCTTCTCGGTGACGGTCTCGCCTTTCAGCAACCTCACGATCACGTCGAGCGATTCGTTCATCATCCGGCGTTGATTGTCGGGATTGATGCCGATCTTCTTCGCGTCGTGCACCAGCGCGCCCGGACCCACGCCCAGCATGGCGCGGCCGCGGGTCATGTGATCGAGCTGCACCGCGCGGTCGGCCAGGATGAAAGGGTTATGATAGGGCAACGAAACCACGCCGGTGCCGAGTTTGATGTGCTTCGTCCGCTCCGCCGCCGCCGCGATGAACACTTCGGGCGAGCCGATGATTTCGAAGCCGCCGGAGTGATGCTCGCCGATCCAGGCCTCGTGATAGTTCAGCTTATCGAGGTGCTGAAGCAATTCCATGTCGCGTTCCAGCGCCAGCGTCGGATTTTCACCGAGGGCGTGAAACGGAGCCAGAAAGATGCCGCTGCGCAGATAGCTCATGGGGACGGTCCTTTGTCGGGTTGTCGGGAGCGTATCACACATCCAGGCGGTACGTCTCGCCGTCGCGCACGATGCGTCCGGCGGTGGCGCCGGCGAAATGCGTGCCGATGACCAGGACCGGCGTTCCGGCGAGGCGTTCGAACATGATGCGGCGGGTGCGAATGCCCTGCTCCTTGTCGGTATCGGCGGTGGTATCCCATTCCGGATGCGCGATCTGGCAGGGGTGATGCATGAAGTCGCCGGTGATCATGCCGCGCTCGCCACGCGATTCGATCATCACGCTGACGTGGCCGGGCGTATGACCGACGGTCGGCAGCAGGCTGATCTCGGCGCCGATGGTGTGGTCATACTCCACCAGTGTCGCGAGGCCGGCATCCAGGATCGGCGTCACGGAATCCGCGAGGACGTGCGGCATATCCTCACGCGTCGCGGCCTTGGTCCAATGTTCGTGTTCGATACGGCCAAACAAATAGCGTGCGTTGGGGAAAGTGGGCACCCATTCGCCGTTCACCTTCATGGTATTCCACCCAACGTGATCGACGTGAAGATGCGTGCACAGCACGGTGTCGATGGACTCCCGCGCGAACCCATGCTCAGAGATGTCCTCCAGGAACTTCGTTTGCATGTTGTTCCAATGCGGGATGCGGCGGTTTTCCTTGTCGTTGCCAAGGCAGGTATCGACGATCACGCGATGCGTGGGTGTCTGGACCAGGAACGAGTGGATGCTCATGCGCAACCGGCCGTTCTCGTCGGCGAAATGCGGCCGCAGCCAGGCGATCGGCTTGATCGCCTCGGGCGTGGCCTGAGGCAACAGAAAGCGGCTGCCCCCGGTGACTTCCAGCTCGATGACCTTGGTGATGGTAACATCGCCGATGCGCCATTGGCTCATGCGTTCTCTCCCTGATCCGAACAAAGGTCGCACCTGGGCGTCGCGCTGTCACGCCTCCTTCGCGAATGCCCCCCTGACCGGACGATATTTTGTGACAGTATAGGAACGTTAACGGCCCCTTGACCCGTCTCGCGCGCGCCATCCACTATCCCCGCAAATGAATGTCCCCTGGGAGGCGACACGGCAACGCACGGAGGCACATCATGGTCGAACGAGCACCGTTTCTGAATGCCGCCTACAGCGCTTATCACCACCGCGGAATGCCCGCCGAAGACACCGAGATGACACGCATCGGCCCGGACACGCCGTGCGGCGAATATTTGCGGCGCTTCTGGCAGCCCGTCATCCTCGCCAGCGAACTCGGCGATCTGCCCAAACGCCTGCGCATACTCGGTGAGGACCTGATCGCGTTCCGCGACAAAAGCGGCGCCATCGGTCTTGTGGAGCCTGTACTGCCCACATCGCGGGACCTCGCTCGAATACGGCCTGATCGAGGAAACCGGCATCCGCTGCTGCTATCACGGTTGGCTGTTCGGCGTGGACGGCCGGATCCTCGAAACGCCGGGTGAGCCCGCCGACAGCACGTTGAAGGACCGGCTGTGTCACGGCGCTTACCCCGTGCATGAGCATGCGGGTCTGGTGTTCGCCTACATGGGACCGCCGGAAACGAAGCCGCCGTTTCCGCTGTTCGATACCTACGACCTGCCGGGCTACCAACTGGTGGCGCGGGCTCCGACGTTGTGGGACTGCAACTGGTTGCAGGTCAAAGAAAACAGCATGGATCCCGCGCATGTGGCGTTCCTGCACACTCTTCCCGGCAGCGAGGGATTCAGCGAGGATTTCAAAGAACTCGCCGAGTGGGACTGGATGGAGACGCCGCTCGGCATGGTCTACATCGACACCCGCCGCTACGAGGACAAGATCTGGGTGCGCGTCGCCGATTTCATGCTACCCAACATCCATCAGTTTCCGCCCAACATGGATCCGGTCGCCCTCCGCAACGCCATAAACCGACCGCAGGCCACCACCTGGGCGGTGCCGCTGGACGACACCCACACGATGCAAATCGGTTACTATCGCGCGCCGTTCGGCAAAGAGCCGCACCGCGGCACGGTTTTCGGCCAGGACGGCAACCGATCCTACGAGGAACGGCAGCGCATTCCCGGCGATTGGGACGCTCAGGTGAGCATCCATGACGGCATGTCGCGGCATGGGCTGGAGCATCTCGCCTCCACCGATCGCGGCGTCATCATGATGCGCAACATGATCCGGCGCGGCATCCGCGCGGTCCGCGACGGCGACGATCTCGGCTATCCCATCCTGAAGAATGGCGCGGCGCTGCCGACCTACAGCCACGACCGCGTCATAGCGGGCATCGCTCCGGCCGCGACGAAGGAAGCCGACCGGCAGTTGCTGCGGCAGGTCGCGCGGGACGTTGTCGCGAAAACCGTGAGAGACGGACTGGAACCGAGCTGAACCAGGCGGCGCGCATCCGTCGCGCCGCCCGGCCGTCCACATCGCCGGTGATGAGATGGCCGAGCGGCCCCGCGACCGGGTGCGCGCATACGGGTTTACCCCGGCTGGGAACCGGTTCGCGTTGTCCCGGACAGCGACGGCACCAGATCGCGCAGCTGTGCCATGATCGCCCGGCCTGTTTCGGCGGGAGCGGATTCCAGCGGCGGACGCACGCGCAACCATCCCGCTTCGTTCGTCATCGCGGCCATGACGCTTTTCAGCACCGGAAGGAATGGTTGCGACATCAACGATGTCGCCTTGGCCATCGCCGCCTCGGCGGCGGGATCGTCGAACATGGCGCGCACCAGCGCCGGCACGATGTTCGCCATGCCGCAGATGGTACCGCCGCCACCGGCGGCCAGGGCGCGCGCGATATCGGTTTCGTTGCCAACCACGATCGTGGCATCCGGCGCGGCCGCCCGAAACGCGCGGAACTGAGCGAAATCGGCGCTGCTGTCTTTCAGCCCGGCCACCAGCTTACCATAGCGCCGCTTCAGTCCGGCCAATGTCTGGGGCGGGATCGCCACACCGGAGACCTGGGGAATGTGATACAGCGTGGCGCGCAATCGTGCGTCGTTCACGCCATCGATGATCGCGGCGAACGTTGCCTCAAGCCCGGACGGCGGCGCGTCCCGATAGAAATACGGCGGCAGGATCAGCATATGCCGCAATCCCAGCGCCAGCGCGTCACGGATCAGCGCGATGCTGTCTTTGTATGACGGAAACCCCGCGCCGAGCGCGAGCCGATCCGGCGCGATGCCCGCCGCGAGCAGTCCGGACACAGCGTCAAGTCGTTCCCGCGCGGTGAATGACGGACCCTCTCCCGTCGTGCCGAACAGCACGAGTTCATCGCAGCGCTGATCCAACAGCCACCGCGCGTGGCGGGCGAGTGCCGGGAGGTCGATCGACCCGTCCGCCGCGACCGGCGTCGCGATCGCGACCCAGCATCCCCTGATAGAGTCAGTCAATGACTTGCCTTTCGTTCGTTCATCATACCCGTTGCCGCACCGCGATCACGCCGTCAGCCACTGGAACGGCTCCCCGGCGACGAAAACGCTGATATTTTGCGTCAGCGCCTGCGCCACGAAAGCCCGGGTGACGTCGCGCAGTTGATCCTCGTCCACGTAGGCGACGGTGATGTGATTGCTCTGGTGACCCGCCATCAGATCGTCGCGGCCGACGCCGTCGAGCACCACGTTCATCAACGGCCACTCGTAAGTGGTGGCCCGCCGCCGCCGCTCGAACTCCTGGGACGGCAACGCCACCGCGTGTCCCGTGCCGATGTGCATGAACACGCGCGTGCCGACGTAATTGGCGCGCGCCCAGACGAAGCGGCCAGTCTTGCATTGCCCGGTGATCGTCGCTCCGCCGCGCGGGAAATACATCGGCGGCTGCCGGTAGCCGACGGCGCCGGCGATGCCGCCTTTCAGGTGCGCGAACGGCACCGCGCCGGAGATCTCCAGATCCCAGTAGAACGTGCCCTCGAATTCGCTGCCCCAACGAATGTCGTGCAGGGTCGTCTCCGCCGGCAGGCCAAGCGAGTCGAGCAGCCGCCACAGCATCGTTTGTGGAATGGCGCTCCCCATATCGACCTCGTTGACGCACGGGATCGCCTTGCCAGGGCGGATGATGCTGCCATCGGCATCCGGGATCGGGAAGCGTTCCGCGGACCCGATCGCGCCTTCCGCGAAATCCGACGCCGCGCAGGACCGTGCCAGGCCCTGCTGATACTGCACGCCAACCGCCGACAGCCCGAACCGCCGGACAAAACGGCCCAAAGCGATCAGCATCGCGCATTGTTCCAGCACCTGCTCGCGCACCAGTTCCGTGGCCGGGTCCTGCCCGAACCTGAACTTCATGCCGCGCGCCTCATACCAGGCGAGGCACTCTTCCCGCGCCGCCGCGGGAACCTCGGCCATTTCCGCCAACAGCGCGGATTGCGACAGCGCCTCCAGCGGCAGACCGATCTCGCACAGCGCCTGTTGCGGAAACACGCCGTTGATCATGCCCATGCACAGCGTGTCGAACAGTCCGATGATCTCCTTATGGCGCAGCACGTATTCTCCGACCTCGCGGCCGATCGCGCCGGCGGGGGAGGCGAGCACCGCGTGATCGCGCGCGATCGCGTGCAGGTAACCGGTGTCGTGTTCGATATGACCGGTCTCGAGCCATGCCCGCAGCTTATCGAGGAAGAACGCGTCATCGAAGTTCTCGGACCACAGGCGGGAGCTGGCGCGGCCCAGGCTGGTGAGGGTGCCGGCCATGCAGAGCATGCCGACGAGACCGGGCCAGGTGCCGTCGAAGTTCGCCAGCAACAGGATCGGGCCACGATGCCGCACCAGGCTGGCGGCGAGATGATGCGAGTATTGCCACGCCGTCAGCAGCACGATCACCGGCGCCTCGGGATCGATCGTGGCGAACAGGTCGCTGCCCTCGCGTTGGCTGCTGATGAAGCCATGGCCGCGATCGGTCTTCACCGGATGCGCGCGCTTCGGCGTGATGCCAAACCGGTCCAACAACACCTGGCGCAGCTTCGCCTCGAACTTCTCCTGCACCGGCCAGCATTGCACGTTGGCGGATTCGCGCAGATCGGCGTTGGTGACCAGCAGAACCTCGTTTTTCGCCGCTCGCAGCAGAGGCTGCTCCGCCGGAAGATTTAACCGCAACATGCCGCGACCCTTTCCATTTATCCGCCGCGCCAGGAGCGCCGCGGGTCATCAGTTCATTCGCTCGCCATCATCCGGCGATAGCGGCACCAATCGTCATACATCGAGAGATAGACAGCGTATTTCGCATCGTGGAAGGCGCGCCTGGCCGGATCGGCCTTAATCGAACCGCCGTCGTGCGCCATCGATGCCGCCGCCGACCGCAAATCCGGAAACGCGCCGCTCGCGGTGGCGGCCAGGATCGCCGCGCCGCGCGTGACCTCCTGGTCCTCGCTGCCGAGATGCGGATCGCGGCCGGTGGCATCGGCATGTTCCCGCAGCAACAGCGCATTGCGCGTGCCGCCGCCGGTCATCACCACGCGCGTGATGCGATGGCCGGCGGCGTTCAGGCTGTCGATGATATGGCGCGTGCCGTACGCGAGTGCCTGCACCGTCGCCAGATAATGCCGCGCCAGAGCGTCGGGTCCACGCTCCAGCGTCAATCCGGCGATGATACCGCGGGCCAACGGATCCGCCCGCGGCGAACGGTTGCCGTAATGATCGGCCAATACATGCACATCGCGGGTTGGTTCCGGTTCCCGCGCCCGCAACGCCGCGACCCAGTCATTGGCGACATCGTAAATACTTCGGTTGGATCGCGCGGCCGCTGCCTGCAATTCCGGCCATGCATCGTGCTGCCGTAACGTCCAGTCGATCAGCGATCCGGACGCGCTCTGGCCGCCCTCGTTGAGCCACCACCCGGGCAGCAGCGCGCCGAGATACGGCCCCCATACGCCCGGCACCATGATCGGCTCACGGCTGGCGATGAGATGGCAGCAGGAGGTGCCGCTGATGATCGCCAACCCACCCTCGGGCGCCGCGCCCAGCAACGCCACCCCGCCGGCATGCGCGTCGATGATCCCGGTGGCGACCGCGATGCCGGTTGGGAGGCCAAGCTCGGTCGCGGCCCGCTCGCTGAGGCGCCCGGCGGCGGAGCCGAGTGGGCGGACCTCGCCCGGAACCAGATGCGGCAGATCCACCAGGCCCGTTGCCTCCAGCAGGCTGCCGCTGAACCGTTGCTCGTGCGCCAGGTAATTCCATTTGCAGGTAAGCGTGCAAACGCTCGCGACGTCCGCGCCGGTCGCGCGCCACACGAGGTAGTCCGCCAGATCGAAATAGCGCCACACCGCGGCATGGCGCTCGGGAAAGTGCCGGCGCAGCCACAGGATTTTCGGCAACTCCATCTCGACGCTGACCTCGCCGCCGACGTAGGCCAGCGCCGGATCGTTGGTGGCATTGATCGTCGCGGCCTCGGCCACCGCGCGATGATCCATCCACATGACGATGTCGCGTTGTGGGTCGCCGTCCTCGGCCACCGAGACGGCTGCTCCGTTTGCTCCGACAGCGACCAGAGAACAGGTCGCGTCGAAGCCGATCGCGGTGGGCGCGATACCGCCGGTGCCGACCGCTTCGCGCACCGCGGCGCAGGCCTGGGCCCAGATGTCGGTTGACGATTGCTCGAACACATCGGCGCGTGGATTGAACTGCTGGATCGGACGCACGGCGAACGCCAGTTGCTTGCCGGCGCGATCGAACACCCCCGCGCGCACGCTGCCGGACCCCACGTCAACGCCAACGAATGCGGATGAGTTCATTCCCAGGTTCCTGTTGGCGGCCGCGCAGATCCCGCGCCACGACGTATCACGCATCTTACGGGAGCGCCCGCGGTTGTCGTTGACATGGGTCAATGATGTCCCGCCGCGCCGCGACTAACGAAATCATGCATGAGCCGCGGCGATGGCGCGAGCGCGACAAGAAAAGGACTGGAAGCGTGATTACTCTCAAACGACGCGACAGCATGGCGCTGGCCCTCAACCTCGCGATCGCCGCGGCCGCGTCTCCGGCGTTCGCCCAAAAGTCCCGCAATGTGCTGATTGGCGGGTTCGACGTCGGCCCAGGCGGCTATCCGAACAACTTCAACCCGCTCGCGGCGACCGCCGGATTCCAATGGTTGAATTTGTACTACGACACGCTCGTGCTGTACGACGGCGACATGGAGGCGATCCATGGTTCCCTGGCGCAGCGCATCGAGACCAATGCCGACAAGACGGCGTACACGTTCCATCTGGAGCCGAACGTGACATGGCACGACGGCCAGCCGTTCACCTCCGCCGACGTCGCCTTCACCATCGAACTCGCGAAAGATCCCCGTTCCGGCTCGATCTTCAATTCCCGCCTCGGGGACATCGCGCGTGTCGCCACGCCGGATCCGCTCACCGCGGTGTTCGAACTCAGCAAGCCCAGCGGCGCGCTACTGGATATCATCACCAAGTTGATGATGCTGCCGAAGCATGCGCTGGAGCCTTTGCCGCGTGACGGATTGGACCGCAATCCCTGGTGGTCGAAGACCCCGATCGGGACGGGTCCATTCAGTTTCGTGCGCTATGAAACGGACCAGTTCGTCGAACTGAAAGCGAATCCGACGTATCGCAAGGGTAAGCCAAAGCTCGACGGCATCATCAACCGCTATTTCAAGAACTCCTCGAACGCGGTTGACGCGCTGCGCGCGGGCGAAATCCAGTTCAGCTACGTCGAAGCGGATGAGGCGCGCGGATTCCAGGGCAACAGCGCATTCCATATCATCCCCGGCAATTCCTGGGTGATGAACTATATCGGCTTCAATCACGCCACGCCGTTGTGGGAAGATGTCCGGGTGCGCCGGGCGCTCATGGTCGCGATCAATCGTCAGGCGCTGGTGACCTCGATCCTGAAGGGCGCGGCGGAACTGGCCAATTCGGTCTACATCGCCGGGAACGTCACGCCGAAGGATCTCGACCCGTATCCATACGATCCCGCAAAGGCCCGCCAACTGTTGAAGGATGCCGGCTGGGACAAGATCAACGGTGAGAAACCGTTGGCCTGGCTGACCTATTACAACACCCCGCTGGTCGAGAACCTGATGGCCGCGATGCAGGCGATGCTGGCCGAGGTCGGCATTCGCGTGGTGCCCAGGGCGGTGGATGTGGCGACGTACAATGGTATCGTTTATGCGAAACAACCGGACCTGACGCAGTTTCCGCTGGTCTACGCCGGCGCGCAGAACGGTCCGGAACCTGGCGCGATCAGTCTGTACATCAACGAGAGCCAGATCCCACCCAATGGCGCCAACATCATGCGCATTCGGGACGACGCGCTGAATACAGTGCTCAACGCGGCGCTGGGTGAACCCGATGATGCGAAACGCATCGCACGCTTCCAGGACGTCGCCCGCGTGTTCAATCGCGACCTCCCCTGGGCGCCGCTCTGGGTCGGCACCCGCTACGGCATCATCGCCGCGAACGTCGCCAATTTCGTCTGGACACCGGCGCCGTCCGGCGGAGGCTACGACCAGAAGGCCGAAACCTGGTCCTTTGTCGGGTGAAGCCGCGTCGCGTTCCCTGATCCATGGCCTGGTTCATCGCACGCCGTGTCGCCGCCGCCGCTCTGATGCTGGTGGCGCTGAGCGTGCTGATGTTCGGTCTGCTGCGGCTCACGCCCGGCGATCCGATCGCCGCCTATATCGATCCGACGGTGCCGATGAGCGAAGCCGACGTCGCGGCATTGCGGCACCGTCTCGGCCTCGACCGATCGTTGCCAATCCAGTACGTTGCCTGGGCTCGGGCAGCGATCGGCGGCGATCTCGGCTATTCAACCCAACACGAACGCGCACCCGTGCGAGGACTGATCGCCGAGCGCGCCGGTCCGACATTGTTGCTCATGGGCACCGGTATGGTCCTGGCAACGATCGGCGGCATTCTGTTCGGGGTCATCAGCGCGGTCCGCGCCAATGGTCCCTTGGACATCGTGCTCGCGAGCCTGTCGGCACTCGGCATTTCATCGCCGGCCTTTCTCACCGCCCTGCTTGGCCTGTTCGTGTTCGCCGTCCGTCTCGGCTGGGCTCCGGCCGGAGGCATCGCCGCGCCAGGCGTGCCGGTCACGGTCACCGATGTGCTCGCGCATCTCATCCTGCCGGCGTCGATCTTCGGCATCACGCAGATGACGCTGACCCTGCGCTTCATGCGCTCCTCGCTGCTGGAGGCACTCAGTCAGGATTACGTGCGCACGGCCCGGGCCAAGGGTGTCGCGGAGTTCTCGGTCATCGTAAAGCATGCGTTGCGCAATGCGTTGCTGCCGGTCGTCACGCTGGTCGGCGCCAATCTCGGTGCCGCGGTGGGCGGCGCGATCTTCATCGAGAGCGTGTTCAACTGGCCGGGCATGGGCCTGCTGCTGGTGAACGCGGTCGAGGCCCGCGACTATCCGCTGATCATGGGCGCCGCGCTGGTGATCGGTGCCGCTGTGCTGATCATCAACCTGCTGACCGATTTGCTCTACGCCGCGATCGATCCGCGGATCGCGTTGCGATGAGCGCGCTGGCCACGTGGCGTGCCCATCCGCTGGCGCAGGCCGCCGGTCGTTTCGCCGGCAATCCGATGGCGATGGCCGGCCTGGTCCTGTTGCTGGCGGTCGTATTGCCGGTGTTGTCGCATGGTCTGGTGCTCGGCATCGATCCGAACGCGATCGATCTGACCGCGCTCAATGCGCCGCCCGGCACGGAGCATTGGCTGGGCACCGATGGCGTGGGGCGAGACGTGCTGGCGCGCGTCCTGGAGGGCGGCCGCATCTCCCTGACCGTGGCCTGCAGCGCGGTCGGTGTCTCCATGGTGATCGGCTTCCTGATCGGCGCGGTGGCGGCGCTGGGCGGGAGCGTGGCCAACGCCGTGGCGATGCGCGTGATCGATCTCGCGATGACGTTGCCGCCGGTGGTTCTTTTGCTGGTCCTGGCCTCGGTCGCCGGACAGGGCATCGCGCCGACGATCCTGGTGATTTCGCTGCTGTCGTGGCCGGTGCTCGCCCGCATGGTGCGCGCGCGATTGCTGGAATTGCGGGAACGCGAGTTCGTGATCGCGGCGCGCGGCATGGGCGGCGGAGTCTGGTATCTGATGCGGCGGCACGCGTTGCCGAATTGCGTCGATATCCTGATCGTTTTTGCCACGTTACAGTTCGCTCAGGCGATTTTGGCCGAAGCCGGTTTGTCGTTCCTCGGGATGGGGATCCCGCCGCCGGCGGCGAGTTGGGGCAACATGCTGAACGCCGCGCGATCCTCCGTCGTGCTGGAGCATTATCCCTGGGAATGGCTGTCGCCCGGCATCGCGCTGCTACTGACCGAACTGGCGATCAATTTCATCGGCGACGGCCTGAGCGCCGCGCTGAACCCGCGCTCGGAGCTCGGCTGAGTGGAGCCGTTGCTGGAGATCGCCGACCTGCGCACGGAGTTCGCCACACGTACTGGGCCGGTCCTGCCGGTGGACGGGGTCAGTCTGACGATCGGCGTGGGCGAGACGCTCGCGCTGGTCGGTAAATCCGGCTCCGGCAAGTCGGTGACAGCGTTGTCCATCCTGCGCCTGCTGCCGCGGCGGAGCGGCCGCATCGCCGGCGGCCGGGTTCACCTGAGCGGCGTCGACGGCGATCTGACCCGGTTGCCGGAGGAGCGGATGCGCCACGTGCGCGGCGGTGCGATCGGCATGATCTTTCAGGAACCAACGACCTGCCTCAATCCGCTGCTGACCGTGGGCGAACAGGTCGCCGAGCCGTTGCGCATTCATCGCGGCCTGTCGCACAAATCCGCCGCGCGTGAGGCCGAGGTCGCACTTGGCAGTGTCGGTCTTCCCGGCGAGGATCATCAGGCGGGTCGTTACCCGCACGAACTGTCCGGCGGAATGCGGCAACGCGCGATGATCGCGGTCGCGCTGGCGTGCCGGCCGCGGTTGCTGATCGCCGACGAGCCGACCACCGCGCTGGATGTCACGATCCAGGCGCAGATCATGGAACTGCTGCGCGCGCTGCAACGCGACCTCGGCATGGCGATGCTGTTCATCACGCACAACTTCGCGTTGGTGGCCGATCTCGCGCATCGCATGGCGGTCATGTACGCCGGCCGCATCGTCGAGTCGGGGCCCGTCGCTGAAGTATTCGCGCGCCCGTTGCATCCTTACACGCGCGGCCTGCTCGCGTGCATGCCGCGGCTTGGCCAGGCACACCGGATGCGCGCCACCAACGCGATGCTGCCGACGATCGCGGGCACGGTGCCCAGGCTCGACGCGCTGCCCGCGGGTTGCGCGTTCGCGCCACGCTGCGCGATGGCCATCGACGCATGCCGGCGCGACACGCCGCCGTTGGTCCAGGTCGCGGCCGATCATGACGTGCGCTGCCCCCGTTGGAACGCCGCATGACCGAGCCGCTGCTGCGGGTCCGCGGACTCACGAAGTACTTCGGCGCCGATACGCTGTTCCGGCGTGGTCGTTTGGTGCACGCCGTGGAGGGCGTGTCGCTCGACGTGGCGCGTGGCGAGGTCGTTGGCCTGGTTGGTGAATCGGGCAGCGGCAAGACCACGATCGCCCGCTGTGCGTTACGATTGATGGAGCCGACGGCGGGAGACATCAGCTTCTCCGGTCACGACATCAGGCGGCTGGCCCGAGATGATCTGAAACGGCTCCGGCAACGCATGCAATACATCTTCCAGGATCCGTTCGGCAGCCTGTCGCCGCGCATGACGGTGGCCGGGATCCTGACCGAGGGGTTGGTCATTCAAGGGATCGGCTCGAACGCGGAACGACGCGAACGCGCGGTGGAAGCGCTGGAGGCGGTGGAACTTCCCGCCGAACTCGTTGTCGCGGTATCCGCACCAGTTCTCCGGCGGTCAGCGGCAGCGGCTGGGGATCGCGCGGGCGCTTGCGCTGCGGCCGGATTTCCTCGTGGCGGATGAGCCGGTGTCGGCCCTCGACGTTTCAATCCAGGCACAGATCATCAACCTCCTGCGCGGCCTCCAGCAACGCATGGGACTGACCATGCTGTTCATCAGTCACGACCTCGCGGTGGTGGAGTATTTGTCCGACCGTGTCGCGGTCCTGTATCTCGGGCGGATCATGGAGGTGGCGCCGACCGCGCAACTGTACGAGGCGCCGAGGCATCCTTACACCCGGGCACTGATGGCGGCGGTTCCGGTGCCCGATCCGGGTGCGCCCCATCGCGCGGCGCTGCTGCATGGCGATATTCCCAACCCCGCCAGTCCTCCGCCGGGTTGCGTGCTGCACACCCGCTGTCCATTCGCCGTCTCGGACTGCCAGCGCGTTGTTCCGCCGCTGCGTGAAGTGGCTCCTGGGCATTTCAAGGCCTGTCTGCGCGACGATCTGCCCGACGCCGCGACGTAACGGAGATCAGCCGCCCTTGACCCCTCCGGCGGTCAGGCCCGCGACGATTTCCTTTTGCATCAGCAATGTCAGCAACAGAACGGGCGCGGTGACCACGAGCGCCGCGGCGGCCAACGGCCCCCACGAAATCTGCTCGAACGTCAGCACGTTGTAGACCGCGACCGGCAACGTGCGCGTCCGCGCCCGGCGAGCACCACGCCGAAAATGAAGTTGTTCCAACTGAAGATAAACGCCAGGATCATGCCCACCACGATGCCCGGCTTCGCCAGCGGCACCGCGACGTAGCGGAATGCCTGCCAGATGTCGCAGCCGTCCACCAGCGCGGCTTCCTCCAGTTCGACGGGAAGCCCCTCGAACGATCCGATCATGATCCAGGTCACGATGGGGACCGTCAGCACCAGATGGGTGATGATCAACGGCGTCAACGTGCCCAGCATATGCAGCCACTGGAAGACCAGGAATAATGGAATGAGGTAGGACAGGCCGGGCGTCACACGGGCGATGAGGATCAGCACCGCGGACTTGCTCGCCTTTGCTTTGGCGATGCCATAACCGGCCGGAACACCCAGCAGCAAAGCGAGACCCGTCGCGCTGAACGAAACGATCACCGAATTGATCGTGTAGCGCAGAAAGTCATTCTCACGGAACACTTTGACAAAATTGTCGAAGGTCGGGTGCTGCGGAATGAACACCGGCGGATACGCGGTATTGTCCAGCTCGGTCTTCAACGACAGCGAGATCATCCAGAAGAAGAACAGGATCGCCGGCGAGATCAGGACGATCACGGAAACGAAAAGCCCGATCTGACTGAGCAGGCGCCCGCCGCGGTGATGACCCACCGCGCGGGTCTGCGTCGTGGCCAGGGTCGCCGCCGGCTTGAACGCCGCGTCGCCCCGGACCGGAACGGGCGCGGTCATTGCCATTGCTCCAACCGGCGCACCCGCAGCAGGGCGACGCTGACCAGCAGGATCAGCACGAAGAACACCACCACCATCGCCGATGCGTAACCGAGGTCGTAGTCCCCGAACGCGGTCTGATAAAGCAGCATGTTGATCGTCTCGCTGGCGGTGCCCGGTCCTCCATTGGTGATGACGAAGATCGTGTCGAAAGTCTTCAGCGCGTCGATGATCCGCATCACGGTGGCGACGATGATGAACGGCCACACCAGGGGAAAGGTGATGTAGCGGAACATCTGCCAGCCATTGGCGCCGTCGATGATCGCGGCCTCATACGGATCGATCGGCAGGCCGGAGATTCCGCCCAGTACCGATCAGCATGACCAGCGGCGTCCACTGCCAGGTTTCCACCATGACCAGGGTCGGGATCACCGTGTTCGGACTGTAGACCCACGCCGACGGCGGCAGATGAACAAGGCTCAACAGATAGTTCAGCACGCCGAGCTGCGGATGGAACATCATGGTCCAGACCAGCGCGATCGCCACCGGTGTCGCCATCATCGGCAGCACGAAGATCGTGCGCGCCACACCGCGTAACGGGAAATTCCTGGCGAAGCACACGGCCGCCCAGATGCCGAGCGCCATGGGCACGATGACCGCCGCGGCGGTAAAGTACAACGTGCGCGCCACCGCCCAAAGGAAACGCGGGTCTTGCGTCAGATGCAGATAGTTGCTCAGTCCGACGAAATAGGCGTTGCCCGAGACCTTCCAGTCGTAGACCGACATGATCAGCGTGAACAACCACGGAAATATGATGACGGCCGCCACCACGACCGCCGCCGGCAGCGCGAACAGCCAATAGCTGCGCGCGTAATTTCGCCTCCCCTCCGAACGCACCAAGGGATGCGGTGTCAGGGCCGCCGTTGTCGCGCTCATCGCCGCATCCCGTCCGTGCACTCAGCTCCGCCGCGTCAACCTCAGGTTTTTAACGACTGCGCCAGAACCGGCTTGAACGCCTCCGTCGCCTTGCGCAGTTCGTCCGCCGGGTCGCCGCCGGTGATCATGTTGGTCAGGGCAATGCCGAAGACGTCGCGGAACTCGGTCACCGGCACGATCTCCGGCAGACCCGCGCGCGCGATCTTCATGCTCGCCAGCAGCGTATCGAGCCACTCCCGCCCGAACGGGCTGGCCTTCAGCAACTCGGGATCCTGATACGTCGAAAGCCTCGGCGAGGCGCCACCGCCCATGTTCACCAGGTTGAGCAACATCTGCTTGCTGGTTGCCCATTGGCAGTAGAGATAGGCGGCCTGCTTCGCCTTGCTGCGCGCCGGAATACCGAGCCCATCGGTAAACACCGGACAATAATGCCCGCCCGGCCCGGACGGCATCAGGCCGAACCCGGCATGGTCAACGATTTTGGAAACCTTCGGATCGAGCAACGGTGGCGTGAAATCCACACCGTCCATCCACATGCCGACCTTACCCTGCATGAAGCTGGTCTGACACTCGTTCCAATTGAAACCAACAACGCCAGGCGGCGCGCACTCGCGCAGAATGGTCTTATACAGTTCGCCAGCCCAGATCGCTTCCTTGGTATCCGTGAGCAGGGTCTTACCGTCCGGAGTTACCGTCTCCTGCCCCTGACCCAGAAGCATGCTGGTCCAGACAGGCACGTTGGCATTCTTTACGCCGCGGGCGACAAACCCGTACTGACCGCTCGCCGGATCGTTGATCTTGCGCGCGCTGGCCAGCATCTCATCGAATGTCGTCGGGAACGTCAGGCCTTTCTTCGCGAATATCTCGCGGTTGTAGTAAATCAGCCAGATATCCGTCTCCAACGGCAGGCTGTCCACTCGCCCATCCGGCTGTGTCACCGCGCGCAACGCGCCCGGACTCATGTCGTCCCAGTGATAATCCGGCGCGGTGAGATTGACGTTGGCGATGTAGGCCGCAGATCCTCCAGCGATCCCGACCCCGACGACGCGCTTGGACACATGCAGCGAAAAGTGCGTAACGTCGAAACTGGGATTGCCCGACGCCAGTTCCATGACCATCTTCGGCCGCTGCTGCTGCTCCGGCATTTGCTCGGAGATCGACCCTGAATGCCGGTCAGCGCCTCGAACTCTTTCTCATGCGCCTGCAGGTTGTCGGCACGCGGATTTTTGGTGAGGCTGACAACAACCTTTTGACCTTTGAATTGCTTCCAGTCGAACGCCGACTGAGCATTCGCGCGTTCAATGAGCGCAGGCATCGCGAGTACAGGCGGCGCTGCCGGTCAGCAGTGTGCGACGGCCAATCATGGGACGGTCTCCTTGAGGTATTCTGCTCGCCGCGAACTGCCGCGACCCGATTGTCGCGAATTCCTAAAGTCGAATTTCGCGAGCGACATTGATCTTGATCAACGTTCCGACATGGCAATCTGCTTCGGATCGCGGGCCGGCGACGTACCGGCGTCCGCCCACGCATACGGCCCGGCGCGACGGCGATGCCGGCGATCCAGTCACGCCGCGTTCCGGAACACTTCTGATCGAGGACGCCTCTCCCGCCGAAACAGGCGTCAATCCCGCGCCGGATCGGGCGCCGGGCGACCGATCCAGGTACCGTCCCACCGCGACCTGAGCCGCGACCGCGAGCAGCCCATTGATCAACAGCGCCTCGCGCACGCCGAGCAGGCTCACCGTCAACCCTGTCAGCAGGCTGCCGACCGACAGGCCGCCACGCATCGCCAGCATATACAGACTGACGGTTTGTCCCCGCAGTCCCGGCAGCGATGTCCGCTGCAACAACGTATTCGCCGAGGTGTTGCTGACTGTCATCGCCGCCCCCGCGAGCGCCAGGTCCCCGCGGGCAAGCCCCAAACCCACGGATTGAGCGCCGCCAGCACCAACGTCAGCGCGTGACACCGGGCGAACCATGAACTGATGCGGCGTCGGTCCCGCCTGGCGTCGATCCCGAGCAACCCGATCGAGCCGAGGAGGCCGCCGGCTCCGAACGCCGCGATCGCCACGCTGAAACCACCCACATCGCCCTTCAGCGCGGTCTTCACCAGCACCGGGCAAAAGACGATCAGCGGTCCGCACAGCGTGCTGGTCAGCAGCACCGTCAGAAGCGCGCCGCGCAACCGGGGCGTACGGACGATGTCCCGGATGCCATGCCAGAGCGAACCCTCGGTCAGCGCTTCGGAGCGCGCCGGATCGGGCCGGCCATGCGGCAAAATCCACAGCGCGACCCAAATGAACGGCAAATAGGACGCCGCGTTCAGCGCGAAGCATCCGACCGCTCCGACGCTCGCCATCAGGACGCCGGCGATGGCGGGACCCAGCACGCGCGAGAGATTGAACTGGGTCGCGTTGAGCGCGAGGCCCGCCGCGATCTGATCGTGTTCGACGATGGAAGGAACGATCGACTGAAACGATGGCATCGAGAGCGCGTCGGTCACGCCGACGACAGTCGAGAGAACGATGACCATCCATGGGCGCACCGTGCCGGTCAGCAGCAACACGACGAGCAGGACCGGGCAAAGCATCTGCGCCGACTGGCAGGTCGCGATGATCAACCGGCGATCGGACCGGTCCGCCAGCGCCCCGCCCACCAGCGTCAGTACCCACACCGGCGCGGCCATCGCGAACGAGTTGAGTCCGATCAGGAATGAAGACGCCCCCAGGGTCAGCAACAGCCATGGCTCCGCCACCTGCTGCGCCCAGGTTCCGAGGTTGGACAGGAGGGTGGCGAAACAGAACGTGCCGAAACGCCTCGTTCCGAGGAGTTCGAACCGAATCGCTGAACGAACGTATGGGTCCCGCCCCGGCCTCGCTCACCCGGCGGCCTCATCCAGGCACCGCACCATCGGCACCGGGCGCTCGCCTTCGCGCGAGTTGGACCTGGCCACGACGGCATGCGCCGCGTCGCGGCGGAGATGTCCGGCCGGAGCTTCGCCGGTGATCATGGCAACCATTTCGCCACCGAATGTCGTGAACCGCTTCGCCGGTCATTGATCCAAACGAAGGCTGGACGGAATGCCCGACGCAAAACCGGGAATAACCCAAATCGGCCCGCGCCTGACCGGGCCTACCGCTTGCCCGCACAAGAGGCCCGCACGGGCGGCGCGTGGAACACGTGTCAAAATGCAACAATAACGCGCGGGCCGGCGCGACGTGGCCGCCACTCCGCGGTGCCCTCATGCCCGCCGCGGGCCGTCGCACGTTAAGCGCGCGTTCCGAGCGCCCATCATCCGGACTCCGCATCGTTCGCCGGCAATAAGATTGGATGTTCCGCGGATGACCGAGGTTTAATCGCGCCGCAAGTAGAACGTTCCCGCGGGCATCCCATCTCCCGGCATGGCACGACCTCGTCCCCTTTTGGCACGATCCTTTCCATGGAGACCCGCATGCATCCTTTGACCCCCTGGCGCCGGACCGCGCTGGCCGCCGCCTTGCTCGCGAGCACCGCGCTCACCGGCCTCTCGGTTTCAGCGAACGCACAGCCTGGGCCGGTCAACCCGCCCGCGGCGGCACCGCAGGCGGTGCTGCCCGATTTCACGGCGCTGGTGGCACGGGTGAAGCCCGCGGTCGTCTCGATCACCACGATCCTCGGCGCTCAGGCCGAGGAGCCGAGCTCACCGATCCCGTTGCCGTTCCCATTCAATCAGATGATTCCGCATGGCAATCAGGGCATCCAGGAGGCGCGGGGCTCGGAATTCATCATCCGCCAGGATGGGTTGATCGTGACCAACAACCACGTGGTCAAGGGTGAGAAGTCGGTCAGCGTCACGCTGGACGACGGCACCGAACTGAAGGCCAAGGTATTGGGTACCGATCCGCGCACCGATATCGCGGTGCTGAAAATCGACGCGGGTAAGCCGCTGCCGTTCATTCAGCTTGGCAATTCGCGGGATGTGAAGCCGGGTGAGTGGGTTGTCGCGATGGGCAACCCGTTCGGTCTTGGCGGCACCGTCACCGCCGGGATCGTGTCGGCCGTCAGCCGCGACATCGGCTCCGGCCCGTATGACCAGTTCATCCAGATCGATGCGCCGATCAATCAGGGCAACTCCGGCGGGCCGCTGTTCACGCAGGATGGCAAGGTCATCGGCATGAACACGGCGATCTTCTCGCCCACCGGCGGATCGGTCGGGATCGGGTTCGCCATTCCGTCCGACATGATCCGTACCGTGTCGCAGCAACTGGCCGCGACCGGCCATGTGACCCGCGGCTACGTTGGTGTCGGCACGCAGGCGGTTTCTCCCGCCATGGCGAAGGCGCTGGGGCTGCCGCAAACCTCCGGCGCGTTGCTGGCGAGCGTGGTGGCCGGTTCGCCCGCTTCGAAAGCCGGCCTTGAGCCCGGCGACGTCATCGAGTCGGTGAACGGCAAGAAGATCGACTCGCCGCGCGATCTCGCCTTGACGGTGGCCGCGGTCACACCGGGCGACGAGGCGAAGTTCCAGGTCCTTCGTGCCGGCCAGGACAAGGAAATCCAGGTGAAAATCGGCGAGCAGCCGGCGGAAAAGACTGCCCAGGCGCAACCCGGCGAGTCGCCCTCGGCGCACGGCCAGCTTGGATTGGCCCTTGGACCGCTGACGCCGGGGGAGCGCGATCAACTGCAAGTGCCGGATGGTCAGAATGGCGTGCTGATCCGCGCCGTGCGGCCAGGGTCGCCAGCCGATGAGGCCGGTCTTCGGCCGGGCGACGTGATCGTGGGCGTCGGCAATCACAACGTGACCTCGCCGTCGGACGCGACCAAGGAGATCGGCACGGCGTTGGACGGCAAGGATCACGCGGTGGCGCTTCGCGTGCTGCGAGATGGGCAGACCGCGTTTGTCGGCGTAACGCTGGATCAAAACGCGGGCTGAGGGCGGCCACCGCACAATCGTCGCGCCGTGATCCCACGGTGCGACGATTGTGCTTCCGGGGCCTGAAGGCGCGATTTCGCCCGGGGGCCTGAAGGCGCGCTCCGCTAAATATGACCCGCGCCTTGCGCCGCCAGCATCGCCTCATCCTCCGCCTGCGCCGCGGTGGTGCGGTTGAAATACGCGTTCAACAGCACGGCTGCGAGCGACGTCATGATGATCGCGTCGCCAAAGATCGGCTTCAGTTCAGCGGGCATGATGCGGAAGAAGTTCGGCGAGACGATCGGGATGACGCCAAAGCCGATCGAGATCGCCACGATCAGCACGTTATGACGCTGCGTCGTGAAGTCCACCGTCGAGAGGATCTTGATGCCGGTGGCCGCGACCATCCCGAACATGATGAACCCAGCCCCGCCGAGCACGCATTGCGGCACCGAGGCGACGATGAACGCCAGCTTCGGCACCAGCCCGAGAGCCAGCATGATCACGCCGCCGGCTGGCGCAAACCCACCGGCTGTAAACGCCGGTGACGCCCACGAGGCCGATGTTCTGCGAATACGACACGTACGGGAACGTATTGAACAGGCCGCCGATCAAGGTGCCCAGTGAGTCGGCGCGCAATCCGCGTTTGACGTCCTCGGGACCGATCTCACGGCCCGTCATGGCGCCGAGGGCGAGGAACATGCCGGTCGCCTCGATGAACACGATCGTCACGACCAGGCACATGATCAAACAGGGCACCAGGTGGAACGTGGGCAGACCGAACTGCAGCGGCAGGACGACGCGCACCCAGGCCTCATTGCCCAGGCCGGAGAAGTCGGTCCAGCCCGAGGGCGATGGTCAGCGCGTAGCCGGCGGCGATACCGATCAGCACCGACATATTGGCCACGAAACCCTGTGCGTATTTGATCACCAGCAGGATGATCGCCAGGACGATGCGCGGCGACCGCGAGGTAGCCTCCGGCGCCGAAATCCGCCGCCGCCGCGCCGCCGCCAGCCCAACCGATGCCGACGCGCATCAGCGAGACGCCGATCATCGTGATGATCGAGCCGGTGACGACGGACGGGAAAGAACCGCAGCACCTTGTGGACGAAGGGTACCACCAGCAGGCCGAACAGGCCGCCCACCAGTACCGCGCCGTAGATCCCGGTCAATCCGACCCCGGGCATCGCCGCCATCGCCAGCATGGGCGAGATCGACACCGCCGTGACTCCCATGATCACCGGCAACCGAATGCCGAACCAGCCGACGCCGACGGTCTGGACCAGCGTGGCGATGCCGCACGCGAACAGGTCGGCGTTGATCAGGAGCGCGATCTGCTCTTTCGGCATGTGCAGCGCGCCGCCGATGATGAGCGGCACGGCGACGGCGTTGGCGTACATCACCAGGACGTGCTGCAATCCGAGTGCGAATAATCTGGGCAGTGGCAGGATTTCGTCGACGGGATGGACCGGATTTGACACGGTGATTGCCTCCTTGAACGACACATGGCCGATATCGTATGCATCAAGGATATTCTGTATGCAATAATATTTTACTGCCTGGTTTATGTGCAAACCTGGAATCGGTTCCATACAATCCTCGCCCGGTGTATGCGAATGGCGCAGGCCGGCCGTTGAACCGACCCGCGTGGGCCAGACAAAAGGGAGTTCGCGTGACCGAAAGCGATGGTCAGACCCATACCGACAAACTCGCCGGTGAAATCGCCGACGCGATCCTGTCCGGCGCGTTCCCTCCCGGCTTTCGGCTGGACGAGCAGTCGCTGGCGCAACGCTACAACGTCTCGCGCACGCCGGTGCGGGAGGCGCTACGCCAACTCGCCGCCACCGGATTGATCGACATCCGGCCCAGACGCGGCGCTGTCGTGGCGCAGGTTACGCCCGCGCAACTGGAGGAATTGTTCGTTGCCATGGGCGAGATGGAGGCGACCTGCGCGCGGCTCGCCGCGATCCGCATGACCCCGGTCGAGCGGCGGCGCCTGCAATCCCTGCATGATGGCATGGCCGAACTGGTCCGCGACGGCGAGCCGGACGCGTTCGCCACCGCCAATCAATCGTTTCACGCCCTGATTTACGCCGGCGCGCATAACCCGGTTCTGGCGGAGTTCACCGCCGGCCTGCGGCGCCGGCTGGCGCCGTATCGTCGCATTCAATTCCGTACCGCCGGCCGTTTGCCCCGCTCGCATGCCGAGCACGCCGCGGTGGTTCGCGCCATCCAGTCGGGCGACGCCGCCGCCGCCCACGCCGCGATGCTGCATCACGTGAGCCTCGTCGAGGATGCTTTCGAGCAGTTCCGCGCCTCGAGCGCCGCCTGACGGGCTCCGCGGCGACACATCGTGCGAGAGTCAAGGTTACGGATGACATGCGCGGCCGATGCCGTGTGACGTGACGTTCATGCTTCCTTAACATGAGTGTGATCACCTGGTGGCCCTCGCACGGTCCCATTGCCGTCGCGCGACATCTCCAGGAGCGCATCCCATGATCGGCCGTAGACAGCTCATTCTTTCGGGGGCCGGCATCGCGTCCGGAATGCTCGCGGTTGGCCGCCGCCGCGCGCGCGCCGCCCCGCGTACATTGCGGATCGGCTACATTCTGCCGTTGAAGTCCCAACTCGGCGCGGGCGCCGTCGACATTCGCGGCCGAGGTGGCGAAACGAACCGGCGGCCGCGTCACGATCGAACAGTTTCCCGACGCCACGCTCGGCGGCGATGTCGAACTGCTGAAAGGCATCCAACTCGGCAGCATCGACCTCGCGTTCGTGACCGGCATGGGATTGCCGAGCATCGTGCCCGCCGCCGGGGTATTTAACATCCCGTTCCTGTTCAACGATAACGCGCACGCGCATCGGGTGATCGACGGACCGATCGGCGAATCGTTTCGCGAGCAGTTCTCCGGCAAAGGCATGGTGATGCTGGCGTGGGGCGAGAACGGCCTGCGTCATCTGACGAACGCGAAACGACCGATCGCGACGCCGACCGATCTACGCGGCCTCAAAATCCGCGTGCCACAGTCCGACGTGCTGCTGGAGGGATTTCAGGCCCTCGGCGTGGATGCCATGCCGCTGCCCTTTCCGCGGCTGTTTGAGGCGTTGCGCGCCGGCGAGTTCGACGGCGAGGAAAACCCGATCGCCACCATTCAGGCCGCGAAATTCGATCAGGTGCAGAAGTTCCTGACATTGAGCGGGCACGCGTACGATCCCGCCGTGCTGCTGATGACGCCCGATGCATTCGACGAACTTTCGGCGGAAGATCGCGCCGCCTTCATCGCGGCCGCCAAACTCGGCGGGACCGCGTCTCGCGTGTTCGCCGCGCAGGCGGAAACCGATGGGGTCGCCGTGTTGCGCCAGGCCGGCATGACGGTGCGAACCAGTATCGACCGCGCCAGCTTCGTCGCCGCCATGGCGGGCGCCAACGCGCAATTCGAAAAATCGTTCGGACCCGAAATCATCGAGCAAATCAGAAAAACCGCGTGAGCGTCGTGCGGTTTTCGTCATGGCACGTCGCGGTTTCGGTTCGTAAGCGCATCTTCGGCGGCTTCGCGGTGGTCCTGCTGTTGCTGACCGCGCTGGCGGGCGTGGGCATGCGCGAAATGGACGGCGTCGCCGAGGACGCCGGCCGCGTGAGTCGAGACAGCGCGCTGGCGGCGGGATCGACCGAGGTGACGCTGCTCGTCGCCGAGGCGCGCGCCCGCGTCGTACAGTATGTGCTGACCGCGACGATCGAAGACCAAAAAGCCGCCCAGGCCAGTCTCACCCGCCTCGATCAGGCGGTCGAGCATGGCCAGTCCAACAACGGTACCGCGAACGCGGACCCGCATCAGTTGACGACCCGCTATCGAACCGCGGTCGACTCGGCCATCGGCGCGGTCGAGGCGCGGCGTTCCGGCATTGAACAGGTTCAGGCCGCCGCGACCGATTTGCACACCATCGTGACGGCGACCACGCAAGTGCTCGGCCGCGAGGCGGACCCGGAACGATTGCGGACGGCGGTGCGCCTCGCCGAAGACTTCGGCGCGGCCGACGGAACGGTGGCGCGTTATATCGCCTCGCGCACTCCGGCGGAGGCCAACGCGGCGGCGACCGCGCTGCGAACCTTGCGCGCCACCATCGATGCTTTGGCAGGAGCGACAACCGACAGTCCCCGCCTGCAACGGTTCGCGAAGGGATTGGCGGACCCGCTTGACCATTTCACCGCGGCGCTGCGGCAGGTTGTCACCGCGGACGAGACGCTGCGGGCCACCACCGAGGCACGGGAACGCGCGGCGACCGCCGTGCTGCGCGCCACCGCGGAGCAGCAGGCGACGGCCGCCGCATCCCAGGGTGCCGCGATCGCCGCGATGCTCGCGCAGACCAGCGCCGCCCGGCATCTGAGCATGCTGACGGCGTCCGGCGCGATCGTCATCGGTCTGGTGCTGGCTCTGTTGATCGGTCGTGGCATCTCCCGGCCCATCATCGATCTGACCGGTGTCATGCGCCAACTCGCTCATGGCGACCTGGAGGTTGCCGTTCCAAACGCAGCACGCGGCGACGAGCTCGGCGAAATGGCTCGCGCGGTGGAGGTCTTCAAGGACAACGCACTCGCCGTGGCGCGTCTCACACATGAGCAGGCTCTGGAGCACCAACTGGCGGAGCAGGAAAAGCGTATCGCTCTGGCCAACATGGCCGACACGATCGAGAACGAAACCGGCGCGGCGATGGAGCACATCCGCCAGCGCACGACCGCGATGACCGCCACCGCGGATGCGATGGGCGCTTCGGCCAATCGCACCGGCGACGCCGCCGAGACCGCCGCCGGGTCCGCCGCGCAGGCGCGGGAGAACGCGCGGTCGGTGGCCAGCGCCGCCGAACATCTCGCTGCCTCGATCCGCGAGATCGGTGGCCAGGTCACGCCGTCCGCCGCGGTGGTCGGCCGCGCGGTCAACGCGGGCACCGAGACTCGCGCGACGATCGAGGAACTGAACCAGGAGGTTGAACAAATCCATGTCGTCGCCGACATGATCGGTGAGATCGCCGCTCACACCAATCTGCTCGCGCTGAACGCCACCATCGAGGCCGCGCGCGCTGGCGATGCCGGCAAGGGGTTCGCGGTCGTCGCCAGCGAGGTGAAGCAGCTTGCCACGCCAGACCGCCCGCTCGACCGCGGAAATCGCCCGCCATATCAGTCTGGTTCGCTCAGCGACCGGCGCGTCCGTCGCCGCGGTGGCGCGGATCGAAGCAGACCATCAGCGAGATCAACGTGATCGCCAGTTCGATCGCGGCGGCGGTGGAGCAGCAGGGCGTGGCGACGGCCGAAATCGCGCGCAACGTGACCGAGACCGCGAGCGCCGCCAACCAGATGATGGAACGCACCAACGAAGTGTCCGCCGAAGCCAGCGACACCGGACGGCACGCCGCCGATGTGCGTGAAAATGTCACCGGCCTGAATGACGCGATGGAGGAACTGCGCCACTCGGTGATCCGGGTCGTGCGCACGTCCACCACCGAGGTCGATCGTCGCGCCTGCCGTCGCCACGCGGTCGATCTCCCGTGCCAGGTGACCGTTGGTGGCGAACGATATCACGGGCGGGTCGCGGACCTGTCCGACAACGGCGCCCAACTGCGCGGCATCCCGGTGCTCGAGATTGGCGCGAGAGGGACGCTGGAGATCGAGACGATCGCCGGCCCGCTGCCTTTCGCGGTCCGGTCGCACGAGGATGATATGCTGCACCTGGTGTTCGTCCTCGACGAGGCGACCGCCAGCGCGTTCAGCGGCACGGCGGAGCGGCTGGCGGAACGACGCGCCGCCTGATTGTGGCGCCGAGCCCAGCGCACCGAACCCAGCGCAACGAACCCAGCGCACCGAGACCCAGGGCGCCTGACGCCCCAGGGGATTACGCTGGCGGCTTAGCCTCTCCCAGGGAAAATGAACTCCCACGGCGACGATTCCTTGGTGATGTCCGTCATCACCTCGATCAACGTCGGCGCGTTCGCCGCCAATGCCTCCGTCAGGGCGCCGCGCAGCCCATCGGCATCGGTGACCCGCCACGATTGAACGCCAAAGGACTTCGCGTAGGTCTGGAAATCCGGATTGCTCAACGCCGACCCGGACTTGCGGCCTTCGAACAACCGCCGTTGATCGCGCAGCACGTTGCCGTACCACTCGTTGTTGAAGATGATCGTTACCAGATTGATGCCATACCGCACCGCGGTCGCCAGATCGGAGCCGCCGAACAGGAACCCGCCATCGCCGGTCACCGCCACCACCGGCCGGTTCGGCTGTCCGACCTTAACGCCGAGCGCGGTTGGGAACCCGGCGCCCAGAGTTCCGGAAAAGCCTGACGTGATCAGCGTTCTGGGCGAATGGAACGGAAAGCCGAACCACGACACGTAGCCGACCTGAGTCATCTCGTCGCAAAGGATGCCGTCCTCGGGCAGCAGCTGCCGGATCACCTCCAGATATCCCATCTGCGGCTGCACCGTCTTCAGCGCCGCCCATCCATCCGCCTTCGCCCGCGCGATCAGCGCCGGGCGGTCAGCGTCCGAACGTGCCCGCACCGCCGCCGTCAGCGCGGCCGCGCCATCGGCCGCGTCGGCGACGATCGGCACATCGGCCCGCACCCGATGCATCTCCGCCCATCGATATCGATGCGCCCAAGTTTCGCGCCCGGCGGCAGGCCGCCCCACCGTCCCACCGGCACATCGAGCCGCGTGCCGATACCGATCAGCAAATCCGTCATCGGCCAGAGCTTCAACGCCGCCGGCACAGTCAGTCCAAGCGGGTGACGATCGTCGACGATGCCGCGGCCGCCGCGGAACGACACCACCGGCGCGCCGATCTTCTCCGCCAGAGCCAGTACTTCCGCGCACGCATGCACCGCGCCGCCGCCAACCCAGATCATCGGCGCCTTCGCCGCGTCCACCAGCTTCGCCAGCGCGGCGATACGCTCCGGGTCCGGTTTCGGGTTGGGCAACGGCGGCAACGGATCCATCGGCGTCACCTCGGCGGCCATGGCGAACTGCTCCCACGGCATCTCGATCGAGGCCGGACCGCGACGGCCCGAAAGCATTTCCTGGAACGCCCGCGCCACCTTGATCGGCGCCTCCGAGGGATGGTCGATACGCTCCGCGTGCTTGACCAGCGTCCGCATCGTGGCGAGTTGGTCCTTCATCTCGTGCAACTGGCCGCGCTGCCGCCCGATCATCGCGCCCGGCACCTGCCCGGTCACGCACAGCACCGGAGCGTTGACCCCCCAGGCGGTGACCAGCGCCGCCGCCGTGTTCATCACGCCTGGGCCAGGCACCACGGAATAGGCGGACGGTTTGCCGGTGGCGCAGGAATAACCGAGGGCCATGTAGGCGGTGGTTTGCTCGTGCCGCGCGTTGATCAGCCGGATCCGGTTGGCGTTGCGGGCGAGCGCGTCGAACAAGCCGTAAGTCTGCACGCCAGGCAGGCCAAATATCGTATCGATGCCATGGCGGATTAACCCATCGACGATCGCTTCTCCACCGGTCATGCGTGGCATGGTCCATCCTCTGTCTGTGCGGCGCTGTCTGTTGGCTCGTATGTACCGGAAGACCCTGCCACAACCGAGCGGCCGCGCGAAGCATGCCGATCGGGAGTCTCCTTCCGACGGTCGCTTCATGACCCGGGACCCCAAGGCGGCGCACCTGGCTCGGTCACACACAATTCGCGGCCGCGGATATGGACGCATGGACCACGGGCCGGTAAAAGCCCGCGCCATTCCGGTGCGGGCGGAGCAAACGCCAGACCGAAATTCACCGGCCCGCGCCGCGCGATGACTCCGCAACGATAATGGGACCGGAAGCGTCGGATCAGGCGCGCATGACGACGCGATCGGGAGAACAGGACTGAATGCGACAGCTTCAATTGCCGATGCGGATCTGGGATCTGCCGACCCGATTGTTCCACTGGGTCCTCGTGGTTCTCATCTTCACGTCCTGGCTGAGCGAACGCTTGGACTGGATGCGGGTACACGTGATGACCGGCCTGACGATCCTGTCGCTGCTGTTGTTCCGGCTGCTCTGGGGATTTATCGGCAGCGATACGGCGCGGTTCTCCCACTTCCTGAAAAGTCCGTTGGCGGCGCTGCGTCACCTGGCGCATGTCGCGCGGCGGGAACCTGACCGCGAGGTCGGGCACAACGCGGCCGGCGGCTGGATGGTGATCGTGTTCCTCGCGCTGTTGGCGGTGCAGATCGGGACCGGGCTATGCGCCAACGACGACGTGTTGACCGAGGGTCCGTTCGCCGAGCTCGTCGGCAAGCAGCGCAGCGATTGGCTCACGCACGTCCACGGCGTGACCTTCACGCTGATCGAGATCGCCATCGCGCTGCATGTGCTGGCGATCGTCGCGTATCGGGTGTTGAAGGGTCAAAACCTGGTGCTGCCGATGGTGACAGGTAAGAAGCGCCTGCCCGGTGCGACGCGCGCGCCGAGGATGATGCATCCGATCCTGGCGCTGGTGGTTTACCTGGTTTGCGTATTGGCCGTCGTGGCGTTTCTGCTGATCGTCGGCTACCGCCCCTGGGCGTGACCGCACTCCGACAGAGCCGGAGATGGGGGGACGACAAGGGGCTTCATGCACGCCGTCTACCGGGAAGCTCCCGCGGCGCGCCAGAAACACATTTCCACTCGCGCACCGCGGCTCGCCGGCGATTTCCCCCTGATCGGCCGCCGGGCTGGCGGCGCTGGAAAATCTACCGGCGGCTCATCGACCGCATTTCATCAGGCCGCGGGGCGCTATTTCAGGCGATAATCCTTGTGGCAGGCCCCGCAGGCCTCACCGACACCCTTGAACGCGGCGGCGACCGCGGTGGCGTCACCGGCTTTGGCGGCGGCCGCGAGCGTCGCGCCCGCGTTCGAAAGTGCCACGGCGGCCTTCTGAAAGCCCGCCGGGTCGCTCCAGATGGCCGGCGCCGCTTTGGTATCCCCTTTGTCGCTGCCGGCCGGGAACAGCGTCGGGAACACGAGCGCCCACCGCTGAATGGCCTTCGCGGGCCCCTCCAAAGTTTTCACGTCGCCGTTCGCGACGATCACCGCCTTGATCCCGCCGAAATCGCCCGCGAGCAGATCCTGCCCCGCCTTGCGAGTCTCGATCGGATCGAATCCTTCCGCGTACGCGGCGCCTCCGACCGCCACGATCATGGCCGCCACCAAAGCGAGTTCTCATCGTCATCGTGAACCCTTCCCTTGAACTCAGTTGCACCCGGCCCCAATCAGGGTATCCCGGATCTTGTCCAACCACCCGGCAGCCTCGACGTCGAGGCGCCGAACCATACGATCTTATGATCCATTCCACAGCTTAGCCGCCGCGTTGGGCGGAGGCCACCACGAGGTAGACGGTCATGCACGAGATTTATTCCGTCGCGGTATTTTGCGGCTCCCGCCCAGGCGTGAACCCGGCGTACGCGGCCGCGGCGCGCGAACTCGGCGCGGGGCTGGCTCAGGCCGGGATCCGGCTGGTCTATGGCGGCGGCGGGAACGGAATCATGGGGGTGGTCGCCGATGCGGTGCTGGCTGGCGGCGGCTCGGTGCTTGGCGTCATCCCCGACTTCCTGACGAAGCTGGAAGTGGCCCACCGCGGCGTGACCGAGATGGTGACCGTCGATAGCATGCATGACCGCAAGCGCCGCATGGCCGAGGCAGCGGACGCGTTCGTCACGATGCCCGGCGGGATCGGCACGATGGACGAAACGATCGAGATCATCAGTTGGCGGCAACTGCGCCTGCATGACAAGCCGATCTACATTTGCGACGTCGCCGGCTCGGCCGCGCCATTGGTGACCGCGGTCGATGGCATGATCGCGCAGGGCTTCGCGCCGCCCGGCTCACGCGACCTGTTCACCGTGGTGGACGGCGTCCCCGCGCTGTTGGACCTGCTTGGCCGTTCGCCGCGCGGCACCGGAGTGACCGCCGCGCGGCTGTGACCGGCCGAGATCAGTGCCGGATCCACTCCTTCTCGAACCGCGCGAAGCAATCGCGCTCACCCGGCATTTTCGGCCAGCCCGCGAGTTGCCGCACCGCGACCAGCAACAACCGATCCCGCAAATGGGTCGAATTGTTCTCATACTCCTGGAACGCGGAGTGGGTGATCTTCTGGTTGTGCGGATCGTCCTGGAACTTGCTGGCGACCAGGGCGACCGTCGCCATGTATTTCTTCCGGTCGGCGCCTGACTGAAGGTACGCGTTCGCGACCGCCGTCGAGCGCGCGATATCGAATGCCAGGATCGCTTCGTCCAGTTCCTTCAGCAGCGACTCCGGATCGCGATTCGCGTAATCGTAGCCGGCGAGTTCGCTCTCGATCACCGATTTGTTCCACTTGTTGTGCCGCGCCGAATCGTTGACGAAATTCGCCATCATATAAAGGATGCGCGGCTGATACGGACTGTTGCTCGAACGGATCCAGAAGTTCCCGGTATTGCAGTAATCGAACGGATGCTGCCCGTCGGTGAACGAACGCGGCACCGTGTTGCGCAGGATCAGTTCAGCGGCACCGAGCTGGATCGTATCGCCCAAAGATCGAATTGACTTGCCGTTCTTCAGGTGCTCGGTCAATTGCCCGAACACGGTATCCTGGTCGGCGGTCATCAGCATGTCGATGAACGCTTCGACCTCGCCCGGCGTCAGCGGCGTCTGGTTGGATTGCACGAGACTCTTGCCGAGGTCGGGGAACGCGTTGGTCAGTTGAACGCAGATATAATCGTACAGCGAGTAGTACAACGGTCCGACCGCCATGTCCGGCACGCCGGTGTAGAACACGCCGTGCGCGCGCTCCCATCCGACGTAATCCGCGAGGCCGACGATCGCCCGCGCCCGCAACGCCTTATGCCCGGTATTGCGGGCCTTGCGGCCAACGATGGTGTCCTGCACATCGATCAGTCCGAGGAACAGCAATTGGTCGCGCAGCCGGTCGCGCACGCTCTCATCCGCCGCGAGATCGAGGAACATGCCGTACGAGCGCTCCACCTGGCCGCCCATCGTGGCCAGCATGTGCGCATTGAGGCGTTCCTCCAGCGTGCCGCCTTCGCGGATCGGCGCGACGTCCTGATTCCACACCACGGGACCGTAGTCCGGCGGCGGCACGTTCATGCCCTTCATGGTGGCGTAGCGACCCGGATACCTGCCGAGCAATTGGTTCCAGATGTCGAGCCCAGCCGGGATGTACCAGACGCTTTGCAGCATTGGCAGCAGGCGGTACTGCTCCGGCAAATAGGGCGCCAGGTCGGCCGACGTGCGCAGTCCGAGGATCGTGTGGTCGTTGTTGACCAGCACGACCTGGCCGTCTTTCACGTTGATGTGATTGGGCACCTGGACGAACGGCGCCTCGGCGGCGGTAACGACGCTGAGAGCCTCGCCGACCGACCGGCCTTCGTCGGTGACCATTTTGTAAAACAGATCGGCGGTGCGCGGTTGGTCGCGGTCCAGGATCGCGGCGGTCAATGCGTCGAATGCTTTGTCGTTGCGCAGTGTCGCGAGGTCGAGCGGCATTGGCGTTTCTCCTCTTCCCGTTAGGGAGAGCCTACGCCCACATTTGGCCGGGGGTAAAGCATTGGCGGCGGCCGACCCGGCGACACCCGGTTTCACCCGCGAATTATAAGTTGCTTGTTCGGAATAATATGTTCAACTCACCGGCCGAGGCGCTCGACACCATGGCCGCCGGCGTCATTCTGCCCGATCGTTACGCGCGTGACGCGCACCGCGCATCGATCGCGGAAGGTCGGGGCGGTGAACCTGCCTGCCCGGTGAGGAGTCCCGCAAGCGCCGAAGCCGCGTCCGGCGCACTCCGCGCCATCCGGCGGGCGGGTAATGGCGCGCACTACGCTGTCAGGTCGCGATCGGTCGCGGTGGGACTCGCCACGCACCCGCGCCGGCATCCGCCGTGACCGGCGTCCAGCCAGGCCGGCCGTGTGCTCCGCGTGCGCCCGCGCTTCATCTGCTCGGTTCCGCTTTCCCGCCGGGCGGCATGCGCGTGTCGTGGCATTGACGGATGCCCGTTGCCGCGTCTCATAGTAACGTCATGGACACTGCAGATTCGCGGTCGGATACCGCGCCATCCTTCGAGGAAACACTTGGCGCCTGGGAATCGAGCCTGGCCCGCCTGGAACAGCAGGCCGGGCAGGTGCTGCATGCCGCCAGGCAACTCCGTAAGGCGGCCCAGGATGGAGCGTTGGCGGGGGTTGGGGCGGCCCAGAGCGCGCTGCGGGAAGGCTCCGCGCGGTTGACGGAAGCGATCGCGCGCGACGCCGAGATGCCGGCGATCGACATCGCGGCCGCCTTTGAAAACGGGTCGTTTCTGACCGAATTATCCCAGGCCGCGGCCGCCGCGGGCGTGACCCTGGTGCAACGCGACGGCCGCGTCACCGCTTACCCGGTCGTGCTGCGCCTGGAGGCCCGGAACCTCGGCGTTCGCGTTGGCCGCAAGCTCGAGCGGAAGTTGCGCCCGAGCGTACTCGCGCGGCATCTGAAGGCGGTCCAGCAACGTTCGGGCCGTTTCAACGCGCGGTCGTTTCTGGATCGTCTGTTGCGCGCCTACACCGTGCTGGCGCCGGACTGGCGCACCGGCGAGGGACCGCTGGTCGCGCTCGCCGCGCTGCATGATGTGCTGACGCTGCTGCCTGCCGCGGCAGCGGATTATCCGATGGAGGAGTTCCTGGTCGATCTGCTGCGCCTCGACCGCGAGCCCGACGCCCGCTCCGGCCGCGGCCACCGTTTCGAACTCGGCGGCTCCACCGGCACCAAGGGTGCCAAACGCCTGACCGTGTTCGACGAGACCGGCGCCCAGCATGACTACTTCGCGGTCCGGTTTATCGCGGATGCCCGTAATGCTTGAAATCCGCACGGAACCCCTGCATCCGCGCGAATGGCTCGGCGTGATCGAGCGTGAATATTTCTCGGGATTTTCTGCGCGACGGCGGCGCGGCGGCGAAGTTCGTCGTCGGCGATGAAGCGACCCAGGAGGAAATCCAGAACGAATGCGCGATCCTGGCGCGCCGGCACGGATTGTTGCACGCGCACCTCTCGGCTGGCGAGACGAAGCTGCACATGGCGCAGGACCTGTTCTTCGCCCTGGTTCGCGTGCTGCCATGGGATGGCCTGCTGCAACGTTACCTTGAAGAACTGTTTGGCCGCCACGAGCACCCCTGGCCGCATCCCGGCACCTCCCTGGGAACCGTCGAACTGGCCGAGGCGTTCGGCATCGCGCCCGGCATCATGACCCGCCACCGCGACCAGTGGCTCAGTCGCGATTTATGGGATGATCCCAGACTGGCGCGGGACTTTCGCGCGGCGATGATCGCCCTGTGCCTGTCACGGCTGGACCCCCAGGAGGGCGAGGCGAATACGCCGGTGCATCAGTGGCTGCGCGGCGAAAAGCCACCGCTGTCGTCGCTGCGCGAGTTCGACATCACCGGGCAGATCAACCGCACCAACGCGCGGGCCATGTTGATTTCGCTGTGTCATTTCCTGCGCAAGGCCGGCGCCGACGGGTTGCTGCTGAGCCTCGACCTGCGCGCCGCGACCCGCAAGAGCGACACCGCGGTGCGTTACTCGCCCTCGGCGGTGATGGACTTGTACGAAGTCCTGCGCGAACTGATCGACGATCTGGAGCATTTGCCTGGGCTGTTCGTTCTGGGCCTCGCGGATCAGGGGCTGATCGAGGGCGATCGCCGGCGGACACTGGATACCTACAAGGCGCTGGAGATGCGGATCTGGCCGGACGTGCGACCGGGAGACCGGCAAAATCCGCTCGCCCCCCTGGTGATGGTGAGCCTGTGAACCTGGAAGCCCGCATCGCGATCGAGGCGTTGCGCGCGGGTGTGCCGAACCGCGCCGCCGTACGCCTGATGGGAACTGATGAACCCAGCCTCGAACACGAATTCGACGCGCAACTGCACAACGTCTGGGCTGACCACCCACGCGCGGGCCTTGGCATCGCGGGTGGCTTTGGCTCCGGCAAGTCGCACTTTCTGGGCTATCTGGCGGAGGTCGCCCGCGCGCAAAACTTCGTCGTCAGCCGCGTGGTGGTGAGCAAGGAAACCCCGCTGTCCGACCCGGCGCGGGTGTTCGAGGAAGCGGTGCGCGGCGCGACGTTGCCCGACCGTCATGACGACGCGATCACCGGCGCGCTGACGATCCTGCGGCAATCGCGCGAGCGGATGGCCGCGCTGGAAGCCGCCGTCGCGCAGGCCGGCGACGCTTTGGCGCCGATCTTTTCCGCGCTGCTGTTCCTGCTGCAGCGCGATACGTTGCCGACCGGCTTCGCGCGCCAGATGGAGCGGTTTCTGGCGGGCGGCAAGATTCGACCGGCGGATGTGCGGCAGGCCCTCGCGGCGGTCGGCGGCGCCCGGAAATTCGAACTCCGGCTGCCCGCGGTCGCGGTGTTGATGGAACAGCGGATCCATTTCCTGACTGCCGTGCTGCACGCCGCCGGCTATGCCGGGTGGTGCCTGCTGTTCGATGAGGTCGAGCTGATCGGCCGCTACACCCCGCTGCGCCGTGCGCTGGCCTACGCGTGGCTGGCGACCTGGCTGGGGCTTGAAGGCGCGCGGTCCTGGCCCGGGATCGTCGCCGCCTATGCCATCACCGACGACTTCGTGACCGCGGTCATCGATGAGCGCGACGATCCGACCCGCCTGACCGAGCGGCTGCGGCTGAAGGAGCGGCATCACGAGGCAAAGCTGGCGAACGTCGCGATGACGCATATCGCGCAAACCGTGCGGACGCATCGTCTGCGCGCCCCCGGGATCGACGAGCTCGTGCGCGCCAACCTGCGATTGGGCGAACTGTATCGCGAGGCCTACGGGTGGGAACCACCCGCGCACGACGCGCCGGAACGGACCGCGACCCGAACGATGCGGCAATACATCAAAGGCTGGATCACCGAGTGGGACATGCGGCGGCTCACCGGCGACGTGACGCGGATCGTCGAAGACGAGATCACGGCGAATTATTCCGAGGATGACAGTCTGTCGACGCCGTATGAGGAGGATCCGGACTAGCCGGCGTTCCGCTCCCGTGAAGCCCGATCAGTTGGGTGGCGGTTCGAGCGGCCCATATAATACCAGCGGTCCGATCAGACGACCGAAGCGCACCGACGCCCGATCCGTGATCGCCGCCCCCGACGTTCTTCATTACCGGCCTCCGACGTTCGTCATCGCCGGGCTCGACATTCTTCATTACCGCCCCCGACATTCTTCTCTACCGGCCTCGACATTCTTCATCACCGGCCTCGACGTTCGTCATCACCGGGCTCGACCCGGTGATCTGTCGCCGCACAGTGCTCGGCCCGGCCCGGTGTCCGGCCATGGCGGGGTGAATGGCCGTGCGAAGAGGCAGCCATTCAGGCGGTTCTCATAACCCTTCCCAAAAGCATCAGTGCATCGCGACCGGAAGAGTGCTTAAACCCGCCACGACGCAAGCTGATCGCAACCTGAAAGTCCATCCTTATGGCACTCCTCGGCAACGCTGTTCTCGCCATCTGGAACGAGGTCGATCCGGACTACGAGGATGACTTCAACGAATGGTATTTCCGCGAGCATATCCCGGAACGCACCATGGTTCCCGGCCTCAATCGCGGCCGCCGTTACCGGGCCGAGGAAGGCTCCCCGCGCTACATGGCGTTCTATGAGGCAACGACCCTGGACGTGCTGACGCACGGTCCGTATCGCCTGCAGCTCGACAATCCGTCCGCCTGGACGCAGCGGATCATGCCGCGTTTCCGTTTCATGCAGCGTGGCCTCTGCGACGTCGTTGCCTCTCTGGGGGAGGGCATGGGCGGTGCCGCCGCCGTCGTGCATTTGACACCCGGCGATGCGCCGCGCCTGCGCACCTGGATCACCGAGACGCTGTTGCACGAAATCCATGCCCTCCCGGACGTCGCGGCCGCGCATTTCTGGACCCTCGCGCCCGGCGAACCGCGCAGCCCGACCACCGTGCTCAGTCAGAGCGCCGAGCCCGACCATCCGGTCGCCTGGGTCATCGTCGTGGAGACCATGGAACTCGCGGGCGCCATCGCCATCACGGATGCCATTCTGGGTCGCAACCCCCGGGCGCACGGCGCGGCGGACGTGCGGGCGTATCCGAGCTACCGGCTGCTTTACGCCCTCGATCGCCGCTGAGGAGCGAACGTCCGCCAAAGCCGCCGGAACCCGGAACGCTGCTGCGCGAACCACGAGCCGGTCGCCGCCGCCTCATCGCCGCTCGGATCTCCGGTCGCCACGTACTCGGGCGAGAAGTCCGCCGTGTGGAACACATGTCCCACCACGGCAGCACCGCACCGTAATTGCAGCTACGCTCCCCGTAGGCCAGTACGCCGTGATGCGCGCGATGGAAGCGCGGCGACACCAGAAGCCGCTCGCCCACGACGCCGAACGAGAGACGGGCGTTGGCGTGCGACAGGCTCTCGATGAAGCGCAGCACGAGCACGAGCAGCGGAAACTGCATTGGCGGCACGCCGATCGCCAGGGCGATCACACCGAACCACACGAACGCGATCAGGTCGTCCAACAGGTGATTGCGGTCGTCCGACCAGAACGTCATTTGCCGCTGCGCGTGATGCACGGAATGCAGCGCCCACCACCAGCGGAACTGGTGCGACATGCGATGCCGCCAGTAGTCGGCGCAGTCCAGAATGACCGCGTAAATCGCGAACGTCAGCACCGAGTGGCCCATCAACGCCGGCACCACCCGCTCCAGCATCGGCGGAACCCAGCCATGATCGGTGAGCCAGCCATTCAGCGCCACCTGCACCTGGTAGAACACCACGAACGTCACCAGCGGCAGCACGCCCGACGCGGGACAATACGGTGTAAAAGATGTCGACGCCGACAGCGCTCTTGTCGTCCGCCATCGTTCCACCGGACGCCATCGCTCCAACGGCATGCAGATCGTCAGCGTCGCCACCACCTGCACGGCGCCATAGACCGCGAACAATGCCCATCCATGCGCGAGTTCTTCCCACCGCATCAGGCCAAGAGCGTACAGCAGCGGGATCAAAATGGTCTCGTGCAGCCAGCCGGCGATCAGATCGAATGGATCATCCATGCCGGATCCTCCTGATCATGCGCTCCATCCTGTCCTCATTCGCCTGGTCAGGGGCTTCGCGCCGCCGGGTTCAGCCAGATGCCGTGCGGAGAGCGGCCGACGTCGATCGTCTCGAAATCGCCGGTCTCCGGGTGCAGGATCGCGACTTTCTCCGCGAAACGGCGGGTGATCCACAGGTCGCCGTCCGGAGCGAACGCGATGTCGTCCGGACCGCCAGGAATGTTGTAGCTGCGCAATACCTTCAACGTCTCGGCATCGACCGCGGTTGTGGTGCCACCGGCGCGATTGTTCACCCACAGGATCCTGTTGTCCGGCGAAAGAAACAGATTATGCGCGCCTTTCCCGGTGACGAGTTTATCGACCACGTGGCCCGACGCCGGATCGACCACCGCGACGTAGTCATTGCCCATATCCGCGACCAGAATTTTGTCGTGCAGCCAGAGCACGCCGGCCGGCGTTGGCCCCACCGGTTCGGTCCACAGGATCTGCATCGACGCCAGGTCGATCGCCGTCAACTTATCACTCCCTTGCAACGAAACGAACACCCTCCGCGAATCCGGTGAAAACGCCATATGACTGGGCGTTGATGCAATCGGAAAGCGCTTGATCAGCGTCATGGTCGCCGGGTCGTAGACATCGATCTGATTGCGCGCCAGGCCGTTCACGACGAGAAACTTCCCATCTGGACTGAAGCCGAGCTGGTAGGGATCCGCGACCACCGCCGTGCGTCGCACGTCGCCGGTCGCCGGATCGAGAAACATGATCTGGTTCCCCGTCGTATCGCCGACCAACAAATCCTTGCCGTCGGGACTGAGGATCAGATGATGCGGCTCCCGCAGTGTCGGTATGCGACGCAGTTCTTTTCGCGACGACATGTCGATCAAACTGATCGACGCGCTGTTGGAGTTCACGACGAACGCGAGACCCGCCGCCCATGCCTCTCGCGGTTCCGTGACGCAGACGGCGAAGATCAGCATGACCAGAAGGCAAACGCCCCAGGTCGGTGTCGCCCGGCCATGATTGAAATCGCCGGCCCGGGTTATCGACATGATCGGGCGTGAGCCGGACAGGCTCGGGTCGAAGCCAAGGGGCGGAATTGGTTGTCGGGGCCTTCCGCGCGAGTCGGCTCTCGACAGGATCACGGCGGCCCGAAGGTTGACGCTGCAATCCAGAAAAACAGGGAACGCGGAATCGCAATTCGGTCGCTCCAGCGAGGCCGGAGCGTTCCCTACGCCACGACCGGTACTTCTCGCAAGCGCTCTCGGGCGTTGTCCTCCGCTTCCGCGTACACCGCGGCGATGAACGCGAAAAGCACACAGGCCGGCGTGGAAATCAGCACGTTGTCGGTCATCGCATGGGCGGCGAACACGACGAAAATCAAACTCATCACCACCCGCTCCAGCGGCGGCAGCCGGCGTATGTGAAAATTGGCCCAGAGCACGAACAGCACGATCAGCAGCGTCCGTCCGATGTAGCCGCCCTCGACCAGAATGCGCAGGTATTCGTTGTGCGCGGCCCAGGTGCCCACGAGGGTCGCGATCGGGCCGTCGCGCGGAATGACGAGGTTGCCGGACCCAAGGCCCCAGCCGGTCCAAGGGGCTCGCGCCGCGGCGGCTTCGAACATCGGCCACAGCAGCTGGCGGCCGCTCAAATTGCCGGCGTGACCGTCGAGCACCTCGAACAGGCGAAGCGACCCGTAGTGCTCGCCCACGACCAAGGTGAGCGGCACCGCGGTAAGGCCGGCCGCGATCAGCACGAGGCGGTGGGCACGCGGCACGGCGGAGCCAGGCGCCAGGATCAGGCTGCCGCCGATGACGATGGCGGCATAGGCCGCGGGAGCGCGCGCACCGGTCAGGAACAGGATGGCCAAATTCACCGCCAGCAACAACGCCTCGCGCGGCGACGCGGTGCGGAGCCAGTATATCAGTCCGGCGTAGAGCGCCGGCAGGCAGACGTTGGCCAGGAACGCCGGATGACCGAGGCCGGCGAGGCGAAGACCGCCGCTGTGAAAGAACACCGGCCGCAGCCCGAGTATATCGAGCACACCGCCCAGTACGACCGAGACCAAGGGTGCGAAGGTGACCGCGCGGCGCACCGTCGCGCCCCAACCGACGGGTTTTACGCAAAAGAACAGCAGAAACGGTGTGACGTCCCCGACCAGGGAACGGGCCATCTCCATCATCGTCAGATCCGGATGAATGCCGGCGATGGCGCCCATGGCCGCCATCATGAGGAAGGCCCAGGCGGGATTGAAGCGATCGGATACCGCGCCGAGCCGGAGGATCGTCAAGGCGACGAGGCCGATTTCGGTCGCTTTGTCCGCCGCGATGGTCGCCTGAAACGCCTCGGGCCCGATCAGGTCGGTCAACGCCATTTCCATCGACAGGCCGGTCACCAGTACCCAGCCGACCCACGCGGCGCCCAGATAACGATAGGCCAGCAGAATGCCGCCAAGCGCCAGCAGCGAGGCGATCAGACCCGGCAGCAGCGAAGGAGACAGCCACGCGATGCCGGCCATGATGCTCGACAGGCCGGTCAGGATGATCAGCGTTGGGGCCCCGCGCGCGGCAAGCAGGCTCGTCATCGGCGCAGTGTACGGGCGGAACGCTGAACAAATGGTTCACGCCGCGCGGGTTTGGCGGGCAACGCCGCGCATCACGAGGATCGTCACCGCGCCAACGCCGCATCGGCGCGGCGGCGCGTCCGCCCGCCGAGGCGCCACCGGGACGCCCCGCCGGCGTTATCATGGCAGCGTTATCATGCCAGGGTTACCACGCCTGGGTTACCGCGCCTGGGTTTACCGCGCCTGGGTTACCACGGGGGGTCACTCGTTGTTGGCCGACACCACGGCTTCGTTCGGGAACGCCAGTTCGTGCCGTGACCGCCATTCCGGCTTCACGTAGTTCACGATCAACGACCGCCGCACACCAACAATCGGACGCGGCGTGAAACCGTGCCACGTGTCGGGGCCCGGAACGAAAATCAACCCGTGGTTGGCGGATCCGGGCGCCCGCGCGAGGACGTTGCCCGCCTGGTCCATGATGTCGGTGCCCCAGTTTTCCGCTGCCGGATCATCTGACAGATACACCAGGAACGTCAGCAGTTTGGCGCCGATATCCGTGTGCGGCTCCAGCCAGAAGCCATCGGTATCGAGACAATATTCGATGCGCAGCGAACTGCCCTCGAGCCCGATGCCGCACAAATCCTCCAGCAGCCCGACGGTCGCCTCATCCTGAAACGCGTCGGCCAGCACGTCGCACGCGACGAACTGATCACGGTTCGCTTCGGTGAAGAAGATCCGCCGCGAGTTGCAGGTTTCCCGCTTGCCAAGCGTGTCACCGATTCCGGCCGGCGCGAACGGCAGAGCGTGCAAGGCCGCGGGAAGCCAGGCCGGCAGCACATCGTGCAACAGCCAATAGCGGAACGGCGAGCGCACGCCGGCCGCGTTCAGAATGGCGCGCCGAATGGCGCAGCCGGCCATCGGAACGGTCGGCTTCTCAAGGGTGGTGCTCATGGGTTTTCCTTTGCGTACCCCCTGACGTCAAACGCGGAACAGGCGCTTGACGCCTGACGACACGGCGTGGCGCCGCGACTCCCGCCGCGCGGCGGCTTCATCGACCATCCAGTTCAGCATGATTGCCCGACGCACCCCGTCGAACGGCTTGTGGCCATGCCAGGAACGGTCGGAGCGGCGGAACGCGATCAGCGTCCCGGCCTCCGGTGGCACCTCGGCGATCATGTCGTCGATATCGTCCGGTCCACGCAGCAGCCGCAACTGGCCTCCGGCATTGGACCAATCGCTGTTCAGGTAGATCAGCGCGGTGACCAGCTTCAGTTCGCTGTCGGTATGGATTTGCCCGTCGCGCGGGCGGGTGCGGGCACGCAGCGTCACCATCAGCGTGCTGGTCGGCAGCGTCAGCCCGAACTTCGCGCCGAATGCCTCGGAGACCGCGGGCGAGCGCAGGACGCGCAGCAGGCGGCCGAACGCGGTGTCGGGCTCGTCCGACGGCGCCGGCAGCACGCCTGGTAAATCCGGACCGGGGAACGCCGCCGCAGCGGCCTCGGCGGCGGCGCGCGGGACGAAGCCTGGGACGACCAGAAACTCGAACGGATCGCGCGTCAACGCCGTGTCGGCGAACCGGTCGAGATCGATGACATCGCCCGAACCCCTGGGCGGCGCGAGAGGGTTGGTCAGCGTATCGCTCGCAGGCATCGACATGATCACACCGCCACGGAATGCCGCGCGACCCCGCGCGCCAGATAAGAATCGAAGGCCGCGGCAACCGCGCGTACAAACGGCCGGCCGCGCTCGGTCACGGCGATCAGGTCGCCGTCGCGCGCGATCAGCCCATCGGTTTCCAGATCGCGCAACGCTGGTTCGGCGTCGGTCAGCTCGGCGGGATCGAGCCCGCCGTCCGCCGCGATCGCGAACGGGTTCGCGGACAGGTGGCACATGATTTGCTCGATGATCGCTCGTCGCGTGCGATCCGCGCCGGTCAGCGCGACACCACGCGCCGTCGGCAACACACCAGCCCGAATCGTGTCTCGCCAGACCGGCACCGCCGGATGGTTCTGCACGTAGCCCCGCGGCATCGCGCCGATCGACGAGGCGCCAATCCCGATCAGAACCTCCGCCGCATCCGTGGTGTAGCCCTGAAAATTCCGCCGCAGCCGCGAGTCGTCGGCCGCCCGCGCCAACGGATCATCCGGCAGCGCGAAATGATCCAGGCCGATCGCGGTGTAGCCGTGCGCCAGGAAGGTATCCTCGATCGCCTGCCGCTGCGCGAAGCGTTCGACGGTGCTCGGCAGGCTCGCGTCGGGGATCAGCGCCTGATGTTTCTTCATCCACGGCACATGCGCGTATCCGAACACCGCCGCCCGCCTGGGCTTCAGGCCGAGCGCCTGTTCCGCCGTTCCGATCACCCCTTCGGTGGTCTGGTAAGGGAGGCCATAGATCAGATCGAGGTTGATCGCGTCGATCCCGGCCGAGCGCAGACGCACCGCGCAGTCCTCGGTCAGCGCGAGGCTTTGATGCCGGTTGATGGCATCCTGCACCGCGGGGTCGAAGTCCTGCACGCCCAATGAAACGCGGTTGGTGCCCATCGCGGCGAGCGCGCGCAAGGAAGCGTCGGTCAGCGTCCTGGGATCGATCTCGACGGCGATCTCGGCGTCGGCCGCGACGTCAAACCGCGCGCGCAATCGCCGCATGACCGCGAGCATGGTATCAGCGGGCAATTGCGTCGGTGTGCCGCCGCCCCAGTGAATGTGGCGCACCGTGCGACGGCCGCCGATCGTGTCGGCCACGAGGTCGATTTCGGCCATTAGCGTGACGCCGTACAGTTCCAGCGGCTCGGGCCGGTTCACCACGGTCGTGTGGCAGGCGCAGAACCGGCACAGCGAAGCGCAGAACGGCACGTGCAGGTATAGCGACAGCGCCGCGTCCTCGGGTAGTTCGCGCAGCCAGCGCGCGTAGACCCCTCCGTCGATCGCCGTCGTGAAATGCGGCGCGGTCGGATAGCTCGTGTAGCGCGGGACCGCGCGATCGTATTTCGCGATCAGGCCGGTGATATCCATGTGAACAATATCTTCGGTCAATATCGCTCGCGCTTTGATCTGGATCATGGCGGTGGCTTGAATACCCAATCTCCCGGCGGCATCGTCGGCGGAATTCGAGGGAGGACTCCAATGCCCAAATCTGGGCGGCGACGCTGATGCGCGCCGAGGCATGGCTGCGGGCATGGGATGCTCAGGGTGTACACAGGACCGGCACGCCGGGCGATCAGGCGGGCGCCGAATGGTTGGCACGCGAAGCCGCGTCGCTCGGCGCGACGGTTGCCATGGAAACGTTCGACCTGAACCGCGTCGATCCGGTGGCCTGCTGGGTCGAGGCCGGCGGCCAGCGCATCGAGGGCGTGCCGGTGTTCGACTCGCCGCCGACCGGGCCCGACGGTGTCAATTCCCCGATAGCGGTCGTCCAACTCTCACCCTGGGCGGTTTACACGCCGGATTATCGTGCCATCCGCCGCGCCTCCGACCGCGCCGGCATAGTGATCGTCTGCCAGGGAGGCGAACCGGGGCTTGCCCTGCTGAACGCCGAGCGATTTCGCGAACCGTACGGCTGTCCGGCGATCCATGTGGCGGAGATGCCGCGTGCCGAACCCACGAAGCTGGTGAACCACTATCAGCGCACCGTCGCACGGGCTCACAATGTCGTGGCGACACTCCCTGGACGGGAACATACCGCGCGTGAGCGGAGGCGCCGGAAGCTGGTCGTGATGACGCCGCGATCGTCCTGGTGGCAATCGACGTCGGAGCGTGGCGGCGGGCTGGTCTGCTGGCTGGAAACGTTACGCGCCCTGATCGCGGCACCGCCCATGGCCGACGTCGTGATGACCGCGAACAGCGGCCATGAACTCGGACATCTGGGCCTCGATGCGTTCCTGGAACGGCGGCGCGGCTGGGACGGTCCGAACGGCGCGGTGTGGGTTCATTACGGCGCCAATATCGGTGCGGCGGGCGGCGAACTGTCGATCCAGTCCGCCGACGAACCGTTACGCGAGGCGATGCGGCATGCGTTGACCGCGCTCGGCCAGCCGCCCGACACGATGGCGCCCATCACCCATATTCCCAGCGGCGAGACCAAGGACATTCATCGCGCGGGCGGACGCTACGTCACACTGGTCGGAAGCAACCGCCTGTTTCATTTGCCCCAGGATCGCTGGCCTCACGCAGTGGACGTCGCGGTGATCGAGCGGGTCGCGGCCGGCGCCGCGGCCATGGTTCGCGCGCTGGCGGGTTGAGCAACCGGGCCCGCCGAACCCACCGGACGGCGGCGCGATTGGACCAGCGCCGGCGGGCGTCGTAATATCCGTTGCGACGACGGCAGATCATGCCGACGATTTCGATGGAGGCAAAGCATGCTCGCGATTGAACCCACCGGAGCCATCCTCGGTGCCACGGTGCGCGGTCTGGACGCGGCGAAGACGATCTCGCGGCAGGATTTCGGCCAGGTCCTGGCGGCGCTCGGCGAATACGGCGTGCTGCGATTTCCCGGACCAGCATCTGGACGAGGACGGCGTGCGCCGCTTCTCGCAACAGTTCGGGGACATTCAGGGACCGTCTTCCGGCCCGCTGACCAAGGACGGCAAGGAAGTGCCGGTGGTCGGGATCCTCTCCAACATCAAGGAGAACGGCAAATACATCGGCGCCGCCGACGCGGGCCAGGACTGGCACACCGACATGTCGTATCGCGACGTGATTGGTTTCGTGAACGTATTGTATGGCATAAAAATTCCGCGACGCGACGGCAAACCGCTCGGCGGCACCGAATTCTCCAACATGCACGCCGCCTATGAGGCGTTGCCGGAGGAGATCAAAATCCGGCTGGCGAACGCGACCGTCACGCATACGTTCGAAAAGTTCTGGGAGCATATGCGCCAGAACAAAAACAGCGGCCGCCCGCCGATGACGGAGGAACAGCGCCGCCGCCGCCCTCCCGTGGTGCATCCGTTGTTCATGACGCATCCGATCACCGGAAGGAAGGTGCTGTATTGCAATCCCGGCTACTCGATCCGCATCAACGAACTGCCCGAGGCGGAGAGCGACGCGATGCTCGCGTTTCTGTATGAGCATCAACTCCAGGACCGCTTCCGCTACACGCATCATTGGAATGAGAACGATCTGCTCGTCTGGGATCATATCGGAACGATCCATCGCGCGATCGCCGATTACCGGCCTGACGAGATCCGGCTGATGCGGCGTTGCCAGGTGATGGCGACGAAAGTTTTCGATCCGGCGTTCACCGATCTGGCCCGGGCGGCGTAAGGAGGACGGCGATGATCCGCGTTGAACCGACCGGCGGCGTGCTTGGCGCGACCATACACGGCGTCGACCTCTCGAAACCTGTCGGCGATGACGATTTCGCGATCATTTTGCACGCGCTCGGGCATCGCGGCGTGCTACGGTTTCCGGCGCAGGATCTGGCGCCGGCGGACGTCAGCCGGTTCTCGTCGATGTTCGGGGAGATCCAGGGTAACCCGATCGGACCTCTGGACACCTCGCGCGAAAATCCCGAGGTGGGGATCCTTTCGAACCTGAAGCAAAATGGTCAGTACATCGGCAGCCCCGACGCGGGCCAGGACTGGCACACCGACATGACCTACCGCGACGTCGCGGGATTCGTGAACGTGCTCTACGGCGTGCGCATTCCGATGCGCGATGGCAAGCCTCTCGGCGGCACCGAGTTCTCCAACATGCACATGGTGCATGACGCGTTGCCGGAGGAGATCAGGACCCGGCTTCAGGGGGCGACGGCCTCGCACGATTTCGCGAAGTTCTGGGACAACATGCGCGCCAAGGGCAGCCCGCGGCCGGCACTGACCGACGAGCAGCGCCGCCGCCGGCCGCCCGTCTCGCATCCGGTGCTGCTCACGCATCCGATCACCGGACGGAAGGTGCTGTATTGCAATCCCGGCTTCACCGATCACATCGACAACATGCCGCGCGCGGAAAGCGATGCGCTGTTGGCGTACTTGTTTGAGTTTCAGCTTCAGGAGCGGTTCCGCTACACGCATCATTGGACCGAAAAGGATCTGCTGATCTGGGATAATCTCGGCACCATCCATCGTGCCATCGCGGATTACCGGCCCGAGGAGATCCGCCTGATCCGCCGCTGTCAGGTCATGGCGACGAAAATTTTCGATCCCGCGTTCGCGCATCTGGCGCGGGCCGCCTGATGCTGACCATCGAGCCAACCGGCGCGATCCTCGGCGCGACCGTACGCGGCCTGGACCTCTCCCACCCCGTCAGCGACGCGGAATTCGGCCGCCTGTTGAACGGCCTGGGCGAGTACGGTGTGCTGCATTGCCCGGACATGGCCTTGAGCACGCCCGCGGACATGGACGACTTCAAGGCGTTCTCGTTGCGATTTGGCGACATTCAGGGCTCGCCGGTGCCGGGAAACAACGCCATCCTCCAAGGCTATGGCGGCGTCGGTACGCTGTCGAACCTAAAGGAAAATGGCCAGTACATCGGCGCGCCCTACGCCGGGCAGGACTGGCACACCGACATGTCGTATCGCGACGTGATGGGCTTCGTGAATCTCCTGTATTGCATTCGCATCCCGCGGCGCGACGGCCGGCCGCTCGGCGGCACGGAATTCTCCAACATGCGGGCCGCGTTCGACGCCCTCCCCGCTGACCTGAAGACCCGTCTCGACGGCATGACCGCCAGCCACAGCTACGAAAAATTCTGGGAACACATGCGGATCGACAAGCACGACGGCCGCCCCCCGTTCACCGATGAGCAACGCCGCGCGCGTCCACCGGTCTCGCATCCGCTGTTCCTGACGCACCCGATCTCCGGCCGGAAGGTGTTGTATTGCAACCCCGGCTATACGACCCGGATCAATGAGCTGCCGCCGGACGAAAGCGACCGCGTGCTGGCCATGCTGTTCGATCACCAGCTGGAGACACGCTTCCGGCACACACATCATTGGACCGAGAACGATCTGGTCATTTGGGATCATATCGGCACGATCCACCGCGCGATCGACGATTACGGACCCGACGACATCAGGCTGATGCGACGCTGCCAGATCATGGCCAACAAAGTCTTCGATCCGGCGTTCCTACGAATCGCCCGCGCGGCCGCTTAGGGAGGAAACACCATGAAATGGATCAGATTCACCGCCGATGGCCATACCGCTTACGGCTCGTTATCCGGCGAAACGGTCATGGAAATCGCCGGCGAGCCATGGGGGGACGACACCCAGCCCACCGGCCGGACGTATCGCCTCGCGGACGTGAAACTCGAAGTGCCGGTCATCCCGAAGACGTTCTATTGCGCCGGCATCAATTACGCGACGCATATTCGGGAGATGGCGGAAAAGCGCGGCGTCAAACCGGTGTTTCCCGAGAAGGCCGACATCGGCTACCGCGCCAGCAACGCGCTGATCGCGGACGGCGAAGATGTCGTCATTCCGGCGCACGCGCCGCCGAAAATGAATTACGAGGGCGAATTGGTCGTCGTCATCGGGAAACAGGCGAAGCACCTGACCGAGGAAAACGCTTTCTCCTGCGTGTTCGGCTACACGATCGGCAACGACGTCAGTGAGCGGACGTGGCAACGCGGCGACCGTACGTTCTGGCGCGGCAAGAACACCGACACGTTCAAGCCGATGGGGCCCTGGATCGAGACCGAGGTGAACCTGAACGCCATGGACACCGTGGTGCGGGTCAACGGCAAGGAAGATCTTCGCTTCAAGACAAACGACATGATCTTCGGCATCGCGCATTATATCGCGGCGATGACGAAATACATGACGCTGTATCCGGGCGACGTGATCTGGATGGGAACCGATGGAACCTCCCCGGATCTGGTGCACGGCGACGTCGTGGAGGTCGAACTGACCGGTCTGGGCGTGTTGCGCAACCGGTTCGTTCGCGCCGGCCAATAACGGGCGGATCGGTAACGGGCGGATCGGTAACGGGCGGATCGGCCGGCCGAAGCGTGCTCCGGCCGGCTCATCGCATCACTTCGCGGTCGCGGCGGCCTCCGCCATCTGCAGGTGTTGCCGCAGCACCGGCAAGGTTTTCTGCGCGAACGCCTTCAGAGCGGGATCCTGCCCGGACGTCGCTTCGCGTTGAAACTCCGCGATGTCCTGCCGGTGATCCCGTACCTCGAACTTCGTGTACGCGGAGTCGAACGCCGAACCTTTCATGCCGCTAAGCCGCTTTTGCTCCGCCTGATCCTTGCTGTCCGGCGTCGTGGGCAAGGTCAGGTTTTCCTGTTGCGCGATCTGCTGCAATTCCTGGTTGGCCTGCGTGTGATCGTTGACCATCCGCTCGGCGAACTGTTTGACCGGAGTCGAGGTCGCGTCCTGCTGCGCCAGTTGACCCAGCGAAACCTCGGACAACCCGCCGGCGGCGGCCTTGCGCGCGAAGTCCTGGTCGGTTTTCGACAGCGCCGCCATCGACGGCGCGGCTGAAAGACCAATCAGACCGGCCACCGCCAGCATGAGCCTGTAATTCATCATGGGCATTATTCCTGTTTGCACCGATCGCGGAATGGCGATCTACCGCGATTTCGCGCGCGCCTTCCCGTTCCGATGACCTTCATCGTCCGCGTTGACCGGCGCGGGCGGCATGCCGCCTTCCGGCTCCGGATCCTCGATGTACTTGAAGTCCGGGCTTTCATTCCACGGACCGCGAACGTCCTCGCCCCGCGAGAGATTGAACACCAGCTTCACCGTCTCGTCGGGCTGAATATTGCCGAACATCGGGTCGGTCAGTTTGTCCATCGACTCAAGCGCCTTCATGAACATGTTGGCGTGCGTGATTTCGCGGGTCAGGAGATGGGTCAGGGCTTTTTTGGTACCCTCGTCGTTCGATGCCTTGATCAGCGCTTCATACGTTTGCCGCGCGCCGGCCTCGGAGGCGATGTTGGCGCGCAGATCGCGCACCACGTTGCCGCCTTCATTGATATAGGCCGCGGTCCAGCAACTGCCCTGACTGTCGAGGAAATGCGGGCCGCCTCCCTTCAACCGAAACAGCGGCGCATCGTACACGTCGGTTTGGTCGATCTTGCTGGTGTGTTGCGCGATCAGCTTGCCGACCATTTCAAGATGGCTGAATTCCTCCAGCGCGATGTCCTGGAGCATGTCCCGAATGCCGGCGTCCTCGACATGGAACGATTGCACCCAATATTGCAGCGCCGCCGTCAGTTCGCCGGTGGCACCGCCAAATTGTTCGAGCAGGAAGGTCCCAAAGCGTGGGTCCGGTGTGCCGACCTTGACGGGCTGAATCAGTTCCTTGCGATGTAAAAACATGCGGTCTTCCTCTCGCGGGTTATCAGGGTTCTTCGAGTAACGTCAATGCGCGCACCGGGTTTCGTGGAGGCGAGTTTATCTTCTCGCCCCCCAACCGATCGCCGGTGGCACGATCGCCCCGCGCGACCGCGCCTTGCACGCGACGGCCGCGCGCCGGACAATGCCGCGGGACCAACCAGAGGAAACGCACCATGGGCAAGCTCACCGGCAAGGTCGCGATCGTCACCGGCGCCAGCCGCGGCATCGGGCAGATGATCTCCGAATTGTTCGCCTCGGAAGGCGCCAAGGTCGTGTGCGCCGCCCGCACCATGAACGAGGGCGAGCACCGCATGCTGGAAGGTTCCCTCGCCCGCACGGTTGAAAACATCAAAGCCAAGGGCGGCGAGGCGACCGCCCGCACCGCCGACGTCTCGACCGAGCCGGATTGCATCGCGTTGGTGGAGGCCGCGCGCCGCGCCTACGGCACCGTCGATATTCTGGTGAACAACGCCGCGCTGAATTACTACCTGCCGACCGAGACGTATCCGACCAATCGCTGGATCCGCTGCTTCGCGGTCAACGTGCACGGGCCCTTCATGCTGGCCAAGGAAGTGCTGAAGGACATGATCCCGAAACGGTCCGGCGCCATCGTCAACATCAGTTCCGGTGCCGCGATCGGGCCAGGCCGCGGTCCGTATGAGGACAAGACCGTGCGCGGCGGCGTGATGTACGGCGCCACCAAGGCCGCGCTGGAGCGCTTCACCCAGGGCCTGGCGCAGGAGGTCGCGCAATACGACGGGATCAGCGTGACCGCCGTGTCGCCGTCCCGCGTCGTGCCGACCCCCGGAACGATCCACCACAAGCTGGTCACCGGCATAGACGACCCTAAAGGCGAGCCGCCGATCCTGATGGCGCGCGCCGCCCTGCTGCTGGCCAGCGAGCCGGCGCTCAAGATCAACGGCCGGGTGACCTACAGCCAGCAAATCCTCAAGGAGTTCGGCTGGATCGAGAAGGGCCAGGGTCGCGGCGTGGACACCCCCGGATCGGGCTACTCCCAGGTCTGAGACCTCCCGATGACATGAGACCGGTGGTAGGTGACATGAGACCAATGGTCGGTGACATGAGACCGGCGGGCGGCGTCAGGGGTACCGCGGAGGGAGGCGCATCGCCATGCTTTCCTCCGCCGCCCTCCGGCCCCACAATGGCGCCATGAGTGAGGCCATCAGACTCGACCCCAACCGCGTTTCGCACCGCACCCGCCTGACCGCGCTGATCGTGGCGACCGCGATGTTCATGCAGAACCTCGAATTCGACCATGATCGCCACCGCGCTGCCGACCATGGCGCACACCTTCGGCTACGATCCGGTGCGAATGAACGTCGCATTGACGTCGTACCTGCTGAGCCTCGCGGTCTTCATCCCGGCCAGCGGCTGGATCGCCGACCGTTTCGGCGCCCGCAACATCTTCCGCCTCGCCATCGTGATCTTCACCCTGGGTTCCATCCTGTGCGGCCAGTCCACCAGTCTCGCGTTCCTGGTCGGCTCCCGCATCCTGCAAGGCATGGGCGGCGCCATGATGGTCCCGGTCGGGCGCCTGCTGCTTCTCCGCACCGCGGCGAAGACCGAATTGGTGTCCGCCATGGCCTGGCTCACCACGCCGGCGTTGCTCGGCCCGGTCTGCGGTCCGCCGATCGGCGGCTTCATCGTGACCTATCTCGACTGGCGCTGGACCTTCTACATCAACATCCCGATCGGCGTACTGGGCCTGATCCTGGTCACCATGTTCGTCGAGGACGTGCGCGAGCCACCGCGCGGACGGTTCGACGTGCGCGGCCTGCTGCTGTCCTCGATCACCCTCATCGGCCTCATGTTCGGCCTCGAGACTCTGGGCCGCCACTTCGTGGAACTCTGGATCAGCGAAGCGATGATCGCCTGCGGTCTGCTTGGCGGCCTCGGCTACCTGCTGCACGCGCGCCGGACCAAGGAGCCGTTGCTCGACTTCACCCTGATGAAGCTGCCCTGCTTCGGCGTGGCGTTCAGCGCGATGATGCTGTTCCGCACCGGGATCGGCGCGATCCCGTTTCTGCTGCCGATGATGCTGCAGGTCGGCTTCGGCGACTCGGCGGTGCAAAGCGGCTTGATCACCTTCGCCAGTTCGGCCGGCGCGCTGTGCATGAAGCCGGCGGCGCGGCGCGCGCTGCGCTGGTTCGGCTTCCGCGACACATTGCTGTGGAACGGCCTGATTTCCGGCGTCATGCTCGCGATGTGCGCCGCGTTCCGCCCGACATGGCCCGCCGCCGCGCTGTACGGCGTGCTGCTTGTGGGCGGCTTCCTGCGGTCGCTGCAGTTCACCGCCTACAACACCCTGGCCTACGGCGACGTGTCGCGCGCGCGCATGAGCGCGGCGACAAGCCTCTACACGTCCGGACAGCAACTCGCCGCGACGATCGGCGTGTCCGCCGGCGCCGTCTCGCTTGAACTGGCCCGCGTCTACACCGGCCACGCGACCGCGCAGCCGTCCGACTTCAGTGTCGCCTTTCTGGTGGTGGCCTTGATGACCACCGCGTCCGCCCCGGTCGCGCTGTTCATGCCGAGCACCGCCGGCGACGACCTGACCGGCCGCGGCGCCACGCTCGCCCCCCGAGCCGGCGAATAGCCATGACGGAGGACCCGACGAGGGAAGCAGCCTTCGCGCTGTTGACCGCCGTGCTCGACCGCCGCCGCACGCTGGAGGACGCGCTGAACGCGCTGCCGGCCATGGAGCCGCGCGACCGGTCCGCCGGTCATCGCCTCGCCGCCGCCGTGCTGCGGCGCACCGGCACGCTGGACGCGGTGCTGGAGCCGTTGATGCGGAAGGCACCGCCGGATCCGGTGCGTCACGTGTTGCGGATCGGCGCGGCGGGCCTGCTGCTGCTGGAGATGCCGCCGCATGCCGGCTGTCGGCACCGCCGTGGCGTTGGCGCGGACCAGCGGTCTGGCGCCGTTCGCCGGCCTCGTGAACGCGGTGCTGCGCAAGGTCGCGACCGGCGGCAAGGCGGTGCTGGAGACGTTGGACTCCCCCCGCCTCGATACCCCGGCGTGGCTATGGGCGTCCTGGGGCACCGAGGCCCGCGCGATCGCCGAAGCGCATCAGCATGAGGCGCCCCTCGACCTGACCTCGCGCGTTGACGGCGAGGCGCCCGAGGGTGCGCTGCGATTGCCGACCGGCTCGGTGCGTTATCCCGCCGGAACGCATGTCGCCGCCATACCGGGGTTCCCCGAAGGCCGCCTGTGGGTGCAGGACGCCGCCGCCGCGCTGCCGGCCATGCTGCTGGCGCCGCGCCCAGGGGAGCGGATCGCCGATCTGTGCGCGGCGCCGGGGGGCAAAACCGCGCAACTCGCCGCCGCCGGAGCGCACGTGACGGCCGTGGAACGGGATGCGGTACGGCTCGCCCGGCTGACGGAGAATCTGGCGCGGTGGCGGCTATCGGCGGACGTCGTGCACGCCGACGTCGTGTCCTGGACACCGCCGGCGCCGTTCGATGCCGTTCTGCTCGATGCGCCTTGCTCCGCGACCGGAACCATCCGTCGCCATCCGGATGTGCCGCACCTGAAACGACCGCGCGACATCGCGCTGTCGTGCGAGGCGCAGGATCGCCTGCTCCAGGCAGCCGGCCGGATGCTGCGACCGGGAGGCCGGCTGATCTACGCGGTATGTTCCCTGCAACCCGAGGAGGGCGCGCCGCGGCTGGGGAACTCCGGACTGCGTCACGACCCGTTTCGGCGGGAGGAATTGCCCGGACTGCCGGATGCGATCACGCCGGAGGGCTATTTGCGTACCCACCCTGGCATGTGGCCGGACCTGGGTGGCATGGACGGTTTCTTCGCCGCGAGGCTGACACGGGATTGACCCGCGCCGCCGATAACCGGCGGCGGATGCGGACGCTGAAAATCGCGCGTCGCTCCGGCGCCCGCCGTCAGCCATCAACTCCGGAGCATGCCAGTAATCTGTCTGTAATCGCTGTTCTGGCTAACTGAACGGCGCGGATTTCTCGCACACGACGATGGTATTGTTTCGGTAGGCACAAGTGTTGACTTGTGCCACATGCGGCGTGGCCGGGCTCAACCGGACCGTCTGTCACGGCGAATGCCTGCAATGGTGTCTGGGCCGACCCCGGCCATGACGTGGAAAGACCAGTTATGAGCGGTCAGTATTTATTTCCGCTGGCATTATCCCGGCGATTTCGACGGTGGGCGAACCAAGGCCGGCCCGGTCTGAAGCAATGGTCATGCGCGGGCCTCCTGGTGCCGGCCACGACCGGAACGGACAGCTCCCCATTCGCTGACGCCGCGTCGCGCCGCGCGCGGCACAGACGTGCGTGAATGCGGATCGCACGGGTGAACGCCGGCCCGGATGATCGGTCGGGCGATGGTGCCGCGTCCCGGCCGCCAATGCCCGCCGCCGTACCCACCCCCATGCCGGCACGGTCCGATGTGGGCGGCCAAATCGCGGTCATCCTGACCGTTGGCACCTGCGTCATCGCGCTGCTCTGGCTGATCATGTTCGACGTGATCCGCACCGAGCGCCACGCCGCGCTGGAGCAGGCCCGCGGTAACGCGAACAACCTGAGCGCGGCGTTCCAGAGCGAACTCAGCCAGACATTGAATTCGGTCTCCCGCGCGATGGACGCCGTGGCGGCGCGCATGCGGGCGGCGCCCGGCTCGTTCGATATTCACCAATGGGCCACGGGGATTCCGCTGCTCGCGGCCGCGGCAATTCAGGGCGGGATCATCGGACCGGATGGCAGGCTGGTTTCATCCACGCTCGATCCGCATCCGCCGCCGGTCGATTTGAGCGACCGGGCCCATTTCCGCGTGCATCTCGATGGCGACTTCAAAGGCATTTACGTCAGCGAACCGTTGCGCGGACGATTGTCGGGGGAACTCTCGCTCAACGTGTCTCGCCGGGTGAACGCGGCGGACGGCACGTTCCTCGGCGTGGTGGTGTTTTCCCTGGCCCCCGCGCAGTTGACGTCGTTGCATCAGTCGATCGACCTCGGACCGCGCGGCCGGCTGATCGTGGTGGGCAAGACCGATAACGTCATCCGCGCCCGGTTCGGCGCCGGCACCGAGAATGGCGCGCTCGGAATTGGCGAGCGGGTGCCACCGCTCCCGGCCGGCACGATCCGCGGGCAGCCGGTCAACACGTTCATCCGCGACAGCGTGATCGACCACGTGACACGCCTCTACAGTGTCCGGCCCATCGCCGGGTTCCCCTTGCGGGTCGCGGTCGGCTTCGACCTGAGCGAGGTGCTGGCGCCCGCGGCGGCGCATGCCCGCCTGATCAGGACCATCGGCATCATCGCGACCCTGATGCTCGTCGCGCTGATGGGATTGCTGGTCATCGAAATCCTCCGTCGCAACGATCGCGAACTGAGGCTGCGCGAGGAGCGGGCCACGTTGGCGGCCGAGATCCGTGATGGCGCCGCGGTGCGGGAACGGTTGCTGGAGAGCGAGGCGCGATTGCGCGATTTCGCCGAAATGGCATCCGATTGGTTCTGGGAGCAGGACGCCGAGCTACGCTTCACGCCGATCAGCGTTGGGTCGCCGCCGTTGGCCACCGACAATCAATCGCTCCACGGCAAGCGCCGGTGGGAGGTGAACGACACCAGCCAGGCGCCCGAGGCATGGGCCAATCACCAACGCGACCTGTTGGCGCGCCGGCCGTTTCGCGACTTCCGTTTCGCCCGCCCCGCCGAGGGTGGCCGAGTTCAGCATGTCAGCATCAACGGCGTCCCGGTTTTCGATCGGTCGGGCGAGTTCGCCGGCTATCGCGGCACCGGCCGGGACATCACCGCCATTGTCGAGACGGAAGCCGAGTTGCGCCGCGCCAAGGAACAGGCGGAGGCCTCCAACAAAGCCAAGTCGGTGTTTCTGGCGAACATGAGTCATGAGTTACGCACGCCATTGAACGCGATCATTGGCTTCTCGGAACTGATCCACGCGCGCAAGACCGGCCAGATCACCGATGAGTACGTGGAATGGGCGGGCGATATTCTCAGCAGCGGCCGGCATCTGCTGGAACTGATCAACGATGTGCTGGAGTTGTCGCGGATCGAGGCCGGGCGCTACGACATCGCGGACGATAATATCGACCTCGGAGCCATTGTGCGCGCGTCCCTCGCCATGGTCAGGGGGCAGGCGGAAAAAACCCAGGTGCGGATCGAATGCGGCATCGCGACGCGCCAGGCCGTGCTGCGGGCGGACCGCCGCGCGATCAAGCAGGTCGTGCTGAACCTGTTGACCAACGCGGTGAAATTCACTCCGGCCGGCGGCCTCGTTTCGCTCCAGGTCGAGCCGTCGGCCACCGGCGAAGTGTCCCTTGTCGTCTCCGACACCGGCATCGGCATCGATCCGGTGGCCCTGCCGAAGCTGGGCAAACCGTTCATTCAGGCGGATGCCTCGACCAGCCGGCGCTATGGCGGAACCGGCCTGGGGCTCGCGATCAGCAACCGCCTCGTGGCCCTGCATGAGGGCACGCTGACCATCTCCAGCACGCTCGGCCAGGGCACCACCGTTCGGGTGACCTTTCCCGCCGAGCGCGTGCTGCGGGCGCGGCGCGAGGCCGCGGCGGCGGAGTAAAGCGCCGCCCGGCGTTACGCCGCGACCGTGGCGCGCACCAACACGCCCTGCCGCGTCAACGCATCCTGCAATTGTCCAATCGGCACGTCCCGCGGCCTCACCCGCGCGGCGGCCGCCAGTGCCGCCGGCGGTTCCGGCCGCCTGGCCGGTCATCCAGCATTGCGGTACCTCGCGCAGGAACGAATGGCTCGTCGCGTCGCATGAAATCGCCCGTCCCGCGACCAGCAATCCGTCGCGTTCGGCCGGCACCAAAGCCCCATACGGCACCGACACCACCGGGTATTTCGGCGACAACGAGGGCGAGACGCCGATTTCGTCCGGCCGCGCGATGCCCGAGGGCCAATCCTCTCGGGTCACCTGTTCCACGCCCACCAACCGCCTGGCGTGGCGTACACCGGTTTGCGGCGCGGACAGCATCAGGAACGCGCTCGCGAAGCCCGGCGCATGCGCGCGATACACCGCGAGATGCGCGGCCATCAGGCGGTGGGAGCGGATATCGACTTCCGTCAGATCCTCGACATCGACCGCCGAGTAGCCCGCCAGCCGCGGTCCCATGAACAACGCGACCTCGTTGCGCCAGGAGACGAACGGACGCTCGAACAAGCCGCCGCACGCGGTTCGGCCGCGTTCCATGAATTCGGCGAACGCCGCGGGCTGGCTGGTTTTGAAGTCGATCCAACGGCGCATGTCGACGCCGCCGAACAGCCAGGCGGTGTTGATGCAGTGGTGGATGTCGCGGATGTCGACTTCGGTCGTGCTCGCCGCGCCGGCGCGATGGAAGATGTCGCCGTCGCCGGTGCAATCGATGGTGACGGCGGCCCGGATCGCCTTGCGGCCTTCCTTGCTTTCGAAGATCGCGCCGGCGACCTCGGGCCCGTTTGGCCCATCGCGCAGCAGCGGCGCGGCGCCCCAGGCATGGAAGATCAGATGCACGTTATGCTCCAGCACGAGTTCCTGGGAGACCAGTTTCAGGTGCTCGGGATCGACGGTCGGCGCCCAGTTGACGACGCCGTGATGGGCGGCGGTGCGTTCTTTCCAGTAGGCGACGGTGGCTTCGTCGGCGCTGCCCCACAGCCCGCGCGGCGGACCGGCGACGGCGTCCTTCGGCAAGCGATCGAGCAGGTCGTTGGCGATGCCGCGGATCACCTGTTGTCCGGTCCAGTCGGTCATGCGGTCGATCCAGATGACCAGTCCGCCGGTGGACAGGCCGCCGAGATGGTTGTTCCTCTCAAGTAATATCACCTCGGCGCCGGCGCGGGCGGCGGCCACCGCGGCGGCGGTGCCGGACGGGCCGCCGCCGACCACCAGCACGTCGCAGTCGCGGAAAATGGGAATGGCGCGGGCGGGTTCCTCGACCGTGCCAAGGTCGGGGCGGGGCCGCCGCGGCAGCCGGCCACCGGAGAAGATGCCCGACTGATAGGTCAGGTGGCCACCGTCACCGGTGATTGGCGTGGTCATCGATCGTCTCCCTGGAGCGCCCTCGGCCGATGGAGGGGTAACGTCCAAAATCTACTATGCCGGTGGCGGGGATGCCATGATGCTCGCATTCGGCGATGACCCTGTCGCGCGCGGAACCGTCCGTCCGCCCTTTCGCGCGGTTTCCCTGGGCCGCCGACAAGGCTTGCTCGCACCACATCGGCATCCCGGAATCTTGCCGTGCATCGGCCGGGATCGTGGTGCGTCGGCGGTGGGTATTGTCTTTGATCGCGCCAGAGCGGCGCGATCGGGTCAACAGTTGACGCCGCGTGGATGAGAGCGCAATCGGGCACGACCCGTGGAGACGATGTTATGGACACCGGACAGGAAGACCCAGACAGCGCGATTTCCGAGGCTCGGGTGGCTCGAATTGCGACTGCTTATGGTGCCCCGATCGTCTCCGGCTCGACATTTCATGCCTGGCTCCTGGAGCCGGAGTTCATGGAAATGCTCGCTCACACGCGAGATTATACCCTCGTCGATCCTTTGCGTTGTTATGAGCTTTGGAGTTCGTAGCGGAAACCGCGAAGATCGATGGTGACATCCTGGAAGTGGGTGTCTGGAGAGGGGGCACCGGTTGTATAATGGCCGCCCGGGCGCAGATGATTGGGCGAACGTGCAATGTCTTCTTGTGCGATACATTCAGCGGCGTCGTGAAGGCCGGTGCCATCGACCAGGACGTTGGCGGCGAGCATGCGGACACCAGCATTGGCATCGTCAATCAATGCTTAACAGATGCCGGTGTCCACAACTGTATCATTCTGACAGGTATCTTCCCGGATGAGACCGGTCCGGCCATCGCCTCGCGCCGTTTCAGCCTGTGCCACATAGACGTCGATGTCTATCGGTCCGCGCTGGAAGTTTTTGAATGGGTCTGGCCGCGCATGTCGCCGGGTGGCGTGGTGGTATTCGACGACTATGGTGCTCAAGGCTGTGCGGGCATCACGATTCTGGTTCAGGAGTTGCGCGCGCGACGGGATCTGCTCTTCATCCATAATATAAACGGACACGCGATTTTCATAAAGACCAAGGCTCAGTGAATTACGGAGCTTCGTCTGTTCGTAAGCTCCTCGGGTTTGAGACGCGATCGCGGCGGGCCGACAGAGAAGACGCCTGGTTGGCAGGTCAACTATCCCTGGCCACCGGTGACCGGGGTTCGTCACCGGTCATCTCGCTGAAACGAGTTGAGCGAGAATGTCACGCGACATCGCGGTCGCCGATGCTACAAAAGTCCCGTTTGGCGTGCGCCGCGAGTTCGACCTCGCGTTCGCGGCCTGCGATCCTGGCAACGATCGCGGACACCATGCCGACCGGGAGGCGAACGAGACGCGTCATATGCGTTCACGACCCGCGCGGGCAACGACAGGAATGGAAATACCAGGTACGATTATCACCGCTTGAAAACGAGAAGGCGCACCGATGATCCCCTGGCGCGAACTGCCGGCGCCGCTGGCCCCATTGCGCGATCTGGCGCTCGACCTGCGCTGGACCTGGAGCCACGAGGCCGACGCGCTCTGGGCGCGTGTCGATAACGAGTTCTGGCAGCGCTGGGGAAACCCCTGGACCATCCTGGACAATGTCTCGGCCGCCCGTCTGGACGAGCTTGCCGCCGATGCCGATTTTGTCGCGCATCTGTTCCAACTCGTGGCGGCGCGGCGCGCTTACCTCGCCGATCGCAGTTGGTTCGCCACCGCGCCCGACGGGGAAGCGCCGCGCGGCGTCGCGTACTTCAGCATGGAGTTCGGCCTTGGCGACGCGCTGCCTTTATACGCCGGTGGGCTTGGCGTGCTGGCGGGCGATTTCCTGAAAGCGGCGAGCGATCACGGAATGCCGGTCATCGGGATCGGATTGCTGTACCAGGAAGGCTACTTCCATCAGATGATCGATGCCGAGGGACGCCAGTTCGAGGCCTTCCCCTACAACGATCCATCCAGCATGCCGGTCGAGCCGGCGCGCACGGCGGACGGCGCGTGGCTGCACATCCCGGTCGAGCTGCCGGGCCGAACGTTGCGCGTGCGTGCCTGGCGCGCCGTGGTCGGGCGGACCTTGCTCTACCTGCTCGACACCAACGATCCGGTGAACGGGCCGGTCGATCGCGGCATCGCCGGCAAGCTATATGGCGGTGGCAGCGAGATGCGCCTGATGCAGGAGCTTGTGCTGGGGGTCGGCGGCTGGCGGCTGGTGGAAGCGTTGCACCCCGAGATCGAAATCTGTCACCTGAATGAGGGACATGCCGCCTTCGCGATATTGGAGCGGGCGCGGCAGTTGGCGCTGCGTCACAAGCTGAGTTCCCATGAGGCGCTGTGGGCCGGCCGCGCCGGCAATGTGTTCACCACGCACACGCCCGTCGCGGCGGGATTCGACCGTTTCCCTCTTGCCCTCTTCCAACGCTACGTTCAGGCCTGGGCGGGTCCCGATATCGCCGTCGCCGACATTCAGATCCTGGGTCTGGAGCGCGCGGGTCCCGACGGAGGACATCCGGCGGACGGCGATGGTTCCGCTGGCGTCATCAATATGGCCTGGCTCGCGACGCGCGGCGCTCTGCTGAGTTTTGGCGTGAGCCGCCTGCACGGTGAGGTCAGCCGGCAAATCTTTCAGCCGCTCTATCCGCGATGGCCAAGGCACGAGGTGCCGTTCGATCACATCACCAACGGGGTGCATGTGCCGACCTGGGATTCCGCCGCGGCCGACGCGATCTGGACCGAAGCCTGCGGCAAGGATCGTTGGCGTCATGAGCCCGAGGACATGGGACAACGCATCGAAGTCCGTCGAGCACGAGGCGCTCTGGGCCATGCGCGGCCATGCCCGGGACGCACTGGTGCGCGTGGTGCGTGTGCGGCTGTCCGCGCATTTGCGCGGACGCGGTTATCCGCCCGAAGTCGCGACGCTGGGCGAGACGGTGCTCGATCCCAACATTCTTACCCTCGGCTTCGCACGGCGCTTCACCGACTATAAGCGGCCCGATTTGCTGCTGCATGATCGGGCTCGCCTCGCCAGGCTGCTTTGCGACGAGACCCGTCCGGTGCAACTCGTGCTCGCGGGCAAGGCTCATCCGGACGATGAAGCCGGCAAGCGAATGATTCAGGAATGGGTCACGTTCTGTCAGGATCCGCGCTATCGGCGGCATGCCGTGTTTCTGGAGGACTACGATATTTCGTTGGCACAACAACTTGTCCAGGGGGTCGATGTTTGGGTCAACACGCCGCGCCGTCCGTGGGAAGCCTGCGGAACCAGCGGGATGAAGGTTCTGGTCAACGGCGGCCTCAACCTTTCGACGTTGGACGGCTGGTGGGAGGAGGCGTACGCCCCGGACCTTGGTTGGGCGATCGGCGACGTCCGAGAGGACGACGATGCCGCGCAGGATCGCCGCGACGCGGACGAACTCTATGCGTTGCTTGAGCGTGACATCATTCCCGCGTTCTACGACCGGGATGCCTCCGGCGTGCCGCAGGCATGGGTCACCCGCATGAAGCGGAGTATGGCCGCACTGACAACGCGATACAGCGCGACCCGCATGGTGCGCGAATACCTCGGCAAGGCCTGGTCGCCGGCCACGCGGGCGATCCGCGCGCGTCTCGCGGACGGCGCATTGAAAGCGAAAGCGATGGCCGCGTGGGACCTGCATTCGCATCGCGCGTGGGCCGGCATTCATATCGGCGAGTTGAGTTTTACTCCGTCGGCCGACGGCTGGAGTCTCTCGGTGCCGGTGTATCTTCCGGGCATCGGCGCGGATGACGTCCGGGTGGAAGTGTACGCCAATGCTTCGCGAGACGGCGGCGATGAGGTCGTGCCGCTGTCGCATGATGGGCTGGTCCCAGGCACCACCGGCGGTTATTTTTATTATGGCGGATTGGCGGCCGGCCGGCACCCGGAAGATTACACCGTCCGTGTGGTACCGGCGCATCCCGGCGTGCTGGTCCCGGCGGAAATCGCGCTGATCCGCTGGCAGCGATAACAGGCGGCAACGATAACGGGCGGCATCGATGGCGGCCGGCAATGACAGCGGGGCGGCGGCGACAGAGGGACGGCGGTTGCGGGGCGGCAACGATAGCGGCGTGGTGAGATAGCGGACCGGCGGGCGGTGCGCGGATTTTCGAGGCCAGGCGCGGGAAAGACTCTCCGCCTTGTGCCGCGCCGGTCCCGGTGCCAGGTAAATCCCCATGTCCGTGCAGCCCAAAGGTCGAGTTGTCGTCGCGCCCAGTCTGTTGGCGGCGGACATTGGACGGTTGCGTGAGGAGGTCGCCTCGGTCACCGAGGCCGGCGCCGACTGGCTGCATTTCGACATCATGGATGGGCATTTCGTGCCCAACATCAGCTTCGGCCCGCTGGTCCTGGCGGCATTGCGCCCGCATTCGGCGCTTCCGTTCGACGTGCATCTGATGATCGCGCCGGTCGATCCCTACGTTACCGCGTTCGCCGAGGCCGGGGCAGATCACATCCTGATCCACCCCGAGGCCGGACCGCACCCGCACCGGACATTGCAGCTCATACGATCGTTGGGGAAAAAGGCCGGGGTGGTGCTCAATCCCGGCACACCGATCGAAAGCATTGCGTGGCTGCTCGAACTGGCCGACATCGTTCTCGTCATGTCCGTCAATCCCGGATTTGGGGGACAGCGGTTCCTGCCCTCGCAACTGCCGAAGATCGCCGCGCTGCGCCGGATGATCGATGCTGCCGGCCGCGGTCACGGCGACTTCGCGGGCCGCGGCCGATGCACGGCCGATCGCCCTGGCGGTCGATGGCGGCATTACGCCGGAGACCGCCGCGCGGGTGTTGGCCGCGGGCGCCGACACGTTGATCGCCGGCACCTCGGTGTTCGGCGCGCCGGATCGCGCCGCCGCGATCGCGGGCCTTCGCGGTGCCGGCCCCGGCGATCCGTCGGGCGGGCGCTCCCCCGACACCACCTCACCTGGCGCCGAGCGCGCGGGTGACCGTTTGTGATGGCTGGCTCCCGCTTGCTTCGCGGCGCGCGTCAGGTCGTGGCTCGCCTGCCCTTGCCGCGCTTTGTCCGCGTGCCGGACGCGCCGACCCAACCGGTGCGCGATCCATGGCCGGGTGACATCAATCTCGGCGTCCGGCTGATGAAGGGCGAACTGGAGTTCGGCGGCGGCGTGCTGATGCTCCGTCCAGGCGGTTGGCAGAGTTTGAAGGGGTCGGGCCCGCTGCTGACCTATGCGCACGGGTTCACCTGGCTGCGGCATTTGCGCGCGCTTGGGACTGACCCGGCCCGCCTTCTGGCGCGCGGCCTGGTGTCGGATTGGATGGCGGCCTCGCCGTCCGACCCGGTCGCACGTCGTCCGGACGTCGCCGGCGCGCGGATCACCGCGTGGCTCGGCCACTACGACTTTTTCGCCGCGACCGCGGACGATCCGTTCCGCCAGCGGTTGATGGCACGGCTGGTGGCCGATGCCCGCGGCCTGTCAGCCGCCCTGCCGGCCGAGGAACTCGATGCGCGCGCGCTGACCGCGCTGAAGGGCCTGATCGCCGCCGCCGTGGCATTGCCCGAGCACAACGGTTTTCTGGTCCGCGCGCTGCGGTTTCTGCCGCGCGAGGTGGCGCGCCAGGTGCTGCCCGACGGCTCCCATGTGGAACGAAGCCCGGCGGCGCAACTGACCGCGTTGCAGGATATGACGGAGATAAGGGCGCTGCTGCAGGCCGGCCAGACTCAGCCGCCACCGGTCCTGGCGCGCACGATCGAGTTGATGGCGCCGGCGTTGCGGGCCTTGCGCCACGGCGACGGCGGCCTGGCGCTGTTCAATGGCAGCCGGGAGGAGACCAGCACCCTGGTGGACCTGGTGTTGACGCAGGCCGGCCGCGGCAGTCGCGCGCCGTCGTCGCTCAACGAAGGCGGTTTCCAGCGTCTGCAGGCCGGGCGGACGGTTTTGATCGTCGATGCCGGGGCGCCGCCACCGGCCGGGATCGACCGCACCGCGCATGCCGGCACGCTGTCGATGGAGCTATCGGTCGGGCGCGACCGGATGATCGTCAACGTGGGCGCCTTTCCGGCCGGCGGGCCGCAGTGGAACGACGCCGCGCGCGCCACCGCGGCGCACTCGACCCTGGTGATCGGCGATCTGAACAGCAGCGAATTGCTGGAGAACGGTCTGGGCCGGCGTCCCACCGAGGTAACGGTGCAACGGCAGGAGGCCAACGGCGCGCACTGGCTGGAGGCCACGCATGACGGCTGGCGCAAACCGTTCGGCGCCATTCATCGCCGCCGGTTGTACTTGTCCGAAAGCGGCGAGGACATCCGCGGCGAGGACGTGATCGAGGCGGAGTCGCCGCAACCGTACACCCTACGGTTCCATTTGCACCCGAGGTGCAGGCCAGTCTGCAGCAGGACGGCGCGGCGGTGCTGATGCGGTTGCGCTCGGGCGGCGGCTGGATCCTCCGCGCCGACACCGCGCAACTGACGCTCGAGGAAAGCATCTACCTTGGATCGGGCGAGTTGCGGAAAACCGAACAGGTGGTGTTGACCGGCCGCGAGGGTGGGCCGCAGCACGTGAAATGGGCGATCCACAAGGTCGGGTGAGGCGCCTGGCATGTTCTCG